>NZ_JAGGLJ010000004.1 GCF_017874395.1 Peptoniphilus stercorisuis | reverse complement strand
CAATGCAGCGTTAGCCGCAGTAGTAGAAGCTGATTACACTGTAGAAAGCTGGGAAGCATATCAATTAGTAGTAGCAGCTAACGGAGTAACAGTTGAGAATAGCCAAGCAGAAGTAGATGCAGCAACATTGGCAATTACAACAGCCCAAGCTGATTTAGTAGAAGTGCCGGTAGAAGCAGATCTAACAGCCTACAATGCAGCGTTAGCCGCAGTAGTAGAAGCTGATTACACTGTAGAAAGCTGGGAAGCATATCAATTAGTAGTAGCAGCTAACGGAGTAACAGTTGCGAATAGCCAAGCAGAAGTAGATGCAGCAACAGTAGCGATTATAGCAGCACAAGCTGATTTAGTAGGCCAGCCTTCAGAAGATGAAGTAGCAAAAGCAAAGGCAGGCTTTATAGCTTATCTAACAGAAGAAGTAGGAAAGATAGATGTAGCTGAAGTTGTAATTGCTGAAGAAAACATAACAGCAACCTTTAAAGCAGATGCAAACCCAGGAGATGTCTTAACAGCAGCTAATGGTTTGATAAATACAATAAAAGATGAAACATCAAAAGGTACACTGACACTTAAAGTTGGAGAAAGAGAAGTAGGAAACTTCAACTTAGAAGAAGGAGATGTAGCCGTTCAAATAGCAGAGTATCTGTTAGATGGAACAACTCCAACTGATTTTATAGAAAAGAAACAAACCATAGTAGCAGACTATACAGCAGCAATTGCCGATGAATACGGAGTAGAGTTTGACCTGGCTGGAGAAGTTACATTTACAGTAGTAAAGCCAACAGCAGAAGAAGCAAAGGCAGGCTTTATAGCTTATCTAACAGAAGAAGTAGGAAAGATAGATGTAGCTGATGTTGTAATTGCTGAAGAAGACATAACAGCAACCTTTAAAGCAGATGCAAACCCAGGAGATGTCTTAACAGCAGCTAATGGTTTGATAAATACAATAAAAGATGAAACATCAAAAGGTACACTGACACTTAAAGTTGGAGAAAGAGAAGCAGGAAACTTCAATTTAGAAGATGGAAATGTAGCAGTTCAAATAGCAGAATATTTACTAGATGGAACAACTCCAACTGATTTTATAGAAAAGAGACAAACTATAACAGCTGATTATACAGCAGCTATCACCGATAAATACGGTGTGAAGTTTGGTTTAGATGGAGAGCTTACATTTACAGTAGTTAAGCCAACAGAAGCAGAAGCAAAAGCAGACTTCCTAACTTATTTAGGATCTGAAGTAGAAAAGATAGAAGTAGCAAAAGTTGTAATTGATGGTGAGAACATAACGACCACCTTTAAAGACGATGCAGATCCCGGTGATGTATTAACAGCAGCCACTAGTCTTATCAATGCCATAAAAGATGAAGTCTCCGCAGGCACACTTACACTTAAAGTTGGAGAAAGAGAAGCAGGAAACTTCAATTTAGAAGATGGAAATGTAGCAGTTCAAATAGCAGAGTATCTGCTAGATGGAACAAGTCCTACAGACTTCATTGCAAAGAAACAAACCATAGTAGCAGCTTACACAGCAGCTATTACCGATGAATTCGGAGTAGAGTTTGATCTCGGTGGAGATGTTACCTTTACAGTAGTCAAGCCAACACCAGAAGGAGCAAAAGTAGCTTTCTTAGGATACCTAGAAGCTAAAGTGACTGAAATAGAAGTAGCAAAAGTTGTAATTGATGGTGAGAACATAACGACCACCTTTAAAGACGATGCAGATCCCGGTGATGTATTAACAGCAGCCACTAGTCTTATCAATGCCATAAAAGATGAAGTCTCCGCAGGCACACTTACACTTAAAGTTGGAGAAAGAGAAGCAGGAAACTTCAATTTAGAAGATGGAAATGTAGCAGTTCAAATAGCAGAGTATCTGCTAAATGGAACAAGTCCTACAGACTTCATTGCAAAGAAACAAACCATAGTAGCAGCTTACACAGCAGCTATTACCGATGAATTCGGAGTAGAGTTTGATCTCGGTGGAGATGTTACCTTTACAGTAGTCAAGCCAACAGCAGAAGAGGTAATAGGGTTAATAAATGAATTACCGACAGCGGATGAATTAACAGTAAACAATAGATTGGCAGTTGAGGCAGCAAGGGAAGCATATAATTTTTTAACGGAAGAGCAACAAAACCTTGTAACAAATATAGAGAAATTAATCTCAGCAGAAGAAAAGCTTGAGGAGCTAATCGAAGCAGAAATAACTACTGCAATAACAGACAGGATAAAACCTGGGTTTATAGGTTTTGCTAATACTATTAATAACCAGGCTCCAAATAGTAATCCACCCTATAAATTAGTAGTTGAGTATAACATTGATGGGATTGAAGCAACATTCCTGTTTTCAGATGAAGCTCAGAAAATGGATCCGTGGAATGGATTGAAAGGCACAGGATTAAAGACAGCCTTTTATAGCTTGGTAAATGTACCAGAAATTCAAGGTGCAAGTGCAGGCGGAAATGATGTAAAATTTAAAGATGAAGATGGTAACCCCAAATCTGGGAGCGGTTTTGAATTGGATTTGATGTTGTTTGGTGGATATCTTCTTGGGGATATACCTACAACGGTAGGTGAAATAATAGGCACACAACAAATAATGAACTTAGATTGCAAGACGGCAAGCGGCGTAGAATTCCCGATGGAGATAACGTTTTTTTTCAAGGAAGCTAATAAATATACCGTAACCTTTGTCGATTACAATGATACTGAGCTAAAAACTGAAAGAGTAGAACATGGTAGTGCTGCAACGGCCCCAACAGATCCAGTAAGAGAAGGCTATACCTTCACTGGCTGGAATGTAGTGTTTACAAATGTAACAGAAGACTTGACAGTAACAGCAACATACAATGCAGATCAAGATGCACCGACAGAATTAGCTGGAGTTGCGCCAACATCAGCAGAAGATAACGATGGTAAGATTACAGGCACAACAACAGATATGGAGTATAGGCTCCAAGGTGAAGAAGATTGGACAGAAGCAACTGGAGCAGAAATAACCGGCTTAGCAGCAGGAACATATGAAGTAAGATATGCCGCTAAAGAAGGATATAATGCTGGAACTGCAGCAGATGTAATAGTTGCAGAATATGTAGCACCAGCATCAACAGATGCAAGCATTACTGGAATAACAGTAAAAGATATATCAGCAACAGTAGATGGATCAGATGCTACGATTTATAATGTAGAACTAGTAGCTGGAACAGTATTGTCTGAATTAGTCGCAGGAGATGTAGAAGTAACTGTAACAGATAATAAAGCAACAGCAGCAACTGCAACAACATCTGATGGTGGAGCTACATGGACAGTAGTAGTAACAGCAGAAGATGGAACAGCTGAAACTTATACGATAAATGTAAGTGTAGCATTAGACCCAGACCAAGGGGCAGCCAATGAAGTAATAGGATTAATCAATGGGCTACCAGCTGTAGAAGACTTAACATTAGATAACAAAGAAGATGTAGTTGCAGCAAAAGTAGCTTATGAAGAATTATCAAAAGAACAAAAAGCATTAATATCATCTGAAACAGTAGAAAAGCTAGATGCAGTATTTAAACAAGTTTTTTTAGAAGAATTAGATGCTAAAGTAGCAGAGAAAATATTACCTGAAGTAGCGCTATACACAAGAGATGGTGATAGTCTTACAGTGGAATTTGTTACTACAGATGGTAATCTTCTCCTGCCTGCCGCACAGGGTTTAGCCATTGCATTAATGGATGTTGCTTATGGTAGTACACTTCGTATTGGAGAGACACCTTTTGTATTAAATGAAACGATAAATGCAGGAGGATTAGCAGGAGCATTATTTAATGCTGGTGCACTTGGGGGAAATCCGGTACCATATTCAGCAGACATAATTTACAATAATATCGAAGGCATAATTTTAGGTGGAGAATTAACCTTTAAATTACCAAGTGACGATTAGTTGGATTAACACAGTTAACACAGTGGACGGTTCCGTTGTGTTGTAAGTCGACCCTCTAAGTCGTTGCATTAAATAACCGCAACAACCCCCGCAGGAAAGCAGGCAATTAAGCTCTCTTGCGGGGCTTTTTTATCCCCCAGCAACCCTTAGGAGCCATCAAGCTCTTAAGGGGCTGGGGGTTTCTTTATTGGTGGGAGAGAAGTTCTTGGGCTATCCAGCGGTTAGGTGCTCGCTCTGCCTTCCAGTGCGAACGTGGGCGGTCACAGGGGCATAGCTGAAAACTTGTCCAAGTGGAAATGCCAGTGGCAAAGGATGGTGGGTATTGGCATCTTAAGGGGCTGGGGGTTTCTTTTATTGTGGATTTGTTTCCTTGAACTAGGCACGTTGAGTGCGTGGTATTGATGTCTAGGGAGGAAGATTAAAATATAGTTAAAGGCTTGATATATAAGGGTTTTCAAGCATTAGTAGAAGTGCAGTGGCATATTGCATAAGAAACGCTATTATCTTTTTCTACTGCTCTAATGAAGGAGTTTCTATGCTCGAAAATGCTGCAAGATTAGGACTTCCTATCCCTGAAAAATTAAAAGATATCTTAGCACAATTGCATAATAAAGGAGGAAATGAGTAATGAATTTAAGAGAACTAATCTTTGTAAATAATGAATGCTATAAAGCGGGAAAAACAATCACTCCAAAAGGAATTATGGTTCATTCTACAGGTGCCAATAATCCTAATCTTAAAAGATATGTTGGTCCAGATGATGGCCTTTTAGGAAAGAACCAATACAATAACCATTGGAATCAGCCACGCCCAGATGGTAGGCAGGTTTGTGTCCATGGATTTATCGGAAAACTTGCTGATGGCTCTATCGCCACTTATCAAACCCTGCCTTGGGATCATAGGGGATGGCATGCAGGTGGCAAGGCAAATGATACCCACATTGGCTTTGAAATCTGCGAGGATAACCTAAATGATGCTTCTTATTTCAATAAGGTTTATAAAAAAGCTGTGGAGCTATGTGTGCATCTTTGTAAGTTATATAAGCTTACTGAAAAAGATATCATTGGACACTATGAAGGACATCAAAAAGGAATAGCCAGTAACCACAGCGACCCTAGAAATTGGTTTCCAAAGCACGGTAAAAGTATGGATACTTTTAGGGCAGATGTTAAGAAATTATTAGTTGGGGAAAGTAAGCCTGCTACTATTACCCCCGCTACAAAGAAACTCTATAGAGTCCAAATAGGGGCCTATTCCATTAAAGCTAATGCTGAAACTCAACTAGCAAAAGCTAAAAAGGTTGGATTTGCTGATGCCTTTATAAAATATGATTAATATTTATTTACTACACAATGATAAAGGCCATGCTGTCTAGATTAAAATCTAGGCATGGTCTTTATTCATGGTTTTAATTTGATGAATCTATAAATCACTTTCAATTGCCTTAACTGGGCAAACCCTTACTGCTTCATTAAGTTTTTCCTTATTTACTGTATCTTCATCATAATCCTTAACAAAAGCTTTTTTCCCATCCATTTTAAATACTTCAGGGTAAGTTTTAACACATAAGCTACATCCAATACAAGCCTTTTTATTAATTTCTATACCAACTTTTACTTCTTCCTTATTCGGAATATCTTCATCTTTTATTATTTTATCAGCAATCCAAGAAAATATGATTATAGCTAAAACAGTTAGAACCCAACGTATGATCATAAACTTAGGACCTAGGAATTTTGCCTCGTTTAAAAGCATTGGTATCTTAATTACAGCCCAAGAGCTTAAAATAACTACAATATTTCTTATAGAAGCTCCTTTTTTATGAAGCATTATTGACATTGGGAAGGCAGCATAAATAGGACCTGCTGAAATGCTACCAATTATAAATGATAAGACTAACCCTTTTCCCTTTGCTTCCTTTCCTAAAAGTTGCATTATCTTATCCTTAGGAACCCATAAATCTAAAAGGGCTGTTAAAACAAAAATTACAGGCATTATTATTAACATTTCTTTTATATAATAAGCACTATTTTTGACTGACTCAAAGGCCATTGTTGGCTTAAAAATACTTATTAAAAGGTATACAAGAAGAACTAGTATAAAAAATAAATTATCTTTTGCTTTTTTAATTATGTTCATATAATTACCCCCATTACAAGTGCAATAACTATTGCAAAAACAAAGCTAAAGCCGTTACGAACTAAGGTGAATTTAGTACCAAACTCCTTTTTTTCCAGTGGAAATGTAACAAGTCCAACCATGGTAAGAGTAGTCAAGAAAGCTACTGAAGGGACAGTACCTACTCCTGCATCTACTAAAGTTCCTATCAAAGGAAAGGCTATAAATGCTGGAACGAGGGTAATTGTTCCAAGTAAAGCCGAACCAACAGTTGCCAGAAAAAGAGACTGCTTGCTTACAAAGCTTGCAATTTCTGTAGGGGGTAAAAATGTTAGGATTAGACCTATTGCTAAAATAATAGAAAAAATGCTTATGGCCATACCTTTTCCCATATTAAGTGCCATTTTTAAAGCCTTTTTCGTTTTAGCACCATCCTTTTTAAAGGATATGAAAAGAAAAATAAGAGTAATTAACCATAAAACAATTGTAAATATGTCCACTTTTATCGCCCTCCTTCTAAGCTTTTGGTGCTGGTGCTTTTACAACAATGATTTCTAGTGTTTCTTTATGAAGATTTTTTACATTCATTTTTGTCCCCTCTGGAATCTTTAATAAGGTATTGTAGCTGTATTCATGAGCTTCTTGTTCATCTAAAGCTATAGATAGAACTCCTCTTATAACAGTCATATAGACATTAGAGTTTGAATAATGCTCTGGTAGACCTTCATTCTTATTAAAAACCATGTGTAGATAATGTATATTTTCATCGAATATAACTTTTTCTACTACTTTTTCATTGCTTTTTGATAAATTAAATGTTTTTTCTATCATTCTAAATCTCTCCTTTATTATTTTAAAATTAAATTTTATATTTCAATCTTACCATCATAAAACTAAATACAATAGACACCTATGTTTCTTTTTGCTATAATTAAAATAAAAAGGGGGACTTATGATTAATATATTAAAGAATATATCACTCTTTAGAAATGTGGATACTTTGCTTTTAAAAAATGTAATTGGAATCTATAATCTTCAAAATAGAATTTATAATAAGGGTAAAACTGTTCATGACCAAAACGAAGTTTGTTCTGGAATAGATGTAATTCTATCAGGCAAGCTTGTTGCTTACTCTTTAACTAGTCATGGTTCAGAAACAACTGTATTTGAATTTACTAGTGGTGGTGTAGTAGGTGCTAATCTTTTGTTTGGTGATAACAACAAATATCCTTTAAATATTTATAGTATAGAGGAAACTAGTCTGATATATATCCCCAAATCTGCTGTAGACACATTGTTGAAAGATCAGCTTTTTGCAATAGAGTTTATAAAAATTTTATCTTCCAACTCACAAGGTCTTAATAGAAAAATTGCAATATACACCCAAAAATCTTTAAGAGAAAATCTCACAAACTACCTGTCTGCTCAAGCCAATATTCAGAATTCTAAAACAATCTATCTTCCCATAAGTAAAAAACAACTTGCAGATCATCTTGGTGTTCAAAGGCCTTCTTTATTTCGTGAATTAAAAAACATGAAGGATGAAGGACTGATTGAAATTAATAACAGAATAATTACTTTACTGATTTAGTGAACATCTAATATTCTCCACTCTTTACTAGTGATTAGTGCCTTTATAAAATATGATTAATATACAAAAGCCTGTGGGATATTTTCCTGCAGGCACTTTTTTTATGTTCTTTTTAAAAAACCTCAACTTTTAGCCTTTCCTGTGGCTATTAAGTAGGAGGTAATGCCATATGAAAGAAATTGAGCAAATTAATACAGTGAAAATAACAGAGAAACAACTAAAAGGAGAATTTAACTATTCACAGGCTGAAAAAATCTTAAAAAAGATGCTTAATATGGGGCTAATAGACGAGGTGGAATTTAACAAAATTACTGAACTAAATCGTGAAATTTTCTCACCTATTTTAGTGAAGATAATGCCCTGAAATCGTTGATATATAAGGGTTTTAACGGTAACATGTGACCTACCAAAGAGGAGGTGAGACAATGAGAAAGATAACAAAAATTGAAGCAAATAGACCAGATCCGTTTGCTAATCCCAAATTAAGGGTTGCTGCTTATTGTAGAGTATCTACAGATAGTGATGAACAACTTGAAAGCCTAAAAGCACAGACAACTCATTATGAAAAACATATAAAAGCTAATCCTGAATGGGAGTATTTAGGTGTTTACTACGATGAGGGCATTAGTGGCACAAAAAAGGAGAATAGGGAAGGACTACAAAAGCTAATATCTGACTGTGAAAATAAGAAGATAGACTTAATAGTAACAAAATCTATTAGCAGATTTGCAAGGAATACTACGGATTGCTTGGAGATGGTTAGAAGGTTGGTCGAAATTGGAGTATTTATATATTTTGAAAAAGAAAATATTAACACCCAGTCCATGGAAAGTGAACTAATGCTTTCTATCTTAAGTAGCCTAGCGGAGAGTGAGTCAACATCTATTTCAGAAAACAATAAATGGGCAGTCCAGAAACGATTTCAAAATGGAACTTTTAAAATTTCATATCCACCATACGGCTATGAAAATATAGATGGCCAAATGGTAGTAAATAAAGAGCAGGCTGAAATGGTAAAGTACATTTTTAGTCAGGCTTTAGCTGGTAAGGGAACTGGGAAAATAGCCAATGCACTTAATAATAGAAACATTCCTTCTAAAAGAGGCGGCAAATGGTCAGGGACTACTATTCGTGGAATTTTAGTAAATGAAAAATATGTAGGTGACGCTCTTTTGCAGAAAACATATACAGATAGTAATTTTAATAGACGTACCAACTATGGAGAGAAAAATAAGTACTTTATTCAAGATCATCACGAGGCAATTATAAGCAGAGAGGATTTTGAAAAGGCTGCTTTAATCTTGGAACAAAGAGCAAGGGAGAAAGGAATTGAAAAAAGGAATTCAAAATATCAAAACAGGTACAGCTTTTCAAGTAAGATAATTTGCTCCGAATGCGGAGGGACTTTTAAAAGAAGAATCCATTCTACAGGCAAAATCAGATATGTGGCTTGGACTTGTAATACACATCTGACGCATAAAGAGGAATGTTCCATGCTCTTTATCAGGGATAAGGATATAAAAAATGCTTTTATAACCATGATGAATAAGTTAATCTTTGGCAAAGATTTTATTTTAAAACCTCTCCTTAATAAACTTAAAATAATGAGCAAATCAGGCAACCTTTCAAAGATTGAGACTCTAGAAAAACAAATTGAAAGCAATAGAAAGCAACAAGATTTACTAGTAAGCCTTATGGCAAAGAAATATTTAGAGCCTGCTCTTTTTAACAAGGAAAAGAATGAACTTCAAATGTAAGAAGACAACCTTATAGAAGAAAAAGAAGGTCTAATTCAAGACTTGAATGGAGAATTATCAAAAGGACAAGAAGTTAGCAACCTAATAAAATATACAAACAAAACGGCTATGTTAACAGCTTTTGATGATGAAACTTTTACTCAGCATGTGGATAGAATTATAGTTTTTTCAAGAGAAGAGATAGGCTTTGTTTTAAAGTGTGGAATTACACTTAGGGAAAGGATGTGAGGTTTATGGGACATACACCTTATGGATACAAGATAGAAGATGGTGCAGCTTTTATTGATGAGGAAAAAGCTAATAGGATACAAGCCTTTTTTAAGGAGTATTTATCTGGATTATCCTTAAGTGCTGCAGCTAAGAAGGCAGGTATTAATGCTTACCATGGGACGGCAGGAAATATGCTAAGAAACAAAAAGTATCTAGGGGATGGATTTTACCCAGCCATAGTTGACAAAGAAGTATTTGAACAGGCGGAAATTGAAAGGCAAAAAAGAGCCAGGAAGCTAGGCAGAATTTATGGAAGTAAAGAGCAAGAAAAGCCAGAGCAAGAGTTTGATTTTACTATAGGTTCTATAGATGAAGATTATGAAGACCCTTTTG
Source organism: Peptoniphilus stercorisuis (assembly GCF_017874395.1). Classification (GTDB taxonomy): domain Bacteria; phylum Bacillota; class Clostridia; order Tissierellales; family Peptoniphilaceae; genus Anaerosphaera; species Anaerosphaera stercorisuis. Next base: position 120,465 of record NZ_JAGGLJ010000004.1, on the reverse strand, counting down.
CTCAAGCTGAATATGTTTATGGCTTAATAAGAAGAAAGGAGTGTTCAAATGATACCTAATAGGAATGTAGTTATTATTCCAGCAATGAAGCGAGCTGGTAATAACAGTAATAAAGATGAAGTACCTAAACTTAGGGTAGCTGCATATTGCCGAGTTTCTACAGATAGCGAAGAACAGTCCAGCAGCTACGATGTGCAAATAGAGCACTATACTGAATTTATTAAAAAGAATAATGAATGGGCATTTGCAGGTATTTTTGCTGATGATGGTATAAGCGGGACAAACACTAAAAAACGAGAAGAATTTAATAAAATGATTGATGAGTGTATGGCAGGAAAAATTGACATGATCATTACCAAATCAATCAGTAGGTTTGCCAGGAACACCCTAGACTGCTTACATTACATCAGGAAACTTAAAGATAAAAATGTAGCAGTTTATTTTGAGAAAGAAAATATTAATACCCTGGATGCTAAGGGTGAAATAATGATAACAATAATGGCATCATTAGCACAGCAAGAAAGCCAATCTCTAAGTCAGAATGTTAAACTGGGCTACCAGTACAGATACCAGCAAGGCCAAGTTATGGTCAACTGTTCTAGGTTCTTAGGCTACACAAAGGACGAAAATAAAAAACTGGTTATTGTACCAGAAGAAGCTGAAATTATTAAAAGGATTTACAGAGAATATCTTGAAGGCTCTTCTATGGATAAGATTAAAAAAGGGTTAGAAGCTGACGGAGTGCTTACAGGTGCAGGAGGTAAAAGATGGCATACCAGCTCCATTAGAAAAATTCTTAGTAATGAAAAATATATAGGGGATGCACTTCTACAAAAAACCTATACCGTAGACTTTCTAACAAAGAAGAGGGTAAAAAATAACGGGATAGTTCCTCAATACTATGTTGAAAATAACCACGAAGCAATTATACCACGTGAAATATATATGCAAGTCCAAGAAGAACTTGTCCGCCGAAGCAGGGGCCATATAAGCTCAAGCGGTAAAAGAAGAAACTTTAGTTCAAGCCACGCCTTTTCACAGATTGTCTTTTGTGGGGAATGTGGTGAAATCTTTCGCAGGGTTCATTGGAACAATAGTGGAAAGAAATCAATTGTCTGGAGATGTGTGAGCAGACTTGAGAGTACAGGCTTATCATGTAATGCCAGGACAGTGGGAGAAGATATCCTATATGAAAAGACTGTAGAAGCAATTAATATATTGCTAGGGCAGAATAATGATTTTTTACCTCAACTAAAGAAGAACATAGAAACAGTAGTATTTGAAACCAGCAATGAAGCTGTAGAGAAGATAGATAAAAAGATGCTAGAGTTACAAAAGGAACTGCTTCAAAAAGCCAATGCCAAAGAAGATTATAATGATGTAGCTGGAAAGATTTATAGGCTTAGGGAAGAAAGGCATAGGGCTTTAACTGAGGAGGCTGAAAGAAAAGGATCTAAACAAAAACTGGAGGAAATGGAGAAGTTCTTAAATGAGCAAGATGGCCTACTAGAAGAATATGATGAAAGGCTGGTAAGAATGCTGATTGATAAGGTAACAGTTTTTGATGATAAGCTTACAGTAGAGTTTAAATCAGGTGCAGAAATAGAGGTATAAGAGAAGATATACAAAGACCGCCAACTGGGGATATATTCCTTGGAATGGCGGTTTTTCTATTGAATATCTGAAGTTTTGTCTATATAATATTATTAACAATATTGTTGATAAAATGATTAATAAGGAGCGGACAACATGGCGGATGTAAATAAATTATTGGATGAAGCAATAAAGGAAACAGAAAACTTAAATGAAGGTGAAATGTTTTTAGTTAAAGAGCTTTTTAAAGGCTATATTTGGAATCGCATACCAAGGAAAGATAGGTTGTTATTAGGGACTTTGTTTCTTAATCAAGTAAATAAAATGGATGGAAAAAGTATAAAAGCTATAGAAAAGACTTCATCAAACCAACAGAAATATATGAAGTTTTAAAAGAGAACTGTTAACTTAAGGGGGTGGGTATATTGCTTGATTTAAAGAGTTTAGTTGAAAGGTTCTTCTTTTACATAGAAGCAGAAGAGATTGAAATATACAATGAATTTAGTTTTCAGCATGAATTAGGCATATTTCTAAGAAGAGAATTAGAAGGTTATAAAATTCAGTTTGAAAGAAATGTGTCCTATTTTTCAAAAGGTAAGGTAACCATTAAGAAAGAAATAGATATCTCAGTTTTCAATGAAGATAAATCTGAAAGATATGCTATTGAGCTAAAGCATCCTTTAAACGGGCAGTACCCAGAGCAGATGTATTCCTTTGTTAAAGATATAAAGTTCATGGAGGAATTAAAGGAAAGTGGGTTTACTAAAACGGCTGTAGTAGTACTTGTATCTAATAGGCCATTTTACGAAGGAAGAAGTAATCAAGGGATCTATAGGTACTTTAGAGAAGAGTATCGAGTTTATGGAGAAATATATAAGCCTACTGGTGCCATGAAAGGAAAAGAATCTATAGTGTTAAAAGGGCAATACAATTTTAAGTGGCAATCATTAGAAGATAATAAAAAATATTTTATGATTGAAATATAGGAGGGGTCTAATGTTCTTAATAGATAAAGAAAAAAATGAGGCTATTTCCTTAAGCAAAAAAACATTTCAAGAACTAGAATTTAAGGAAAGAAAGCACCTTCAAGAGTGGATAAGTAAAAACACAGATATCCTAGGAGAGAGACTATTAATAATTCAGAAGGAATTCGCTGGTTTTGATGACACGAAAGAAAGACTAGATTTATTAGCCTTAGATGAAAATGGTAATCTTGTTATTATTGAAAATAAACTAGATGATAGTGGTAGAGATGTCGTGTGGCAATCTCTCAAATATGCATCCTATTGTTCTAGTCTTACAAAAAACGACATTAAAGATATCTTTCAAAAATACTTAGACCTACAAGGGAAAAGTGACCATTCTGAAAAACTTATCTGTGATTTTTTAGATATTGAAGATTTTAGTGAAGTTGAACTAAACAGTGATGATCAAAGGATTATTATGATAGCTGCTAATTTTAGAAAAGAAGTTACATCAACAGCTATGTGGCTATTAGATCACAATATTAAAATCAAATGTATTAAAGTTACTCCTTATGAATTAGGCGGTCAAATTCTCCTTGATACGGAGCAAATCATACCAATAATAGATGCTGAGGATTACTTAATTAAGATTGCAAATAAGAAGCAGGAAGAATTAATAAATCGAGAAAAGAAGCAAACCAGACATACTGTTAGGTTAGATTTTTGGACACAGGTACTTCAGGAAATGAATGAAAAGTCAGATCTATATAAAAATGTTAGCCCGTCTAAAGATAACTGGTTAAGTTGTGGATGTGGCTATACAGGGTTGGCTTATAGCTTTGTAGTAACAGGAAATTATGCAAGAATTGAACTATGGATTAATAGAGGAACACAAGAAGAAAACAAGGAGATCTTTGACAATATATATACATATAAGGAAAAACTTGAATCATCTTTTGGAGATAAATTCGATTGGCAAAGGCGGGATGATGGCAAAGCAAGTAGAATTGCTTATTGGCTAAGAGATGTAAATGTATTTAATGAAGAAGACTGGCCACAAATGATAGATTTTTTAACTTCAAATATGATTAAGTTTGAAAAAACTATGAAAGGAATTTTAAAGGAAGTGTTTCAAAAGTAGCGAAAAAGGAGTGATGAAATGGCAATAAATTATCGAAAATGCCCTAAGTGTGGTTCTCGGAGTGTGATAAGAATACTGTATGGTGAACCAACAGGAGAAGCTTTGTTTATGGAAGCACAAGGCAAAATAAAACTGGGAGGCTGTCTCATTACTGATACAAATCCAGAATATTACTGCAATGATTGTAAAAATGAATGGAATAAAAGAGAGGCTATTGATAAGGCATATGGAGATATAAGAGGAATAAAGGCTTCAGTTGGCGGCTATTTTCAAGGTTACTATGAAATAGATATTGATTTTAATTCTAGGAAACTAAGTTGGAATTTTTTACTTGATCCAGAGGACTCTTCTTATTCAAAAACAATAAGAAAAGCTACATTAGAAAGGTTTGTGGAAGGACTAAAAGTAGTAAACTTATTGAACTGGAAGAACAGATATGTTGACCTTGATATCTTAGATGGTACTCAATGGAATATTGAAATAGAGCAAGCTTCAAAAATAAGAAAAATTAATGGAGATAATAGTTTTCCCAAGGAGTGGGATAAATTTTGTAATCTTATGAAATGGGTAAGTGGCAAGGACTTTAGATAGGGGAATTTAAAATGGATAGAAAAGCAATCTATGTTTTGAAAATGACAAATGATGATGATTTTTCTAGCATAGCCATGGATGTACATATGTACAAAGATCATATAAGGTTTTTTGATACCGATAGGGGGCATATGATTGTTGGTGAGGTTACTCATGAAGATGAGCATGGATTTAAATTTATTTCTAAAGGACATGAACCTGGAGTATAGGAATTTAAACTTTTGACCATTGAATATTTTAAAGAGAAGTTTTATAAGAATGTAACTAATGGAAAGATTATAGCTGAAAAAATTCATACGACAGATGATTTACATGACTGGTATCGTAGGGAATTTAAGGTGTAGGGGTGAGAACAATAGAAAATAAATTTAATGCATTAACTAAATACATAGAAAACATTCAGGAACTCGAGAGTTTTGGAGAGTGGATATTTGATAAAAAGAGTAGTGGAACTTCAGAAGATCCAATGCAAGCACCCTTTCTGAGTTATGATGAACTTATATATAATTTCATAGAGGATTTTTATAAGTTTTCTGATAGTCATCCAGAATACGAATTGACAAATTACCAATCCATTTTAAGAGAGAATAATATTGAATGGAATTTAAAATCAATGAGTGAAATGGATACTCTATTACTGGATAGCAAGTGTATTCTTGCTTTGATAATGGGGGTAATTAGGGGTGAAAGATTTAGTGAGGGTTCTTTATTATGGTGTTTAAAAGAAGGTCCTATGTTAAGTTGGTTGAAAAGGTTGTCAGTATTAGATTAATATTATTTATCGACATATTCCCACCTACCTATACTCCAAATATAGTAATAGACTTATTCCCGACTACCACCAAGACTAGAGAATACCAGAATACACTAGTAAAAGTAAGGAACTGTAAAAAACATCAATCCTGACAGGTCGTTGCATGTGGAGAATGTAGTAATATTGATTAGAAAGTAAAAGTAATTTTTTAGTTCATAATAATATTGGAAAGAGAATTGTGTAGAAATTTAGGAGTAAGAATGAATATTAGAAAAAGAAAGAAGATAGTTTTTGTTTTATTTGCTATATATTTAGTTTTTTTAATAAAAGTCATACTTTTTAAATATCCACTACCTATGATAAAGACGATTTTGAAAGATTTTAAGTTATCTTCATTGAGATTTAGAATAGAACATGGTAATTTTATGCCATTTAAAAGTATTTTTGAATATTTATTTAATAGTAAAAATATTAGAATTTCAGTAAAAAACTTATTAGGAAATATTATTGCCTTTATGCCCTTTAGTTTTTTAATGCCATTACTAACAAATAGAATTAGTAAATTTAAACCTATAATAATAAGTTCATTTATTTTAAATTTAAGCTTTGAATGTACTCAGCTTTTAACTGGACTTGGTGAATTTGATGTAGATGATATTATACTAAATGTATTAGGGGCAGTCTTTGGATATTTATTTTATAAAATTATTACTGAGTTTGTGGTAAAAAATTGTAATTATATAAATTAGAAGGGAACTTTATAAAATGAATAGAAGAGTTTTAATTGTATTATTGCTAGTTGTTTCTTCTCTTGCTATATTTATATATCAATTTAAATATAGTAAGAGTACTAAGATTAGTGAAAATTTAAAAGATTTTAGTAAGATGGAAAGTTTTTTAAGTTCAGAAGTTGATGAAAAAGATTTAAATAAAATTGGTAGAAAAGAAAATGACTATTCATTTACCGTTGTAAATAAAGAAGATGTTCATAATTTTCAAAAATTAGGAAATGTCTCTATGGTTGATAAAAATAGTGATTTAATTAATTCTTTTATTTTGTTTAAAGATAACGAAAAATACTTAGTATATATGAGAAAAATATATATGATTATAGATTGATTTAAAGTTTAACTAATTTATGAGTAGATAATTTTAACGGTTCAGATATAAAAGTCTGGGCCGTTTTTTTATGTAATAGATTAGGTTTAGTTTAAAGAATAATTGATAAAGTCAGAATTCATAATGATATAGAGATAAAAATAAAATGTATAATTAAATAGATATTTAAAAATAGGTTAAGGTACTAAATAGTTAAAGTATCTTGGCCTATTTTTGATATAATGAGAAAAGAATAAGTAAATTTAAATATGTAGAAGGAGTTAAAGTATGGAAATTAAAGAACTAATTAAATATATTTATGAAACAGACATTGAAAATATAGAGTTTGAAGATGATAGTCAAAAAGGTGATAGAGCACTTATTTTACTATCTAAGTATGGAGAAGATTCATCGGGAGAACTAAAAAAGATATTTGAAGACAAAGTTAATTTTAATAATATAACACCTCTAAGTGTTATGAAAATTAACGAAATGATTCGTGATTCTTTGAAAACGACTTATAAAAATATATAGTAAAGTTTAAATAATAGTAAATAAGTTTAATTAAATTTAATTAATAAAAAATTTAAAATGATTTTTTCAAAAGATTTTAATCATAAAATATTAAAAAAAAGGGGTTTAAAATGTCCGGGAATTTTATAAATTTAAATACTAAAAATATTGCAGATGAACATATAAGCTGCATAATTAGAAGTAGAAAACCACATGTAGGTATTGAGGCAAAAAAGACTTGGATCTTTAATAGATTAAAAGAAGGTCATATATTTAGAAAACTAGATGTAAAGGCTCCTGTATTTATTGAATATGCTCCATTAGAAAAAGCTTGGGTTCCTATAGATGGTGAAAATTATTATTATATATATTGCCTGTGGGTGGATGGAATTTATAAGAAAAAGGGATATGGAGAGTCTCTTATGAATTACTGCATTGATGATGCTAAGAAAAATAATAAGTCTGGAATATGTATGTTAAGTGCAAAAAAACAAAAAGCTTGGCTTTCGGATAAGTCTTTTGCAAAAAAGTTTGGATTTAAAGCAGTAGACACAACAGAAAATGGATATGAACTTCTTGCGCTTTCTTTTGATGGAAATAATCCGAAATTTTTAGAAAATGCTAAAAGTGAAAAAATTGATAATGAAAATCTTACAATTTATTACAGTATGCAATGTCCTTTTATATATCAAAATATTGAAAAAATTAAAGAATACTGCAAATTAGAAAATATTTTAGTATCTTTAGTAGAAGTAAATACACTTAAGGATGCTAAGAATATGCCTTGTGTTTTTAATAATTATGCTGTGTTTTATAAGGGTGAGTTTAAAACTGTGAATTTAGTTGATGTAAGTTATATCAAGAGACTATTTAAGGAATAGACTATATTTTAGAAAAATCTTTGATATAATTTAGTTGTGAATGCTTAATTTATTTATTGGAAAGTAGGTGTATATATGTATTATGGACCAGTGAAGTGTATTGATGGTAAATATAAAGGGCGAATAGGATATTATGATGATGACATTGATGAAGATGATATTGAATGTGCTGTTGTTTATTGGGGAGATATGTTATTGTGTATGAATTCTGATTTAGTTCCAATAGAATGTGTTACAGATAAAATTACTATGAGAGATTTAGCAATTAGACTAGAAATTTTATATAGTGAAATTAATAAAACTAATTCTAAAAATGAAAGATTAGAACTTTTAGAAGAATTAGTTTATGCTAAAACTCTTTTTTATGAACGACATATTAAGTCAAGATTTTCTACAAAAAATGGATTAAAGATTTTTATTTCATATTCATCTTTGGACAGAATCTATGCCAATACTTTATATGTAGATTTAGCAGAACTTGGACATGATCCATGGATAGATACTTGGGATATTAAAGTTGGACAGTCAATACCTGAGAAAATACAAAAAGCATTATCAGTAGCTGATTACATTATAGTTTTACTATCACCAAATTCAGTTGAATCAAAATGGGTTCAAGCGGAATGGCAAACTATGTATTGGAATGAAATAGAAAATAATAAAGTAAAAGTCATTCCAGTTTTGTTAAATGATTGTGAAATACCAGAATTTCTTAAGGTGAAAAAATATGCGGATTTTAGAGAAGATTATAGTAAAGGTTTTGATTTATTAGTTCAAGCCTTTAAATAATTTAAATTATGGAGAAATTCATATGAGAAAAAATATTAAGACTACTAAAAAAGAAATTGTTAATTATTGGTTTAATAAAATAGATGAATCTAATTTAAGTGTTGATTTTACAGAAGCACATGAGAGGTGTTGGAGATGTGGATATAAAGTACCACTTGAAAGATGTCATATTATTCCAGATTCCTTAGGTGGAGAAGATTCACCAGAAAATTTAGTTTTATTATGTAAAAGATGTCATATAGAAAATCCAAATGGTTTTGATAAAGATATAATGTGGGATTGGATATTTGCTTATAAAACATCATTATATGATACTTTTTGGATAGATAGAGGAATTGAAGAATATAATAGAATTTATTCTGTTTCTATTGAAGAGGAAATAAAACAACGAAAAATTTATGATGAACAAAAATTTAAAAATTTAATTGAAGAGGAAATTAAAAAAACAACTTATCATTTCGGGCATCCATATTTAAATGCAGCAACTATAGCAGGAGTTTTAAGAATATCAATAAATAAGTACAATAAAGATATATATATAAAATAAAAAATAGGATAGTTTTAATATGTAATACAAAAGGAATTATAATATTTAAATGATTTTGTAAAAGTAATTAAGGAAATCTTAGTTACTTTTTTTATTAAGAAAAAACAAGTTATTTGATTTTATAATAAAATATTGATAAGCTATAATAAAGTAATAAAGCGACAAGTGAGATGATTTTTTAAAAAATTTATACATAGAAAGAGTGATAAAAAATGAATAGGAAAAAGACTATTACAAATGCATTTAAAGCGGCATTTCCTTTTACAATACCTATTTTAGCTGGATTTATGTTTTTGGGAATGGCTTATGGGATTTATATGAATGTTTCTGGTTTTTCTTTTTTATATCCAATGTTTATGAGCATTACTATTTTTGGTGGTTCTGTTGAATTTGCAGCTGTTGGTTGGCTTCTTAGTGCTTTTAATCCATTAAATGTTTTGTTTTTAACTCTTATGATTAATGCTAGACATTTATTTTATGGTCTTTCAATGCTTGATAAGTATAATGTAGATGGTTTTAAAAGATATTATCTTATTTTTGGAATGTGTGATGAGACTTTTTCTATAAATTGTATGACTGATGCTCCTGATGGAATAAACAAAGGTTGGTTTATGTTTTTTGTAACTTTACTTAATCATATATACTGGGTATCTGGTGCTACTCTTGGAGGTCTATTTGGATCTATTATTCCCTTTAGTACAGAGGGAATTGAATTTGTAATGACAGCTTTATTTCTTGTTATTTTTCTTGAACAATGGCTTAAGGAAGAAAATCATTTTAGTTCTATTTTAGGACTTGTAATTTCTTTAGTTTGTTTGATAATTTTCAAAGGTACAAAGTTTATGGTTCCTGCAATGATATTAATATTATTATTTTTTACTATATTAAAAGATTCTCTAGAGAAAGTCGGTGAAGTACAATGACATTTATTCAAAGAATAATAACGATTTCAATGATAGTTTTAGGAACAATTATTACGAGATTTTTGCCATTTATTTTATTTCCACCAAGTAAAGAAACACCAAAATTTATAAAATATTTAGGCACTGTGCTTCCTCCAGCAGTTCTTGGAATGCTTGTAGTATATTCTTTAAAAGATATAAGTATTTTAACGGGAAGTCATGGAATACCAGAACTTATTTCTATTGTGTTTATAATAAGTATTCATATATGGAAAAGAAAGATGCTAATATCTATAGCTGGTGGTACTATTTTATATATGTTTCTTATACAAGTAGTTTTTTAATTTAATACATATTTTAAACTATATTTATTTAAGTTATCTTATAAATATAGTTTTTTTATCTTTATGACTTTTATAGGAAAAATAACTATAATTATAATAAATATTTTTACCTATGTATTTGTTATAATGATTGGATTAACTGCTATTGCAAATGTATTTAATACTATATCAACAAATATTAATCTTAGAAGAAGAGAACTTTCAATGTTAAAATCTATTGGAATGGGAGATAAATCCTTTAGAAAAATGATGAATTTTGAAGCTGTTTTTTACTCTATTAAATCTTTATTTTATTCAATTATATTTTCTATAATAGTGTCTATTTTAATATATAGGGGATTAGTTTTTTCTGGTTTAGAAATAGATTATATACTGCCCTATAAAAGTTTAATAATAGGAATATTATTTGTATTTATTATAATATTTTTAAGTATGAAATATAGTATTAAAAAAATTGAAAGTGAAAATATTGTAGATAATTTAAAATTAATTTAATTAATATATTTATATAAAAAATGAATATTAATGACTTTTTATTATTTTCGTGTATACTATTGTTAAGGAGTGTGATTAAATGAGTTTACCAAATTGCCCAAAATGTAACAGTGAGTATACATATGAAGATGGTCATTTATTTGTTTGTCCAGAGTGTTTTCATGAATGGACAAAACTTGAAATGGAAAAGGCAGCAGAGAAAAAAGTAGTTAGAGATTCTGTTGGAAATGAGCTTAAAGATGGTGATGATGTAGTAATTATTAAAGATTTAAAAGTAAAAGGTGAATCAAAACCTCTTAAGCAAGGTACAAAAGTAAAATCCATAGTACTTCAAGAAGAAGTAGATGGACATGATATTGGATGTAAAATTCCAGGATTTGGACCTATGAATTTAAAATCAGAAGTTGTGAAAAAAGCATAGGATAAATTAAAAGACTAAGGTGAAAACTTTAGTCTTTTTTATTTTGTAAAAATGAATTGACAAAAATAATATAAATTTGTATAGTAGTTACTAAAGGGAACTACTATTTATTTTGGAGGTTAAAATGTCTATTATTAATAAATTAAAAGAAATGAACTTTAGTGAAAATGAAGCAAAAATATATATAACTTTATTAAAATATGGAAAGAGTACAGGATATGAAATAAGTAAATATTCAGGTATTCCAAGATCAAAAATATATAATCACTTAGAAACTATGCTAAGCAGAGGAGTAATCGAAATAAATAGTACAGAAAAAGTGAATTTATATAGAGCTATTTCACCAGATGAATTAATAAATTTATCTAGAAAATCTCTAAATAATACTTTAAATTCCTTTGAAGAATTAGTAAAAAACATTCCATTAATAAATGATGATGAGGAAATTTGGGAGATAGAGGATTATAATAGTTTGATTTTAAAATTTGAAGAAATTATTTCAAATGCAAAAAATTCTCTATATATACAAATTTGGTCTGAAGAATTAAATGAGGATTTAACAAATAGTATAAATAAAAAAATTGATGAAATAGAAAAAAGTGTAGTAATTTTATATGACAAAAATCAAAAATATAAGACAAATCTTAAAAAGTATTTTGCTCATGGTTTTGAAATGGAGCGACTTGAGGATATGTCTAATAGATGGATAAGTGTAATAGCAGATGATGAAATTTTTCTTTATGGGGGAATACTTTCAGATAAAGATGTATCGGGAGTATATACAAGAAATAAATTTTTATCATTTTTTGCAAAGGAATATGTAAAACACGATGCCTATTGTCTAAAATTAATAGATAAGTTTAGAAGTGAGCTTATTAGTGAGTATGGTAAGGATATGAAAGAAATTAGAGATATTTATAGTTAATATCTAAAAGGGGAAAATATGGAAATTTTAGCTTTAAATAAAGAAGAAATGAAAGAAGTAATTAATATAAAAGAAGTTATAGAGGTAAATAAAATTGCATTAAGAGAATATTCTAAGGGATTATCAAATGTGCCTTTAAGAACTAATTTAAATATAGAAAAACACAATGGACAAAGTTTATATATGCCAGGATATTTGTCATCAGAAGATGCTCTTGGAATAAAAATTGTAAGTGTATATAAAGATAATATAAAAAAAGGAATTAGCTCAGTACCATCAGTTATGCTTTTAATAGATGATGAAACTGGATTTCCTGTAAGCATTATGGACGGAACTTATTTAACTCAGCTTAGAACTGGTGCTATTTCTGGTGCTGCAACTGATTTATTAGCTAGAAAAGACAGTAAGATTTTTACAATAATTGGAGCTGGAGGACAAGCAGAATTACAACTAGAAGGAGTCCTTGCAATTAGATATATAGAAGAAGTATATATATTTGATATTTCTGAAGAAAATAGAAAAAAATTTGTACAAGAGATGAATAATAAATATTCTAAAAAATATAATGTAGAAATAAAAGAAGCTTTAGATTTAGAAGAGGTAATTAAAAAATCAGATATTATTACATCTGTAACAACTGCAAGAAATAAAACTTTTAATGGAGAATGGGTAAAAAAAGGAACTCATGTAAATGGTGTAGGATCTTATACTCCTGAAATGGCAGAGATAGACAGTGAATTAATTTTCAAATCAGATAAAATTTATATTGATACTAAAGATGCAATTGTTGAAAGTGGAGATTTTGTTCAAATAGTTTAAAGTGGAGATTTTAATATTGAAAAAGTTACAGGTGAACTTGGAGAATTAATATTAGGAAAAACGCTTGGTCGAGAAAATGATGAAGAAATAACATTTTTTGAAACTACTGGAAATGCTGTATTAGATATTATGGCAGCTAAAAAAATCTATGACTTTGCAAAGCAAAAAAATATTGGAAATATTATTAATCTATAATATTAAATAAGTGAGGATTAAGTATTGAAAAATATTTTATTTGGATTAATTCCTGCACTTATGTGGGGAATACAGCCAATCATTATGACTAAACTCTCTGGTAAGTCTGAAGAAAAAGTAGTTGGAATGGGACTTGGGATTTTTCTAGTAGCATTATTTATTTCAATTTTTAAAAGACCAAATAATTTAAGTTCTACTTTAATTTTAATATCTTTTGTAGATGGACTTGCTTTAAGTTATGGGTTAATAAATCAGATTAGGGGATTTTCTTTAGTTGGAATATCTAAAGGAACTCCTATTTCAACGGGAACACAATTAATAGGAGCTACATTAGTAGGTGTTTTGTACTTTAAAGAGTGGAGTAGTACATTTCAACATATTCTTGGAATAATTGCTATTATATTAATAATAATAGGAGTTTCTATGACTACTTTTGAAGAAAAAAAAGAAGAAAATATTAAAAAAAGTAATTTAAAAAAGGGAATAATAACCTTAATATTATCATCAGTGGGATTTGTGTTATATACAGTTATTTTAAAAGTGGCAAATATAAATATATGGGATGCATTAATTCCACAGGGATTAGGAGTATTAGTTGGTTCTTATTTACTTTCAAAAAGAAATTATAAAGAAAAATTATTTACTAAAAATTCTATAAAACATATAATAACTGGAGCTATATTTGCTATTGCAAATATTACTCTTATGATCTCAAATGAAATAAATGGTCTTTCAGTAGGATTTACTTTAACACAGATGAATGTTGTTATTGCAACAATTGGAGGACTTGTAATATTAAAAGAAAAAAAGACTAAAAAGGAATTAATATATGTACTTTTAGGACTATTATTAGTGGTAATAGGTGGAGTATTTATTGGTATTACAAAATCTTAAAAATTAAAATAATCATTAAAGAATTAATATAAAAAAGACCAAAGATTTTATCTTTGGTCTTTTATTCTTTATAAAGTGAGTAAAATAAAAGTGATATTGCAAAGGAGATTGTAGAAAAAAGTGTAGTGCTATAAATTCCAGATTTTTGAACTACTGATGCTTCATTTATAAAAATTTTAGAAAATTCAATACTTTCTCCTGAAACTAATAGTATTGGAACTATTCCAACTGATATTAAAAAGGCGAATTTTAAGAAAAAGCCCTGTATTCCAAAATAAAGCCCTTCCATTGATGTATTTTCTTTCATATTTATTTTATTTATTATTTCACTAAGCATTGCTGGTGGAAATATAAAAGCTGATCCTGATATTGAAATTCCAATTAGGGCAAATATTATATATCCAAATTTATTTGGTACTATTTTACCTAGATTAAATAATAAAAGTGATAATACAATTAATAGAATTAAGGAGCTTTGCATTACTTTTTTATATCCAAATTTTCTGGATAATTTATTAGTTGGATAAAAAAATATTGCTGATGTTCCAAAGAGTATTGCAGAAATAATAGTTATATCTGTCTTTCCAAGTAACATTATATCTTCTACATAATAATTTATAGATGTTCTTAAAGTGTTAAATCCTGTAAAGAAAAATAAAAGTCCAAATAAATAAAATACAAAGGATTTATTTTTAAAAATAATTTTTATTGATTTAAAAAAGTTTAAATCTTTTTCATTAGATTTAAAATCTCTTCTAGGTTCTTTTATTCCAAAGACAGTTATATACATTCCAATTAGAGAAAATAAACTTAAAAATATTACCATTTTTCTAATTCCAAGTTCTGTATTATTACCACCAAAGTATTTTATTAGTATTCCTGGTGTAATCATAGCTATTGCTGTATAAATTAGTCTAAATAGAGCTTGCCATGTTGATAGATTTAATCTGTCAATTTTACTTTTTGATATTTCTGGAATAAGTGCATTATAGGGAGCTCCTACAACACTATAAAATATAAAAAATAAAGATCCTATTAGTGTTAGATAAACAGGAGTTGATTTTATAAAAATAGGATAAAAAAATGCAATTGTACATATTACAAGAGGAATAGCTCCCATTGCAATAAAGGGTATTCTTCGTCCATAGGGTGATTTGAAATTGTCTGATAAGTACCCTACTAGTGGATCAAAAATCATATCTATAAATCTTGAAATAATAAGAGTTATAGTAATAAAGATTGGAGCGATTAAGGGTTTTAATCCAGAGGACTCAGGTGGCAAATAATAGTATAAAACCCATTGTACAAATATTTGATCGAGAATAGCATAACTTACACCAAGACCATAAAAAATCTGTGTTTTTATACTAAGATTACTTTTTTCATTCATAGAAATCTCCTATCTATTTTTTTAAAGACTTTCTAAGACCAGGTTCTTTTTTATTTATAATGTTTTTAATATTTGGAATATGTTTATAAATTCCAAGAATTGTAATAAATAAAGCAATATAAATGCAGTAAATATTAAAATTTAAAAATATTGTCCCAAATAAAAATATTAAAGTAAGAGATATAGTTCCAAGGACTATATAATCTGTTGCAAAACTTACAATAATCATAGTTAAAAGTCCAATAAGTCCAAATTTAATATTAATTGCAAAAAGAAGACCAATTAGAGAAGCAGTTCCCTTACCTCCTTTAAAGTTTAAGAAAAAGGGATAGTTGTGTCCAAGAATTACAAATAGTCCATTTAAATATATTAAAAACATTAAATCAGATTCGTTAATTGTCTTAAAAAACATAAGTCTAATAATAAATATAGATATAATTGGCTTTAAAATATCAGTAATTGCAACAAATAGACCATATTTCCAACCAAAAGCAATAGTTATATTTGATGCTCCTGCATTTTTATTTCCTAAAGTTCTAATATCAGTTTTTTTGAATATTTTTCCTATAAAATAAGATGTTTGAAAACATCCTATGAAATAACCAATTAGAATTACAATAAATATTGTTTTCATTTATCCTCCTTAAAGAATGAATTTTAATAAATATATTCATTTAACTAATTATATTATAGTTATTCTTATAAATCTATAAGATAAATTTTAAAGGGAAATTGACAATGGAAAAGAAAAATATTAAAATATAGTTATCAATGTAAACTATATTAAGGGGAGAATATATGGATAATGAAAAATTAATTGAAATGTTAAAAAATATGCAAGAATTAAGAATTTTCTGTAATAATATATCTCAAAGAAATATTGAAGGAAAGGTTGTATCTATGCAGGAATTAGACCTATTGTCTAGAGTTAATATGTCAAAAAATATTACATCTTTAGAATTATGTAATAGTATGAATCTTTCAAAACCTGCAGTAAGTAGGCTTATTAATAGACTTATAAAAAAGGGTTTATTAAAAAAAGAAAGATCAGAAGAAGATAAAAGAGTATATTATTTAAAACTTACTAATGAGGGAATTGAAGAAACAAAAAATGTATATTTATATTATTTAGATCCATTATTAAAGATTAAAGATGCTATTGGAGATAATGAATTTGAAAAATTAATAAATTTAATAAAATTAAGTAATTTTAAGAATAAGGAGATGAATAGATGAATTTATACAGTGAACTGCAATTAAGTGCAAAGGGTTCAAAGGATTTAATAAATTTATCAAAGACAAAAAAGGAAAAGTTAAAACATATAAATATTTATGTTTTAAAGGTATTTTTAACTGTTTTATTTTGCACAGTTTTTGTAGGTGTTTTTACAAAAATATTTGGAAATGAAAATGGAGTAGCTGGAGTAGTTATAGTATTATTTTTACTTACTTTTAGGCAAATACATATGGGATATAATATTAATCAAAGTAGATTTTCTATTTTGATATTTTTTATTATATTTTCTATTTTTCCATATTTTGCAAATTTATATGGAGGTATTATAGGACTTTTAATAAATATATTATCTATATTTATACTTTTATTTTTAGGATGTTATAAAGTTGAATTTTATAATCATGCAACTATTGTTTTATCTTATTTATTATTATATGGATCCTTTGTAAAGGGAGATATATATTTAAATAGAGTTGTAGGGCTTTTAATAGGTGGTCTTTGGGTGAGTCTATGTCTATATAGAAATCACAAAGATAAGGAATTAAACAAAAGCATAAAAGATTTAGTACTTGAATTTAAATTAAATATAAAAGAAAATCTATGGAAAATAAAACTTGCAGTCTTAGTTTCAAGCTCAATGTATATTGGAGAAAAACTTGGACTTAATAAGATTATGTGGGTTGGAATAGCAACTATGTCCTTACTTACACCTTTTAGTGAAATGAGAAGAGAAAAGATATTAAATAGATTATTTGGGACTATTTTAGGATCATTATTATTTTATATAATAGTTTTAATTTTGCCGAAACAATTATATCCTTTTATAGGAATATTTGGTGGCTTATTAGTAGGTTTTGCAACAAGTTATAAATATCAAACTGTATTTAATGCTCTAGGTGCATTAAGTCTTGCAATGGCAGTATATGGTAGAGATATTGCAATATTTACTCGTATAATAGACAATATATTTGCTGTAATATTTCTTATTATTTTTTCAACGGTATTTGATTATATAGTTTCTTTAAAGATTGATTTTAATGAGGAAGTAATTAAAATATAAAAAACACCTGCTAAGCAGGTGTTTTATTTATTTCATTATTGAATTTAAAAACCAAATATTTTTACTGTATTCAGATATAAAACCTTCAAACATTGCAACTGTTTCAAAATCATTTTCTTCGTCTGCTAAGTTTCTAATTTCAATTGCTTGATTTTTCATATATTCAAAATCAGATTTAATTATTTTAAGTGCTTCATCAGCTGTGAAATCACGAGCTTGAATTTCTTCTAAATCTGTATTTTCTAAATATTCTTTCATTGTTGAAAGAGGATAGTTTTCTTTCATTTTTAAAAGTTCTGCAACTTCATCTATATTTTCAAAAAATTTGTCGTATATTGTCTCTGTAAAGTTGTGAATTTCCATAAATTTCTTTCCAACTATATTCCAGTGAATATTGTGAAATTTAACATTTAATAGGTTTAAATTAGCTAAATATTTTTGTAATAAATTAATATGTTTCATAAAATCCTCCTTATTTTTTATACTATTTGCTTTCGTTAAATAGATTATATTACGGAAAATAAGTAACAAAAAGAGACAAATATGTTTGTTAATTATTAAGAATATAAAATTTTTAAAAATAATTTTTTAAAAAAGGCTTGCAAAAAAAACTTTACTCTGCTATAGTTTTATAAAACATAAAGAAATGAAGCAGTAGATGATGATGAATCTATAAAGAGAGATACTGGGTGGTGTGAAGTATTTAGATAAAGTCGTTGAACTAGTCATTAAATGGTTATCTTGAAATTAAGTAGGGATAAACGGGAGCTCCCGTTACAGAGCTATTCATTATTGGATCGAGGAGCATCATAAAGATGAAGAAGAGTGGTACCGCGGAAGCTTTCAGCCTTTCGTCTCTTTTGCTATAGGCAATTAAGAGGCGAGAGGCTTTTTTATTGCCTAAAATAAAAAATGGAGGTAAGAAAATGGACAAATCAAAGAAGAAAGCAAAAAACAAAGCAATGTTCTCTGCAATATCAGTAGGTATGGTTTTATTTTCCGCACATGCTGGTGGAGGTTTTGCAACAGGGAATCAAGCAAATACTTATTTTATTAATTTAGGTTGGGCAAGTCTGCTCAGTGTAATTATTGCTATGTTTTTATTAACAATGACAATGCGAGAGGCAATGATAATGTTTAATGATCATGGATTAAGTTCATATAAAGATTTGTTCAAAACATTATTTCACCCCTTTGATAAATTAGTTATATTTTTTGAAATATTTTTTTATATTATGGTAATAATGGCTATTGCAGCGGCAATATCAGGTGCGGCAAGTGCTTTACAAGAATATATACCAGTTAATTATAAATTTTATGTAATTATAGTTGGAATTATAATTTTAGCTTTGACAATGTTTGGAGCTGATTTAGTAAGAAAAGTAAGTACGGTTATGGGAGTAGTTATATTAATTAGTGCAGTAGGAATTTATTTAATAGGTAGTTTTAAAGGAGAAAATATTTTTAATGTTTTTACTGTAGATTTTATGGGATTTGGATATTCAAAAGTTTCAATGGCAATTAAAAATGCCTTTGTATATGCAGGATTTCAATGTGTAACTTTACCGACAATGATTGTTTGTGGGAAAGTTTTAAAAAATAGAGAAGAAGTAAAAGAATCTATGAGATTTTCATTTTTAATAAATACTATAGCTTTAATATTATCAGTAATAATGTTATCTTCATGGAAAAGTTTTTATTTAAATATAGAATCTGGAGTAACTTTACCAACAGTATTAATAATTAAAGAAATTGGACTAAATTTTTTATTTGTAATATATGGAATATGTTTAGTGCTTTGTCTATTATCTACTGGAGTTACAACGACTTTTGGATTTGTAGCAAGATTTGAAAATATAAAAATTTTAGAAAAAATAGAAAGTTCAACTAAAAAAAGAGCTATTGTTGCAGCTTTCATAATATGCCTTTCAATGATTATTTCAATGGTTGGTTTGACAAATATTATTAAATATGGATATGGCTACTGTGGATATTTAGCAATAGCAGTAGTAATAGTTCCATTATTAACAGTTGGAGTTTATAAAAATAGAACATTTGGTAAGGAAAAAGACAACTTAGAGAATTTTATTAATGAAACAGTTTAACTGATAGGAGAGCTAAATATGAATATAAGAATTGAAAGAGCAAAAAACTTAAAAGAAAAACCAGAAGGTGCTTTAGGATTTGGAAAAAACTTTACAGATCATATGTTTGTAATGGACTGGAGTAGAGATAAGGGTTGGTATGATGAAAGGATTATACCCTATGGACCAATGGTAATAGATCCTGTTGCTATGGTATTACATTATGCTCAAGAAACTTTTGAAGGGTTAAAGGCCTATATGGGAAAAGATGATAATGTTTATTTATTTAGACCTGAAATGAATGCTAGAAGATTTGCAAATTCAAATAGACGTATGTGTATGCCAGAGGTGCCAGAGGATATGTTTATAGAAGCAATTTCTGAAATTGTTAAAGTTGAAAAAAGTTGGATTCCAACAGGTGAAGGGGAATCTTTATATATTAGACCTTTTATGTATGCAAATCAAAGTGGTCTTGGAGTAGATGAAGCAGATTCTTATAGATTTATGATTGTATTATGTCCTGTTGGAGCATACTATCCTCAAGGAGTAAATCCAGTAAAAATATATGTAGAAGATGAACTTACAAGAACTACTGTTGGTGGAACTGGTTTTGTAAAATGTGGTGGAAATTATGCAGGAAGTTTGGCAGGTCAAGTAAAGGCACAAAAACTAGGATACACTCAAGTGCTTTGGTTAGATGGAGTACATCGTAAGTATGTTGAAGAAGTAGGATCTATGAATGCAATGTTTTTAGTAAATGATACTGTTATTACAGCTCCAATAGAGGGAACTGTATTAGCAGGTGTTACAAGAGATTCGATAATAAGTTTGCTAAAAAGTTGGGGATATAAAGTTGAAGAAAGAAAAATTGAAATAGATGAATTAATAGAAAAAGGTAAAAGTGGAGAACTAAAAGAAGCCTGGGGAACAGGTACAGCTGCAGTAATTTCTCCTATTGGTGAATTATTCTATAAGGGAGATAAAGTTGAGATTAATGATTTTGAAACTGGAGAATTAACTAAAAAACTTTATGACACATTGACAGGTATTCAATGGGGAAATATAGAAGATAAATACAATTGGAGAAAAATAGTAAAATAGATACTTTAATTAGCATATAGTTGAAAAGAGGGAAAAAATGAAAACAATAAAAATGAGTAACTATAGTGTAGCGAAAAGTGGATATCCAGAACTAGCAAAAATATGTGAAGAGTATAATTATAAAAAAGTTGTAATAATAGGCGGAAAAAAAGCATTAAATGCAGCTTCTAATAAAATAGTAGAAGCATTAAAAGGATCAGATATAGAAATAACTGGAATATTTATTTATGGTACTGAATGTTCTATGACAAATGTAAATAAACTTTTAGATAAAGAAGAAGTCCAAAATGCAGATGTTATTTTTACAGTAGGTAGTGGTAAGGCTCTTGATACAGGAAAAGTCCTTGCAAATATAGCAAATAAAAATACATTTACATTTCCAACAATATGTTCAAATTGTGCAGCAGTTACAGCAATCGCAGTAGTATATAATGATGATAAGAGTTTTTCTCATTATGAAAATGTTCCTGCACCAGCTCATATGTTTGTTGAAACAAGTATAATTGCTGAAGCTCCTACAAAATATATATGGGCAGGAATAGGTGATGGACTAAGTAAACAACCAGAAGTAGAATATGCTACAAAGGGACTAGAATTAAATCATACAGCAAAGACAGGTTTAACATTAAGTAAAAGTTGTGAAGAGTCTTTTATAAAATATGGTGAGCAAGCTGTTGAAGATTGTAAAAATAAAAAAAATACAATAGCAATTGAAGAGATTGCTATGAATATTTTAGTATCAACAGGATATGTTTCAAATTTAACAAATCAACCAGAATATTATTATAATTCTTCCTTAGCCCATATATTTTATAATACTTCAACAAATATACATCGCAAAAAAGAATATTCTCATGGAGAAGTTGTTGCCTTTGGAGTAATGGTCCTTCATGCCTATGCAAAAAATCAAAAGGGCCTTGAAACAATTGCAGCCTTTAATAAAAAAATAGGACTACCAACTACATTAGCAGATATAGATATAATAGAAGATAATCTAATAGAAATGGCAGAAGCTGCTCCAAGTACTACTGAATGGAAAAAAGCGGCATTTCCATTTTCAAAGGAAAAATTTATTCAAGCAATGAAAGATGCAGACAGTTATGGAAGATCAATTGCATAGAATTAAAGATAGGGATATTTTAATATATCTCTATTTTTATATAATTTGCTCAGATAAAGATTTATGATAAAATATAAGTAACAAAAAGAGATGAATTTGTTTGTGGGAGGTTTTATGGAAAATAAAATTGCAAGTGGCTTTGAAGTAGTTCAGGACCTAATAAAACTAAGATGGGTTCCAGAAATTTTAAAGTCAATTAATTTAAACAATCATAGATATAGTGAGATTTCAAATAGTATTCCATTTATGAGCAATACTGAGTTAAATAGAAAGTTATCTATATTATCAGATAGAAATGTAATAGAAAAAAGATTTGATGAAAATGAAGGAACTGCTTATTATCTTAAAGAGTTTGGAGCTGATTTAGTTCATATTTTTTATCATCTAGAAGACTTAGAAAATAAATATTTTGTAAATGCTTAAACCATCTATAATTAGGTGGTTTTTTATTTATTCTATTAGAAAGAAATTTAATCTTTTATTTAATTAATAGATTAAAATTGATTTATTTAATTATGCTATAATTATTATATAAAAGAATTTGTATTTATGGAGGTAAATTATGTCAATTAAAATATTTCACACAGGTGATATACATATTGGTATGAAATTTAATAATTATGGAGATAATGTCAGAGAATTACTAATTGATGCTAGATTTTTATCTCTTGAAAATATGATAAATAAGTCAAATGAATTAGAGTGTAATATTTTTGTAATTGCAGGAGATTTATTTAATGCAATTAATATAAATAAAGGTGATATTAAAAAAGTAGTAGATATTTTAAATAAATTTAATGGAGAGGCAGTTTTAGTTCTTCCTGGAAATCATGATTATGACAATGGAATTAATGATCTATGGAGATATTTTGTAGATATTTCAGGGGATAAAATAATTTTACTTAATGAAAAAAGACCTTATTTATTAGATGATTATGATTTAGATATTGCAATATATCCTGCGCCTTGTCACAATAAGCATTCTAGTGAAAATAGTATTAACTGGATTAAAGAAAATGGTTTAGTAGAAAATAAAAAACATCATATAGGAATAGCTCATGGTGCTTTAGAGGGATTGTCTGCAGATATTGAAGGAAATTATTATTATATGTCAAAAAGAGAACTTGAAGATATTCCTGTGGATTTATGGTTAATAGGTCATACTCATGTGAGATATCCCTATGTAGATGAAATAAAAAACAATCAAATTTATAATGCAGGAACACCTGAGCCAGATGGTATGGACTATAAAGACGAGGGTTCTGCATTTTTTATAGAAGTAGATAATGATAATATATTTGCAAAAAGAATTATAACTGGTAAATATAGATTTATTGATAAAGATTTTGAAATAGACTCAAAGGAAGATCTTGAAAATATAGAAAAATTTGTATTTGAAAATAATCCTGAACATAAAATAATTAGATTAAATTTAAGTGGTAGTTTAAATAAAGATTTATATAACTCTTTAAGTGATTTTTATAGAGAGCTTGAGTCTGGAGTTTTTAGTTTAGCTATTGAAGATTTTAATTTAAAGGAAAAGATTACTAAAGAGACTATAGAAAAAGAATTTACTAGGGGATCTTTTCCCTATGAATTTTTAAATAAACTAATAGATGATGAAGAAGCTCTTCAAATAGCCTATGAGTTAATAAGGAGGTAGAAATGTATATAAAATCCTATGAAGCAGAGAGATTTGCAGGTCTTAAAGATGTAAAGCTTGAATTTAATAAGGGAATAAATGTTATTTTAGGGCCAAATGAATCTGGAAAAAGCACAGTAATTCATGGAATACACTCTACTTTATTTAAAAATATAAAACTTAAAATGAATAATAATAAGGATAAAAATTTCCATTCTTACTTTATGCCAATAAGTGGAGGAGACTCTATTGATGGAAAAGTTGTACTTGAAACCAAAGAGGGAGAATATGAGATTTCCAAAGAGTGGGGAAGTAATGAAAATATAATACTTAAAACTCCAAATAATAAAATTTTAAAAGATGAAAAAACAATTAATAAAGAACTTTTAGATATTTTGTCCTTTGGAGAAAGCACTTATAGTAATATAGTTTTTGCAAAACAAAAAGATTTAAAAGCAGCAATTAATAATATTATAGAAGATAAAGAAACTACAAATGAAATAAGTGATCTTTTAAGAAAAACATTAATGGAGCTTGATGGAGTTTCAATAGATAAAATAGAGGAAAACCTAATGGCTGAAATAGAATATCTCTATAAAAAATGGGATATTGAAAAAAATTACCCTGAAAATAATAAAGGTGTAAATAATCAGTATAAAGTAGGTCTTGGAGAAATTATTAAAAAGTATTATGAAAAAGAAGAATTAAAAGTAAAAATGGAAGAGGCAAATATATCTGAAAAAAACTTTGAAGAAATTTGCCAAGATATAAAAACTTTAAAAGACGATAAGGATAAAGTTGAAAAGGAAAAAGATGAACTTGAATTAATTGAAGAAGATGTAAATAAAAGATCAATTATAGAAAGTGAATTAAATTCTGTAAAAAAAGATTTATATATATTATCAAATGTATATTTAGAGTGGCCAAAGACATCAGAAAGTCTTAAGTTTTTTAATAGAGATTTGGAAAGAGTTAATGAAAGTTTAGCTAAATTAAATAATGAAAAATCTCAAATTGAAAGTATAAATAGAAAAAAATATATAGAAGAGAAATTAGATAAAATAAATTCTATAAAAAGTGAAATAAAAAATACAGAAGAAGAACTATTAAATATAAAGGATATAACAAAAGAAGATTTGGATTTACTAGAAAAATTAAATAGTGATATTTTAACTAAGGAAACTGAAATAAAAGCAGGTAAAATAATAGCTCTTGTAAAAAAATCAAAAAGTGAGAATATATTCATTTCAAAGGATTTTTTAGAAAGTGAAAAAATAAAAGTAGATGAAACTTTTGAAGCAAATGGAATTATAAATATTAATTATAATAATGAATTTGAAATTGAAATTAAAACTGGAGAATTAGATTTTGAAGAATTGTCTAAAAATTATAAAGTACTAGTAGAAGAGTTTAAGGAAAAATTAAAATCTTTAGATATAGATAGTATTTCAGATGCTAGGAAAGATTATGAGTCAAGAAAAAATAAAAAATTAGAGCTTAAATCTTTAGAAGAAAATATAAGTATTTTAATTGGAGAAGAAATATTAGAAGATTTAGAAAAAGAACTTTTTAATTTAAAGGATATAAATACATCTTTAAATATTGATGAAATAAATAAAGAATTAGAAAATTTAAATAATGAAAAAATTGAAATATTATCAAATATTAAAACTTCTGAACAAAATATTGAAAAGTGGACTTCTGAATATAAAAGTGAAGCTAATTTAATAGATTTATTAATAGAAATAAAGTTTACTTATAAAAATAAAAAAGATGAACTAGAAAATTTAAAACCTCTTCCTGAAAGATTTTCATCAACTGATGAGTTTAGAAATAGATTATACTCTTTAAGATCTGCTCTATCAAGAGGTCAGGGAATCTTAGAAAATTTAAATGATAATTACTATAATGCTAAAAATAATTTACTTGATGAAACTTATGAAGAGCTTAAAAAAGCATATTTAGATAGTGAAAAAAGCTTTATTAAACTTTTAAATAAAGGAAAAAAACTTCTTGAAATAAAAGATATATTTTATGAGGTAAAAGAAGATTTAGATAATAATCCAATGGAGCCTTTAGTTAAGGAATTTAAGAGACTGCTTCAGATAATTACAAAAGATAGTTTTATAAATTCAAATATTGATGATGACTTTAATATTGATTTAAAGAAGGAAGATGGAAGTATTCCTTTAGAGCTTCTATCTGCAGGAACTTATGATGCTGTTACACTTGCTCTTAGATTTTCAATTCTAAATTATATTTTTGATGAAAAATATGGCTATGTAGTATTAGATGATTGTCTTGTAGATTTAGATCCAGAAAGAAAAGAAGAATCTGTCAATTTAATTAAGGATTTTGCAAAGTCAAATCAAATAATATTTACAACTTGTGATCCAAATACTGCAAGTATGCTTGGAGGAAATTTAATAGAATTATAATAAACAAAATAGAGATAATAAAGGAGTAAAAAATGACTACATTTATGCAATTTTTAATAGTATGTCCTTTAGTTTTTTTAGCAGGTTTTGTAGATTCAATAGCAGGTGGAGGAGGGCTTATTTCTCTTCCAGCTTATATGCTTGCTGGTTTTCCTGTTCATTTTGCAATAGGAACTAATAAATTAAGCTCTGCTATGGGAACTATTCTTACAACATATAGATTTGCAAAAAAAGGCTTTATAAAATTAAATCATGCAATATTTACAATTATATTTGCTCTTTTAGGATCTTCAATTGGAGCAAAATTAGCACTTTTAACTGATGATAGAATTTTTAAAATATTAATGCTTTTTATTCTTCCAATTACAGCCTTTTATGTTTTTAAAACAAAGGACTTAGAAGGAGGAGGAGATGCTTATTCTGTTAAAAAGACTATATTAATATCTATACCAATATCGTTTTTTGTGGGAATGTATGATGGATTTTATGGTCCTGGAACTGGAACTTTTTTAATACTTCTTCTAACAGGTGTTGCTAAGATGAGTTTAAATTCATCAGCTGGTATTACTAAAGCGATTAATCTTACTACAAATTTAACTGCTCTTACAATATTTTTCCTAAATGGAAAAGTGTTAATTCCTCTAGGATTAGTAGCAGGACTATTTAGTATTCTTGGAAATTATTTAGGGACTAAGGTTTTTATTACAAATGGTTCAAAATCAGTAAGACCAATTATACTTATTGTATTAGCTCTATTTTATATAAAGATAATTAGTGAAGTTTTTTAATATATTAGCTATTAATTCTTTTTAATATATTATTTATTTAATGTGATATAATTTAGTTAATATTGCAGTTTTTTGCATTTTAATAATTTCTTGGGAAAAAAGATGGTTAATTCAAATAACTTTAAAGTCACTTATGTGAACTATAATTAAGGAGAGTATAATTTATGCAAAATAATTTAGATTTACTTAAAGGCCTAATGAGAGAACATGACAATTCATTTTATATTTATAATGAAAAAGTCATAAAAAGACAAGTAGAAACTCTTTACGAAAAATTACCACAATTTGAATTTTTTTATTCTGTAAAGGCAAACCCATTAAAACCAATATTGGAATTTTTAACATCAAAAAACATAGGATCTGATGCAGCATCAGCTGAAGAAGTGCTATTAAGTGTAGAAATGGGACTTTCAAAAGATAAAATTATCTATTCTACACCTGGAAAACAAAAAAAAGATATTGAACAAACAATTGATAAAGCTATAATTGTAGCTGATAGTTATCATGAATTAGAAATTATAAATGAAGTAGCTAAGGAACAAAATAAAAATTTAGAAGTTGGACTTAGAATTAATATGAATTTTAATGGTAAGTCTAGCAGTAAATTTGGAGTAGATGAAGATTCTTTAATTGAAAATAAAGATTTTATAAATAGTCTAGAAAATATTAAAGTATCTGGAATACATGTTCATTTAAGAAGTCAAATTCTTGATTATAAAAGACTTTCTGACTATTATGAAACAGTATTTAAACTTGCAGTATTTTGCAAAGATGAGCTAGATTTTAATATGGACTTTATAGATTTTGGTGGAGGAATTGGAATAGTTTATTCTAAGACAGAAGAAAACCCACTAGATTTTGATAAACTTTCAGTAGAATGCTCTAGAATTGTAGAGAAGTATAATAAAGATTTAAATGCAAGATTAATTATAGAAAGTGGTAGATTTATCATCTGTGAAGCAGGAGAATTTGTAACTAAAATAGTAGATATAAAAGAATCTATGGGTGTTAAATATTTAGTTGCTGAAAAAGGATTAAATGGATTTTTAAGACCATCACTTGCTGAATTTTTAATGAATTACTTAGATTCAGATGTTGAAATACCTTCTTTTGAGCCATTATTTACAAGAAGAGATGCTTTTGAATTTTTAATTCCTGAAGGAGATAATAAAAATCTTGAAGAAGTAGTTCTTGCAGGAAGTTTATGTACATCAACAGATGTTTTAGCAAAAAATATAAATCTTCCAAAGGCTAATATAGGAGACTTAGTTATAGTTACAAATGCAGGTAGCTATGCATATTCACTATCACCAACAAGATTTGCAAATCATAAAGCACCACTTCAAATATATTTAAAAGAAGATGGAAGTACAATAATAGCATAGTATTTATAGAAAATAATATTGTAAAAATAAAAAAACTTTGCTATAATCAAAAACAATAGCATATGCACTAATATTTTGCTACCGAGTAGAGTTTTAGGGTGTTTAAGTATTCCAATAGGTCACTGAAGGAATATTTAGGCACCTTTTTTTAATATAAGGGAGGAAAACATGGGAAAAAACAATATATTAAAAAAATTTATTAAATATGTAAGCTTAAATGTAATTGGAATGATAGGTCTGTCATTTTATATTTTAGCGGATACATTTTTTGTATCAAAGGCCTTAGGTTCAACTGGTCTTGCAGCACTTAATTTTTCTATTTCATTATATAGTTTAATTCATGGAACTGGACTTATGATTGGAATAGGAGCAGCAACATCCT
This sequence comes from Peptoniphilus stercorisuis, assembly GCF_017874395.1. GTDB lineage: Bacteria > Bacillota > Clostridia > Tissierellales > Peptoniphilaceae > Anaerosphaera > Anaerosphaera stercorisuis. The sequence continues at coordinate 91,971 of NZ_JAGGLJ010000004.1, read as the reverse complement.
ATATATTTAAAAGATCAAAAAACAATCAAAAAGATGCAAATGAAACTTTTACAATTGCAGTAAAAATAGGGATTCTAATTGGAATTATATTCTTAATAATAGGACAAGTTTTTTCAAGAGAAATTAGTTTTATACTTGGAGCAGATAGCAGTACTATTGATTATTCTAGTACCTATTTAAAAGTAATATTTAGTTTTGCTCCATTTTTTATATTAAATAATATACTACTTGCCTTTGTTAGAAATGACAGTGCTCCAAAACTTGCAATGGCAGGTATGTTAATAGGTAGTTTTTCAAATATAATACTTGATTATATATTTATGTTTCCATTAAAAGGTGGAATGTTTGGTGCTGCACTTGCAACAGGCCTTGCTCCTGTAATAAGTATAATGGTTTTATCAATTCACTATTTTAATAAAAGTAATACATTTAATTTTGTAAAATGTAAATTAAAATTAAAAGAAATAAAAAATATTTTTTCTTTAGGGCTTTCATCTTTTATAAATGAAGTCTCATCAGGAATTGTATTAATTACATTTAATCTTGTAATACTTAAAATAAGTGGAAATATTGGAGTAGCAGCCTATGGAGTAGTTGCAAATCTTGCATTAATTGTAATTGCAATATTTACAGGAATAGCACAAGGTATTCAGCCACTTACAAGTAGAGCTTATGGTAAAAAAGACATATTTGAGTTAAATAAAATACTAAAGTATTCAATAATAACATCTATTGGGCTTTCTACATTAGTATATTTAAATACATTTATATTTTCAGAAAACTTAATAAATATATTTAATAGTGAAAACAATATTAAACTTTTAAATATTGCAATAAAAGGACTTAGAATATATTTTATTGGATTTTTCTTTACAGGTATAAATATAGTTTTGACAGCATATTTTTCAGCTATAGAAAAATCTAAAAAGGCTTTTTTAATATCTATTTGTCGTGGATTTTTAATAATAATACCTATGGTAATTTTCTTAAGTAATATTTTAGGAATGAATGGTGTGTGGTTATCTTTTGTGCTAACAGATTTTATAGTTGCATTAATAAGTGTTACTTTACTATTTAAAAATAAAAAGTTCATTGACAAGTAATATTTATTTTGTTAATATCAATATGAATTCAAATAATATAGAAGGAGTGTATTTTATAACAATGATTTATTAATCCATTTTTTTAGAAAAAATAACTAAATAGGAAATTTTATATCCTAGAATAGTTGTATGTTTTTTTATTAAAGAGTGGATAGTGTTATAAATACATTTAATATATTATTTAAATCTTTTTATTTTAATAAGAAGGTTTAGTTTTTATGTATAAGTGTTCTATCCTCTCTTAAATTTAAGGGAGGTTTTTTTATGATTATTTTTAAAGAAGTAAGTAAATCTTTTGGAAATAGGGAAATATTTAATATAGAAGATTTAAAAATAAATAAATATGATAAAGTTGGAATAGTTGGAACAAATGGTTCAGGAAAAACAACATTATTAAATATGATTGCAGGAATAGAAGATTATAGTGGAGATATTTTATTAGATAAAAATATAAAAGTAGAGTATTTAAAGCAAATTGAAGGAATTACAAATACAGAAATTTCAAAAAAATCTGCATCTATTTTAAAAGTTCCTTCTAAATATAATAAGTATTTATCAGGTGGAGAGAAAACTAAATTTAAAATAGCTGATTTATTAAATTCAAAAGGGAATTTATATTTAGTAGATGAGCCGACGAATAATTTAGATATAAATGGTATAAAGATATTGACTAAGGCTTTTAAAGAAAAAGAAGAAACAATGCTTATAATTTCTCACAATAGAGAATTTTTAGACAATGTATGTAATAAAATTATCGAGATAGAAAATAAAGAAGTAAAATTATATGATGGAAATTATTCGAAATATTTAAGTATTAAAGAAGAAGAGATACAGAGACAGGAGTTTTTATATGAGTCCTATGAAAAAGAAAAAGACAGGCTTAAAAAAGTAGTAGCAAAATCAAAGGAACAATCAAAAAATATTAGAAAGACTCCTAAAAGAATGGGAAATTCCGAATCAAGACTTCACAGAATGGGTGGACAAAAAAACAAGGCTAAAGTAGATAAATTTGTTAAATCTCTAGAGACTAGAATAGAAAAATTAGAAATAGTTGAAAAGCCTAAAGAAGTAGAAGAAATAAAACTTGAGATTAATGAAAAATCTAAGGTTTATGCAAAAATATTAGTAGATGGAAAAAATATAAATAAATCTTTTAAAGATAAAATAATATTTAAAGATGCAAGTTTTCAAATTCATAACAATAAAAAAACAGCTATAATTGGAGAAAATGGAAGCGGAAAGTCTACATTGATAAATATGATAGTAAACAGAAGCAGTGATTTAAAAATTAGTACAAAATTAAAAATTGGATATTTTAATCAAGATATGAGTATTTTAGATTATGATAAAAGCATACTTGAAAATGTAATGGAAAATTCTATTTATGATGAGAATACAGTTAGAAAAGTTCTTGGACGATTTTTAATAAAAGATGAAAAGGTAAATGAAAAAGCTTCAATATTAAGTGGTGGAGAAAGAGTAAAGATTTCTCTTTGTAAAATAATACTTGAAGATATAAATATATTAATACTTGATGAAATTACAAATCATTTAGATATAAATAGTATTGAAGTAATAGAGGAAGCTTTAATGAATTATGATAGAGCAATAATATTTGTTTCACATGATAAAACTTTTGTAGATAATATTGCAGATGAACTATTAATAATTAAGGATAAAAAGATTAATAAGCATATGGGGAATTATAGTTCTTATATAAAATCCTTAAACAAAAAATATGATAATTATAATTTAATGATTTTAGAAAGTAAAATGTCTGAAATAATTGGAAAATTATCTATGGAAATAAAAAAAGAAGAAAAAGAAAAATTAAATAGAGAATATGATGAAATATTAAAAAATATAAATAAAATAAAAAAAGAGATGAATTAATTCATCTCTTTTTTATTTTTGAACATATCCTAAATCTCTAGAAATATTATAAGAAGTTTTAAGAAGTTTCTCATAAAGTTCAGTTCCTAATTTATCGGTCATTCTAAAAGTAGGACCTGTAATGCTAATAGCTCCAGCAACATTTCCAGTAGAATCATAAAGTGCAGTACCTATACAATATATGCCGTCTTCATTTTCTTCTGCATCTCTTGCAATATTAGTATTTCTAACTTCCTGAATATTTTGCATAAAATCATCAAAATTTAAAATAGTCTTTTCTGTTTTCTTAACTTTAGGGGTTCTGTCCCAAATATCTTTTATTTCATCATCAGAAAGAGGAGCAAGCATAGCCTTGCCAACAGATGTATAAATTAAATGATTTCTAGTTCCAACATGAGAAGCCATTGTAATTGAATTATTTGCTTCAACTTTATCAACATAAACAGTATATATATCATCTTTTATAACTAAATGAACAACTTCATTAACTTCTTCAGATAATTCTTTCATATATCCATGAGATATTTCTATGAAGTTAGTGTTTTTTAGTTTAATATTTCCAAGATCATATAATTTATAAGATATTAAATATTTATTGTCTTTATCTTTTTCGATATAACCAAGATCTAATAAAGTACCAAGAATTCTATGTACTGTTGATTTATGAAGGTCTGTATCTTTACTAAGTTGAGTAACTGATGCGCCATCAGGATAATCTCTAAAAGATTCAAGTATTGAAAACGCTCTTGCTATTGATTGGATTTTTTCTGCCATATTATCACCTATCTAATTAATTGATTTTATATATTTTATCATACTTACTATTACTATAATAGAATTCATTTAAAATTTAATTAGTTAAACATTTAATAAGTTAAAAGCAATACATTTACATAATAATAGTAATAATATATAATTAAACTTTAATCCCATAATATAATATAGTGTATCACATTGTGGGATTATTAAAAGCTGTATTATGAATAATTATATATATTTTAAATATTGACTTGACTTGTAAATTGTTATTAGATACAATTTATTTAAAGTTTCGCAATACAATATTGAGTTTCACAATATGATACATAGGAATATATGGAGGGATAAAATGTCTAAAATAGAAACATTAAGTAAAATAAAAGAATTAGGAATTGTTGCTGTAATTCGTGGAAAAGACGTAGAAGAAGCATTAGGCTTTTCAAAAGCATGTGTTGAAGGTGGAGTAGATGTTCTTGAAATTACTTTTACAGTACCAAGAGCAGAAGAAGTATTAAAAAGACTTCAAGATGAACTTCCAGAAACAGCTCTAATAGGAGCAGGAACAGTACTTGATCCAGTAACAGCAAGAATTGCAATTATGAATGGAGCTAAATTTATAGTTTCACCATCTTTTGATAAAGAAGTTGCAATGCTATGTAATCTATATCAAGTTCCATACATGCCAGGATGTATGACACCAACAGAAATAACAGAAGCTCTAAAATATGGAGTAGATGTAATTAAAATATTCCCAGGATCAGCATTTGGACCTAAATACTTCAAGGCCATACATGGACCACTTCCACATGTAAATTTAATGCCAACAGGTGGAGTAGATGCAGATAATGTTGCAGAATGGATTGCAAATGGAGCATATGCAGTAGGTGCAGGTTCAAGCCTTGTAAAGGGAACTTCAGAAGAAATAATAGAAAAAGCAAAAACTTTTGTTAAAAACATTAAGGAGGCAAGAAAATGAGTAAAGTTGTAACAATGGGAGAAATAATGTTAAGATTATCAACTCCAGGTTATGAAAGATTTGTTCAAGCAGAATCCTTTGATGCTATATATGGTGGTGGCGAAGCGAATGTTGCAGTAAGTCTTGCAAACTATGGCCATGAATCATATTTTGTAACAAAACTTCCAAAACATGAAATAGGACAATCAGCAGTAAATGAACTAAGAAGATATGGCGTTAATACTGATTATATAGTTCGTGGTGGAGAAAGAGTTGGAATATACTTTTCTGAAACAGGAGCTTCAATGAGACCATCAAAAGTTATCTATGATAGATCAAATAGTTCAATTGCAGAAGCTGATGTAGAAGAATTTGATTTTGATAAAATCTTTAAAGATGCAAAATGGTTCCATATTTCAGGAATAACTCCAGCAATTAGTAAAAAAGGTGCAGAACTTACAAAAGCTGCAATGATTTCAGCTAAGAAAAATGGAGTTACAGTTAGTATTGATTTAAACTACAGAAAAAAACTTTGGACTCCAGAAGAAGCTCAAGCAGTAATGAAAGATTTAATGCAATATGTAGATGTATGTATTGGAAATGAAGAAGATGCATCACTATGTCTTGGATTTACTCCAAAGGGACTTGATGTAACAAGTGGAAAACTAGATGTTTCAGGATATGAACAAATTTTTAAAGAAATGAAAGAAGAATTTGGATTTAAAGTAGTTGCTAGTACATTAAGAGAATCATATAGTGCTTCAGACAATGGATGGAGTGCATGTATATATGATGGAAAAGAATTTTACCATTCAAGAAAATATGATGTAAGAATTACTGACAGAGTAGGAGGAGGAGACTCCTTTGCATCAGGATTAATAACAGGACTATTAGAAGGAAAATCTTCAAAAGATGCACTAGAATTTGCAGTAGCAGCATCAGCATTAAAACATACAGTAAAGGGTGACTTTAACTTAATGAGTAAAGAAGAAGTTCAAACTTTAGTAGATGGAGATGCATCAGGAAGAGTACAAAGATAATTTAGACTTACAGAATTTCTCTTAAATATATATAGATGTAACATAAAAAAGTGCATTCAATTTGAATGCACTTTTTTATTTATTTAATTGTTCTAGTAGATATTAAATCACATTCTAAATTTAAGAAATTTTTTATAATAATATCTCCAGAATTAATAGGTGTATTAATTTTTACTTTTTTGATTTCTTCCATAGCTTTAAAAATTAAACTTTTAGGTATTGGTGACGAAGTTTTTACACTGACTAATAAATCTTTTTTGTTTGAAGAAATAACTGAAGAACAAACTGTTCTCATAGGGTTAAATAATTCCTTATAAGCATATTCTTCTCCTTTTAAACAAGAGTGTCCTTCGATAGAAGAAATTTTCGAGCCATTATAATCAATAGTCATTTCACAGCTATTAGGACAAATAATGCAATTTATTGTTTTTTTCATATTATAAATACCTCCAAATTATCATTAGATATGAAATCATTTTTGTTTATTTTTATCTGTATCATTTGTGCAGGTATTAATTTATTGTAATTTAAAGATTTAATAACTTTATTAGATTGTACAATATCTATTTTAGCTTTTTTAAATGGTTTATTAACTCTTAGTGAAAGGTTAATATCATAGTTTAAGTTAGCTTTTTGAGGCAAGATATAAGAAATATTTTTATTTTTTTTAATTTCGATAAGTTTAGATGTACTATTAAGTTCATGTATATAGTTATAAACAGATTTAGCCATATTTTCAGACTCTAAAGAAACATTATCAACTAAATCGTGAACATGAAGAACATTACCAGAAGCAAATATGCCATTAATATTTGTTTCGTAGTTATTATCAATAATAGGTCCATTAGTTTTTGCATCTAGTATAATTCCTGCATTTTCAGATAAATCATTTTCAGGAATAAGGCCAACTGATAAGACTAAAGTATCACATTCAATAAACTTATAACTGTTTTTAATTACTACTCCATTATTATCAACATCAGATATTGTAACTCCACAAATACGATCTTTTCCATGTATGTAGGAAATAGTTTTATTTAAATATAAAGGAATATTATAATCATTTAAACATTGTTCAATGTTTCTAACTAAACCAGATGGATGGTTATTTATTTCTAAAACCATTTTAACATTAGCGCCTTCTAAAGTTAGGCGTCTTGCCATTATAAGTCCTATATCTCCAGAACCTAATATAATTATATTTTTTCCAATCATTCTATTATGAATATTAATATAACTTTGTGCTACACCAGCAGTAAAAACACCAGAAGGTCTTGTTCCAGGAATAGTTAACATTTCTCTAGTTCTTTCTCTACATCCCATACATAATAAAATAGCTTTAGATTTAACTTTATATACTCCATCAATAGAAGAAATTGTAACTTCTTTATTATTTTTAATATCTATAACCATAGAATTTGTAACATAATTAATATTTCTCTTATTCAATTCATTTATAAATATTTCTGCATATTCAGGTCCTGTTAGAGATTTTTTAAACCTTTTAAGCCCAAAACCATCATGGATACATTGATTTAAAATACCGCCTAAATATTGTTCGCGTTCTATAATTAAAATATTCTCAATGCCTAAATCATATAATTTAATGGCACTAGCCAGTCCAGCTGGGCCACCACCAATAATTATTGCATCATAAATTTTCATAGTATCCTCCTATCTAATTTTCCCTATAAACATATTAGAATTTTCACCTTGATATTTAATATTTTCTGCAGGTATATTTTTAATTTCTTCAATTAAATTAGTAATTCTCATTTGACAATATCCACCTTGACATTGTCCCATCATAGATTTTGTTCGATATTTAATAGATGAAACAGTAGATATATTTAATGGATTATTAATAGCCTGTATAATTTCTGCTTTAGATACTTTTTGACATCTACAAACTATTTCGCCATAGTCCTTATTTTGAGAAATAGCGATTTTTTGTTCTGCATAAGACATTTCTGAAAATTTTCTAATTCCTTTTCTATGAGGGATAAAATTCTTATTAGAAGTTAGATTTTCTTTTTCTTTTATTAAATTAACAACATATCTACCTATAGGTAAAGCAGCAGTAAGACCTGGGGATTCTATTCCTATTAAATTAATAAAATTTGGAGTAGTATCGTCTTCAATTTTAATAGTAAAATCTTCAATATTGCCAGTACTACTGGTTTTTTTAGGTAAAATACCTGAATATGTTCTTATATAATCTTTTCTATTGACTAAAGGCCAAATTTTATTTGCATTTTTAGCTAAATTATCAATGTTATCTTTATGTGTTGGATAATTAGAAGAACAACAAACATTTTCTGCATCTGGACCAACTAAAACATTTCCATCAGTTGTATTAGTAACATGTATGCCCATGTAAGTATTATTTGGAACTGGATAAATAGGCATAGGCAATTTATTTCCAGATTTTTTATTTAAAACAATATACTCTCCTTTAGAACCAATTACATTATAATTTATACCTACTAAGTTTGAAATTTCATTACAATTCAAACCAGCGGAATTAATAATCCATCTGGAATTTATTGTAGATTTGCTTGTTTTAATGCAATATATTTGCTCTGAATCTAAATATTTTATGTTAATTACTTTTGTATCGAAAAAATAATTTACGGAATTAATAGCAGCACTTTCTGCTAGGGCAATAGTGTAGATAAAAGGATCTACAATTCCACTATTTTTTGAATAAATACCATATTTACCAACAGCATCAGGAACTAGTTTATTAATTTCAGTTTCATTTATTAATTTCATTCCTTGAACTTGATTATTTTTTCCTTGTTGCATAATTTTTTTTAGTTGATTAAAATCTTCTTCAGTGTGTCCTACTAATAATTTTCCACATCTTTTAAATGGAACATCTAAAATTTTTGAGACTTCATCAAATTCTTCATTTCCTTGAACACATAGTTTGTTTTTTAAACTACCAGTATCATATGAAAAACCAGCATGTATAACTCCGGAATTTCTTCCGCTTGTTTCAAAACAAACATCATAGTTTTTTTCAATAACTGCAATTTTTAAATTATATTTTGATAATTCTCGAGCTATGGCATTTCCTACTACACCAGCACCAATTATAGCAAAATCAAAAATAAAATTATCTTTCAAAGTCATCCCACCTTTTTTAAAATATATATCATATATTATCAGTTTTGTAGAATAAATTCAATTAAATATAAAATTAAATATAAAAACATAGGATGTATATTACTATTTAAAAAATCTTTCTTTATTAAATAGAAGATGAAATGTCATAGTTTCTCTAGCAGCTCTAGGGTTATTAGATTTTATTGCGTTAAATAATTCTTTATGTGATTTTAATGTTTGTTTGTATTCAGTTTCAAAAACTTCTTCTGAAAAAATTTTCATACCAGCTGAAAGAACAGGAATTAGATTTTCTATAATTAAATTATTGCTGATTTGTGCTAATTTAATATGAAAATTTTGATCGGAAATTAAAAAATCTTCTTTTTTTTCAATCTTAGTAGACATTTCACTTAAAATAGATTCTAGTTCATTTATATCGTCTTCAGTTGCATTTAATGCAGCCATTTCAGCTATTTCAGGTTCAATAATACTTCTAAATTCAAAAATATCTTTAATTAACTTATCTTTATCAGAAATAAGTAAAAAACCTAAAGGGTCATCTGAAATACCAACTTTTTCTGAAACATAAGTTCCAGATCCTTGTTTGATATCTATAATATTTCTAGAACTTAATATTTTCAATGATTCTCTAATAGTATTTCTTCCAACATTGAATAGGTCCATCAATTCATATTCGTTTGGAAGTTTATCCAAGGGTTTTAGATTATTTTTTATAATATAATCTAGTATTTTTTCTGAGGTATTTATAGATAATGATTTATTTTCCATTTAAATCTCCTTTATTTTTAAGTATCGATTTATAATAATTGTAAGTTAATAGTTTTATTTTTTCAAGAATTACAGATAAGTGAAAATATTTAATAATATTCTAATTAAAATCTAAAATATCATTGAAAAAAACTAATATTTCAGATATGATATTTGTATCATATTAAGGTAAAGGGTTTCACAAAGCGGGATAAAATTTAGACAATATTATTTAGTGAAATTTTCTTACATACAAAGATATTTTAAATAATTTGTTATGTAAACTCTTTATTTTAAAATAAAAAACAAAATACAGGGGGTAAAAATGAAATTTAAGAAGTTAGCATTAGTAGGGCTTGCATGTTCATTAGCATTAGGTTTAGTAGGTTGTGGAAATAGTACAAAAGAAGCAACAAGTGATAAACCAATAGTTTGGAAGTTAAGTGATATCGTAACTGAAGACCATAATTGGAATTTAGGTGCTAAAGAATTTGCAAAAAAAGTGGAAGAAAAAACAGATGGTAAGTTAATAATTGACATTTATCCAAACTCAGAATTAGGATCTGAAATGGAAGCATTAAATGGAATTTTATCTGGAACAGTTGATATGACAATTTCTGGAGAATCAATGGCAAATTGGGCACCACTTGCAGACTTATTAGCAGCTCCTTATGCTTATAAAAACGAAGAACATATTGAGAAGGTTTTAGATAGTGAAACAGGAGCTAAAATTAAAGGTCAAATTCAAGAAAGTGGATTTAAACCTTTAATGTATCAACTAAGAACTCCAAGAAACTTAACATCTAATAAAATGGTAAGTACACCTGAAGAGGCAAGAGGATTAAAATTAAGATTATCAAATACACCATTAGCAATTAAGTGTTGGGAAGCAGTAGGAGCAAATGTAAACGTAATGGCTCTTAATGAAGTATTTACTGCTTTAAACCAAGGGGTTATCAATGCTCAAGAAAATCCATATGATATGATTTTTAATTCTAGTTTTTATGAAGTTCAAAAATATGTTAACGAAACAGAACATGTTATAGGATATTTATTTTTTGTAGTTGGAGATAAACAGTTTGAAGCATTATCAGAAGAAATGCAAGAGCAAGTATTAGAAGCTGCTTCAGAAACTCAAGAATATATAAATAACTTATATTTTGAAACTAGAGATGATTTTAAAAACAAATGTGAAGAAAAAGGTATGATTATAAATGAAGATGTAGATAAAGAAGCATTTAGAGCTGCAATGGAACCAGCAATAAAATCATATTTTGATGAAGATTCATACACAGTTTACGAAGATATAGTAAAAATGGGTGAAGAAATTTAATTAAAGTAAGAAAACTGCTAAGCAGTTTTCTTAAATTTTTATGAGGTGAAGTTAGTGAAAAAAATAGATAAAATATTAGATAAAATTTTATCTTTTATAACAGTTTGTTTATATATGGCTATGATATTAGTTGTATTATTACAAATAGGTGCAAGATATATTCCATCTCTTACATTAAGTTGGACTGAAGAACTTACACGCTTTATATTTATATTTATTATTTGTTTAGGAGCTCCTTTATCACTTAAATATAATTCTTTTGCGGATGTTGACTTAGTTTATGAGAAGTTTCCATTAAAAGTTAAAAAGATATGCTATTTTCTTATTTTTGCATTAATAGCATTATTTAACATTGTTGTAATATTTAGTGGATATAAATTTGTTGTTTTAGGAAAAAGATCAGTATCTCCAGCATTACATTGGCCTATGTTTATACATCATAGCTCTGTTTTTTTATTAGGAATATTTTCTTTATTTTATTCAACATTAAAATTAATAAAATTATTTAAAGATTCAGATAATGCGTTAAAAGATTTTGAACCGGAGGATATAGTAAATGAATAATGTATTAATAATGTTTATAATATTTTTGATATTACTATTTATTAGAGTTCCTATAGCTTATTCTTTAGGAGTTTCATCGTTAGTTTATTTAGTCTTAGCAGGAATACCCTTTAATATAGTAGTTGAAAAAATGTATGCTGGTATGGATTCTTTTACTTTAGTTTGTATACCATCATTTATACTAGCAGGTAATTTAATGAATACAGGAGGAATTACTAAAAGAATTGTTGCTTTTTGTAATGTTTTTGTAGGACATATAAGAGGAGCTTTAGCTTATATAAATATATTGGCTTCTGTTTTATTTGCAGGTATATCAGGAACGGCTCTAGCTGATGTAGCATCATTAGGATCTATGCTTATACCTTCAATGAAAGATGAAGGATATGATGCTGATTTTGCAGTTGCGATTACAGCATCAACTTCAGTTGTTGGACCAATAATACCTCCAAGTGTACCAATGGTTATAGCTGGAACACTAACAAATTTATCTATTGCAAAATTATTTGTTGGAGGAATTATACCAGGAATTATTTTAGGAATAGGATTTGTAATACCAACATATGTAATTTCGAAAAAAAGAAATTATCCAAAACATGAAAAGGTAAGTGGAAAAGAAAAAGTTACTACAATAAAACAAGCTATATGGGCTCTATTAATGCCTATAATATTAATGGTTGGTATTTTAAGTGGTATCTTTACACCAACAGAAGCATCTGTAGTAACAGTTCTTTATGCTTTTGTTGTTGGTATATTTATATATAAAGAAATTAAATTAAAAGATATTCCTGCAATATTTAGAGATACAGTAATATCAGCTGGATCTGTTATTGTTTTAGTAGGAATAGCAAATCTTTTTGCGTGGATATTAACAAGTGAAAGAGTTCCACAAAATATTGCTAGTGGAATTTTAAACATAACTCAAAATAAAATATTAGTAATATTAATTATGAATATTGTTCTTTTATTTGTTGGTATGTTTATGGAGTCTATTGCGGCTATAATAATTATGGTTCCAGTGCTATTACCAGTTGCTGTGCAAATAGGAATGGATCCAGTTCATTTTTCTATAATGGCAATATTAAACTTAATGATAGGTTTAATAACACCTCCAGTAGGATTATGTTTAACAACTGCAGCTCAAATAGGAAAGATATCCATGGGAAAAGCCATAAAGGCAAATATGCCATTTATGTTAGTAGTTTTAGGTGTTTTATTATTAGTTTCATATGTCCCAGCAATTACTACTTTTTTACCGGGGTTAATGAGTTAATATTTAGTTAATAGAAAAAAGGTGATGAAAATGAAAGCAATACAAGTAAAAGAACCTAATAAAATTGAAATGGTTGAAATTGAAAAACCAAAAATAGAATCAAAAGATCAAGTATTAGTAAAAGTTAGAGCGTTTGGAATTTGTGGTTCAGATGTTGGTATTTTGAAAGGAAAAAATCCTTTTGCAACATATCCTAGAATAATAGGCCATGAAGTTTCTGGAGAAATTGAAGAAGTAGGATCTAATGTATCTAATTTTAAACCTGGGGATAAAGTTGTGCTTGAACCTGTTGAATTTTGTGGTGAATGTTATGCTTGTAAACAAGGTCGATATAATGTCTGTAAGGATTTAGAAGTTTATGGAGTTCATAGAGATGGTGGATTCTGTGAATATTTAGTAACAGACAAAAGTAAATGGCATAAAGTAGATGATTCATTAACTTTTGCTGAAGCAGCAACAGCAGAACCATATACAATCGCAGAACAATGTACTCAAAGAGCTAATGTTCAAGAAGGAGATTGGGTTTTAATAACTGGAGCAGGACCTATGGGACTTTTAGCAGTTGATATTGCTACTAAAAAGGGTGCTAAATGTATTGTTTCTGAAATTAATGAATATAGATTGGAAATGGCAAAGAAATTTGGTGCTGAAGTGTTAATAAATCCATCAAAAGAAAATTTAAAAGATAAAATTATGGAATTAACAAATAATGAAGGTGCTAATGTATTAATAGATACAACAGGAGTTCATGGGGTAATTAAAGAAGCTATAGAATACTTATCACCTGCTTCTAGAATTGTACCTTTAGCTTTTGGATTTGATGATATACCTGTGAATTATAAAACATTAAATCAAAAAGAAATTTCTGTATCAGGAACAAGACTACAAAATAATAAGTTTCCAATAGTAACTTCATATCTTCATGAGAAAAAAGATTTATTAAAGTTATTTGTTACTCATGAATTTGTAGCAGAAGAATATGAAAAAGCATTTGAAACTTTTATGGATCCAAAAACAAATGCAATTAAAGTAGTTCTAACATTTAATTAAAGGTGATAAATTTGAAATTAAATATAGAAAATTTAGAAAGTATAAAAAGTTTATGCGATAAGGTTCCAGAGTATGATGTTTTAGAAGTAAGAGAAAATACTATAAAAAATCCTACATGGTTACACTTTGGTGCTGGAAATATATTTAGAGGTTATATTGCAAGACTTGATCAAGATATGTTAAATAAAGGCCTTGTAGATACAGGTATAAATGTGGCTGAAAGTTTTGATTATGAAATTATTGATAAGATATATAAGCCTTATGATAATTTAACTTTGTCTATAACTTTAAATAAAGATGGAGATTTTGAAAATAATTTAATAGCTAATTTATCAGAAGCATTAAAAATCAATAATGATTTTAATAGATTAGTTGAAATAGTAAAAAACAAATCTTTACAAATAATCAGTTTTACAATTACTGAAAAGGGATACAATATTTATAAACCAAATGGGGAGTTTTTAGATATTGTGAAAGAGGATATTGAAAAGGGAATTGAAAATCCAAAACATATTATGAGTCTTGTTGCAAGATTATTATATGAGAGATTTAAAGAAAATTCTTTACCTATTGCAGTTTTAAGTCTAGATAATTGTTCACATAATGGAGAGAAATTATCTAGTTCTATAATAGAAATTGTAGAAAAATGGGTTGAAAATGGATTTGTTGAAAAAGAGTTCTTGGATTATTTAAATAATGAAGAAAAAGTATCTTTTCCATGGTCTATGATTGATAAAATAACTCCTAGACCGGCTGAGGTTATTGAAAAATATTTAAATGAAAAGGGATTTGAGAATATATCTCCTGTTATAACTGAAAAACACACTTATATAGCTCCATTTGTAAATTCAGAGGAAGCTGAGTATTTAGTTATAGAGGATAAATTTCCAAATGGAAGAGCTCCACTTGAAGAGGTTGGAGTATATATGACATCAAGAGAAACAGTAAATAAAGTGGAAAAAATGAAAGTTACAACTTGTTTAAATCCACTGCATACAACTCTTGCAGTATATGGATGTATGCTTTCTTATGAAAGTATATCAGATGAAATGAAAGATAAAGAGCTTGTTGGTTTAATTAAAGAAATTGGATACAATGAGGCTTTAAAAGTAGTTGTAGATCCTTTGATTTTAAATCCAAAAGATTTTATTGATGAGGTTATAGAAGTTAGACTTCCTAATCCATATATACCAGATACACCACAAAGAATAGCAACAGATACTTCACAAAAAATTCCAATTAGATTTGGAGAAACAATAAAATCATATTATAACTCAGAGGATAAAAAAGTATCAGATTTAAAATTTATTCCACTAGCATTAGCTGGATGGCTAAGATATCTATTAGGAGTAGATGACAATCTAGAAGAATTTGAAAGAAGTTCAGATCCTTTACTAGAAGAGTTAACTAATACTTTAAAAGATATTAAAGTTGGAGATTTTAAAGAAACTGAAGAGTTAAAAGATTTATTGAGAAATGAAATGATTTTTGGAGTAAATCTTGAAGAGGTAGGCCTTAGTAATTTAATAATACAATATTTTAAAGAATTAAGTGCTGGTAAAGGTTCAATAAGAAAAACTTTAGAAAAGTATGTGAGGTAATTATATGAAAATGACATTTAGATGGTATGGAGATTCAGATCCAATACCTTTAAAATATATAAAACAAATTCCAAATTGCTCAGGAATTATGGGAATGATGGATGATTTTGAAGCAGGAGAAGTTTGGGACGAGAAAAAATTTGCAAAATATGTAAAAGAAGTAAATGATGCAGGTCTTGAAATTGAAGTTATTGAAAGTGTAAATGTTCACGAAGATATTAAACTTGGACTTGCAACTAGAGATGAATATATTGAAAATTATAAAAAATCAATAAGAAATCTTGCTAAAAATGGAGTAAAGGTTATAGTTTATAATTTTATGCCTGTATTTGACTGGTTAAGAACAGATCTTGCAAGAGAAATTGATGAAGATGGTTCTAATTCATTATATTATGATCACAAAGAATTAGAAGGTATGACTCCTCAAAAATTAGTTGAAAATACTATGAAAACAGCAGGTGGTTTTTCACTACCTGGATGGGAGCCAGAAAGACTTGCAGAGCTAGAAGATGTATTAGAAAAGTATAAATCAGTTGATGAAGAAAAACTTTTAGAAAATTATAAATATTTCTTAGAAGGAATTATTCCAACATGTGAGGAAGTTGGAATTAAGATGGCTGTTCATCCAGATGATCCAGCTTGGCCTGTATTTGGTATTCCAAGAATAGCTCATACAAAGGAACAATTAGATAGAATTGTAAAATTAGTTGATTCACCATCAAATTGTCTATGTGTTTGTACTGGTAGTTTAGGATCTAATCCAGAAAATGATATTCCATCCGTTATAAGATATTTTGGAGAAAAGAAAAAAATTGCTTGTATGCATATAAGAAATGTAAAATATCTAGGAGAAAAGAAGTTTAGAGAAGCTTCTCATCTTTCAAGTGATGGAAATTTAGATATGTTTGAAATAGTAAGAGCATTATATGATACAGACTTTGACGGATATATAAGACCAGATCATGGAAGAATGATTTGGGATGAAAAGGGAAGAGCTGGATATGGATTATATGATAGAGCTTTAGGATTAACATATTTAAATGGTTTACTAGAAGCTATTGAAAAAATGGACAAGTTAAATAAATAAAAGAAGGAGCTACTTAGGTAGCTTCTTTTTTATGTTTAAAATATAATGAATAGAGATATATTTATAATGAAGGAGAGAAGATAAATGAAAAATAAGAAGTATATAATAATTTCAGTTTTATTTTTATTATTTATAGTATCTTGTAATAAAGATGGTCCTGAGGAGATGCTTGATAATTTTACAGTAGCAATGCAAGAATTTGATTTAGAGAAAGTTTTTAGTTATGTAAATCCAGATAAAGTAAATAGTGAGAATAAAGATAATTTAAATATTGAAAATCAAATAGAAAAATCATTTCTTAGTTATTTAAAAAACAATGCAAAAAATATTACATATGAAATTAAAGATGTAAAGAAAGATAAAGATATAGTTACTGCAAAAGTTTATTTTAAATATATTGATGGAACAAAGATTATTAGAAAAACTTTAAATGAATATTTTGAATATATTAATGAGAATTTTTCTGATGGAAATATTAGTGAGGAAGAAAATAGTAAAATTTTAAATGATATTTTAAATAAAAAAATCAAGGAAATAGAGCCTTTATATGTTGATGCAATAATAGATATAGAGTGTATTAAAAAAGACGGTAAATGGTATATAGACAACCCTTCAGATGAATTATTTGATGTGATGATGTCTAATTTTATATCAGTATCTAAAAAATTAAATTAGTATTTTATTTGAAAGGAGATTTTATGAATAATTCTGAAGAGGTTTTTGAAAAATTAGAAAAACTTAATATCAATTACAAAATAGTTGAGCATAAAGCAGCTACAACTACTGAAAAAGCTGATGAATATATTGAAGGACATGAGGGAGTAAGAACTAAGACATTATTTTTAAAGAATAGGAAAAAGAAAAATTTATATTTAATTGTAATGGATGATGAAAAAAGAGTTAATATGAAAGCTCTTGAAAAAATTCTTGAAGATAAGGGACTTGGATTTTGTTCTGATGAGTTATTAATGGAAAAGATGAAACTTGAACCTGGTGTCGTTTCTCTTTTTGGTTTAATAAATAATGAGGATAAGGATATTAAAATTATTTTTGATGAAGATGTTATAAATGAAGAAATATTTACATTTCATGCTAATGTAAATACAATAACAGTTTTTATATCTAAAAAGGATATGATTAAATTTACAGAAGAACTAGGATATGAATATAAAATAATAAAAATACCTGAATAAATTTTAAGAAGCTTTAGGGCTTCTTTTTTGATTTGTTAAATTCTAAAAAATCTGTTATTATATTGTATATGAAAAACGTTTTACTGCAAAAAATATTATTAAAACTTGAGATTTTAAGAGAGCTATAATATATTTGAAAACGTTATACAATATATTGCTGAGGTGGAGTATGAGACAGAAATTAATGGACTATACAGATCAAAAACTAAATTATATAGATAGTGATTTAGATTATAATTTTGATTATTTTTTTAAAGAATTTTATGAAAGAGACAATGTAGAGACTAAAAAAATAAGAGATAAAGATAGGTTTAATATAAAAGATAAGGACTTGTATGCATTAAATAATGAAGAACTTGTAATCGTATATCAAAAGGGAAATGAAAATGCTCTTGAGATATTAATTAATAAAAATCAAAAATTAATTTATAGTAGAGTTGAAAAGTATAAAAATACATATAGACAAGATTTAGAATATGAAGATTTATTTCAAGAAGGATCCATTGGAATGATTACAGCAGCAAAAAAATTTGATGTAAATTTAGGATATAAATTTTCTACATATGCAACACATTGGATAGATCAAGGTATTATGAGGAAGATAGAGAACGATGGATTTACAATAAGAATTCCTACTCATGTCTTTGAAAATATTAATAGACTTAGAAGAGAAATAAATGAAGTTGAATTTTTAGATATAAGTTATTCTGAAAAATTAAAATTATTGACAAAATATACTGGTTTTAGCATTGAAGAAATTAATAATTTAAATAGAATATATAATGATATTTTAAATTCATCATCATTAAATTTATCAGTATATGGAGATAATGGACAGAGTATATCAGAAAAAACTGAACTTCTAAATTTAGTAGCTGATAGTAAAAATGAAGATGTTTTTGAAATTGTTTCAAATAATTTATTAAGAAGAGATTTAGAAAAAGTGCTATCAACTTTAACAAAAAAAGAAAAGAATATAGTTAAAAAGAGATTTGGGCTTATTGGTGAGAAAGTTGAGACTTTAGAGGAAATAGGTGCAGAATATAATTTAACAAGAGAAAGAATTAGACAAATAGAAAAGGATGCTTTAGACAAATTAAAAAAACCTTATAGGGCAAAATTAATTAAGGAATATTTATATTGAGGGCGAAATGAAGAAAAAATATGCATTTATATTAATGGGAGATTACAATATTTTAGATGATAGGGCTGTATTTGAATCTGAAAATATGATGAGCTATATTTATACAGTAAATAATATAGATGAAGCTTATAAGCTAGCTTATAAACTAAAAGATGATGGAGTAGGTGCTGTAGAAACTTGTGGGGCTTTTTCAGAGGATAATATTGAAAAAATATCTACTATATTAGGGGAAAATATTGGAGTTGCAAGAGTTGTGGCAACTGATAAGGAAAAGATAAAGCTAGATAAATTTTTTAGCAATTAATAAAAGTAATTATGATAAAATAGACTTAGTAGAAATTAAGTCTTATTTTTTTGAGGTAAAAAATGCAAATAAAAGAAATAAAAGAAAATAGAAAGCTGTATAAGGAGCTTCTTCTATTAGCGGACGAAGAAGAGAAGATGGTAGATAAATATATTAATAAAGGAAAGATGTTTATCTTAAAAAAAAATAACAAAGTAGTTGGAGGGATACTTATAATAGAAATTGATAATGAGACACTTGAAATAAAAAATTTGGCAATAGATAAATTTTATCAAAAAAATGGATATGGAAAAATGTTAATAGATTATATTATAGAAAACTTTAAAGATGAATATGATTATTTAATAGTAGGCACAGGAGATAGTCCACTAACTATACCATTTTATGAAAAAGCTGGATTTAAAAAGTATAAGATAATTGAAGATTTTTTTATAGATAATTATGAAGATGAAATAATTGAATGTGGTGTAAAATTAAAAGATATGATATATCTCAAATGTGAAATAGGTGATTAAATGAACCATTATGAATTTATAAATAGTATTAAAACATATGAAAACTTAAATAAGTCAGAAAAAATGAGTGCTTATATGAGGGGAAAGTTTGAGTTTTTAGGAATAAATGCTCCACTTAGATATGCTCTGGAAAAAGAATATTTTAAGGAACTTAAAACTAGTAGAAAAATAGATTGGGATTTTGTGGAAATATTGTGGAAAGAAGAACAAAGAGAATTTCAATATATTGCAACTGATTATTTAAATAATATGAAAAATTATCTTAAATATGAAGATTTGGATAAATTATATAAATTAATAAAATCAAAATCTTGGTGGGACAGTGTAGATAACTTTCCAAGGCTTATTTCTAAAATTGTAGATATAGATAAAAATACAAATACAGCAATGGGAAAATGGAGTAGAGATGGTAATTTATGGATAAGAAGAGTGTCTATAATATATCAACTTCATAGAAAAGATAAAACAAATGAAGAGTTTTTAGAGCGAAATATTTTAAATAATTTAAATGGCAATGAGTTTTTTATAAATAAAGCAATTGGCTGGGCTTTAAGAGATTATAGTAAATATAATAGTGCCTTTGTAAGAGAATTTATAGATGAAAATAGAGAAAATTTATCAACTTTATCAATAAAAGAAGCTAGTAAATATTTATAATATTGATTTGTAAAAAATAATCTTTCATAGGAGTTTTAGAAGATTTATATTAGGGCTAATAAATGAATTTTAGGTATTAGTCCGAAGTATATTATATTAATAATAGCCTTTTCATTAAAATATATAAGTATTTTAAATAGAATTATTAAAAATATTAATATTTGTCGATATTTAATTAATTTAAGAAATTTTATACTAAAATGCATTAATAACACTATATAAGTAAAGAAAATGCCTAAAAAGGTTTAAGTTTTCTTTTTTGTGATAAATATATTATAAGAATAAAATATCCTTTTCATAAATTCTTAAAATTAGTCTTGATGAAAACGTATAATTGTCGTAATATTAAATTAAGGGAAAAGGGGGATACATATGAGACTTAAAATTAAAGAACTCCATGTCTTTTATTTTTGTCTATCTGTACTTATTATAATGTTATACATAATAAATCCTAATTTTTTAGGATATAATTTAAGAGCAACTTGCAACTTATTGCTTGCAGTTATTCTTGTATTACAAATGGGCAAAATTTTATGGTTAGATGGAAAAAGTAAAAAAAGAGATAGTTATTTTGAATTAAGACAATTTATTGATATTTTAATTCCAGTGGTAGGACTTTTTTTAGGGGTAATTCCAATGAATTAAATATACATATCTAAAGGCCAGATAATCTGGTCTTTTTTATTTTTAAAATTTATTATATAGATTGTTAAAAAAATAAATTAATGATAGTATATTACTATAATAATTAAATATTGCAGGGGAACTTATAATAGTTGAGAAGGCATAGCCTGACCCTTTGAACCTGTTGGTTAATACCTACGTAGGGAGCGTTTGAATTTGAGTTTAAAGTGCTTCTTTTGGAGCACTTTTTTTATTTATAAGGAGGAAAAAATGAAAAAAGTTTTGACAATTGCAGGATCAGATTGTAGTGGTGGAGCAGGAGTTCAAGCAGACTTAAAGACAATGTCGGCACATGGTGTATTTGCAATGAGTGTAATAGTTTCAGTAGTTGCAGAAAATACAAGTAGAGTAATAGATATAGAAAATATTTCTACAAAAAATATACTAGCTCAAATTGATGCAATTTATGAAGATATTGGAACAGATGCAGTAAAAATTGGAATGCTTTCAAATGAGGAATGTATGAAAGCTGTTGCAAAGGGAATAAAAAAATATAAACCTAAAAATATTGTAGTAGATCCAGTTATGTATGCAAAAAATGGATGTCCATTAATGGATGAAAATTCAATAGATGCATTAATAAAAAATATTCTTCCAATAGCAGACCTATTGACGCCAAATATTCCAGAGGCAGAAAAAATTGCAGGAATAGAAATAAAAAATAGAGATGATATGAAAAAGGCTGCAAAAATAATAAACGAAAAAGGTTGCAAAAATGTTTTAATTAAAGGAGGTCATAGCCTTGATGATGTAACTGATGTATTATATTCAAATGGAATTTTTTATAATTTTGAAGGTAAAAGAATAAATACAAAAAATACTCATGGAACAGGATGTACACTTTCATCTGCTATTGCTTCTAATTTATCTTTAGGATATTCAATGGAGGAATCTATAAAAAGAGCTAAAAAATATATAAATATGGCAATAGAAAATTCATTAGAAATAGGAAAAGGTCATGGTCCAACAAATCATTTCCATGCACTTTATGAAGGTGGGTTAAAAGCTATGAGAAATTTAGAAGAATAAAAAAGTCTTATAAAAATAAAAAAAGTAGTTGACAAATTATTAACTTTATCTTAAGATTGATTTAACAACTTAAGAAAACGATTATTAATACTTCAGGGTAAGGTGAAATTCCTAACCGGCGGTTATAGTCCGCGAGCCTAAGGGTTGACTTGGTGTAATTCCAAGACCGACAGTAAAGTCTGGATGGAAGAAGTTTTATTTTTATGCATATTTTTGTGCGTAATTATATAGTTACTTAGAGAACCCTGAAAATGGGTTCTTTTTTTATGGTGATTTATGGAAAATAAAGATATTTATTTTATGAATAAAGCAATTAATCTTGCAAGATTAGCAAGAGGAAATACAAAGACAAATCCCTTAGTGGGAGCTGTGATTGTTAAAAACAATACAATCATAGGAGAAGGATATCATAAGTATTTTGGAGGTGAACATGCTGAGGAAGATGCAATAAATAATGCAGTAGAAAGTGTTTATGGAAGTACTTTATATGTAACGCTAGAACCTTGTTCTCATATTGGTAAGAGAAATGCCTGTTGTGATTTAATAATAAAAAATAAAATAAAAAAAGTTGTTATAGGAAGTAGAGATATAAACCCTAAGGTAAATGGAATTAAAAAGCTTAAAAAAGCAGGAATTGAAGTTGTTACAGGAGTTTTAGAAAAAGAGTGTAATGATTTAAATAGAGTATTTTTTCATAGTATAAAAAATAAAATGCCCTATGTAGTTTTAAAATCAGCAATGAGCTTAGATGGCAAGATTGCAACAAAAACTAGTGATTCAAAATGGATAACATCAAGTGAGAGTAGAAAATCAGGCAGAATGCTTAGAGGGTATTTAGATGGAATATTAGTTGGTATAAATACTATTTTAAAAGATGATCCAAGTTTAAATACTAGAATAGATAATCTTAGAGATCCTGTTAGGATAATAGTGGATTCAAAGCTTAGAATTCCAATAGATTCAAAGGTTTTAAATATAAAATCTTCTGCAAAAACAATTATATTTACTACAAAATATTATGATTTGGAAAAATATAATTTATTAAAAGATAAAGAAAATGTAGAAGTTATTATAGTAAATGAAAAAGATAATAAAGTAGATTTAAGTGAAATATTAAAAGTTTTATATGAAAAAGATATATCAAGTATTCTCTTAGAAGGTGGAGGAAATCTTAATTATTCTATGCTTAAGGAAAATTTAGTTAATAGAGTGTATTTTTATATAGCGCCTATGATTATTGGTGGGAAAGATGCTAAGACCTCTGTTGAGGGAGATGGTATAGAGAGAATAAAAGATGGATTTAATATAAATATTACTTCTATTGAAAAAATTGATAGAGATATTTTAGTAATTGGAGATGTTGAAAATGTTTACAGGAATAGTTGAAGAAGTGGGAATTATTAAAAATATTAAAAAAAATTCAAATTCATTAAGTTTAACTATATCTGCAAATAAGGTTTTAGAGGATATTAAACTTGGTGATAGTATTTGTACTAATGGAGTTTGCCTTACTGTAACAGATTTTGACAAATATTCTTTTACAGTAGATGCAATTGAATCAACTATAAGAAAGACTGATTTATATAATTTAGATATTTCTAGTAAGGTTAATTTAGAAAGAGCTTTATCTTTAAAAGATAGACTTGGAGGACATATTGTTCAAGGTCATGTAGATGGAATAGGCGAAATAGCTAATATTCGAGATGAGGATTTGTCTAAGGTTTATTCTATAAAAGCTAAAGAAAATTTATTAAATAAGTTAGTTAAACAAGGCTCTATTACAATTAGTGGAGTAAGTCTTACGATTAGTGATTTAAAAGAGGATTATTTTGAGGTTTCAATTATTCCACATACTTTAAAAGAAACGATAATTAATGATTTAAAAATAGGGGATATAGTAAATTTAGAGATAGATATTATTGGGAAATACATTGATAGATTTTTAAATGGAGATAAAAGTAAAGACGAAAAAGTAAGTTCTTTATCTTTAGATTTTTTAGCGGAAAATGGCTTTTAGGAGGAAATATGAAATTTAACAGAATTGAAGAAGCGTTAGAGGATTTAAGAAATGGAAAAATTATAGTTGTAACAGATGATCCTGATAGAGAAAATGAAGGGGATTTTATATGTGCAGCTGAGTTTGCAACACCAGAAAATATAAATTTCATGGCTAAGTATGGTAAGGGTTTGATTTGTATGCCTATGAGTAAAAGTGTTGCAAGTAGATTAGAACTTGGAGAAATGGTAGAAAAAAATACAGACAATCATGAAACTGCTTTTACAGTTACAGTAGATCATATTGATACAACTACAGGAATATCTGCTTATGAGAGATCTCTTACTGCAATGAAACTTGCAGATTCTAATTCAAAACCTGAAGATTTTAGAAGACCTGGACATATGTTTCCTCTTATTGCAAAAGAAAAAGGAATATTTGTTAGAGAAGGTCATACTGAGGCAACTGTTGATTTATTAAAACTTGCAGGTTTAAATGAAGTTGGAATATGTTGTGAAATAATGGCTGAAGATGGTCATATGATGCGAAAAACAGAACTTCTAGAATTAGCTAAAGAACATAATTTGACATTTATTACAATAGAAGATTTAAAAAAATATATTAAACAAAATAAAAAATTAGTAAAATGTGTATCTCATGCAAATATGCCTACTAAATATGGCGATTTTAAGGCTTATGGATATGTAGATCAAATTACAAAGGAACACCATATTGCTCTTGTAAAGGGAGATATAAGTGATGGAAAAGATATTCTTTGTAGAGTTCATTCAGAGTGTTTAACAGGTGATACTTTTGGATCTTTAAGATGTGATTGTGGAGATCAACTTCATAAGGCAATGGAACTTATAAATAAAGAGGGTAGAGGAATACTTTTATATATGAGACAAGAGGGTAGAGGAATAGGTCTTATAAATAAGTTAAAGGCTTATGAGCTTCAAGAACAGGGATATGATACTGTTGAGGCCAATTTAAAACTTGGATTTGCTGAGGATTTACGAGAATATCACACAGGAGCTCAAATTTTACAAGATTTAGGAGTAAAAGAAATAAGACTTTTAACTAATAATTCAGACAAGATATATAAACTTGAGGAATATGGTATTAAGATTACAAAAAGAGAATCTATTGAAATTAAATCCCATAAAGAAGATGAGTTTTATTTAAGAACTAAAAAAGAAAAAATGAATCATCTATTAGAAGAATTTGTATAAGGAGATAAAAAATGAATATATATAATGGAAAACTAATAACAGAAGGCAAAAAATATGCAATTATTGTAGCTAGATTTAATGAATTTATTACAAATAAACTTTTAGAAGGAAGTATAGATTGTTTAACAAGACATGGTGCAAAGGATGAAGAAATTGATGTAATTTGGGTTCCGGGTGCTTTTGAAATACCATATATTGCTAAGAAATGTGCCAAAAAAGGATCTTATGATGCTATAATATGTTTGGGAGCTGTAATTAGAGGTGCAACACCACATTTTGATTATGTATGTGCAGAAGTATCTAAGGGTGTAGCAAGTATTTCACTTGAGGAGAATGTGCCAGTATTATTTGGAGTTCTTACAACTAATTCAATAGAACAAGCTATTGAAAGAGCAGGAACTAAAAGTGGTAACAAGGGTTATGAAGTTGCACTAGGGGCAATAGAACTTGCAAATTTAGGAGAATTAATTGATGGATAAACTTGAAGAGATTAACACTGTATTTTTAGATTTTGATGGTACTATTCATAATGTAGCAGATACTTATCACAAGATCTTAGAAGATACATGTATTTTAGCTGGAATATCAAAGAGCATTACAAAAGAAGAGTCTAGGAAATATTTAGGATATAGTCCAACAGATATGTGGAGAGAATTTATGCCAGATCTTCCAAAGGAACAAAGGGAAAAACTTATGAATAGTATAGGTTTAAGATTGGAATCTGATATTTTAGCGAAAAAGACGACTCTATTCAAGGGAACTGAAGAAGTATTTAGTAAATTAAAAGAAGATAACAAAACAATTATTTTAATTAGTAATTGTATGAATAAATATAGAGATAATGCTATTAAAAGATTTAACCTAGATAAATATGTAACTAGATTTTATACATCTGAAGAATTTGATTATATTCCAAAAGAAAAAATTTTAGAAAATGTAATCGATAAATATAAAGGTGATTATATATTTGTAGGTGATAGATTTCATGATATGCTATCAGCTGATTATAATAATATAAAATCAATATTTTGTAATTATGGTTATGGAAAAGAAGAAGAAGGAAATAATGCAAATTATAGAATTGATGATATAAAAGAAATTTTAGATATTATTTAAAATAATGTTGACAAAATTAATTAAAGGGTTTATACTTTTAGATAGTTATAAATTTTAATCAATGAAATAGGAAGTAGTATTTTTAAGATATTAAAGAGAATTGGGATAGGTGAGAACCAATATATTAAGGAAATATGAACTAGGACTATGGAGATTTAATAGTGAGTATATACAAGCTATTGACGGTTAACTTCGATAAAAGTTTTAAGAGGATGAGCAATCATCAATTAGAGTGGTACCGCGGATTATACGTCTCTTTTTGTTTTTACAAAAAGAGACTTTTTTTATTGTACATTGAGCCACTAATTAAATTACGATAAGTATTATTTTTTAATCTTATACTAAATATTCTACTAAGAAATAGCACGCACATGCGTGTTATTTTTTTATGCAAAATAAAAAAGCCCAAATGGGCTTTTCTTAATACATAAAATTTGTTAAAACAAAAAATAATTTCGATACGAAATGAATTAATATAAAAGATATTGAATACCAGCCAATAAAGTTGGTTTTATTTTCATATTTAAGTTGATTCCAATACTGAGCAAGAGTAATAGTAATAGCCATTAAAAACAATATAATAGTGGCAATAGGTAGTGGTGTCAGTGCTGGAAGAAGATTAAATGTAAATAATCCTCCATCCCAAGGTGACAATACAAAGGATACAAATAGGAAAACTTGGCATATAAACCAATTTATAAAAGCAAAATATTTAACTTCATCCTCACTTGTTTCAACCCACACTTTTTCTGTTGTAATATTTAATGGTACATAAAACTCTAAAATATTAAATAGTAATTTAAAAACTAAAAGTAATATAAGTGTAAAGGATATTCTTTTATATCCCATAATAATAGGTACAAAGGAAAGAATAATACCTATAATCAATGTAATCATAAAAGATCTTTTGCCATCAGATACAACTTTTGAATTTACTTTATCAAGTTTAGATGAAACTAAATCCATAAAATTATAAAATTTAAGTCTTGTTGGATTATTTATTTCAACTTTTTTATCTTCTTTTTGATTTTCTGATTTAGAACTGTCTTTTTTAGAATTATCATTTGTATCTTTTTGATTTTCTAATTTTTTCAGTTCCTCATTAACTTGATCAGTAAAACTCTTATGACTAAGTTTTTCTTTTGGATCTTCTAATTTTGTTTTTTCAACTACTTTGTCTTTAGTTTTTTTATCTTCTTTTTTACTATTTTTTTTATTTGCTTTTTGTTCTTTTTCTTTTTCAGGAAGTTTTTTAGATTTAGTATTATCTTTTTTTATGTCTTCTTTAAATCCTGATTCTTTTAATTTTTTTTCAATTTCAATTTTAGGAATACCCATTGTGTTTTCCATATAAGTATCAGATGTATTTGAGGTATTGGCGCTAGTTGAAATTTCAATTTTATCTTCTTTAGTATTTTTATCTTGTTCTTCACTAAAAGAGGAGAATATAGAGAACTTATCATCATCTTCATTTATAAAATTATTCCATAATTCCTTTAAATTCTTTTTTTTCTTTGGAGTTTCTTCTATTTCTTTTTTAGTAAAGGATTTCTCAACTAAAGGAGTATTTTCTTTAGTATTTTTATTTTCTTCTAAAGTTTCGTTTTTTTGTTTTGAGCTGGTTTTATTTTCTTTTTTATCTTCTTTTTTAGAAGAGGTTTTTTTATCGATTTTAGAATCAGCTTTTTTGTCTAAATTAAGTTCGCTTTTTGAAAAAGAACTGGTCTCATATTTGTGTATGTTTTCAGAAATTTTTTCATCAACAGCTTTTATAATATCTTTTATTTCGTCTGTATTATCAATTCCATCAATAGTACCAATAGGTTTAAAGATTCTAGTAGCATCTTTGTTATTGTCATCAAGAGATTTATTAGTATCTTTATTTTCATCAGTATTAATAGGAGTGATAGATATTTTAACATCTTTTAATTTTTTACCACAAACTGGGCAATAGTTGCTATTTTGTGGTATTTCATTTCCACAATTGGGACAAAACACTTAAGTCACCTTCTTTGTATAAATTATTAAAACTACTATAAGTATAACATATTTAATATTTGTAAAGTTTAATAAAAAATTACAATATTATTAATAATAATATGAAAAAAGGAGAGCACGAGCTCCCCTAAATTTCTATTAAAATTAAATTTTAAGCTAAATTATTTTGCTTCTTCTTCAGCGTTAGCAGCTTCTTCTTCAGCAGCGTTAGCTTCTTCTTCTTTAGCATTAGCTTCTTCTTCTTTAGCGTTTGCTTCTTCTTCTTTAGCGTTGTTAGCAGCTTCTTCTGCGTTGTTAGCAGCTTCTTCAGCATTGTTAGCAGCTTCTTCTACAGCTGTGTTATTGTTAGCTGGAGCATTGTTAGCAGCTTCTTTATTTCCACAAGCAACTAGTCCAAACATCATAACACCAACAGTTGCAACACTAAGAACTTTTTTAAGATTTTTCATTAATAATATACCTCCCATTAATAATTAGTATGTTTATACTATATAGCTCATCTGTGAAAATTATGTGTATTAAATGTTAAATGTAAGGGAATTAAAGAAAACATTAGTTCTATATTACTTATTTAATATTATTAGTATTTGAAAATCTATTCTTATTTTCTTTAATTTTGTTATAATAAATAGAGGAGTTGAAGTAAATGTATCAAGCACTATATAGAAAATATAGATCTAAAACTTTTGATGAACTTGTTGGACAAGATCATATTACATCTGCACTAAAACACCAAATAGCAAGTGGGGAAACTTCTCATGCCTATCTTTTTTCAGGAACAAGGGGAACTGGAAAGACATCTGCTGCAAAAATATTTGCTCGTGGGATAAATTGCCCAAATGAAGTAGATGGAAATCCATGTAATGAATGCCCAAGCTGTAAGGGGATTCTAGAAGATAGAATTATGGATGTAGTTGAAATGGATGCTGCATCAAATAATGGTGTTGATGATATAAGAGAATTAAAGGAAAAAGTAATATATCCACCATCAACAAGTAAATATAAAGTTTATATAATAGATGAAGTTCATATGCTTTCTAAGGGAGCATTTAATGCACTTTTAAAAATATTAGAAGAACCACCTAGACATTTAATATTTATACTTGCAACAACAGAACCAGAAAAAATTCCACAAACTATTTTATCTAGAACTCAAAGATTTAATTTTAAGAGAATTTCACCTGATATAATAGTAGAAAATCTTAAAAAAATAACTGAGCTTGAAAATAAAACCTGTGATGAAGAGGTTTATAAGTTAATTGCTAATAATTCAGATGGAGCAATGAGAGATGCTTTATCTCTTTTAGATCAATGTTTGTCTTATGGAGAAGATAATATTGATTATAAATTAGCTACAGATATTTTGGGAATATCAACTGATGAAATATTATTTACACTATCTTCTCATTTAATAAATTATGATATAGATAATGCATTGATAACTCTTGAGGAGATTTACAAAAGTGGAAAGGATATTTCAAATCTAATAAGTGATTTAATACTTCATTTTAGAAATCTAATGATTACTAAAACTGTTAAAAATCCTTTAGAATTATTATATACTTCTAATATAGATAAGTATAAAGAGCAATGTGAAGAAATAGAGATTAATAGAATAATAGAAATTTTAAAAATATTAAATGAAACTCTTGTAAGTGTAAAATATGCTCCAGATAAGAGAGTAATATTTGAAATGAGTTTAATAAAAATAAGTAATACAAAAGATGAGTTGTCTCTTAAAGATAGAGTAGAACAACTTGAGAATATGATTCAAAGTGGAAATATTAAAAAAACAAATATTTCAAAAGATGATTTAAAATATAGAGAAAAAGAAGTAATAAAAAAAGAACCAATTCAAACAGAAAATCAAAAAATAATAGCAGAAAATAGAGTAAAAAGAGAATTAGAAGAAGCTTCACAAAAAAAAGAAAGTTCTGATATAATTAAAAATGGTAAAGTTACACTTGATTTGATTAAATCTCATTGGGAAGATATACTTATTGAAATAAAAGATTTAAAAAGGTTAAATGTATCAGCATTACTTAGAGAAGCAACTCTTTCTGATTTTAATCAAAATACTCTTATAGTTGTATATGATGAAAAATTTATGTTTCATTATAAAGCTATAAGTACAGAAGATAATATTGAATTTTTAAGAGAGTTCTTTAGTAAAAAATACAATGAAAAAATCGATGTACGAATTGAAATAGCAGATACTTTAGATAAGAAAAAAGCAATATCAAAAGTAGAAAGTTATTTTGGTAAAGAAAATATAGATAGAATTTAGGAGGAATAAAAATGGCAAAAGGATTTCCAGGATTTCCAGGCGGTGGAAATATGAATAATATGATGAAGCAAATGCAAAAACTACAAAAGCAAATGGAAGATGTTCAAACAAAACTAAAAGAGGAAGTTGTTGAAGCTTCTGCTGGTGGTGGAGCAGTAATTGCAAAGGTAAATGGAAGTAAAGAAGTTGTTGAAATAAAAATAGACAAAGAAGTTGTAGATCCTGATGATGTTGAAATGTTAGAGGACTTAATAGTTGCAGCTGTAAATGAAGCTTTAAGAACAGCTGAAGATAAAATGGGTTCTGAAATGTCTAAACTTACAGGCGGATTAAATATTCCTGGACTTTAATTATGAAAAGTACAGCAAGACCAATTGAAAATTTAATTAATCAGTTAAATAAGTTGCCAGGTATAGGAAATAAAACTGCTCAAAGACTTGCTTATTTTATATTAGATATGGAAGAGGATAAAGTAAATCTTTTGTCAAATTCAATAATTGATGCTAAGAAAAATGTTAAGGAATGCTCTATTTGTTCTAATTTTACAGATTTAGATCCCTGTGCAATATGTACAGATGACAAAAGAGATAATTCTATAATTTGTGTAGTAGAATATCCAAAAGATGTAGAAGCAATGGAAAGAGCAAATTGTTTTAATGGTCTATATCATGTGCTTCATGGAGTGATTGCTCCAACAAAGGGCATAGGACCTGCAGAACTTAAAATCAGAGAACTATTAAGACGACTTGAATCTGATGATATAAAAGAAATAATAATAGCAACAAACCCAACAGTTGAAGGAGATACAACAGCATTATATCTTTCAAAATTAATATCGCCACTAGGAGTTAAGACTACAAGAATAGGATATGGACTTCCAGTTGGTGGAGATCTTGAATATTATGATGAGGTAACAATATCAACTGCTTTGGAAAATAGAAGAGAATTAAAGTAAAAGAGCCTAAATAATAGGCTCTTTTTTTACATCCTTCCAATCAAGTGGAAGAAGATCTTTTAATTGTAAAATTTTATCCTTTGAAACTTTAATATAAGTCTTTGTATTTTTTTCTGAAATCTGACTTATTAATTCTCTACATCTGCCACAAGGAGGAATAGGATTATAATTTTCATTAATAGCTACAATGGCTTTTATATTATACTCTCTATTTTTGAGCATTTCTGAGATTGCACTATGTTCTGCGCAAAACCCAAGAGAACAAGATGTATCAATATTAATTCCTGTATAAATATTTCCCTTATCTGTAATAAGAGCACAAGATACATCTCCAATGGAGACATATTTGTTTAATTTTTCTGGAGCAACTAGTTCTTTTGCTATTTTTTCTAAATTTATAAAAATTTTTTCATCAATCATAAATAAATCTCCCTTCATTTATATCTACCCTAAAAAAATAAATAAAAATTTAATTGATATTAAAGTTTTGGGTAAATATAAATACTAAATATTATAAGTAAGGGAGGAATAATATGAAATACTTAAGTTTAGTTATTTATGTAATTATGATAATTGTAAATCTACTAATAAATCTAATGAAAAAAGCTGATATAGTTGAAAATAATATTATAAAAAGCTATTCAAATTTATTAATACCGACAAATATTACTAATGTGATTATTCCAATTGTATATCTTGGATTATTACTATATATATTGTATTCAATAGATATTATTGAAAATGAAAACACAAGAGAAGAAAGAAGGATATTTAATAATATAAATTTAATTTTTGCATCTAATATGATTTTAAATATATTTTGGAATATATTTAATTATTATAATAAAATTTTTGCATCTGTATTAATTATGATATTAATGTTATTTACTCTTTATAAAATCTCTTTTATTATAAATGATTTTACATTAGATGAAAGGCAAAATATTTTTATTAAAATTCCTTTTAATTTATATTTTGGTGTAATTACAGTATCATCTATTATAAATGTATTAGCTTTATTTGTAGATTTAGGTCTAAAACCTTTTAATGTATTTGCAATAATAATAAGTTCTATATTATTAATACTTGGAATAATAATTTCTATATACTTTTTTAAAACTAATAGAGATGGAATATATATTTTGGCAGTAGCTTGGATATATATTGGTATTTTTATAAATCAAGTATCAGAAAATGGTTTTAATAGAAATTTTCCGCTTTTAATTTTTATTGGAATTTCTTCAATATTAGTGCTATTTTATGTTTTATTTAAAGAAAAGAGGATTATTAGTTAGAAAAGAGCAGATTTGCTCTTTTTTTTAATTATTTTAGGATATATATAATAATAAGGAGCAGATTTAAATAGTTTTTAAATAGAATTTAATATTTAAGAAATGTGAAAGTTTGCTTAGTTAAAAAAGGTGTTATATAATTGAACGAGTCTACTCATGAGATTATGTAATAATATATTGGGTATTCTTATACTATGTTTTACTATATTTGATCTTAAATGTAGTATATATTTTGAAAAAGGGAAGTGATATATTGTTTGATAAAAAAAATGACAATAAGAAGAACAAAAAAGACAACAACAACAAGTTTAAATCATGGCCGCTTCTTGTTTATTATGTAATTGCGATTATACTTATATTTGCAGTTCCCTTTATAATAAATCCAAGGTTACAAAAAGCTCCTGATATTAAGACTACAGACTATGGAACATTTTTAAGTTATGTAGATAAAGGTGTTGTAACAAAGGCTGAAATACTAGATAAAAAAGTTGCTTTTGAAATTGAAAAAGATGGTAAAAAACAAAAATATGAAACTTCAAAATTAGAGGATCCAACTTTAGTTGAAAGACTTCACAATGAGGGAGTAAAATTTGAAAGAATTTATCCTACTGAACCAAATCCAGTTTTAGCAACATTAATTTCCATGGGAACTACAATTTTAATACTTGTAGTTGTTTGGTATTTTATTTCTAAAATGATGGTTAAGAGATTTGGAGATGAAGGTGGCGTTGGACCAATGAGTTTTGGGAAATCCAATGCTAAGATATATGTTAAAAGCACTGATGGAATTACATTTGAAAATGTAGCAGGTCAAGATGAAGCAAAAGAAGCTTTAACAGAAATAGTTGATTTTCTTCACAATCCAAAAAAATATTCTGATATTGGTGCAAAACTTCCAAAGGGTGCACTTTTAGTTGGACCTCCAGGAACTGGTAAAACTTTACTTGCTCAAGCAGTAGCAGGAGAAGCAGATGTTCCATTCTTTTCAATTTCAGGATCTGAATTTGTTGAGATGTTTGTAGGTCTTGGTGCAGCAAAAGTAAGAGATTTATTTAAACAAGCACATGAAAAAGCTCCTTGTATCGTATTTATAGATGAAATTGATACAATTGGTAAAAAACGTGATGGTGCAGGATTTTCTGGAAATGATGAAAGAGAGCAAACTCTAAATCAATTATTATCTGAGATGGATGGTTTTGAAGGTAATGATGGAGTTGTAATTCTTGCAGCTACAAATAGACCAGAAAGTTTGGACCCTGCTCTATTAAGACCAGGTCGTTTTGATAGACGTGTTCCTGTTGAACTTCCAGATCTTGCAGGAAGAGAAGCTATATTAAAAGTTCATGCTAAAAAAATAGTTAAAGATGAAGATATAGACTATAATGCAATAGCTCGTGCAACAGCTGGAGCAAGTGGTGCAGATCTTGCAAATATGATAAATGAAGCAGCTTTAAGAGCTGTACGTGAAGGCAGACATGAAATGACTCAAAGAGATATTGAGGAAAGTGTTGAAGTTGTAATTGCAGGATATGAAAGAAAGAATGCAGTTATTTCTCCAAATGAAAGAAGAACTATTGCCTATCATGAAGTTGGTCATGCTCTTGTTGCAGCACGTCAAACTCAATCAGCTCCAGTTCATAAAATTACTATAATACCTAGAACATCAGGTGCACTTGGATATACTATGCAAGTAGATGAAGAAGAAAAAGTTTTAATGAGTAAGGAAGAATTATTCAATAAAATTGTAACTTTAACAGGTGGAAGATCAGCTGAAGAGTTAATATTTGGTGTTAAAACATCAGGTGCTTCAAATGATATTGAACAAGCTACAAAACTTGCTAAGGCAATGATTACAAGATTTGGTATGAGTGATGAATTTGGGTTTGTTGCAATGGAAGCTGTTACAAATCAATATTTAGGTGGAGATTCAACTTTAATGGTTTCACCTGAAACACAATATTTAATAGATAAAGAAGTTCAAAAGGTAATAGAAGAAGCTCATGAAAAAGCTATTAATATTCTAAAAGAAAATATGGATGCATTACATGAAATTGCAGACTATCTTCTACAAAAAGAAACTATTACTGGAGAAGAATTTATGGAAATATTGAATAAACACAATGATTAATAAGAGGATGCTTAGGCATCCTTTTTTTATTTGTAATAAATTTAAACAAAAAATACTTTTCTATGATACTATATTAATAAGGTATTGTATATTATTTTTATTAATTTTGGAGATGAAAATATGAAGAAAAATAATAGGGCATTAATTAGATTTATAGTTTATAGTTTGTTTGGTATTTTTATGTTTTTTGTTCCGATAAAAATTGGAGATAAAAGCTCTATACCATTGGATCATTTAGTGACATTTATTCAAGAAATTCCATATTATAAAGAAGTTTATGGTCTAGGTCTTGTATTTATAGGTGTATTTTTACCCTTTATAAATGGAAAATGGAAAAAGACAAAGATCAATATGATTTTTTCTTTTATAAATATATCAGCATTATTTTTTATAGTGATGGCTGTTTTTAATATTGGACCAAAGGGTTTGTTAGAAGATGATATGATTCCATTTATTTATAGTAAGGTAGTAGTTCCTGTAACGACAATAGTGCCAGTTGGATCAGTGTTTTTAGCTTTTATTATTTCTTATGGATTAATGGAATTTGTAGGGGTTTTTATGAGACCGATTATGAAACCTATTTTTAAAACTCCAGGAAGATCGGCAATAGACGCAGTGGCATCTTTTGTAGGATCTTATTCAATAGCTTTATTAATAACAAATAGAGTTTATGAAGAGGGAAAATATAATGCAAAAGAAGCTTGTATTATAGCGACGGGATTTTCTACAGTGTCTGCTACATTTATGATAATTGTTGCAAAGACTCTAGGATTTATGGATACACATTGGAGTATTTATTTTTGGGTTACAGTATTTGTTACATTTTTAGTTACAGCAATTACTGCAAGAATATATCCTCTTTCTAAAAAGAAAGAAAGTTACTATAAGGGAGTTACTGGAGATATAGAAGAAGATGTTAAGGAAAATAAATTTAAAACAGCATTGGAATTTGCAGAAAAAACAAGTACAGAAGCTCCTGGAATATTAGAAAACACTAAGAGGAATTTAATAGATGGATTTAAACTTGCAATAAATATGGCGCCATCTTTAATGGCAGTAGGATCTTTAGGATTAATTGTAGCAAAATACACAAAAGTATTTGATATTGTTGGATATATATTTTATCCATTTACATTAATAGCAAGACTTCCTGAACCTCTTTTAGCAGCTAAGGCTTTATCAATGAGTATTGCAGAGATGTTTTTACCAGTAGTGCCTGTTGCAGGAGCATCAATGGTTACGAAATTTGTAGTTGGAGTGACATGTGTATCAGAAATTTTATTTTTTAGTGCATCTATACCATGTATGATGTCTACAAATATACCCTTAAAAATGAAAGATTATTTAATTATTTGGTTTGAAAGAGTTGCACTTTCAATACTTATTACATCACCAATTGCATATTTATTATTTAGATAATAAAAAGGGATGCCTAGGCATCCCTTTTATAGACTAACTCTAATTTCTAAAGCTCGTCCTAAAATTTTAATATTTTCTTTTTCAATAATTATAGGTTTATAATTGCTGTTTTCTGCATATAGTATTAATTTCTTATCATTTATTATATATCTTAGGCAAGTTTCTTCTTCATTTAATAGACAAAGTACAAGATCTCCATCAGATATATCATTTGTATTTTCTAAGATAACTGTTGAATTTTTATTGAATTTTGGAGAAAGTGCATCATCAGTAATTTTAATTGCAAGTAAATCTTTATCTTTTTTTAAAGCTTCATCTACTACAACATATTCTAATGTTTGTTGAAAAGTTTCGTTTGTATTTTTTAAAATTGGAAGTTTATATGATGTAGATTTAATAATTTCATCATTTCCCAATAAATAATCAACACTTACATTAAAAAATTTTGAAATTCTAATTAATTTTTCATAATTTGGTTCTGAATCACGAGTTTCATATCCTGCAATAGTTGCTCTTTCAACATCAATAGCAAGGGCAAGTTCTCTTTGTGTTACTCCAGATATATTCCTTAACATTTTAAGTTTAGTTCCAAAGTTCATTGTCACACCTCTTCTTTTTTGCTGCAATCAGGGCATACTCCAGATAATTCTATAATATGACCTGTTATTTTATATCCTGTTTCTTTTTCTACTAAATTTTCTAAAGGTTCAATAGGGCAATGATCTATTGGAGTTATCTTGCCACATATAGAACATACTATGTAGTGTTTATGTGAATTTATAGAAAGTTCATAATAGGAAATACTATTTTGAGAAAGAGCCTTTCTTATTATATGGGCATCTTCTAATTGATTTACAATTCTATAAGCTGTTGTCAAACTTCTACAAGATTCACGAGATATATTTTTATAAATTTCTTCTACAGAAAGAGGAGTGCTACTTTTATCTAAAAGACGTAATACTTCTAAACGTCCCTTTGTAACTTTCAAATTATTATCTTTTAGTATCTCTTTCATTTAAACACCTCTTGGGTAGATTATATATGAAAAGTAAAAAATAATAAACTGCAAAAGTTTTTTTGGCAAATAAAATTCTTTACATTTCTTATACTTTTGATAAAATATTTATAGTGAAATGGAAATGATTACCATTTAAAGGAGGTATTTATGAAAAAAATAAATAAGTTAATTCCGTTATTATTAATACTTATATTAGTATTTACAGGATGCAATAATACTAAAAATAATAATAAGGGTGATATATCAAATAAAAAAATAGAAAACACCAAGGAAGATGAAAAAATAAAAGTTTATGCATCAATTTATCCACTATATGATTTTGCTAAAAATATTGGAAAAGATAAAATTGATTTAAATCTTATAGTTCCAAATGGTCAAGAACCTCATGATTTTGAGCCTGACAATAAAGATATTAAAGCTTTAGAAAATGCAGATGTATTTATTTACAATGGAGCAGGTCTTGAGTCTTGGAGTGATAAAGTACTTAAGTCTTTAAATAATAAGGATTTAGTAAGTGTTATTGCAAGTGAGGGAGTTGAGATTTTACATGAAAGTGATGATGAAATAGATCCTCATGTTTGGTTAGATCCGAAAAATGCAATTATAGAAGCAGAAAATATTAAAGATGCTTTTATAAAAGCTGATTCTAAAAATGAGAAGTTTTATACTGATAATTTTAATGAGTATAGGGAGAAATTAGAAAAACTTAATGAAGATTTTAGTGAAAAACTAAGTAATATAAAAGATAATAAAATAGTTGTTTCACATATGGCTTATGGATATTTAACTAAGTCTTATAATTTAGAGCAAATTGGCATAGAAGGTGTAAATGCTGAGTCAGAACCTGATGCTAAAACAATGGCGAAAATTGTAGGGATTGTACGTGAAAATAATATTAAGGTGATTTTTACAGAGGATATTGTTGATCCAAAAATTGCAGATACTATTGCAAATGAAGCTAGAATTAAAACTGAGTTTTTAAATCCTCTTGAGAGTTTAACTGAAGATGAAATTGAAAATGATGATGATTATATTTCAATTATGACTTCTAATTTAAATAAAATTTATGAGGCACTTAAATAATGAAGGATTATATATTAAATGTAAAAAACTTAAAATATGGATATACAAAGGAAACTGTATTTGAAGATGTATCTTTTATAATAGAAGAGGGAGATTTTGCATGTTTAATAGGACCAAATGGTGCTGGGAAATCTACTTTAATGAAACTTATTTTAGGACAATTAAGTCCAAATAGTGGAGAGGTTTTATTTAATCTTGGAGAAAAGCCCTATGAAAAAGTAGGATATGTCCCTCAACTTGGAATTGGCTCTAGTTATGACTTTCCAATAACTGTAAGAGAAATGGTATCTTTATCTTTAAATAGCGAGCTAAGAGGTTTTAGAAAATATAAAAAATCTCATGAGGAAAAAATACTAGGGGCACTTTCTCAAGTTGGAATGGAAGATAAAATAGAGTCTTTATATTCTAAATTATCAGGTGGGCAAAGGCAAAGAATTTTAATAGCAAAAGCTTTAGTTTCATCACCTGATTTTTTAATACTTGATGAGCCTACAAATGGAATAGATGAAGAGACGAGAAAAAGTTTATTTAAGTTGTTAAATCATTTAAATAAAGAACATAATATAACTATTCTAATGATTACTCATGATTTATTAGATGTACAAGAATATATTAACAAACTTTATAAATTAAGTGATAAGAAGATAGAAAGGTTTGAATAATGGAGATATTTCAATATTCCTATATGATAAAAGCATTAATAGTTGGTTTTGTACTTTCAATAATTATTCCATGTATGGGAGTTGTTGTAGTTAATAAGAAAATATCTGTCATTGGAGATGCACTTTCACATGTTTCTTTATCAGGTGTTATGATTGGACTTATAGCAGGATTTTCTCCAATAGTTGGAGCTATATTAACTTGTATTATAGCAAGTTTATTATTGGAATTTATTAGAAAGAGATTTCCAAGTTATCAAGAGATTTCAACTGCAATAATAATGTCTGCAGGAATTGGAATTGCTTCAATACTTTCAGGTTTTGTAAAAAAATCTGCCAATTTTGAATCTTTTTTATTTGGAAGTATTATAGCAATTACACCCTTTGAATTTTATTTAATTCTTGGAGTTTGTCTAGTGGTAATATGTACTTTTTTATATTTTTTCAGAGATTTAATGTATATTTCCTTTGATGAAATGAGTGCAAAACTTAGTGGTGTAAATGTAGATAGAATAAATACTATATTTATGATTTTAATTGCAATAACAATTTCAGTATCAGCAAGAACAGTTGGTGTTTTAATAATATCATCTCTTATGGTAATTCCAGTTGCCTGTGCAATGCAATTTGAATTTGGATATATAAAAACAACAATATTATCTTCAGTTTTTGGAGCTGTATTTACTATATCTGGACTTATAATATCTTTTTATTTAGGATTAAAACCAGGTGGAAGTATAGTTCTTTTTGGAGTGATTACACTGCTTGTTATACTTGTTGCAAAGGGTTTAAAGTACAAAAACAGATGAAAAATTTAATTAAGTATTGTAAAATAAGTATAGAAGAGTTTCTATACTTTTTTATGTATTAAGGAGATGTTATTTTGAAAAAGACAAATGCAATGAGATTATTAGATGCTGATAATATAAAATATGAGACAAAAGAATATTCTAAAGATGATGGGATTTCGGGAGTTGATGTAGCTAATACATTAAATGAAGATCCAAGTACTGTTTTTAAGACTCTTGTAACTCAATCTAAGGACGAAAATTATGTCTTTGTAATACCAGCACCAAATGAACTTGATCTTAAAAAAGCTGCAAAAGCTTCTTCTGAAAAGAAAATAGAAATGTTGCCACAAAAAGACTTACTTAAAAAAACAGGTTATATACATGGAGGATGCTCTCCAATAGGTATGAAAAAACTATTTAGAACATTTATCGATGAAAGTGCTAAGGATAGGGAATATATATATATAAGTGGTGGCAAAATTGGAATGCAAATAAAAATAAATCCTGTAGATCTTGTTAATTTAATAGATGCAAGTTTTGAAGATTTAACAAAAGGAGAATAATTTTATGGATTATAAAAAAAGATATGAAGAATGGTTAAATAGTTCGATAATTGATGATTTAACTAAAGAAGAACTTAGAAATATTAAAGATGAAGAGGAAATAAAAGACAGATTTTATAAAGATCTTGAATTTGGTACAGCAGGACTTCGTGGAATAGTAGGTGCAGGAACTAATAGAATGAATGAGTATGTTATTGCAAAAACATCACAAGGATTTGCAAATACTATTATTAATCATGGAAAAGAAGCTGTTGAAAAGGGAATTGTAATAGCTCATGATGTAAGATTTATGTCTAAAGAATTTACAGAAATATCTGCAAGAGTCTTTGCTGCAAATGGAATTAAAACTTATCTTTTTGATGGTATAAGACCTACACCAATGCTTTCTTATGCTGTTAGATATTTAAATACAATATCAGGTATAGTAGTAACAGCAAGTCATAATCCAAAACAATATAATGGATATAAAGTATATTGGGAAGAAGGATCTCAAATACTTGATAATATTGCAGATGAAATATTAGATGAAATTTCAAAACTTGACTTTAAAGATGTTAAAAAAATGGACTACAACGAAGCTATTGAAAAAGGCCTTATTGAAATATTAGATGATAAACTTGATAAAAGTTATTATAAAGATACTTTAAATAAAGCTATTAATGATGATATAGATAAAGATATAAATGTAGTATATACACCATTAAATGGAACAGGAAATATTCCAGTAAGACATGTATTAAAAGAAAGAGGATTTACAAATATAAATGTAGTAGCTGAACAGGAAAATCCAGATCCTACTTTTGCAACTGTTGGATATCCAAATCCAGAGTTTGTAGAAGCCTTTGAATATGCACAAAAATATGCAGAAAAAATAGATGCAGATCTTGTAGTTGCAACAGATCCAGATTGTGATAGAGTTGCAATGTTAGCAAGAGAAGAAAAAGGAAAATATTATGTATTTAATGGAAATCAAATTGGAGCTTTATTAATATATTATATTTTAAATGGATTAAATGACAAAAATCAAATTCCTGAAAATGGAGCAATTGTAAAATCAATTGTAACAGGAGATTTAGGTAAGGTAATAGCTGAAAGTTTAAATGTTAAATGTTACCAAACTCTAACAGGATTTAAAAATATCTGTTCTCTTCCAAATATTTGGGACAATAACAAAGAAGCAAACTTTATCTTTGGCTATGAAGAGAGTATTGGATATGTATATGGAGATCATGTAAGAGATAAAGATGGTGTTGTTTCTTCAATGATGATTGTTGAAATGGCAGCATTTTATAAAAAACAAGGAAAATCCCTTGTAGATGTTCTATATGAAATATATAATAAATATGGATTCCACAAAGAGCATTTAATGAGTATTGTTCTTGAAGGTATAGAAGGAAGTAATAGAATATTAAGAATGATGAAGTACTTTAGAGAAAGTGAATTTAATGAATTTGCTGATTTAAAAGTTACTGAGAGCATTGATTTTAAAAATGGTTATAAAGATATAGGAGCATCAAATGTTTTAATATATCATTTAGAAGATGGATCATGGTTTGCAGTAAGACCATCTGGTACAGAACCTAAAATCAAACTTTATATTTATGCAAATGATAAAGATGAAAAAATAGCTGATGAAAAAGTAGAAAAAATTAAAAAGGATGTTTTAGAAAAGTTATATAGTGTTGAGTAATGGAGGAAATATGATACTTTATTGCGATTTTAATCCAAGAATAACTAGGGAATATGAATTAGATGATTTGAAGAAACACTATATTAATAAGGGAAAAGATTCACGAGTTTTTATTTCAGGTTATGGTATAGATTGTCTTGTGTTTTCGAAACACCTTGGAGTAGATGCTAAATTAGTTGGTTTTTTTGGTGGAGAAAAAGGTGAGTTTATTAGAGAAAAACTTGATGAACTAAATACATCATATAAACCAGTTTTAATTAAAGATGAAAGTTTAGAAGAGGTTATTTTAAAAACAAATTTTGGAAAAACTTTTATTAGAACGAAAACGCCAAGGATAACTTTAGAAAATGAACAGAAATTATATTCTGTATTTAATGAAGAAATTGATAATGTTGATTTAGTTTGTCTATCACAAAGTGATCAAGAAAATTTAAGTAGCTCAACATATGAACTTTTAATTAAAATGTGTTATTCTAAGGGAGTAAAAGTTGCAGTAACATTAAAAGACTTAAATTATTTAAAAGATTCAAAGCCATATATGCTTATAACTGATGAAGAACAATTAAAAGATTATTTTAATGAAAAATTAGAAACTAAACAAGATATAATAAAATTAGCAAATAGATTTCTAGATAGAGGAATAGGAGTTGTAATTGTAAATTCATCAAAGGGAACTTTTATTTTAACAAAAGACTCTAGATTTTATGCCGATTATGAAGATTTTAAAGATTATATAAGAAAAATAAATATAAATCTTTTACTTGCAGGAATAGGAATTGGATTTGAGAGAAAATATGATTTTGAAACATTATTAAAATTTGGACTAGCAAGTGCTATTGCAGAAAATTTTATGAAATTCAGAATGATTACTATGGCAGAGATAAAACAAATTATGAATCAGATTGAAATCAAAGAAATTTAGGAGGAAATTATGAAGAATTTTCATTTAGAGAAAGATAATACTGTGTTTTTATTTATTGATGTTCAAGATAAATTAATAAATAGTGTGTTTAATAAAGAGCAATTTATGAAAAATGCAAAAGTGC
The DNA here is from genome assembly GCF_017874395.1 of Peptoniphilus stercorisuis. Lineage (GTDB taxonomy): Bacteria > Bacillota > Clostridia > Tissierellales > Peptoniphilaceae > Anaerosphaera > Anaerosphaera stercorisuis. The sequence goes on along the minus strand of NZ_JAGGLJ010000004.1, from coordinate 48,638 downwards.
TATCAGAAGTAGCAGGAATTATGGGAGTAGAAACTTTAGCAACACTTCAATATCCAAAAGGACTTGGAGAAATGAATGCAGAAGTTAAAGCTCCAATAGAAAATGTAAATACAATTGCAAAAACTGCTTTTAGTGCAATGCTTGATGAAGAATTTGTAAAAGCTATAAAAGGAACAGGCAAAAAACAAATAGTAGTACTTGGAATTGAAGCACATGTATGTGTAATGTTTACAGCAAGAGACTTAATAGATGCAGGATTTGAAGTTTATATTCCATCTGATGCAGTAGGATCAAGAAGTGAATTTAACTATAATAATGCACTTCATCAATTAAATGAAATGGGATGTGTTATAACTAATACAGAATCAGTTATGTTTGATTTAAATTCAGTAGCTGGAACAGAAACATTTAAAAAAGTACAAAGTTTAATTAAATAATATAAGGCCCGATTTACAATCGTAAGTCGGGTTATTTTTTATTTAAGTAAATTATTATGATATAATTGACAAGGTGATATTATGAAATTTATACATACAGCAGATCTTCATTTAGGTCGTTTTTATAAAGGTGAATTGCCACTAGAAATAGCAAAAATACGACGTGAAGAACTGTGGAAAAACTTTGAGAATATAGTTAAATATGCATCAGAAAAAAATGTGGATTTTTTATTAATTTCTGGAGATATATATGAAAGAGAATATTTTACATTAGATGATATGAATAGATTTGCAAGTATAATAAATACTTTAGAAGATATAAAGGTGTTTATTATTGCAGGAAATCACGACTATATAGATAAAAATACTTTATATAATAAAGTTAGATTTAATAAAAATATCTATATATTTAAGTCGAAGGAATATTTTGATATAGATGAATTAAAATTAAGAGTTCATGGAATATCTTGGGATAGAGATATTGATTTTTCAAAAGATTTAGATTTTGAAATAAAAGATGATTATAAAAATATTTTATTAATACATGGAAGTGTAAGTGGTAAGGATTATTTTCCAATAGATTTAGATAAAATTAAAAATTTTGATTATATTGCCTTAGGACATATTCACTTAAGAGAAAAAGTAAAGGAAAATGCTTATTATCCTGGATCACCTGAGGGGTTAAACTTTAAAGAAGTTGGAGAAAGAGGATTTTTAGAAATTCATCTTAAAGATAAATTAGATGTTAAATTTACAAATAATCAAATTCGAAAATATAATGTTTTCAATATTGAAATTAATAAAAAAGAAAGCATATTAGAGATAAATAATAAGATAAAAGATATATTGTCATCTTATAAAAAGGATTTAAATAGAATTATATTAGTAGGAGAATATGAAAATCCTAAATATTTAGAAAATAGTATTTTATTAGATAGTGAATACTTTTATACTGAAATAATAAATGAATTAAGTAAAAGTTATAGCATTGAAGATTTATATTTAGAAAATAAAGAAAACATAATTGGAAAAGTAATTGAGGATTTATCAGAAGATAGAGAAGCACTAAATATTGCAATAGAGGCACTTATGGAGGCTCAAAATGAAAATTAAAGAAATTGGACTTGTCCATTTTGGAAAATTTCATAATAAAAGTTTAGAATTAAAGCCTAATATTAATTTAGTCTTTGGAACTAATGAAAGTGGAAAATCCACAACTTTTTCATTTTTATCTGGAATATTATATGGTTTTGCAAGAGATTCTAAAAAAAGAAGACTATATGATAATGATAAAGAAAAATACAAGCCTTGGATAGGTGAAGACTATAGAGGATATTTAGAGCTTTCAAATAGAGATGATTATAGAATAGAAAGAGATTTTAATAGTGATGATTTAAAATTTATAAATCTTACAAATGGAAAAGATCTATCAAATATAAGGGAATTAAATAAATATTCAAGAGTAAAACAACCAGGTGCTTATTTATTTAATATAAATAAAGATATATTTTTAAATACTTTTTTTGTAGCTCAATTAGAGACAAGAGTCGATGAAAGTACTTATGATTCCTTTAGAAGTAAGGTTTCAAATATAACTAAAAATAAATCTGAAAATATAAATACACAAAAAGCGATTACAATTCTTGAAAATTCTCTAAAAGAACTTGGAAAGAAAACTTGGACAAAAAGCCAAATTGGAATTGAACAAAATAAAATAGATGAAATTAATGAAAAAATATATTCTCTAGAAGGGGTATTTTTAGATTATAGTAATGCCTTAGAAGAACTATCAAAAATAAATAAAGATATAGATATTTTAAATATAAATAAAGAAAATTTTAAATTAAATGAAGAGCAGAAAATTTATAATGAAGTTATAAAAAAGAAAAAAGAAAATGAGAGATTAGAAGATGGTTTAAATAATATAAATAAAGATGACTATGAAAATATTATAAAAACTGAAGAAGAAATTAATAACTTAGAAGAAGAAATAAAAGTATTGAATAATAAATTAATTAATATTAATAATTTAAACTATTATGAAAATATATATATTTTAGAAGAGGATTATGAAAAAATCCATGAAATAAATGAAGAACTAAGAATACTTGATTCTATTAATTATTCTAAGGAAATGGAGTTTTTATTAGTAGATATAAAAGAAAGTAAAAATAAATCAAATAAAGTTATTTCTATAATGGCTACTGCTATTTTAAGCTGTGTAGTAATAGTTTTTTTATCTTTTTATTTTAAGTTTTATCTTTTGAATTTTTTATTGATTATACCTTTAGTATATTTTTTGCTTAAGATAAATACTTATAAGGTAAGTCGTGAACTTATTGAAAGGCTTGAAAATAGAATGAATAGTCTAAAGCAAAAGTCTTTTGAAAAAACAAGTGAAAAGAAAAAGATGGATTTGGTTTTAGAAGATTTATTTTTAAAATATAATGTAGAAGATAAATTAGAACTTGAAAAATATTTAAGAGAAGAGACAAAAGTTCAAACTCTTAATAATTATAAAGTTGATTTAAATAAAAAAGAAAGTTCTGAAATAAAAGATAGAATAAATGAAATTACAGTAATAAGAGATGATTTAAGATTTAAATTATCAGAACTTTTAGAAGAATATAATGTATCAGATGTAGAAGAGTTAAAAGAATATTTTGTAGAAAATATTTCAAATTCTAAAAAAGAAAAGATTAAGTCAAATAATAATTATATTAAAATGCTTTTAAAGAAAAGAGATTTAGAAAGTTTAAATCACAATATTGAAGTTTTAGATTTAGATAGTAGTAAAAACAAGGAAACATTACATGAGAAAGAATTAGAAAAAGCAAAAATTGAAGAAAAAATAAATATTCTAGAAAAAGATATAAAACTATTAGAGGAATTAAAAGAATTATTAATATATAAAAATAAAAATTTAGATAAATTAATAATTAAAAAAGAAAATACAAATAAAGCACTAAATTCAATATTGAAATTACAATCTAAAAATAGAGATAATATTCTTCCTACTTTAGTAAGTAATATGAATGAAATCATATCTAAAATAACAAATGATAAATATAATAGTCTAATTATTGATGATGAATTTAACATAAAAGTTAAAGATAATAATATAAATTCTTATGTGGAGTTATCAAGTTTAAGTAGTGGAACAATTGATCAAGTTTATTTAGCTTTTAGGATGTCTGTTTTAAATACTTTTATAAAAGATGCTCCAATAGTTTTAGATGATCATTTCTTACAATATGATGATTTAAGGCTTAAAAGCACTTTGAAATATTTAAATGATTTGTCTAAGGAAAAACAAATTATAATATTTAGTGCAACTTTTAGAGAGAAGAATATATTAGATGATTTAAATATAAATTATAATTTTATAGATATGAGGTGTATATGATCTTTGGATTAGGAGATTTACACTTTGATCCAATAGGAGATAAGCCAATGGATATTTTTGGTAAAAATTGGCTTGAACATGAAGAAAAAATAATTTCTTATTGGGAAAGTGTAGTAAAAGATGATGATATAGTTTTGCTTCCTGGAGATATATCTTGGGGGCTTAGATTAGATGAAGCTATTGTAGATTTAGAAAAAATAGACAAGCTTCCAGGGATAAAAATAATATCTAAGGGAAATCACGATTATTGGTGGAGTTCTTTAAATAAAATGAATTCTCTAGGTTTTAATAGTATTAAATTTATAAATAATAATTCTTATAGGTATGGAGATATTTCAATATCAGGAACAAGGGGCTGGATACCTAGAGATGCTTATGGATTTAATGAAAATGATGAAAAAATATATTTAAGAGAAGTTAATAGACTAAAAATGTCTTTAGAAGATAATAAGGATGCTAAGTACAAAATTGCAATGATACATTATCCTCCCTTTAATCAAGATTTTACTGTAAATGATTTTTCGAAACTTTTAACAGAATATAATGTTGATTTATGTATATATGGGCATTTGCATGGAGATGGACATAAATATATAGTAGAGGGATTAATAGATTCTGTGGAATATAAATGTGTAGCTAGTGATTTTGTAGATTTTAAAGTACAGGAGTTAAATAGTTATTTATGGAAAGAGAATTAGAAGTAAAACTTTTAGGTTTAGATGTAAAAGAATTTGAAGAAAAATTAATTGATTTAGGTGCAGAATTAATTGCAAGGGAATATCAAAAAAACATTACAATAAATTCAACACTTCATCCAATAGATAATAAAAACAAGGGATATCTTAGAATAAGACATACTAAAGATCTCATAAATGATGAAGAATACTATTATTTTACATTTAAGGAACAAATTACGAATAAAGGTATAAGAGAAAATTTAGAACATACAATAGAATTTAATAGTGAAGAAGAACTTTTAAACATATTAAATTGTTTAGGTTATGATATATATGATGCCGGATATAAAAGTAGAGTATCATATATCTATAAAAAGGCTCGTTTTGATATAGATACTTGGGACGAAAAGACTTATCCATTTCCATATATTGAAATAGAAGTTGAAAATAGAGATGCATTAGAAAAAATAATAAATGAGTTAAACATTGATTCTAAAGCCATTTCTACGATGTCTATTGCAGAACTTAAAAAATCTTTAAAAAAGTAGTGTAACATATATAATAATTGTGCTATAATAGATTTATATTAAAGGGGGATGACGATGTCAAATTATTCTTATATAAAATGGTTCGATGAAATTGGGAAAGATGATATTCCAGTAGTAGGTGGAAAAGGTGCGAATTTAGGTGAACTAACAAGCATGGGTCTTCCAGTACCTCCAGGATTCTGTATTACAGCATCAGGATATGATAAATTCATAGATTATGCAGAACTTGATGAGGTTGTTAAATTTTTAATGGAACCACTTGATGTTGATAATGTTGATGCTCTTCAAGAAGTTGGAACAGCAATTCAAAATAAAATAAATCAAGGTGAAATTTATTCTGAACTTGAAGATGAAATAATAAGTGCATATAGAGAATTTTCTGAAAAAATCGGAGTTAAAGATCCAGAGGTTGCAGTTCGTTCTTCAGCAACTGCAGAAGATTTACCAGATGCTTCTTTTGCAGGTCAACAAGATACTTATCTTCACATTAGAGGAGAAGAAGAATTAATTAAACATGTTAGAGCATGTTGGGCATCACTTTGGACTTCACGTGCAATATATTATAGAGAAAAACAAAATTTTGATCATTTTGATGTTTCGTTATCTGTAGTAATTCAAAAAATGGTAAATTCTGAAAAATCAGGAGTTATGTTTACAGCAAATCCTATTAATAATAGCAAAAATGAAATGATGATTAATGCTAGCTGGGGACTTGGTGAAGCAGTAGTATCAGGAATTGTTACTCCAGATGAATATATAATAGATAAAAATACTAAAAAAGTTATAGAAAAAAATATTGCAACTAAAAATTATATGGTAGTAAAAAAAGAAGATGGTGTGGGAACTGTTCAAGTAAATGTTAAAGATGTTCTTGGAGAAGAAGCTGTAAAAGGTGAATGTCTAAATGATAGAGAACTTCAAACATTAATTGAAAGAGGACTTAAAGTTGAAGAACTTTATGGAAGTGTTCAAGATACAGAATGGGGATTTGATAAAGATACTAAAGAATTTTATTTCTTACAATCAAGACCTATTACAACTCTTGAAGAAGACAAAAAAGAAGTATTAAAAATGCTTGCTAAGGGACTTCCTGCATCACCAGGTATTGGTAGAGGAAAAGTAAGAAGAATTAAAGATATTACGGAAATAAATTTAGTTCAAGAAGGAGATATTCTTGTAACTGAAATGACAAATCCAGATATGGTTCCTGCTATGAGAAAAGCTGCAGGTGTAGTAACTGATGAAGGTGGAAGAACTTGCCATGCTGCAATTGTTTCAAGAGAACTTCAAATACCTTGTATAGTTGGTGCTACTAATGCAACTAAAGTTCTAGATACGGGAATGGAAGTTACTGTAGATGCAACAAGAGGTGTTGTATATGAAGGTAATGTTCTAAATGAATCTAAAAAAGAAGAAAATAAAGAAAATAGACAATCAGGTAGTGTTAATTTAGATGATAGCATAAGATCTTTAATGGCTCCAATAACTGCTACAAAAATATATATGAACCTTGGTGAACCAGAACTTATTGACAAATATAAGGATCTTCCCTTTGATGGAATAGGACTTATGAGAACTGAGTTTATATTTACAAATATGATTGGAGCTCATCCAATGTATCTTGTAAAAACAAATCAAGGAGACTTTATGATTGATAAACTTGCTGAGGGAATTTCAAAAGTTGCAAGTGCAATATATCCAAGAAACCTTGTAGTTAGAATGAGTGACTTTAGAACAAATGAATTTAGAGGTCTAAAGGGTGGAGAAGAAGTTGAACCTATTGAATCTAATCCAATGATTGGTTGGAGAGGAGTTTCAAGATATATTTCTCCAGAATATGAAGAAGGATTTAGACTAGAATGTAGAGCTATGAAAAAAGCTCGTGAAGAATATGGTCTTACAAATATTATAGCAATGCTTCCTTTTGTAAGAACAGTTGAAGAACTTAAAGTTGTAAAAGAAATTATGGCTGAAGAGGGATTAAAGCAATCTAAAAACTTTAAAATTTGGATTATGGCAGAAGTTCCATCAGTAGTATTCCAAGCAGAAGAATTTGCAGAGCTTGTAGATGGATTCTCAATTGGATCAAATGACTTAACACAACTTGTAATGGGTGCAGATAGAGACTCAGGTATTCTAAATAATATGGGATATTTTGATGAGAGAAATGAACCTGTTAAAAGAGCTTTAAAAATCTTAATAGATGCATGTAATAAAAAAGGAAAAACTTGTTCTATTTGTGGTCAAGGACCAAGTCAATACCCTGAACTTGCAGAGTTCTTAGTTGAATGTGGTGTAACATCAATGAGTGTAAACCCAGATACTGTAGACTATACTAGAAGACTTGTAGCAAGTGTAGAACAAAAAATGATTCTTAAAAAATTAAGAGAAATTTAAATAAATAAAAAGAGTGAAGATTAATCTTCACTCTTTTTTAATGTCTTAAAATGTTTATTTAAATATGAAAAACAAAAAGATATAACACCTGGAAATATAATGAGTGCAATAATAGTTCCCTCTCTTACATTAATAGGCATATTAAATGCAAAAGATATAAAAAGAGATACTAAAACAGAAGTAATATCTACACCATATCTAAATATTGTAAAAGATTTATTAGTAACTCTTGCAAGTTCAATACAAGAACTCTCTATTGAAAAAGGAATCACATCTAAATAAAGAACAATTGATACAGATATACTTGATATTAAAATTCCAAGTGTAAATATTAATATTTTCATAGGATAAGTTTCAATAATTAAATTTTTAAAAACTCCATAAGTAAATAAATTAATAACAAATCCAAAGGATAAAATAGATAAGATCATAAGTATATATTTCTTTTTATATTTTCCCTTAGATAAAATAATAAATAAAGTTAAAAATGCAATATTTGCAAAGAAATTAATCGTTCCAACTTTGATACTAGTAGCTTGAGATAAAGAAAGACAAAGCGAATCAAAGGGACTAATGCCAATGGCAGGTTTTATAGTTAAACTAACTCCAATACCGCCCAAGATGTAAAATAAAAGTGATGTAATAATTTTTTTCATTAAAACCTCCATATTAATTTAATTTTTCTTTAAAGTTTTTGTTAAAATAATTATAAAAAAATGAGAATATTCCAGGAAATAATATAAAACTTATAATAGTTCCCTCTCTAACTGTAATTGGATTTTTAAATAAAAAAGCAAGTAGTAGAGCAGTACTAATGGAAATAATATCAAGGCTATATCTAAAGACTCCTACTGATTTATATGTAATATTAGAAAGTGCAACACATAAACTTTCAACAGGAAATGGAATAATATTAAAGAATAATACTACAGAACAAGAAAAACTTGTTAGAATAGTTCCAAAGATAAAAATTAAAACTTTAGAAATATAGCTTTTTGGTATTAAATTTGCAAAGACATTATAGGTAAATAAATTTATGATGACTCCATAAAAAAGCACAGAAATCATCATAATTGGATATTTGCGCTTTAGTTTTCCCTTTGTAAAATATATGAATAATGATAAATAAATCATATTTAATAAAAAAGTTATAGTTCCTACTTTAATATAAAAAGCCTGAGAAAAAGCAAGACATACGGAGTTAAAAGGGCTTACACCAATAGCAGGTTTAAGAGTTAAACTAACGCCAATACCTCCTAAAAGATAAAAAAATAAAGATAATAAAATTTTCATCATTAATCCTCCACGATAGTCAATATATCTCTTAAATCATTTACTAAATAAGTTGCATTAGTATTTATATTTTTCTTTTCTGAAAACAAAACACTGTCTATTTGAAAGTTATTAGCTCCATCAATATCTGATGTTTCATTATCTCCAATCATTAAGAGTTTAGATTTATCTTTTTCTTTAATATGTTCAAATAAAAAATCAAAAAATTTCACATTTGGCTTATCAAATCCCACTTCTTCAGAAATAAAAACATCATTAAACATTGGCATTAGATTAGTTTTTTCAAGCCTTTTTCTTTGAGTTATTGAAAATCCATTTGTAGCAATATATAAATTATAGTCTTCTTTTTTTAAACTATTTAATACATCTTTTGCATGAGGAATAGTTTTTTCTGAAAGTGTTAAATTTTGTCTATATAAACTTTCTGTTTCTTCGCCATCAACTGTAATACCAATTTCATTAAAAAATAGTGAAAATCTATTTTTAAAAACATAATCTTTTGAAATTTCTCCTTTTTCTAACTTTCTCCAAAGAGGCTCATTAATAGATCTGTAAAGATTTAAATATTCTTCTTTGTAATTTATATTATAAATATTAAATAAATTTCTAAAAGCCATGTCTTCAGCATAGGAAAAATCAAGCAGTGTATTGTCTAGGTCAAATATAATATTTTTGTATTTCATAAAACACCCCTTTTTATTATTAAATATGATTATACACTAAAATATAAAAAAACTAAGTAGATTTATAAAAAAAGTATAAATTCATCTAGTTTTAAAAATAATAAGTGAGGGTATCTGTATGTAAATTAGATTGGTGAATAAATGAGTACATTATAATACAATAATCTAATTTGTAATAAAGAATATTCAACTATTATAAATGCCCTTAATGTTTAGAAAGCTTGAAATTAAGGTATGTCTATAATAGACGCTTATGTAATTATCTAAAAGGATGTGATTAAATGAAATATGAAATAGTTAAAGAATTTCCGAATGATATTATTTTTGAAAGAGAAGGTCCGTGTATTTCCATATATCAACCAACACATAGGCATTTACCTGAAAACCAACAAGATCCAGTGAGATTTAAACAACTTTTAACAATTGTAGAAAAAGCTCTGTCAGAAGAAATCTCAAGATCTGAAATGGAGAAAATTTTAAAACCACTATATGATTTACAAAAAGACTATGAATTTTGGAATAATACAAAAGATGGAATAGCAATATTTTTAAATAAAAACAAATGTATTATATATAACTTAAATAGAACATTAAAAGAAGTTGCAATTGTTTCAGATTCTTTTCATATTAAACCTCTAATTAGAGTTTTTCAATCTGCAGACAGTTATTATGTCTTAGGAATTAGTATGAAAAAATATAATCTATACATTGGAAATAGATATGGTCTTGAAGAAGTTTTATTTGATGAAAACATACCTACTACAATTGAAGGTGTTTTAGATGAACTTGGAGATGCTTATGAAGATGGATCATTGTCTTTTGGATCATTTGCAGGATCAACTGGAAATGCAATATATTATGGACAAGGTGGAAAGAAAGACGAAGTATTAAAATATACTGAAAAATTCTTTAAATATGTAGATAGATTTGTAATTAATAATTATACAAAACCAACAGGATTTCCTCTTATATTAGTTGCACTTGATGAAAATCAAGGTGTATTTAGAAAATTAACTCATAATGATAACTTACTTAAAAAGGGAGTCAAAATTGATTATGAAGCTTTAGATGTAAAAGAATTAAATAAAAAATCTTGGGAGATAATGGAAGAATATTATCTAGCAAAGACAAAAGAAGTCGTAGATAGATATAATAATTCATTAGGAACAGGACTTTCAAGCGATAAATTAGAAGATATTTCAAAAGCAGCAGTAAATGGAAAAGTTGAAACTATTTTAATTGAATCAGATAAGGTTATACCAGGATTTATTAATTTAGGAACTGGTGATTTAGAAGTTGAAGAAGAAAAAGTTGGAGCTAATGATATTTTAAATAATTTAGCAGAAATAGTTTTTTCTAATAATGGAGAAGTTATTATGCTTCCAAAGGAAAAAATGCCTTCAGACACTGGAGTAGTAGCGATTTATAGATTTTGATTTTATAAGGGCCTGAGATAGGCCCTTTTTTTATGAGTAAAATAATTAATAATACCTAAAAATATTGAAAAAATAAGATTTATATGATATTTTTGAAGTAGGTGATTTTATGAAAATATGTGCAGCTGGAGATTCTATTGTAAATGGATTTGGAGTTGGAAGAGAAAATTCCTTTATAAATATAAAAGATAATAATATTGAAATATTAAATATTGGAGAAAATGGATACACATCACTTCTAACATTAGAAAAAATAAAAAAATTAAAAAATATAAGTGGGTTTAATCTTTTATTTATATATGTTGGAATAAATGATTTTCTATCAGGATATAGCTTAGAAAGTGTAACTAAAAATATTGAAAGAATAATAGAATTTGCTAAAAGAAATAATTTGATTTTGTTAATTTCTATTCCATTAGATATTACAGAAGGTTCTCAAGATGGATGGTGTAGTAGTTTAAATTATATATCTACTAAAAATAAATTAATTGATTATAGAAAATATATAATGGAAAAATCCTTTCAAGAAAATTTCTACTATATAGATTTTTATAATAAATTTAAAAAACTAAATAATTATAGTGATTTATTTTTTGATGGAATACATCCAAATAGATATATGCATAATTTAATGAGAGATTATTTTAGTGAAATTTTATTTAATATAGGATATGAAAATGGATTACTTTAAAAATTTAATTAATAATTATAGTTTTACAAAAAGAGAAAAAATATTGTTAATAATATTTATATTATTATTACTTGAATTATTTATATATTCTTTTGGATTTAAAGTTAATAAAAGTAAAAATTTAGAACTTGAAAATCAAATTATTAAACTCTCTGAAGAAAATAAAGAGGTAGAAGAGAAAGTTTTAAAAATTAAAAAAATAAAGAATATAAATAGTAAATTAAGAAGTTTAAATTTAGATTTAAATACATATAATAATAATTTAAAAAATCTACATGAAGAATTCCCTTATATTATAGAAGATAATCCATCTAATTTTAAAAATTTAACTTTTGAAATAGATACTAATAGTATAAGTAATATAAAAAATATTTCAAATAAAAATATATTTAATAATATGATTTTAGAGAAAAAAGAGCAAAATCTTTTTGTAGGTAAAATAGATTTAAAAGAGATTAAAAATTCTTTAGATATACATAAAATAGATGATAAAGACAAAAAGAATTTAGAAAAATATCATTTTTATAAAGAAAAGAAAAATAATATAAAAGATAAAGAAATAGTTAAAGATACTAAAAATATAATTAAAGATAGTACAAATTTAAAGAAAAATGAAAAAGTAAAAAATGAAAAGAATGATTTGAATTTAGTAGAAGAAGAGGAAGATAAGATTTTAGATATTGATTTATATTCTTCAAATTTAGAAAAAAGTGAGATATCTTATATTGAAGATATGTATATGTATTATTTATTTTTACAATTAGATTCTGAGATAGAAAATATATTTTTATTAGAAATCCCTGATATTTTAAACTTTAAAGAGTTGTCCTTTGATTTATTTGTAGAGGACAAAGATTTATATGAGTTTGGAATATATGATGGAAGAAAAATTTATTCTGAAATAAAACTTGAAGAAAACAAATGGAATAAAATAATTTTTAGGGAAGTAGAAGATTTTCAGGGAATATATTTTGTATATAATACATTAAATTGTAGTAAAAGTGAATATAAACTGTTAATTAGAGATATAAAGGTGGAGATTTGAAAAAAAGAGGATTTACTTTAATTGAGCTAATTTTAGTGATTTCTATAATTTCAATTATTTTAAGTGCTTTAAGTCTGAGCTTTAGTAAAAAAGAAGTATATAAAGCTAAAAAGGATTTATCTAATATTAAAAGAAATTTAGAGGTTTCTAGAAATATGGCCACTACTAAAAGAAAGATGTCTAGTGTTAAGTTTTATGAAAATAAGTATATTATTAATTGTGGTAATTTTAGCAGGGAATATGAATATTCAAACTTATTAATAAAAAGTAATATGAGCAATATTAATAATGTTGTTTTCACAAAGAAGGGAATACCTGATTTTAATGGATCTGGAACTATTGTATTTATATTAAAAGATGATTTTTATAAGATAACTATTGAGCCTATTACGGGAAAGGTGAATTTAAGAAATGAAAAAAGGATACTTTCTAATTGAATCGCTACTTTCAATTGTTTTAATAGTTATAGTATTTACTTTTTTAATGCCAAATATTATATCCTCTTTAAAGCAAGATGAGTTTGTTGAAAAAGAACATTATGTAATTAATTATACAAGAAATATAATGGAAGATACAATAGGAAAAGCTTATCATAAAGGTGATATGAAAAATGAAACTATAAATAATAAAGATTTAAAAACTTATATTATTGTTGAAGATTTAGAAAATAATTTAAAATATATTGAAGTTAAAACTAAGAGAAAAGGTAGAAAAGATGTTGTTTTTAAAAAGATCATTAAAAATAAAGGCCTTTACATTAATTGAACTTGTAGTAAGTATTGGAATATCTATATTAATATTATCATTGCTTTTATCTATATTTAATATAAGTGTTGATTCTTTAAATTATTCTAATAATAAAATAGATTCTTTAAATAAAATGTATCTGGCAAGTGAGTATATTAGAGATGATATAGAAAGTGCTGATTTTATTATAAAAAATACAAATAGAAATTCCCTTGGATTTAGTCTTATTACAAATTTAAATAGTGAAAAAAGAAGAGCTACATTTTATACTTTTGAAAATAAAAATTTGTTTAGAAAATCTCAAAATTCAAATAAAGATTATTTAAAGGATAGTAAAATAATTGGTCAAACAGGAAATAATATTTTAATAGATGAAATTAAAGAAGTTAAATGTATTTTAAAGGAGGAGATAATTGAGATTGAGATAGTTTTAGATGAAGATAATTATGTAAAGAGAATTTTTGCAATTAGGACGAAAAAATGAAAAAATTTAAAGGTTTTACTTATATAAATACTATAATAATTATTTCTATAATTATATTTATAGTTTTTAGTATTGTAGATAATACTAGTTCAAAAACTTTTATTTATGAAAATGAAATAGATTATATACAGGCTAAATATTTTTCAGAGTCTTTAATTAATATTTTAATGGAAGATGAAAAAGCTCTTAATGATGCATCTATATATCTTTTTGAAAATTATGGAAAAAGAGATGATTTAGAGAAAAATATAGAAATTAAAAGTTTTGATATATTAAAGGACCTAGACTTTTATAATATATCTATTAGTAAAAGTAATAAGTTTGATAAGTATGGTTTTAAGATTAGATCTAGTGTTTCTTATAAGAGTATAGAAGAAGATGTTTTTGCTTATGGAACTTTAATAAATGATATATATAAAGAAAAGTCTGGTATATTAAATAATTATACAGTTAAAACTGAGGAGATTGAAAAGTTAAGAGCTGGATATAATAATTTAGAAGAACTTTGGAATATGAATAATATTTTCATAGATTTAGAATCTGGAGAATATCATATTAAAAAAAATGGCAATAGAAATGAACTTTATAGGGTAGATAATAATGAAAATAATTTAATTTGTAGATTTAGAGATCAAGAAGCTATATTAATAAATCAAAATAATTCAGATTTAATTATTGATGATGATGTTGAAATGACGGGTATATTAAATATAAATGAATTAGTTCTTCTTTCTGATTTTACTGTTAATGGAATAGTAAATTTAAAAGGGGATATTATAAGTGATAAGAATAATTTAAAAGTAAATGGATTATTTGTAAATTTATTTAATTCTTCTGAAAATAATATAATTGTTGAATATAATGATTATTATATTTCGCTATTTCAGAGAAATTTACCTTTATATATAAAGCCAAAGATTTTTAATATCTCAACTAGAGACTATAAATAAGATTTTTTCTTGATAGAGTATTGTTATATTGATATAATTAAGTAAGATATAATAATTAGGAGGTAAATGAATGATTACAGCAGGGGATTTTAGAAAAGGACTAACATTTGAAAGTGATGGAGATGTGTACGAAGTTGTAGACTTTCAACATGTTAAACCAGGTAAAGGTGCAGCATTTGTAAGAGCTAAAATTAGATCTGTACTTACTGGTGGAATAAAGGATACTACTTTCAACCCATCTGAAAAATTTGAAAAAGTAGTTATTGAAACAAAAGAAATGCAATACTTATATAATGATGGTACTTTATACTATTTCATGGACAATGAAACATATGAACAAATTCCAATGGAAAAAGATATGGTAGAAGAAGCTCTTAATTATGTTAGAGAAAATGATACAGCTATGATTAATCTATATCAAGGCAAACCATTTAAAGTTCAACCAGAAAACTTTGTTGAATTAGAAGTAACAGAAACAGAACCAGGAGTAAAGGGAGATACATCATCAGGTGGATCAAAACCTGCAAAGGTTGAAACTGGATATTCACTAAATGTACCATTATTTATAAATATTGGAGATGTTATTAGAATAGATACTAGAACTGGAGAATACATGTCTAGAGCTTAATTCTTGATTAGGAGGGTAACCATGGAAAATTTAATTAAAAGAATAGCATATTTACAAGGTTTAGCAGAGGGATACGAAATTGATAAAGAATCTAAGGAAGGTAAACTTTTATTAGGACTTATAGATGTAATATATGAACTTGTAGATGAAGTTAAAGAAAGTCAAGAAGACTTAGAAGAATATGTAGATATAATTGAAGAAGATCTTTCTTCTTTAGAAGATTATGTTTATGAAGATGAATATGATGATTTTGACTTATACGATGATTATGATGATTTTGATTTTGAAGATGAACTTTTCTATGATGACCTAGATGATGATTGCGACGGCGAGTGTGACTGTTGTGAGGAAGATAGTGACGAAGAATAAATGATTTAGCCTCTTTTAAAAGGGGCTTTTTCTTTTATAAAATTGAATAAAAAAGCATAATTTGTTATAATAGTTACACTACGGAGGTGTAGAAATGTCTGAAAAATATTTAGTAGATGCCATAACAGAAGGCGAAGGAAATGTAAAAATTGCTGATGATGTAATTGCAACAATAGCTGCTGTAGCAGCAGAAAGTATTGATGGAGTTGTTGAGTTACAATCAACACTTAAAGCAAGCGTAACTGACATGCTTGGAGTAAAGAACCTTGCTAAGGGAGTTAAGGTTAGTGTTGGAGAAAATGAAGCTATTATAGATCTATTTTTAACTGTTGAATATGGAAAAAATATTGTAAGTGTTTCAAAGGAAGTTCAAGAAAAAGTAAAAGAAGCAATTGAAACAATGACAAGTTTAAATGTTATAGAAGTAAATATTCATGTAAGTGGAATAGCAATGGTTGATAAGGAAAAGGTTAGGGCTTAATTTTTATGAGTAGGAAAAAAGCTAGAGAAGGACAAATGCAAATTCTTTATCAAATGGATATTACAAATGATTATTCTTTAGAGAATTTAGATATATTTCTTGAGAATTTTGGTAATATAGAAATCGAAGATAATGGTGAAGAAAAGATTAAAGAAAATCAGGAAGATATGGAATTATTTCAAACTGATGAAATAGAATATATTAAAGAAAATATTCCAACATTAATTGAAAGTTTAGAAAAAATTGATACTTTAATAGATGATCATTTAGAAGGATGGACAATAAATAGATTATCAAAAGTTGATAAGGAAATTTTAAGAGTTGCAGTATATGAATTTCTTTTTAGAAAAGATATACCAATGGAAGTTTCAATTAATGAAGCTGTTGAAATAGCTAAAAATTTTGGAGGAAACAATTCTTCTAAGTTTGTAAATGGAATTTTAGGAAGTATTTACAGAACATTACAGTTAGAAAAATGACGAGAGCATAGTGATTCGATACTAAGAACCATGCTCTCGGTTCTTGTTTAATGGTGGTTATATGGGTGCAATAAAAGTTCAAGAACTAAATAAATATATAAAGAAATATCTCTCTATGGACTATATTTTAAGTGATATAGAAGTAGAAGGTGAGATCTCAAATTTTAAACATCATTCTAATGGAAATATGTATTTATCTCTAAAAGATGAAAAGGCAAAAGTAAATGGGATAATCTACTATATGGATACAAAAAATATAGATTTTTCTCCACAAGATGGAGATAAGGTAATTGTAAGAGGAACAGTTTCTATATATGAAAGAGATGCTTCTTTAAATATTTATATAAGGGAAATGAAATTAAAGGGACTTGGAGATTTACATGAAAAGTTTCTAAGGCTTAAAGAGTCTTTATTTAAAGAAGGGCTTTTTGATGAAGATAATAAGAAGAAAATTCCATATTTTCCTAGAACTGTTGGAGTTATAACATCAAAGACAGGAGCTGCAATAAGAGATATTATAAATGTATTAACAAGAAGAAATAATTCTGTTAATATAATTATTTATCCTGCAAATGTTCAAGGTGATAAAGCATCTGAGCAATTAAAAATGGGTATAAAATATTTTAATGAAAACCCAGTTGATGTAATTATTCTTGGACGAGGCGGAGGAGGATATGAGGATTTATTTGCATTTAATGATGAAGAACTTGCAAGAGAGATATATAAATCAAATATACCAATAATATCTGCAGTAGGTCATGAAATAGATTTTGTAATAAGTGATTTTGTAAGTGATTTAAGAGCGCCAACTCCATCAGCTGCAGCAGAGATTGTAACTATGGAAAAAAGTGAACTTATTAATTCGCTTAATATGTCAGTTAATAGAATGAATCAAAAAGTTAGTAAAAAAATTGAAACTAAAAGAAGTTTACTTGATAATAAGAAATTTATTTTAGATAATTTTCTTGAAGAAAAAATAAAAGATAATTTAGAACTATTAAAACTTCAAAAAAGACTTTTAGATTACAATAAACCAACTATAAATACTTATAAATTAGATCTTATAAATAAGGACAAACTCTTAAGAAAATCTTTTTACAATAAGATTAAATCAGAAAATAATAATCTTAAAAACACTTTTTATGATTTAAATAAAGCCTTTGAAAACAAATATAAATATGAATTATTGAATTTTTCATTTCAAGGTAAAAGACTTATGAATAACAAACCTTATAAAAATTTTTATAAGGAAAAAGAGCAGTTAGAAAATTTAAAGTTTTTATTAGATAATAATATGAAGTATATGTTAAATACTAAGAAATTGAATTTATCTACTGCTAGAAAAAATTTAACTAATCCAGTTAAAAGTAATGTCTTAATAAGAGATGAAAATAATAATATAGTATCAAGGGCAAAGGGATTAAAAGAAAAAGATAATTTAAGAATCATATTTGAAGATGGTAACATTGAAACCTTAGTAAATAAGGTTTTTTTAAGGAGAGATACAGATGAGTGAAAGCTATGAAAGTGCTTTTGAA
This sequence comes from Peptoniphilus stercorisuis, assembly GCF_017874395.1. Classification (GTDB taxonomy): domain Bacteria; phylum Bacillota; class Clostridia; order Tissierellales; family Peptoniphilaceae; genus Anaerosphaera; species Anaerosphaera stercorisuis. The sequence goes on along the minus strand of NZ_JAGGLJ010000004.1, from coordinate 30,349 downwards.
AAACTTGAAAATATAATAAGTGATTTAGAAGATGAAAATATTTCATTAGAAGAATCAATTGAAAAGTATGAAGAGGGTATAAAACTTTACAAATATTGTAATGATATTTTAAAAGAGTATGAAGGAAAAGTAAAAGTCTTAGTTGAACAAGATGAAGAATTAGTTCAAAAAGACTTCTTAGAGGGAGAACTAGATGGATAATTACAATGATATTATTTCAGCAATAGATAACTACATTTATAAAAATTTCACAGCAGCAGATGAATATCAAAAAAAAGTCTATGAATCAATGAGATATTCTCTTTCTTCAGGTGGAAAAAGAATTAGACCATTACTTGGTATATTATCTTATATGTCAATAGGTAAAACTGAAGACTATGAAAAAGTACTTCCCTATGCTTCTGCTGTAGAATTAATACACACTTACTCATTAATACATGATGATCTTCCAGCAATGGATAATGATGATATAAGACGAGGAAAACCTACAAATCATAAAGTATATTCTGAAGCTATTGCAATTCTTGCAGGTGATGGACTTTTAAATATGGCAACTGAAGTAATAGCAAGAGAACTTGAAAATTATACTGATATTGAAGATATGAAAAGAGGAGCTCGGGCTTTAAAATATATTTTCACATGTTCAGGAGTTCATGGAATGATTGGTGGACAAGTAATAGATATGGTTTATACAAATGATATGAATTTAGATATTTGTGAGTCTATGTATAAACTTAAAACAGCAGCACTTATTAGAGCTTCAATAGTAGCTTCTGCAATAGTTGCAGGTGCAAGTGATGATGAGATAGCTATATTAGAAGAATTCTCAAATTGTATAGGAATAGCATATCAAATTAGAGATGATATTTTAGATAAAGAAGAGGATTTAGAAGAAGATAGAAATACAATGCTTAAATTTAAAACTGTTGAAGAATTAGAAAATAGAATAGAATCTTTAACTAATAGAGCTCAAAATGAATTAGATTCTCTTAGTGATTATGACACAACAGAAATAAAAAAATTAGCTTGGCTACTTATGAATAGGGGAAATTAAGATGAATAAAGTTAGAGCAGATCAATTACTAGTTAAAAAAAATCTTGTAAGCTCTAGAGAAAAAGCAAAAAGACTTATAATGAGTGGCAGTGTCTTTATTGGAACTCAAAGAGTAGAAAAACCAGGTGAGCTTTTAAAAGAAGATGTAAACTTAACTGTTAAGGATAATTCTTTAAAATATGTAAGTCGTGGTGGGTATAAATTAGAAAAGGCAATAGAACTTTATGGTTTAGACTTAAAAGATAAAATTTGTGCAGACATTGGAGCTTCTACTGGAGGATTTACTCATTGTATGTTATTAAATGGAGCACAAAAGGTATATGCAATAGATGTAGGATATAATCAGTTAGATTATTCTTTAAGAGTTCATGAAAAAGTTGTTTCAATGGAAAGAACTAATATTAGAAATTTCGACACTTCAATCATAGAAGATAAAATTGATTTTATTTCCATAGATGTTTCTTTTATATCTTTAAGCCTAGTACTTCCAAAGGCAAAGGAACTTATTAAAGAAAATGGAAAAATAGTTGCTTTAATAAAGCCGCAATTTGAAGCAGGAAAAGAAAAAGTTGGCAAAAAGGGAATTGTAAGAGATACAAATGTTCATAGAGAAGTCATAGAAAAAATAATTGATTTATCCCGTGAATTAGAGCTTAGAATATTAGGGCTTACTTTCTCACCAATAACAGGGGCAACTGGAAATATAGAGTTTTTAATACTACTTGAAAATTCAAAGGAAGAAAATTTACCCTATGACATAAATAAGGTAATTGAAGATTCTCAAGAAATGAAAAACAGGTGATTAAATGTTACTAGAGTTAAATATTAAAAATTTTGCAATTATTGAAGATTTAAAGGTAGATTTTGAAAAGGGCTTAAATGTAATTACTGGAGAAACAGGTTCTGGTAAATCTATAATTATAGATGCTTTATCAATTGTGCTTGGTCAAAGAGCTAGTAAAGATATAATTAAAACTGGAAAAGATTATGCATATATTGAAGCTGTATTTAGTAATTATAATAATGAGTTTGCAGATATTTTAAAGGAATATGGACTTGTTTTAGAGGAGTTAATAGTAATATCTAAGGAAATAAAAAAAGATAGACCTAGTATTACTAAAATAAATGGAAGAACTATTACAACAAATACTCTTTCTAAAATAACTAATAAATTAATAGATGTATTTGCACAACATGAAAATGTATCTTTAATGAATTCAAATAATCAAAAGGATTTAATAGATAGCTTTGGTGATAAAAATCATTTGAATAATTTAGAAAAATTAAAAGAATCAATTGATTGTTTACATAAGCTAGAGAAGGAATATGATGAAAAGTCTCTTCATGAAAAAGATAAAGAAAGAGAAATTGATTTATTAAAGTATCAAATAGAAGAAATTGAAAATGCATCTCTTACTGAAGAAGATGATAGTGAAACTGAAAGAGAATATAAAAAATTATTAAATATTTCATCAATTTCAAAAGATTTATATGAATCTATAGAACTTATGAGAAGTAATTATGATTCATTTAATATAGAAGATGCTTTAGACAATGTTATTTCTAATATTTCTATGTCTATAAAATATGATGATACTTTAAAAAGTGATTATGAAGAATTAGAAAATATTAGATATTCTATAAGTTCAATTTTATCTAATATTGAGCACTATATAAATAGTCTAGATTATAATGAAGAAAAATTATCTTTTTTAGAAAATAGAGTAAATACAATAAATAATTTAAAGAAAAAATACGGAAATACAATTAATGATATTGAAAAATATCTACTACAAATAAAAGATAGATTAAATTTTTTAGAAAATTTTGATCAAGAACTTAAAAAATTAGAAGACAAAATAAATATAAATAGAAAAGAATCTTTAGATTTAGCTATAAAAATTCAAAAGCAAAGAAGAGAAATATCTGATTATCTAGAGGAAAATGTAAAAAATGAACTTAGAGAGTTAAATATAGAAAATGCTAGATTTAAAGTTGAAATAAAAGAAAAAAATCTTTCAGTTGATGGAATAGATCATATAGAATTTATGATATCTACAAACTTAGGAGAAGATTTTAAACCATTATCAAAAACTGCCTCAGGTGGAGAGATGAGTAGGATAATGTTAGGTTTTAAAAGTATTATAGCAAAAAAAGACAATATACCAACACTTATATTTGACGAAATTGACACAGGAATTAGTGGAAAAACTGCTCAAATTGTTGGCAACAAAATAAAAAAACTATCTGAAGATAGACAAATAATAGCAATATCCCATCTTCCTCAAATAGTATCTTTAGCAGATGCACATTATTTAATTGAGAAAGAAGAAAAAGAAAATCATACAACATCTAATATTGAAAAGCTAAATGAAAATAGAAAAGTTGAAGAACTTGCAAGGCTAATTGGTGGCTATGACATTACAGAAACAGCATTAAAAGCAGCTAGGGAAATGCTACTAAAATAAAGGAGAAATTATGGAACAAATAGAAAGAACTATGAAATCTGAAAAGGTATTTGATGGAAAGATACTTTCACTAAGGGTAGATACAGTTGAGCTACCTGATAAAAAATATTCTAAAAGAGAAGTAGTTGAACATGATCCTGCAGTAGCAGTTGTTGCAGCTGATGAAGATAATAATATTTTATTAGTAAAACAATATAGAAAGCCTGTGGAAAAAAGTCTATTAGAAATTCCAGCAGGGTCCTTAGAGATTGGTGAAAATCCTAAAGAAGGTGCTTTAAGAGAATTAAAAGAAGAAACTGGATATATTGCTAAAGATTTAGAATATATTACTGAGTTTTATTCAACACCAGGATTTTGTACTGAGAAAATGTATATATTTTTTGCAGATGAAATTGAAGAAAGTAGTCAAGATTTAGATGAAGATGAGTTTATAGAATGTATAAAAGTACCTTTAGATAAGGCTGTTAAGATGATAGAAGTAGGCGAGATTATGGATGCCAAAACTATAGTTGGTATATTAATGTATAAAAGATTAAGAGGAGATAAATAATTATGGATATTAAACAATCAGTAGAATATATAAAAACAAAAATCAATTATGAACCAGAAGTAGGTATTATTTTAGGATCAGGACTTGGAGATTTTGCAGATAATATTAATAATAGTATTGAAATTGACTATGCAGATATTCCAGGATTTCCACAATCAACAGTAGTAGGACATTCAGGTAAATTAATATTTGGAGATCTTGAAGGTAAAAAAGTTGTTGCTATGAAAGGTAGAATTCACTTTTATGAAGGACAAGGAATAGATAAAACTGTATATCCTACAAAGGTATTATGTGAACTTGGTATTAAAACTTTAGTCGTGACAAATGCTGCTGGCGGAGTTAATGAAGAATTTACTCCAGGAGATATTATGATAATAAATGATCATATAAATTTCGCTTCAACAAATCCACTAATAGGACCTAATGAAGATGATAAGGGACCAAGATTTTTAGATATGACTGAAGCATATTCTAAAGATTTAAGAAAAATTGCAAAAAATGTTGCAAAAGAAGTAGGTCTTGATGTTAAAGAAGGAGTTTATATGTGGTTTACAGGACCATGTTATGAAACACCATCAGAAGTTAAACTTGCAAGAATTCTTGGAGCAGATTCTGTTGGAATGAGTACAGTTCCAGAGGTAATTATTGCAAGACATAGAGGAGTAAAAGTACTAGGATTTTCTTGTATTACAAATATGGCTTCAGGAATATTAGATCAACCACTTGATCATAAGGAAGTAATAGCAGTTTCAGATAGAATAAAAGATGATTTTGCAAAATATGTAAAAGAAACAATCAAGGTGATGTAATGAATATTTATGACATTATTGAAAAAAAGAAAAACTCTTTAGAACTTACTAAAGAGGAAATAGATTTTGTAGTAGAAGGATATACAAAAAATATAATTCCAGATTATCAAATGTCAGCTCTATTAATGGCAATTTGTATTAGAGGATTAAATATTGATGAAACTTATAATTTGACAAATGCTATGCTTCATTCAGGAGATACAATAGATTTGTCAAAAATAGATGGAATAAAAGTAGATAAGCACTCAACAGGTGGTGTAGGAGATACAACATCTTTAGTACTAGGACCTTTAGTAGCTGCTTGTGGCGTTCCTTTTGCGAAAATGAGTGGAAGAGGCCTTGGACATACTGGAGGCACATTAGATAAGCTTGAGTCAATTCCAGGAATGAATATAAATCTATCAATTGATGAATTTATTAAAAATACAAATGGAATTAAAATGGCAATTACTGGACAAACTGGCGATGTAACACCAGCTGATAAAAAAATCTATGCACTTAGAGATACAACAGCAACAGTAAATAATCCATCATTAATTTCTAGTTCTATTATGTCTAAAAAAATAGCTGTTGGAGCAGATGCTTTAATACTTGATGTTAAAGTTGGATCTGGTGCATTTATGAAAGATGTAGAATCAGCAGAAGAATTATCAAAAATGATGGTAGAACTTGGACATAAATTTGGAAGAAGAACAGTTGCTCTTATTACAAATATGGATGAACCACTTGGATTTGCAGTAGGAAATTCTCTTGAAGTAATTGAGGCAATAGATACTTTAAAAGGAGAAGGCCCTGAAGATTTAACAGAGCTTTGTCTAGTGCTTGGATCTAAATTATTAGTACTTGGAAAAATAGCAAGTAGTGAAAAAGAAGCAAGAGAATTATTAGAAGAAAAAATTAAAAATAAAGAAGCTCTAAATAAATTTAAAGAATTTGTAAAATTACAAGGTGGAGATACATCTTATGTAGATGATACTTCTAAATTTAAATTATCTTCAATAAAAGAAGAAGTATATTCTTTAGAAGAAGGATATGTTCAAAAAATAGATGCTTTAGGAATTGGAGAGGCTTCTAAGGACTTAGGAGCAGGAAGAGAAACTAAAGATTCTATTCTTGATTTAGGAGCAGGAATTATTTTAAATAAAAAAATAGATGATTTTGTTAAAAAAGGCGATTTACTTGCAACTATTTATACAGAAAAAGAATCAGAAATTGAAAAAGTTAAAAAAATGATTCAAAATTCTTATATAATCGGAGAAAAAAATGAAGAGCCTTATAAACTAATCATAGAGGAGATTGACTAGTGAACTCTTTAGAAATAAGAGGATATATATATACAGCAATAGCTCTTTTAGTTGCAATTATCCCTCATGAGATAGCCCATGGATATGCGGCTTATCTCTTAGGGGATGATACTGCAAAAACAGATGGAAGACTTTCTTTAAATCCACTGCATCATATAGATCCTGTGGGACTTTTATCTATGATTGTCTTTAGAATAGGTTGGGCAAAAGCTGTTCCTATAAATCCATCTAAATTTAAGGGAAATAGAAAAGTTGGAACAATTATAGTATCTCTTGCAGGGGTATTTGTTAATTTTTTACAAGCTTTTATATTTTCAATACCATTTATGTATGCATATTTAAAATCTTATGAAGTAGTATATTTATTTAATGAAATACTTTGGTATAATATTATGCTAGGTGTATTTAACCTTGTACCACTACCACCACTTGATGGATCTAAAGTTATTGCAAGTTTACTTCCAAGTAAGGTGGAGTATATTTTTTATAAATATGAAAAATACTTTTATTTTGTATTAGTATTATTAGTTTTTTCTGGAGGAATAAATAAGATAATAGCACCAATTATTCTTAAAATTAGAGAAATAGTTTTATCATTTGGAGCATTTGTAATATGGAATATAGGGTAAATTTAAAAATATATGAAGGTCCAATGGATCTATTAATAGACTTAATTAAAAAAAATGAAATTGATATTTATGATATACCAATTCATATAATAACAGAACAATTTTTAGAGTATATTAAAGAGGCTAATAAGATAAATTTAGAATTAACTAGTGAATTTATTTTAATGGCCTCAACTCTTATAGAGATTAAATCAAAAATGCTTCTTCCAAAAATAAAAATAAGTGAAGAGGAAGAAGATGATGAGGAAGATCCAAGAGATAGTTTGGTTCAAAAAATACTAGAATATGAAAAATATAAAGATATATCAGAAATTTTAAAAGAATCTCACAATTATGAAGCTAAGGCTTTTTACAAATTACAAGAGGATTTTACAAATATTGATGATATAGATTTATTAAAAAATTGTGATGTTAATAGTCTTGCTAAATCTTTTAAAAATATAATAAATAAACTTAAAAGTGAAAATATAATAGCAGAAATAAAACAAGAAAGTTTTTCAATAGAAGAAGCAACCTCAGTTTTAAAAAATAAAATTGGGAAAACTGGTAAAATATTATTTACAGATTTACTTAGTGAGAGTCCAATAATTGAAGAAATAATATCATTTTTTTTATCAGTATTAGAACTTGTTAAAGTTGGATATATTAAGGCATATCAAGAAGATGATTATCAAGACATAAAATTATTAATAAGAGAGGAGAATTCCTTTGAATGATTTAAAAATTAAATCCATTATTGAAGGGATTTTATTTGCATGGGGAGATCCAGTAGATATAAAAGACTTAATAAAGGTATTTTCTGTTTCAAAAGAAAAAATTATAGACATTTTATTTGAAATGGAAGAAGATTATAATAAAGACAGTAGAGGGCTTAGACTTGTAAGGGTAAATGATACATTTCAACTAAGTACAAAACCTGAAAATTATAATTATATTAGTGAATTTGTAAGTACTAAAAATAAAAAGAATCTTTCAAATGCAGTTCTTGAAACACTTGCAATAATTGCATACAAACAACCTGTTACAAAAATTGAAATTGAAAGTATAAGAGGTGTAAAATGTGATGGTACAATAAAAGCACTTCAAGATTATAATTTAGTAGAAATAACAGGTACACTAGATCGAATTGGAAGGCCAAATATATATGGTACAACTGATGAATTTTTAAAAAAATTTGGTTTATCTTCAATATCTGAATTGCCAGAACTTGAAGAAGATAAACAAATTAAAATGACTTTTTTGGAGGAAATATGAGATTACAAAAATATATGGCTCATGCAGGAGCAGCTTCTAGAAGAAAATCTGAAGAGATGATTTTAGAAGGTAGAGTAAAAGTAAATAATAATATAGTAACAGAACTTGGATTTAAAGTAGATGAATATAAAGATAGGGTTTATCTTGATGGAAGAAGACTTACACTTGTAAAAGACTCTATCTATGTAATGCTTAATAAACCTCTAGGAATAGTATCTACTGTAAGTGATGAAAAAGATAGAAAAACTGTAGTAGATTTAATTGAAACAGATAGAAGAATATATCCAGTAGGAAGACTTGATATAGATACAACAGGACTTATTTTGCTTACAGATGATGGAGATATTACAAATAAACTAATGCATCCAAGCAAAGAAATTAAAAAAACTTATATTGCAACAGTTGATGGAACTCCAAATAAAAGAGAACTTCAAATATTGAGAAATGGAATAAAAGTAGGACGTGAAACTTTTGCTCCAGCAGAGGTAAGTATATTAAAAAACTTTGAAAATGATTCAATTATAAAAGTTACAATTCATGAAGGTAGAAATCATCAAGTAAAAATAATGTTTGATAGAATAAATCATCCTGTTAAAAAACTAAAGAGAATTTCAGTAGGAGAAATTGAACTTGGTGGACTTGAAATTGGAAATTATAGATTTTTAAATAAGGAAGAAGTGAAATACTTAAAGAGTTTAAAATGAGACTTGTAAATAGTAAATATTATGAAATAGTAAATGAAATTATAGAAAATGCAAATTTAAATGGAAAAAAATGTATAGATGCAACTCTTGGAAATGGAAATGATAGCTTAAAACTTCTATCTCATTTAGGAGAAGATGGATTTTTATATGGATTTGACATTCAAGATATTGCAATAGAAAATAGTGAGAAATTACTAAATAAACATAATTATACAAATTATAAATTAATTAAAGATTCTCATGATAATTTAGATAAGTATATTAAAGATGAAGTTGAACTTGTTATTTTTAATTTAGGATATTTACCAAGAGCAAATAAAAAAATTGTAACTAAGGCAAATTCAACAATTTCTGCAATAGAAAAATCTTTAGAACTATTATCAGATACAGGTGTATTAATAGTAGTTTCATATTTAGGTCATGAGGGATCTTTTGAAGAGAGAAGTAGTCTTGAGAAATTTTTGAAAAATATTGATCAACATAAATTTTTAGTTGAAAAAAGAGAATTTTTTAATCAAGTGAATACTCCTCCAATAGTTTATTTAGTAGCAAAGAGGTGCTAATATGAAAAAAGTAGCAGTTATAGGAGCAGGGCCTGCAGGTATGTTGGCTGCTTTTTTTAGCTCAAAAAATGGTGCAGAAACAATATTAATTGATAAAAATGAAAAATTAGGTAAAAAACTTTTTATAACTGGAAAAGGTAGATGTAACTTAACAAATTCTAAGGATATTTCAGAGTTTTTTGATGAAATTCCAAGAAATGAAAAGTTTCTCTACTCAGCTTTATATTCTTTTTCTAATGTTGAAACTATGAAGTTATTTGAGTCCTATGGACTAAAATTAAAGGAAGAAAGAGGAAATAGAGTTTTTCCAAAATCTGACAAATCATCAGATGTAATTGCAACATATGAAAAAATGTTAAAAGAAGAAAATGTTAAAATCAAATTAAATACAGAAGTAAAAAGTATAAAGAAAAAAGAAGGATTTTTTGTAATAGATACATCTAAGGGTTTTATAGAATGTGACAGTGTAATTGTTGCAACTGGAGGAGTATCTTATTCATCAACAGGATCAACAGGAGATGGATATAAATTTGCAAAAGATTTTGATTTAAAAGTTGAAAATCAAATTCCAGCACTTGTTCCAATTAGATTAAGAGATGATTTTTTAGAAGAACTTCAAGGTTTGTCTCTTAAAAATGTAAGTTTAAAAGTATATAGAAATAAAAAGCTATATCATGAAGAATTTGGAGAAATGTTATTTTCTCACTTTGGAATAACGGGCCCTATTGTATTAAGGTCATCAAGTATTATTAATAGAATGAAAAATATTAAAATTACTATTGATTTAAAACCAGCTATAAGTAAAGATACTTTAGAAAATAGAATTTTAAAAGACTTTGAAAAATATAAAAATAAAGAAATAAAAAATGCTTTATTTGATTTACTACCTAAAAAATTAATTCCAATTGTAATAGAATTATCAAATATTGATGATAAAAAAGCAGTTAATCAAATTACAAAGGAAGAAAGACTAAGTCTTGTAAATACTTTAAAGGATTTTCCATTAAATTATGCAGGTCTTTTAGATATAAATGCAGGTATAGTAACAAGTGGTGGAGTAAGTGTAAGAGAAATAGATCCATCAACTATGGAATCAAAAAAAGTAAAAGGGCTTTATTTTTGTGGTGAAGTTTTAGATATTGATGCCTTTACAGGAGGTTTTAATATTCAAATAGCAAACTCCACAGGCTATATTGCAGGTAGTAGTGCTTCTTTATAGTTAAGATTAAACTTGTTCTTTTTAGTATATTAAGTTATAATAATGAGAAGTAAGAGTGTTTCTTAAAGAAGGCTATAACTATGATTAAAAAATAGAAATGAGTTAAGATCACTGGCTGGTGGTCTTTTTTTATAGTGGAGGAAAAATGTATTCAGTAGCAATTGATGGTCCTGCTGGAAGTGGAAAAAGTACAATTGCAAAGTTATTAGCTAAGGAACTTAATATTTCTTATGTTGATACAGGTGCTATGTATAGAGCCATTGCTTTAAAGGCCAAAGAAGAAAATTTAGACACAGAAGAAAAATTAAAACATGCACTTAAATCTATAAATATTGATTTTAATGAAGATAGGATATTTTTAGATGATGTAGATGTTTCTGATAAAATAAGAACTGAAGAAATTTCAAAACTTGCATCAGACATTTCAAAGCTTGATTTTGTAAGAGAGATGCTTGTAAGTATTCAACAAAATATTGCTAGTAAAAAACCTGTAGTTATGGAAGGTAGAGATATTGGTACTGTTGTATTAAAAGATGCAAAATACAAATTCTTTTTAACTGCTTCTATTGATTCTCGTGTAAATAGACGATATAAACAAAATCTTGAAAGAGGAATAAAATCAGATATTGAAGAATTAAGAGAAGATATTGTAAAAAGAGATTACAATGATACTCATAGAAAAAACTCTCCATTAGTTAAGGCAAGTGATGCTATTTTAATAGATAATAGTAATCTGAATTTAGAAGACAACATAGAGCTTATGTTAAAATATATTAGAGGTGAATAATGCTATACAAGGTATTTCAAGGTATATTTTTTATAGTATTTAAAGTTCTTTATAGAACAGAGGTAATTGGAATTGAAAAAGTTCCAAAAGACGAAAGAATTATTATTTGTGCTAATCATAAATCAAATCTAGATCCAATTTTCATATCGGCAAATTTTAAAAAACAAATTCATTGGATGGCAAAAAAGGAACTTTCAAAAAACTTTTTAGTTAAGGGATTTTTAGAAAGACTAGGTGCTTTTTTTATAGATAGAGATTCTGCAGATATAAAAGCTATGAAAACAGCAATGAGATTATTAAAAGAAAATAACATTGTTGGGATTTTTCCTGAGGGAACTCGAGTAAAAGAAGTTGATTATACTAATGCAAAAGCTGGTGTTTCACTTATTGCTCATAGGACAAAATCTACAATAGTTCCAGTATATATTGATGGGGACTATAGAATTTTTAGAAAAATGAAACTTGTATTTAGAGATCCAATTGATTTAAAAGAACTTCCAAAACAAAGTACAGAACAATATGAAGTGATTTCACAAAATATTTTAAAAACTATTTATGAAATAGGTGATTAATATAGAAATTTATTTAGCTGAAAATGCGGGATTTTGTGGTGGTGTTAAAAGAGCTGTTAAACTTGCTTTTGATAATGCTGATAAGGGAGTTTATTGTCTTGGAGATTTAGTTCATAATCCTAGAGTTGTATCAGAACTAAAAGAAAAAGGTGTCATTAAAATTGATGATATAAAGGGAATTAAAGACAGTAAAGTTATAATAAGATCTCATGGAGTTCATAAGAGCATTTTAGAGGAATTAAAAGATAATAATAATGAAATTGTAGATTGTGTTTGTCCAAAAGTTACAATGATATATGATATTGTAAAAAAACATTATGAAGACAATAAGAATATAGTTATTCTAGGAAATAAAGATCATCCTGAAGTTATTGGGATAAATTCTTACTGTGAAGACAGTGCAACTATTATAGAAACGGAAGAAGATTTAGTAAATTTACCAAAAGAAAACATAGTTGTAGTCTCACAAACGACAAATAATCAAAAAAAATATAAAAAGCTAATAAATCTAATAAAAACCATTCCAAAAGGGGAGGTTTTGGTTTATAATACTATATGTAGTGCAACTAAAAATAGGCAACAAAGTACAGAAGAACTTTCTAAAAAAGTTGAGGCAATGATAGTACTTGGAGGAAAAAATAGCTCTAATACTAAAAAACTTGCAGAAGTTGCTAAAATGCACTGTGAAAATGTATATTTAATAGAGTCGATAAAAGACATTGAATATAGCTATTTAAAAAAATTTAATAAAATAGGTATTACCGCAGGTGCGTCCACACCTAGTTCGGTAATCAAGGAGGCTGTTAGTAGTATGGAAAATTTTGACAACAATGAAATGATGATGGAGGCAATTGAGCAATCTTTTAAAAGAGTTAGAAGAGGCGAAGTTGTTAATGGTGAGGTTCTTTTTGTAAACCCTAGCGAAGTAATGGTAAATATCGGTTATAGAGCTGATGGTATTATTGCTAAAGAAGAACTATCAAGTGATCCAAGTGTAAAAACAACTGATCTTTTCCAACCTGGAGATGAAATCCAAGTTTATGTTATGAAAATGGATGATGGAGAAGGAAATGTAGTACTTTCTTATAAGAGAGTAGAAAACATGAAAGTTTTAGATGATGTAGAAGAATTATTTAACAACAAAGAAAGAGTTACTGTAAAAGTTAAATCAGTTGTTAAAGGTGGACTTACTGCAGATCTAGAAGGATTAAATGCATTTATTCCTGCATCTCATGCATCAGTTAGATTCCAAAGAGATTTATCTAAATATGTTGGACAAGAACTTCTTTGCGAAATCATCGACTTTGACAAAAGCAAGAGAAAAATTGTTCTTTCAAGAAAGAATGTAGAAGCTGAAGAATTAGATTCAAAGAAAAAAGCTGTTTACGAATCACTACATGAAGGAGACATTATTGAAGGTACAGTTCAAAGACTTACTAACTTTGGTGCTTTTGTAGATGTTGGTGGAGTAGATGGTCTAATTCACATTTCAGAATTGTCATGGAATAGAGTAAAACACCCATCTGATGTAGTTACACCAGGTCAATCTGTAAAAGTTCAAGTACTTAATGTTGATGAAAGCAAAAATAGAATAGCACTTGGATTAAAACAAACAACTCAAAAACCATGGGATATCTTCGTAAGCACAGTAAAAGTTGGAGATGTAGTTGATGGAGAAGTAGTAAACCTACTTGACTTCGGTGCATTTGTAAGACTTGAATCAGGAGTAGATGGACTTCTACACGTATCTCAAATTGCTAAAGAACATGTTGAAAAACCAGCAGATAGACTTGCAATTGGAGATAAAGTTACTGTTAAAGTTACTGATATTGACGAAGAAGGAAAGAAAATTTCTCTTTCAATTAAAGCTCTTTTAGAACCAGAAGAAGAGGAAGAAGTTAAAGAAGAAGTTAAAGTTGAAAAGAAAAAAGAAGTTAAAGTTGAAAAGAAAAAACCTGTATTTGTTGAAGAAGAAATCGAAGATGAAGATGACGGATTTAACACAATAGGAGATCTATTCAATATTGACCTTAATAAATAAATAAACTAAAGAGCTCTTAGGAGCTCTTTTATTTTACATAAAATTAATGTATTAAATAAATTGTAAACATATAGTAACCATTTATTAAATGTTTTGTAAGTGAATAAGTAAATAATTTATGTTATTATATGAATAAGGTGATCTCATGATTATAGAAGCAATAATAGTATCATTAATACTTATAAAATTAACAAAGGGAGATTACAAAAATCTTAAGACTTTTGAAATTTCAGATATAAAAGGAAAAAAAATATTATTAATAGGAATGTTTTTAACACTAATTGCAAATATTTGCACAGCAACTTACATAAAGGGTGTAAGTGACTTTTGTGTTATTAATTATTATTATATTCATATTTTGTCTATTTTATCTATTGCAATAGGACTTATTTTAAATTATAAAAATCCAGGATTGTTAATAATGTCAGTTGGATTTTTTTTAAATTTAATTCCAATAGTTGTAAATAAAAAAATGCCTGTATCTAAAGAGGCATTAACAAAAATAAGTGATTATAATATGATAAATCTTTTAAATAATAGATATAGTCTATCTCATGGATTTTTTAATAATCCTAAATTTAGAATATTATCTGATATTATTCCTCTACCTCCACCTTATTATAATCCTAAGGTAATAAGTGTTGGAGATATTTTAATTACTTTAGGTATTGTTATAGCAATTGTATTTATAGCAAGGAGAAATAAATGAATATTATAACAGAGATGTTTAATACAATAGGAATACGAGATATTATAGATATAACTATAATAGCAATAATAACTTATAATGTTTTAAAACTTATAAAGGGTACTAGAGCTGAGCAATTATCTAAAGGTATTCTTGTTATATTAATACTTACAAAATTAAGTGAGTGGTTTAAGCTATACACTATAAACTGGCTTTTAAGTAATTTAATGACCTGGGGTTTTGTAGCAATTCTAGTAGTATTTCAGCCAGAATTACGAAGAGGTCTTGAATTTATTGGAAGAACAAGCTCAATTAGAAATAATATGTCTTCAAAAAATGATGTTCCAGAAGTTGTAACAGAATTATGTGATGCAGTAGCTTCACTTTCAAGACAAAAAATTGGAGCTTTAATTATTATAGAAAAACAAACTGGGCTAAATGAAATTGTAGAAACAGGTACAAGAGTTGATGGTATTGTCTCTAGTGGACTTTTAATAAATATATTTATACCAAATACTCCTCTTCATGATGGAGCTGTTATTTTAAAGGGAGATAGAGTAATTGCTGCTGCTTGTTTTCTTCCTCTTTCTGATAATGAAAATATATCAAAAGAACTTGGAACAAGACATAGAGCAGGAATTGGAATAACAGAAAGATCAGATGCTCTTGCGCTTATGGTTTCTGAAGAAACAGGTTCTATTTCTATTGCAGAAAATGGAACTATTTCTAGATATCTTGATTTACCAACATTAGAAAAGATACTTCAAGATATATATAGTCCAAAAGCAGAAGGAAGTAATTCAATGTTTAGCAGATGGAGGAATTTTGATGAAGAAGTTCAAGATGAAATCTCTAAGAAATAGAAATACAGCACTAAAGATTTTCTCTATCATTTTTGCAATTCTTTTATGGTCTTATGTTAGAAGTGAAGTCGATCCAGAAAAGACAATTACTTTTAAATCAGTTCCAGTAAGATATGAGAACTTAGCAGAGATTAAATCTAATAATTTAACTATAATTTCACCAGAAGAAGCAAAAGTTGATATAGTTTTAAAGGGAAAACAATCAAATATATCTAAGGTGAAAAGAGAAAATGTAGTTGCAAGTGTAGATTTTGCTGGATATTATTCTGGAGAGTTTAATATACCTATAAAAATACAAGTAGATGCAAATAATATAATAGTTGATTCAAAACTTCCTGAAACTATTACTTTTAAAATTGATGAAAATGTATCTAAAAAAATGAAAGTGGATTTAAAAACAATTGGAAATCTTGCAGAAAACTTTGTACTTGGAAATGTTAAACAAGAGGAATTTGTTAAAGTTTTAGGTCCAAAAACTTATGTTGATTCAATAGATAAACTAGTAGCTCTTATAGATGTATCTAATAAAAGTGAAAGTACAGTTATGTCAGCTCCTATTATTGCTTATAATAAAGAGGGTGAAATAATAGAAGAAGTTGAAACGACTCCTGCAAATATAGATATTGAAGTTCCAATATTAAAAACTGAAACTATTCCAGTTAAACTTGATATAGTTGGAGATATTCCTGAAGATATAGATATTAAAGATTTATCTATTGAACCAAATAGTGTATCTATAAAGGGAAATTCTGCTGTTATAAATAAAATAACTGAAATTAAAACAGTTCCAGTAACTATAGAAGAATTAAGAGATAAACAAAAACAAATAGATATAGTTCTTCCAGATGGAGTATCACTTATAGATAAAGATATTAAATTTGTAGCATCAACAGCTCCTATAAAACTTAATGAGCAAACTATAAAAATTCCAATAAATGAAATAAAAGAGAAAAATTTAAATGAAAAATATGAAAGTGAATTTTTAGAAGAAGAAAGTTTTATTGAAATATCATTTTTGCCAAAAGATCCTCTTACTGATGTATCTCTAAGTAGAGAAGATGTATATGCATCTATTGATCTTACAAATTTAGCAGAAGGAGAGCATGAAGTTGTTTTAGATATCTCCATACCTGAAAAATTTAAAATTTTAGAAATAAAACCAGAATTTATAAAGGTTATTTTAAATAAAAAGAAAATGTTTTAGATAAAGGCCAGCTAATATTAAATTAGTTGGCTTTTTTATATGAAAATTTCAATTAAATTTAAGTATTTTAGATAAAAAGTGAAAAATAATTATCTTATATACCCAAATTTCTTTCATTTACTTGTTATTTTTCTTTATTAACTCTATAATATATAGAAATAAGTAAACCAAGGAGGAGATATTTTGCAATTTGTAGGAGAAGGTTTAACATTTGATGATATTTTATTATTACCAGGTAAATCAAATGTATTACCAAATGAAACTAATGTAAAAACAAGACTAACAAGAAAAATCGAACTTAATATTCCATTAATGAGTGCGGGAATGGATACGGTTACTGAAGCAAGTATGGCTATTGCTATGGCTCGTGAAGGTGGTATTGGTATTATTCATAAGAATATGTCAATAGAAGAACAAGCTATAGAAGTTGATAAGGTTAAAAGATCAGAACATGGCATTATAACAGATCCTTTTTCACTATCAAAGGAAAACACTATTCAAGATGCTGATGATTTAATGTCAAAATTCAAAATTAGTGGTGTTCCAATTGTTACAGAAGACGGCACTTTAGAAGGAATAATTACAAATAGAGATATTAGATTTGAAAAAGAATACGGAAGAAAAATTGAAGAAGTTATGACTTCAGAAAATCTAATTACAGCACATGAGGGAATTTCATTAGAAGATGCTTTAGAAATCCTAAGAAAATACAAAATAGAAAAACTACCACTTGTTGATGATGCCTTTAAATTAAAAGGTCTTATAACAATTAAGGATATAGAAAAACAAGTACAATATCCAAACTCTGCTAGAGATGATAATGGAAGACTTTTAGCTGGAGCTGCAATAGGAGTTACTAATGATATTTTAGAAAGAGTAGAGGCACTAGTTAAGGCTCATGTTGATGTTTTAGTTATAGATACAGCTCATGGACAATCTGAAGGAGTACTTGAAACAATTAAAAAAGTTAAAAAAGAATTCCCAGATATTCAACTAATTGCAGGAAATGTTGCAACTTATGAAGGTACAAGAGATTTAATACTAGCAGGAGCAGATTGTGTAAAAGTTGGTATTGGACCTGGATCTATTTGTACAACAAGAGTTGTAACAGGTATTGGTGTTCCACAAGTTACAGCTGTACTTGAAGCTGTAAGAGCTGGAAAAGAATATAATGTTCCTATTATTGCAGATGGAGGAATTAAATATTCTGGAGATGTGACTAAGGCAATTGCTGCAGGAGCAGATGTAGTTATGATTGGTTCTTTATTTGCAGGAACAGATGAATCTCCAGGAGAAGAAATTTTTGTTGAAGGTAGAAGATTTAAATCTTATAGAGGCATGGGTTCTCTAGGAGCAATGGACTCAGGATCAAGTGATAGATACTTCCAATCTGAAACTAAAAAATATGTACCTGAAGGTGTTGAAGGTAGAGTACCTTATAAGGGAAGAGTTGGGGATATAGTTTATCAATTAATGGGAGGACTTAGATCTGGAATGGGATATACTGGTTCAGAAGATATTAAATCCCTTCAAGAAAATACAAAATATATGAAGATAACACCTGCAACACTTCAAGAAAATCATCCTCATAATATAACAATTACAAGAGAATCTCCTAACTATATTAGTAAATAATATAAATATTATAAAAAAGACCAGATTAATCTGGTCTTTTCTTAATATTAAACAAATTGTAAACTATCCTTAATTGTATTTTTAGAGAAAATTCTCTATAATATTATATAAAGATATAAGGAAAAGAGGTTAGCTATGAGTACAAAAATACTTTTAGTCGAAGATGAAGAAGCGATAAGAAAATTTGTAAAAATAAATTTAGAAAGAGAAGGATATGAAGTTTATGAAGCAGGAAGTGGAGAAGAGGGTTTAGAAATTGCAAGAGTAAAAAAACCTGAAATTGTAGTACTTGATATAATGCTTCCTGGAATTGATGGATTTGAAGTTTGTAAAAATTTAAGACAGGAATTTCCAGATCTTGGAATTATAATGTTAACTGCAAAGGCAGAAGATTATGATAAAATAATGGGACTTCAATATGGAACTGATGACTATTTAACAAAACCATTTAATCCAACAGAACTTACTCTTAGAATAAAATCATTAGAAAGAAGACTTGAACCAGAAGAACATTCTAATAATAATTTAATAGTCTATCCACCATTTAAATTAGATGCATATTCTAGAAAATTTTATAAAGATGAAGAAGAGTTAGAACTTACACCTACAGAATACCAAATAATGAAGAATTTCATGGAAAATCCTGGAAAGGCATTAAAAAGAGATGAGATTTTAAATTTAGTTTGGGGAGAAGATTTTGTTGGAGATTCTAAAATTGTAGATGTAAATATAAGAAGACTTCGTTCAAAAATAGAAGAAAATGCAGCTAAACCAAAATATATTGAAACAGTATGGGGCCTTGGATACAGGTGGCACGTTGAGGTGTAGAATTTGAAAAAGAGCATAGGAAAAAGACTTGTAAAAAGCTTTTTACTTATAATAATCATTACTGTAACGATAATTGGTGCTTTTTTAGTTTTTGGATTTAAACAATTTTATTATAATACTATTGAAAATGAACTGGAAAATAGACTTATTGTATCAATGGACTCTTATAATAAATTTTATTCTGATAAGACAATTGAAGAACTTTTAATAGAAGATACTGATCTTTTATGGGGACATATTAGCGCAGAAGTTCAAGTCTTAGATCCAGAGGGATATGTTTTGATGGATACTATTGGTGCTATATCAGATGAACCAGTTGAAACATCAGATTTAACTAGTGCAAGAAGTGGAAGTCTAGCTTCTTGGGTTGGAAATAGTAAATATGCAGATGAAATGATAATGGCAATAACAGGACCACTTAGAAATAATAGAGGAGATACAATTGGGTATTTAAGATTTATATCTTCAATGGATGAGGCAAATTCTGCTATATTAAAAACATCCTTAACGATATTATTACTTAGTTTTTTAGTTATTTTAGTTACTACTTTTGTGAGTTTTCTACTTGCAAATTCAATAGTTAAGCCAATTAAAGAACTTACAACTGTTGCAAATAAAATGGCAGATGGACAGTATAAAGTTAGATCAACTGTAAATACAGATGACGAGTTAGGTCAATTATCTGCTACATTAAATACAATGGCTGAAGAGATACTTAAAAAAGAACAGATAAAAAATGATTTTATATCTTCCATATCACATGAACTTAGAACACCGCTTACTTCTATAAAAGGTTGGGCAGTTGTTTTAAAAAGTGCAAAGGAAGATGAGAAAGAGCTTTTAGAAGATGGACTTACAATAATAGAAAATGAAAGTGATAGACTTGCTAAGATGGTAGAAGAATTACTTGATTTTTCAAGATATATTTCAGGAAGGATTCAACTGGAAAAAGACACATTTAATATAGTTGATATATGTAATGATGTTGCAAAGCAAATGAAGCCAAGAGCTGAATCTAATAAAGTTGATTTTCATATAGAAATAGAAGATACAAAGGAATTAATAATTGGAGATGAAAATAGAATTAGACAATTACTAATAAATTTACTTGATAATGCTATAAAATTCACATCAGAAAAAGGTTGGGTAAAATTTACTGCACATAATGAAGATGGACAATTTGTAATGCTTGTTTCAGATAATGGATTAGGTATTTCAAAAGAAGAACTATCTCATGTTAAGGAGAAATTCTATAAAGGCAAACATTCAAATTCACATAGTGGACTTGGACTTTCAATATCAGATGAAATTGCAAAACTTCATGGTGGTAATTTAGAAATTTTCTCTGAAGAAAATATAGGAACAACTGTTAAAGTTACTATTCCTGTAATAACAGAGGTGGAAGAATTATGAGATTAAAAAGAAATTTATTGATATTTTTAATAATATCATTATTGGGCGTATTAAGTGGATGTTCTTTTATAAATCTAGAAGTAAGTAGAGTTGAAGCTCCAACAGTCTCAAAACCACCAATAGAAGGAAAATGGACAGTTACAAAATGTATATTTCCTGATGATATTAATGAAGAGAGTTTTAATTATAAAGAAATAATAGGATCAGATATGATATTTACAAATAAAGGTGTAATAATTGGAGATCTGTATTCAGAAAACCCTACTTATAAGGCAAAAAAAGTTAATGCTCAAGATTATTTATTTAAAAAATATAATATATTAAAGAAAAAATTATCTATTACAAATGACAGTATATATGTAGTTGATATATATGATAAAGATGAGTTTTTCTATGAGGTTATTAAAAAAAGTGATGAAGTTGCATATATCTATATGAAAGGTTTTTTTGCTCAAATAACTAAATCATCAAAGGATATAAGTGATGAAGAATTTAATAAAATTCTAGAAAAAGAAAAAAGTGAAATAAATAAAAGTGAAAATATAGAAGAATTAAATCATAGTGAAAATGGATTTTTAATTGGTTTAAAAAGTAAAGAAAAAGATACAAAGCTTCCAAAGTGGATGTATAAAACTATTTATATTAAATTTTTAAATGATACAATAGAAGATGTATATGAACTAGATAATATATTACTTCCAAGACAAAATGAATTTGCAGAGGTCTCTGTAAATAGAATTGAAGAAAATGCAAAAATAAAAGATTCGATTTTTATAACTAATAAAGATATAGAACTTGGGAATCTAGATAAAATAAAAAATGCTTCGGCTGAAGAAGAAGGAATTAAAAATATTTTATTTGTTTCTCCTGATTATATTAATATTGAAAACTTAAAGGTAAATAATAATGAAATAGATTCTTTAAACCTATATTATATAGATTCTTTGGATAATAAAAAACAAATACGATTATCAGATTTAATTCCTAAAGGTGAAAAATTATTTAAAGATGCTGCAAATAGTAATATAAAAACTAATGACAAAATTTATTATGAAGATTCAAATATTGGACTTATTAGAAATAATGGATATTGGAAATTAATTGGTAGAGCAAAAATCAAAGGTGAAGAAATTTATCAAAAGGATTTTGAATTAAATGTCCTTCTTCCAAAGGGAATTGTAAAATATGATAATTTAATAATTCCGATGAGTGAGATAAAAAAAGATTTACCTCTTGTAAGAGATGTTTTTATATCTCCTAATAATAGATTTTTAATAACATTAGAAGAAAACTATTTAAAAGTATATAATATAAAAAATGGTAAATTAGATAAAAATTCAATATATGAAAAAGAATTAAAACAAGATTCATTCCCTATAATGAGTGAGTGGTCAATAGGAAGATATTCTCAAATATGGCAAAGAAAAATATCTTCAAAAAATTAAGAGGTGAAAAATGTCTAAGATAACAGAGCTTATAAGTGGTCATACGCAATATATGATGATTGCAATTTATGTGATTATTGCTGCAATAGTAATAACTTTTGTTGTAAACTTTGCTGCTAAAAAACTAAAATTTATAAAATATCTTCCAGGCATTACTTTAGTATTCATTGGTATGTTTTCCTTATTTTCAGTTATAAATAAACTTTTTGATCCATCAAGTTTAGATAATTTAATTGTATTTGTAATATGTGTTGCAGCTGGAATAATTTCCTTATTGTTTGCACTTATTATAGGAATATTAAGTAATGATTTAGGATGAAAAAAAGCTTAAAGGTTTAAACCTTTAAGCTTTTTTTATAGTAAGTATTTTTCTCCCCACTTAGCCATTTCAAAAAATACAGGCATAAGTTCTCGTCCACTATCTGTTAAAGAGTATTCTACTCTTGGTGGAATTTCATTAAACTGTATTCTATCAACAACTCCAAAGGAAACAAGTTCTCTTAATGTAGATGTAAGCATTGTACTTGTAATTTCTGGAATTAATTTTTTCAAATCACAAAATCTACATCTTTCTTTTTTTGAAAGTTCAAATAAAACACGAGTATTCCATTTTCCATGAAATAGTTTTAAGGTTTTACGAACAGGACAGTCTTTTTCATACTTAGCTGAATTTTTAAGTATTTCTATGTATTCTTCAAAAGTCATTTTTTCAATCATTTTATATCTCCTAGCTATTAAAATATATACATTAAATTATATACTTAGTATAAATTATATATCGGCCTTCATCAAGTATTAAAGTTACAAAAAAATATAAGTTTACATTTATAATTAAATTGTTGACAATGCTTATTTATGTGTTACAATTGTTCTAATGGTTTGCTAATGGAGGCAAACTATTACATAGTATTTTTACAATGGAATTTACATGCTTTAATCTAAGAGGTAAAGCCGAGAAGTAAACTTACATTTTAGGGTTTTTTGTCCTTTGGATAAATAACCCTTTTTTTATTGTAAAATAATTATTAATTATGGAGGACAAAATGAAAAGAAAAATTAGTCTCGTTCTAATGCTAGCATTACTACTTGTTGGATGTGGAAATGGTGCAAAGGATGAGCAAGAAGCATTTGTAGGAACTTATCCAGCAGATTTTATTAGCATCGCACCACTTGCAGATGTATCTGCTAATACGAAGATGGTACTTAGAAATATGCATGAAGGTATTTATAAGTATAAAACTGATGGTTCCTTAGAGCCTGGCGTTGCAGAAAAAATTGACATTACTTCAGAAGATCCTTTTATAGTTTTTGATATTGTATTAAAGGATAACGTTAAATTTCACAATGGTAAAGATTTAACAAGTGAAGATGTTAAATATTCTTATGAAAGACTTGCAGGAATGATTGATGGTATTACACCAGAAATGGTAGCAGGATCTGGATATTTTCATCAAATTTTAAATGGTGAAGATGAGGGCTTTAACAAGGGCAAAATTGAAATAATAGACGATACTCATCTAAAGGTATACTGTGACAATAGTTATGGTGTTTTAACTACAATGCACACTTTAGCTGATGGGCTCTTAGTTCCATCTGATTATAGTGAAGATGAGCAATCTACTCATCCAGTAGGTGTAGGTCCTTATGAATTTATTGAATATGATGAAGGTGATCATATTACAATGCAGGCTTTTGAAGATTATTATGGCAATGTTCCAAATGTAAAAAATATGGAGTTTAGAAAATATGCAGATGCATCAACTCTTCCAATAGCTTTTGAAAATGGCGAAATTGATTCTATTTCTTTAAATAATGAAAATTATGACAGAATAAAAGAAGAGGGATATGAAATTTCAGAAGGACTTTCTAATGATGTTCGTGTATTATATATGAATCAAAGAGAAGGAGAATTATTTAGCAATAAGGATTTAAGATATGCTGTTAATTATGCAATTGATAAAGAAAAAATGTTAAATTCTATTTCTAATGGCAGAGGAGCTATTTTATATTCTCATTTAACACCAGTTTTAAAAGATTATTATAATGGAGATTTAAAAGATTTCTTCACATATGATATAGAAAAATCAAAGGAATATTTAGCTAAAGCTGGATATGAAAATGGACTTGATGTAGTAATAAAAACTGTTGCAGAAAATGAAATGGAACAAGATATGGTAGCACTTATGATTGAAGATTTAGCTAAAGTTGGAATAAATGCTAAAAATGATCCTATTCCATGGAATACTTATTATGAAGAAGTTTATAAAGGTTTTAATTATGATATGGCTATATTAAATGTAGTGGGATATCCTGATCCATCTAGAGTATTATCTAGATATGAATCAACTGCTAAGGGTAATATGCCAGGATTAAAAAGTGAAGAGTTTGATAGAATTTTAAAAGAAGCTCAAGAAACGGTAGATCAAAATGAAGCTGCTTTAAAATATAAAGAATTACAAAAGATATTAACAGAAGAAGCAGTAGGTGTATTTACAATAGATCCAGGAATTTCTACTGCAACATCAAAAAAATACACAGGATATGAAAGTTATCCATTTGCTTTTGTTGATATTTCTTTAATTGAGAGGAAATAAAACCAATGTCAATAATAAAAAGGATATTTAGTGGAGTATTAACTGTATTTGTAATTTCAGTTGTAGTGTTTTTTATGTTCCAAATAATACCAGGAGATCCTGTATTATCTCAACTTGGAGCAGAAGAGATTGATAATAATCCAAAACTTGCCGCTAAATTTAGGGAAGAATTTAATTTAGATGAACCAGTTCATAAAAGATATGTAAATTGGATAAATGGTGCAGTAAAAGGAGATTTGGGAAATAGTTTTAAATATAAAAAACCAGTTAGTGAATTAATTAATAAAAGACTAGGTCCTACTCTTACAATAACTTTTTTATCTATGATTTTAACAATTATTATATCAATACCTTTGGGGCTTTATATATCTAAAAAAGAAGAATCAGGAATGGGAATAGCATATAATATTTTGTCACAACTAGGACTTGCTATTCCTAGTTTCTGGTTAGCTATTTTATTTATGTGGATTTTTTCTTTAAAGTTAAATTTATTTCCAACTAGAAGTTATATATCTTTAAATGATCCAATAAGAACATTAAAATCAATTTTTATGCCAGTATTAGTATTAAGCATAGGAAATATAAGTATAGTAATAAGATATTTAGTAAATGCTGTAAATGAAGAAAAAAATAAGGACTATGTATTACTTGCTAAGGCAAAGGGTTTGCTTGATGATAAAGTACTGTCAAAACATATATTTAAAAATGCTTTGATACCACTTATAACAATACTTTCAATGGTTTTAATTAATCTTGCTATGGGAAGTATAATAATTGAAAATGTATTTAATATTCAAGGATTAGGTTCTCTTTTAATAGTTGCAATAAAAGAAAGTGATTATCCAGTTTCTCAAGGGATTATTTTATTTTATTCAATACTTGTCGTATTTATAAATTTATTAGTAGATATTTTATATATGATAATTGATCCAAGAATTGATCTTAGGAGGAGAAAATGAAAAGAATATTAAAGAAAAATAAAGACTTACAAATAGGACTATCTATTATAACTATATTACTTTTAATTTGTATTGTCTCATTTTTCTGGACACCCTATGATCCCTATGAGACATCATCAAATATATTAGATCAATTACAAGGTCCATCAAAAGCACATTTATTTGGAACAGATCACCTAGGTAGAGATATATTATCAAGAATAATGATAGCTTCACAAAAAGCCTTTTTTATAGGAATTACAACACTACTTGTAGCTGGAAGTCTAGGGACTTTAATAGGACTTGTTTCTGGTTATGTAGGCGGAATAATAGATAATATTTTAATGAGAATAGTAGATGTTTTTATGACAATTCCTGGAACGGTTTTATTATTATTATTTGTTACAATCTTTGGAAGAGGAACAAAACAAACTGTAATTGCAATTTCTATAATGAATTTTACAACCTTTGCAAAAATGACAAGGTCTCAAGTTTTGTACTTAAAAAAGCAAGAACATATATTGTGGGCAAAAGCTGTTGGAGTAAAAGAAACTAGAATAATATTTAGACATATTTTACCTGATTTAGTGCCAACACTTTTAGTTGTAAGTGCTATGAAATTTTCATCCTCAGTAATGGCTGAAGCTGGTCTTAGCTATTTAGGACTTGGAATTCAACCACCAGAACCTAGTTGGGGAAATATGTTAACTCGTGCACAGTCATCAATAATATCAAGTCCTTTTACTGCAGTAATTCCAGGGCTAATGATAACTTTATTTGTAATAGGGTTTAACCTATTATCAGATGGTCTTAGAAAAGCATTAAAGGTAAGGGAGGCGTCATAATGTTATTAGATGTAAAAGATCTATCAGTAGATATAGAATTAAGTGGAAAAAAATATCCAGTTATTACAGATGTCTCCTTTAGTATAGAAGAGGGTACTGTACTTGGTTTCGTAGGTGAATCAGGATCAGGAAAATCTATTACAGCTCTTACAATAATGGGGCTATTAAATGAAAGATTTAGTATTAAAAAAGGTGAAATTTTAATAAATGAAAGAGACTTATTAAAATTAGATAGTATAACTAGAAGAAAGATGCTAGGCTGTGAAATAGCAATGATATTTCAAAATCCTTTAAATGCACTAAATCCACTTCTTACAATTTATGAACAAATGGCTGAAATGCTTTTAATTCATAATAAAAAACTTTCTAAAAAAGAAGTGGAAAAAAGAGTTATAAATTCTTTAGAGGAAGTACAGCTTCCAAATCCTGAAAAAGATATGTATAAATATCCTCATGAATTTTCAGGAGGACAAAGACAAAGAATTTTAATAGCTATGGCTATAATAAATCATCCAAAACTTTTAATAGCAGATGAAGCTACAACAGCTCTTGATGTAACAGTACAGTATAAAATACTTAGACTTTTAAAATCTCTTTGCTCAAAATATGGAACTACTTTAATTGTAATTTCACATAATTTGGGATTAATAAAATATATGAGTAGAGAAGTAATAGTAATGTATTCTGGAAGAATTGTAGAAGATGGTCTTATTGATGATATTATAGAAAGTCCATCTCACCCTTATACTAAGGAATTATTGTCATCACTTCCTGAAAATGCAATAAAGGGAGAAGAAATTCATGCAATAAAGGGCAGAGTACCTTCTATTAAAGAGAAAAAAGCTAATTGTCCATTTTATCCAAGATGTAAATATGGAAAAGATATCTGTTTGAAAGAACCTTTAAAGGCAGTATCAGTTGGAGAAAACCATTGGGCATATTGTCTATTTGCAGGTGAATTTAATGAGTAAAGATATTATATTAAAATGCACAAATTTAAATAAAGAATTTGCTAAAAAAAATAAAAAGAAAAATTTAAAAGCTTTAAAAGATATAAATTTAGAAGTATATGAAGATGAAATATTAGGTCTTGTTGGAGAAAGTGGATGTGGAAAATCTACACTTGCAAAAACTATAATGCAGCTTATAGAGCCTGATTCAGGAGAAATTATCTACAAGGGAAAAAATATTGTAGGAATGAAATCAGAAGAGAAGAGAAAACTTAAAAAAGATATGCAATATGTTTTTCAAGATCCAAAAGCTGCACTAAATTATAGAAAAAAAGTAGGTTGGCTTTTAGAAGAACCATTAAAAGTTCACACAAAACTCAATAAAAAACAAAGACTTAAAAGAGTTAAAGAAATGCTAGATTTAGTTGGGCTTTCTCATGACTATATAGACAGACATCCCTATGGTCTTTCAGGAGGCCAAGCTCAAAGAATAGCAATACTCTGCGCTCTTATAAATAATCCAAGCTTTGTAATAGCAGATGAGGCGGTAAGTGCTCTTGATGTTTCAATTCAAGCTCAAATACTTAATTTTTTACAATGTTTAAAAGAAGAAATGAATTTAACGATGATTTTTATTACACATGATTTAAGTGTATGTCATTATATGTCTGATAGAATAGCTGTAATGTATTCAGGAAGAATTGTTGAAATAGGAGATGCAAATACAATATACGAAAATCCAAAGCATCCCTATACTCAGGAATTATTTCAATCAATACTTACAATACATTCAAAGATGACAGATTTTAAAACAAATTTAATAGAGAAGTTTACTTGTGGACATGGTGGATGTGAATATGCTCCAAACTGTCCTTATAAGACTAATAGATGTAAAATTGAAGAGCCAAAAGAATATGAAACTAAAGATGGTTCTAAAGTTAGATGTTTTTTATATGAAAGTAAATAAATTTAAATGGGCTATCTAAATATAGATAGTCTTTTTTTAAGGAGAAAATATGAATAGAGAAATAGAAATAAAAAGACCGTATAGACATTTTAAAGGGAAACTTTATTATGTACATGATATTTTAATAGATTCAGAAACTAGAGAGAAAATAGTATCTTACCAATGCCTTTATGAACCTTATGGAATGTTTGCAAGAAGTCTTGAAATGTTTTTAGAAGAAATAGATCCTAATAGAGAAGATAATATAACAAAACAAAAATATAGATTTGAGTTATATAAAGGCTAGAATTTAATATAAAATTTTACTTTATCTATATTCAAATATTAAAAAAATAAATAGGGTATAAGTATAAAAATATATTTATATAATAAAGGAGAGTTTTATGATTATTGAAAAGGGAAAAAATAGCTTTCAACTTAAGTGTCAAAATCCTTTTGTAGTTACTATGCATCATATAGATTATTATCCAAAAGGAAATGCAGAGCTTGGACCAATTGAGATGAAACAAATTAAAAGAGATAATTATGGTGGGGATTTTAATTTTAATGATAGATGGAAAATGTATTATGGCAAAAAAGTCCCTGGATTTCCAGCACATCCACATAGAGGATTTGAAACTATAACAATTGTATTAAAAGGATTTGTAGATCATACAGATGGACTTGGATCATCTGGAAGATATGGAAATGGTGATGTTCAATGGATGACGGCAGGATCAGGTCTTCAACATGCAGAGATGTTTCCACTTATCTATGAAGATAAAGAAAATACATTAGAACTTTTCCAAATATGGCTTAGTTTAGATTATATGGATAGAATGGTAGATCCTGATTATAAAATGCTTTGGAATGAAGATATTCCAATATTAAACATAAAAGATGAAAATAATAAATTGACAAATATTAGATTAATTGCAGGAAAATTAAAGGGGGAAAAACCTCCAAAACCTGCTAAAAACTCCTATGCATCAAAAGAAGAGAGTAAACTTTCAATACAAATAATAGAAATGGAGCCTAAGGCAAAATATAAAACACCCTATGTAAGTGATACATTAAATAGATCTATTTATTTTTTAAAGGGAGATAAACTTTTAGTAGAAGGTGAAACTTTATATAATAATGAGTATGCTTTTTTAACAGGAGATGAAATAAGTTTAGAAAATATTGGAGAAGAAAAAACTCAAATATTACTTCTTGAAGCTGAACCAATAGATGGACCAATAGTAGCTTATGGAAATTATGTAATGAATTCAATGGAAGAAATAGAAAAAGCTTATGAAGATTTTAGGGATACTCAATTTGGAGGATGGCCTTTTGACAAAAGAGAAATCTATCATGATAAAAATGAAAAAAGATTTGAAAAACATGAAGAGGGAAATGTCTTTTATCCAGGACTTGAAAATAAGGAGTAATTTTGGCAAATATAATAATGAGTCTTGCAATAAGTTTAGATGGATATATTACTGATGCAAATGGAAAATACAATTGGATTAGTGGAGATGGAAGTAATATAAATACAACTATTGGAAGAAAAAATAATTTTGATAAAATGATTGAAGATATAGATACTATTATAATGTGATATATTTGCTATGAAGAAAAAATGAATGAGCAATTTAAAAATAAAAAAATAGTGGTTGTAACAAGAAAAGAAATTGAAAATCATGATGATATAATATATTTATCTCCAGAAGAAGTATTAAACTATTCTAAAAATACAAATGAAAATATATTTTTATTTGGTGGAGGAATTACAATAAAACCATTTATTGAAGAAGATTTAATAGATGAATATGAAATAGGAATAGTTCCAGTAATACTTGGAAAAGGAAGAAAACTTTTTTATGAAATGAATAAAAAAATAGATTTGCAATTAACAGATGTAAATATAGAAGATGGAATTACAATATTAAGATACAAAAAAAGAGCTATAGATACTATGCCCTGTCAAGTACACATCAAATAAAATATTATAGATATTTTAATTTGTATTCTAAGGGAGATAAGTATCCTAAGGCTTTTTGA
>NZ_JAGGLJ010000003.1 GCF_017874395.1 Peptoniphilus stercorisuis | reverse complement strand
ATGTTCCATGCGGGAGTGGCGGAATTGGCAGACGCGCTAGACTTAGGATCTAGTTCCATTGGAGTGGGGGTTCAAGTCCTCTTTCCCGCACCAGATAGACGGTTGAAATTCAACCGTCTTTTTTTTTATATTTTTTATTACAATTTATAAATATCCATACCTAGTAATTCATATATATCATCAATTCCCTCTTTAATTTCTTTTCTTGTAAAATTATTTTTTTCAAGAACCTCATCCTCTAAATTATTTATACTATTATAAAAATCAAGAGCAATAGCTATTTTATTTTTATCTAAAGGATCAAATTCTTCAAACAATAAACTTTCTGCATCATTAATATTATTATTAGAAATTAAAACTATTAATTTTTTATATAAAATATCACTTTCATTACTTTCATCTTTATTTACATATTCATAATTTATAATATCTTTTCCAAATAATATATTAGCTAAAAATTTTATTTTATTTTTTATACTTCTCATTATATAATCTTCTTTTAACATTAATACTCTCCTTTTAATAAGTTTTTTCAATAAATATATTTTATCATTTCAATTAAATTTATAAATATATATTTTATTTTTTTATGTTAAAATCAATAGAGTATATTTAAAGGAGAATATTATGAATAGTAATTTAATTAAAGAAATTGATATAAGAGATATTGATGGATTTAAAATTGGAAATGCTCAAGATTATAACGCTATGACTGGAGTTACTACTATTATATTTGAAAAAGAAAATAGAGCTGGCATTGATATATCTGGAGGAGGTCCTGCATCTAGAGAATCTCACCTACTTCACCCTCTTACAAATCCACATAATTTAAATGCAATTGTATTATCTGGTGGATCTGCCTATGGACTTAATGCATCTGCTGGTGTAGTTAAATATTTAGAAGAAAATAACATAGGATATGAACTTATGGATTTTGTAATACCACTTGTTACACAGTCTTGTATTTTTGATTTAAATATTGGAGATAAAAATATTAGACCAGATGCAGAAATGGCCTATAAATCTTGTCTTGACTCAGTAAATAATAATGCAATATCAGGTATTATTGGAGCTGGAACAGGTGCCATAGTTGGAAAACTTGCAGGACTTTTCCGCGCTCAAAAATCAGGAATTGGATATTATGCAATTTCTCTTGGAGATTTACAAATAGGAGCTCTTGCAGTAGTAAATGCTGTTGGAGATATCTTTGATTATAAAAATGGTAAAAAAATTGCTGGAGTTTTAAATAATGATCGAAGTGAATTTTCAAGTATTGAAGAAGAAATGTATCTTTCTCATCTTTCAGAAAGTATGGAAAACACAACTCTAGGTGTAATATTTACAAATGCAAAATTTTCTCAAGCACAAATGTCAAAAGTTGCATCTATGACTCGTGCAGGTTTTGCAAGATCAATAAATCCAGTATCGACAATGGCTGATGGAGATACTATCTATGCTGTATCTTTAGGCGATGTTATAGCCGATATAAGCCTAGTTGGAGCTCTTAGTGCAAATGTTATGTCTCATGCCATAGAAGATGCTGTTAAATCCTCTTCTATGAAAGATGAAGAATTTTTAGACAAAATAATTTATTAGAAAAAGGTGATTACCATAGACAAAAATCTAATTCATATTTTAGGAATATTTGGACTTTCTATTGCAATAGCTTTTAGCCTTCATTCCTTAATTCCCTCTGGAATAAGAGTAAATAATGAGATTATAACTAGCTCTTATATACTAAAAATACTCTTTGCAATTCTTGGAATTTTGGCTATTTACTTTATTGATAAAAAAAACATTTAAATATTTTGAAAAATATGTTTAAATAATATTGACAACACTCTAAAAATCTTATATAATATCTTTTGTTGATTGGTCATGCGGGAGTGGCGGAATTGGCAGACGCGCTAGACTTAGGATCTAGTTCCATTGGAGTGGGGGTTCAAGTCCTCTTTCCCGCACCAGACAGACGGTTGAAATTCAACCGTCTTTTTTTTATCTAAATTTATTTAAAACTTAAAGATTGTTTAAATATGTAAAAAACTATATACTTAAAATAAGTTATTTAAAATCAAGATTTTGGAGGTTTATATGATACGTAAAGCTACTGAAAATGATATATTAAAAATTGCAAAAACTTATGATGAACTTTTGATTTATGAAAAAGAAAATGAAAATCACTCTAATTGGCAACTTGGAATTTATCCAACAATAAAAGTTCCTAAGCTAAGAGTTCCTTTAGGTGAAATGTATGTTTTAGAAAATGAAAATAATGAAATATGTGCAAGTATGATTTTAAATCAAGTCCAAGCTAAAGAATACTCAACTATTCCTTGGAAATATTTAGCAGATGATGATAATCTTTTAGTTATTCATACACTTTGTATTCCTCCTCAAGAAGCAGGAAAAGGATATGGAACTAAGATGATTGATTATGCAAAAAACTTTGCAAAAGATTTAAATTATCCTGTAATTAGAATAGATACCTATGCTTATAACGAACCTGCAAAATCCCTTTATCAAAAAAATGGATTTAGAATTGCAGGATATGCTACAAGTTTACTTGAAGGATTAATTCCTGAAGAACAAGCTTATTTAGAATTTAAATTTTAAAAAGACAGATATCTGTCTTTTTTTATTTTGAAATTATATATTATAAATATAAAATCAAAGTTAAGTTTGTAAAAGAACTTTAAAAAATTTATTCCTAAACTGCCTTTAATTCAAAATAAAAAAATATATAATACTTCAATAAATAATACAGAAGTAGAAAAAGTTTAAGATATAACTATTGCTTTATTCTTGCAACTAATACTATTGTTAAAAATTTTCTTATATTTTTATAAGTAAGCACAATATTAATGGACTTAATTTGTCCAAAAATTTAATATATAAAAATTTTTATTCATTTTTGTATATAATTAATATTTATAGGGTATAATTATTAATTAGATTAGAGGTGATATTTTGAAAGAAAAGTTTTTAAAATTTATGCAAGGAAGATATGGAGCTGATCATTTTAATCAATTTTTAGCTTATTTAAATATAATACTTATTATTATTTTATTAGTTACTAAAAATCAAATACTTAACTATGTAGTTTTTGCAATTATTATCTACTCCACTTTTAGAATGCTATCTAAAAATATTAATGCTAGATATAAAGAAAACCAAAAATACTTAGAAATAACATCTCCTGTTAGAAGATTTTTTAAAAGAACTAAAAGAAATGTAAAAGACAAAGATTATAAGTATATTAAATGTGAAAACTGCAAACAAGAACTTAGAGTTCCCACTAAAAAAGGAAAAATTAATGTTACTTGTAAAAAATGTGGCCATAAATTTCAAATAAGAACTTAAAAAGAGCTAATGCTCTTTTTTTTATTTCAATTGTCAACCTGCTTAAAATATCTTATTGACATTTTATGAAAAAGATTTATAATATCTTTAGAGGTGAAGAAATGGATATTATAAATTTAAAGCAAAAAGTTATTAATGGTTATGATATTACAATTACAGAGGCTAAGGAATTATATTATGAGGATTTAAATTTATTAAAAGATTCTGCAAATGAAATCAGAAAACACTTTATGAAAGACTCTTTTGATCTATGTACAATTATAAATGCAAAATCAGGAAGCTGCTCTGAAAATTGCAAATTTTGCGCACAATCATCTCACTATAAAAGTGATGTAGATACTTATCCCCTACTTAGTGATGATGAAATTATTAATGATGCCATTAAACAAAAAGAACAAGGAATTTTAAGATATTCTATTGTAACTAGTGGAAAAAAACTATCAGATGAGGATGTTTTAAAAGAAGCTAGAATTATTAAAAAGTTAAAAGATATTTGTAATATTGAAATTTGTGTATCAAACGGACTATTATCTTATGAAAATTTTAAAATTCTAAAAGAAGCTGGTGCAACAAGGGTTCACAACAACCTAGAAAGCTCTGAAAGCTTTTTTAGTAGTGTTTGTACTACTCACACAATAAATGACAAAATCAGCACCATTAAAGCTGCTAGAGATGCTGGTCTTGAAGTTTGTAGTGGAGGAATTATTGGACTTGGTGAATCCTATGAACAAAGAATAGAAATGGCATTTAAATTAAAAGAGTTAAATATAAAATCAATTCCAATTAATGTTTTAAATCCAATTCCAAATACCCCTCTTGGAAATAATGACGTCTTAAGTGAGGAAGAAGTTATTAGAACAATAGCTGTCTTTAGATTTATATTAAAAGATTCATTTATAAGACTTGCTGGCGGAAGATCGCTATTTAAAGACAAGGGAGAAATTATTTTTAAATCTGGTGCAAATGCTGCAATATCTGGTGATATGCTTACTACATCAGGTATTAGTACCAAAAGTGATTTAGAATTAATAAAATCTCTTAACTTCACTCCAGAAATCATCTCTATACCTTAATTTATTTTACTTAAAGTTCCTACATTTGTAGGGACTTTTTTTATTCATATCTTTTATGATATTCTCTACTATGATATACTAGTACTATTAAGAAATGGAGGATATATTATGGATTTGTCAACAAAAATAAGAGCAATTTACGATTATCCAATTCCTGGAATAATCTTTAGAGACATAACTACTTTACTTAGGGATAAAGAAGCATTTCCTGAGGCGATTGATCAACTAGTTGAAACTGCAAAGGATAAAGAAATTGATCTTGTTGTAGGTGTAGAAGCAAGAGGATTTATTGTAGGAGCACCAGTTGCCTATAAATTAGGTTGTGGTTTTGTTCCAGTTAGAAAACCAGGAAAACTTCCATCTGATAAAATTTCAGCTACTTATGAACTTGAATATGGTACTGACAGTGTTGAAATGCACTCTGATGCAATTAAAAAGGGACAAAGAGTTCTAGTTGTAGATGATTTACTTGCAACTGGAGGAACTTCAAAAGCCGTAGTAGAACTTATAGAGCGTCTTGGCGGAGAAGTTGTAGGACTTAGCTTTTTAATTGAACTTGTTGATTTACATGGAAAAGACAAATTAGAAGGTTACGAAATAAACTCTATAATAAAATATGAAGGTAATTAAGAAATATTAAAAGAAGTTCTATGAGCTTCTTTTTTTCTATATAAAACTAAGTTGAATCATATTTAAATCTACAAGATTTGATGCAGTTATTCCAATAAGTCTTAAACTTTCATTTTTATAAACTTCACTAAATAGCTCTAATGAAAGTCTATATATATCCTCATAAGATATAATTGTCTGCTTTAGTGTTTTTGATCTAGTTCTACTTTCAAAATCAGAGTCTTTGATTTTTATAGTTAATGTATTAAATCCTAAATTTTTATTTTTTAAATCCTTTGAAAGCTCCCTTGAAAATCTCTCTATATAATTATGTAATATTTCCTTATCTCTAGTTGATTTAAAAGTTCTTTCTACTCCAATACTTTTTCTCTCTCTATAAGGGGTTACCTTTCTATTATCTACTCCTCTTATTCTCTCATAGAGTTCATGTCCCATTTTCCCAAAATTATCTACTAAAAATTCTTCTGACAATTGATATAAATCTTCAACTGTATTTATTCCAATATTTCTAAATCTTTTTTCTGATTTTCTTCCTATTCCATGAACCTTAGTAATATCTAAATCTAATAAAATATTCGGAATATCTTCTATAGATATTATTTTCATACCCTGTGGTTTATTCCAATCCGATGCAACTTTTGCCAAAAATTTATTATAAGAAAGTCCAACACTTACACTTAGTCCTGTTTTTTCTTTTACTTCTTTCATAATTGATTTTACAATATCTACACTATCTTCTTTATTTTTAGATATATCTAAATAGCACTCATCTATTGAAACTTTTTCAATATTTTCTGAATACTTACTAAGAATATTAAATACTTCCTTTGACTTTTCTAAATATCTATTTCTTCTAATTGGCACAACTATTAAATCACTACATAAATTTTTTGCCATAAATATTGGCATTGCAGAGTGAATTCCATATTTTCTAGCTTCGTAATTTGCAGTTGTAACTATTGAACTATCAGATAGCCCTCCTACTACAACTGGATGGTTTTTTAAATCTTTATTATCAAGTTCTTCAACAGATGCATAAAAGGCATCTATATCTACATGAATTATATTATTTTCCATAAAATCACCTATCTATATTTTAAAATAGAACATATATTCTGTCAATTTGCTTTTATATTTATCTGAAACTTGGTATAATCATAATGAGGTGAAATTGTGAAAAAACAAATTATTTTATTTGATTTTGATAAGACATTAACTGATGATGATAGTATTTTCTTATTATGGAAATATGCCTTTTCAAAAAAGAAAACAAATTATTTTAAATTTATTTTGCAAATGATTAAAGGATTTTTTAAATTTTTATTTAGTGGATTTAATTTTCTAATGTTTAAAAATGAATTATGCTCTGTACTTAAATATTTTAATGATGAGGAACTTAAAGAATTTATTGACTATATATACGAAGAACATATTTATAAAGATGGTGTAGAGGAATTTAATAATCTACCTAAAGATTCTTACAAAATGTTAGTATCTGCATCACCTATTAACTACTTAAAATTTGTAGATAAATATTTTGATTTTGATTTAATTATTGGAACTAATCTTGATAATGAGTATAATGTTTTAGGAAAAAATAATAAAAGCACTGAGAAAGTAAAAAGAATTAAAAAACATCTTCTAGAAATGGATTTTAATATTGATTATGAAAATTCATCTGCCTATTCAGATTCTTTTAAAGATGATAGACCTATGCTAATGCTTGTAAAAAATAGATTTTTAATAAATTCAGATGTTGAAAAAAGAGGATATAAGAATTTAAATTGGAAATGAGCTATCAACTGATAGCTCATTTTTATATATTATAATCTGATTCAATTTTAAAATAATCTTCAATTGCATCAGCAATCTCATCATAGCTTCCCTCTCCAAGAAATCTATATACTTCTTTGCTATTTTTATAAAATACAGTAAGTGGAACAGATTTAATTCCTCTTTTAGCTGCAAAGCTTGGATTTTCATCAATATCCATATAAAAACATGTAACCTCTTGAAATTCCTCTTCTATAAGTTCCATTAAAATTTCTCTTATAGCTTGGCAATGTGTACATCTTACAGCACCATATATTATAATTGAGTTTTCATTTTCAGAAAGTCTTTTTTCAAAGTTTTTAGAGTTAATGCTCTTTATTACAGAACTGTCCATTGCTATCATTTTCTTTTGATATGCAATTTCTTCATCATTTTCCATAGCCATAGTTATTATATCTACATCAATAGATGGTTCTGCTCCTTCAATATCTATTACTTTTTTCGCACCATATGTTCCTGCTCCTGGAAGTCTAAATAGTGATTTATTTACTGGAAGCATCGTCTTTTCCTTTGGAATTTCTTCTTGGGGAATATAGTCATAGGGATATCTCATTCCTTGATAGATCAAATTGTGAAAGGCATAAAAATCTGTACTACTTTTATATGGACATATCCATTTCCAAACAATTTCACCCTCTTCTGTCACCTCAAGCATAATTCCACTTGTGGCAAGAGTTATAAGAGTATTTCCATTTGGAAGTCTTTGAACATTTGACCCATAGGGCGAATAAAATTTATATCCATTTACAGCATTTAAAAAGCCTATTTGTTTTGGATCAATTTGCCATTTTATATTTAATGATACTGGATTAAATTCAATTACTCTTGAATAATCTCTTGTAGAATTTTTAAGTCCTGTTGGAGATATAGATGATTGATATCCATATCCTGATGATCCTCCACTATCAAATAATAAAATATTTCCCTCTCCTGGAAGTCCCTTTGGAATTAATTGAATATGTGATGGACCTATTAATCCACCTAATTTATTAAATTCTTCTGAATAAATATTAGGTCCAATTTTCCAACAAATCCTTGATCTTTTTTTGTCAATGATACCTATGAAATTTCCTATTCTTGATGCAAATATTATATTGTCTGGATGAAATCTAATATCTCCTTGATCATACCATTTATTAGGTCCTAGCACTGATATTGAAGATATGTGAAGATAGTCTCCTACTCCTCCATCTATTTTTTTCATATTTGGATTTCTATAAATAACATTTTTTGCTTGTTCTGAAAAGCCTATTTCATTAAAATGCTCTGAAAAAGAAAATCTCCATAAAATATTTCCATCATAATCCACTTCATAAATGACTTCATCTAGGAGTTTTTTATCTGAGATAGTTTTATTTATAATCGTATCATGAGATAAAATAATTGTATTTCCAGATCCAGCTTTTGCTTCCATTCCTGGAACATAATATCCTACTGGATTTCCCTCTCTTTGATAATCTCCATGAGCTCTTGCTGCCCATTGGTTTTCTTCATCTATAAATCTAAATTGATTGTATTTCCAAACTAAATTTCCATCATAGTCTATTTCCATAAGACTAATTCCATCTTGAAGTGCATGAGCTGAATCTCTAAAGGAAGATGTCCCAATGATATTTCCACCCTTTAAAAGTTTTGCAGGCATACCATTCATCTTATATCGTCTTATTTCATTTCCATTCATATCAAATAAAATAATTCCATCTTTTACAGTTGTAACTAAATTATATCCGCTAAAACACTTTTTCTTTATATAGATTGTAGTTCCTGTAGGATAACTCATAACTACTCCCTTCTTATATACCTTTCTGCTGCAACAGCAGCTTTGGCTCCATCAGAAGCAGCTGTAACTACTTGCCTTAAATAGGTATTAGTACAATCTCCTGCTGCAAATAAGCCTTCAATAGAAGTTTGTTGAAACTCATTAACTTTTACAAATCCATCTTTATCTAAATCTACAAGTCCTTGTAATATTTTAGTTTGAGGTTTAAGTCCTACAAACATAAATATTCCCTCACTTGAAATCTTCTTTTTTTCCTCTGTTTTTAAATTTTTAACGACAATTTCTTTAACAAAATCATCTCCACAAATTTCATCAAGAGCAGTATTCCACATAAATTCAATCTTAGGATTATGCATAACACGTCTTTTTTGAATTTCTGTGCCATCTACAATTCCCTCATCATGAATTACTATCATTGTAACTTTATTTGCAAATTTAGAAAGATAATCGGCCTCTTCTAATGCAACATCTCCTGATCCTAATATATGAATATCTTTTCCAATAAACATATTGGCATCACAAGTTGCACAATAACTTACCCCATGTCCTTGAAAATCTAATTCGCCATTTAGTCCCAAAACTCTTGATACTGTTCCAAGTCCAAGAATTACACATTTTGCTTTAAAGTCTCCCTTTCTTCTTGTGGAAACTACAAAATATTCATCTTCTTTTTTTACTTTTGTAACAGTTCCATAGACAAAATCATTTGTAGAATAACTCATTGCATGTTCTCTAAATTTTTGAACAAGCCCTATTCCAGAAATACTTTCACATCCTGGATAGTTTAAAATTTCAGCAGTATCTCTAATTCTTCCGCCAAAACCTGATTTATCAATGATTAGTGTATTAAGTACAGCTCTTCCTGCATATATAGCGGAGCTAAGGCCTGCTGAGCCCGCTCCAACTATAATGAGATCATATATCATATAATCACCTCATTAAATTTTTAACTAATTCCTTAATTTCTTCTATTTCAATATCTTCAACATTTCCTGCATCTACTAGACGAGCGAAATCTTCTTTCATTGGAAGAGCTGCTTTATTTTCAATACCATATTTTTCAGCTTCACTATCTAAAGAGCTTGGTCCATAAATATGAGCAACTTCTCCACAACAAGGACATTTAAAATAGCTCATATTTTCTACAAGTCCAAGTATTCTGATACCCATAACTTTAGCCATGTTAACTGCTTTTGCAACTATCATAGATACTAAATCTTGTGGTGATGATACAAGTACAACACCATCAATAGGCATAGATTGGAATACTGTAAGAGCTACATCTCCTGTTCCTGGTGGCATATCAATTAAAAGATAATCAAGTTCTCCCCAGTTTACATTTTCATAAAATTGAGAAATTGCATTTCCAAGAACTGGTCCTCTCCAAAGTACTGGTTGAGTTGGATTGTCTAAAATTAAGTTTACAGACATAACTTTTATACCAGTTTTTGTAATTGATGGAATAATATTTTTTCCATCAGAATGAGCAAGTTCTTTTATTCCAAAAGATGCTGGAATAGAAGGTCCTGTAATATCAGCATCTAGTATTCCTACTGATTTACCTTGTCTTTTAAGTTCTGATGCAATAAGTGAAGTTACAAAACTTTTTCCTACTCCACCTTTACCACTAATTACTCCAATAACATTTTTTATATTTGAATTTTCATTTACTTTAAATTTTTCTATTGCCATTTCAATCCCCCTAAAAATATTCATAAATAATTGTATATTTATCTAATTTATATTATATACCTTGTTTGCAAATTAATCTAAAATTTTTAAAAAATTAAGTATAATAAAAATCTATACTTAAGAAACTTTCTCTTTATATGATATTATTTAAATTAAGACTAGGAGGTTATTATGAAAAATATTGCAGTTAAAGATAATATTACAATTGATGATGTTGAAAAATTAGATATTCGTGTTGGAGAAATTTTAAAAGTTTCAGATGTGGAAAATTCTAATAAACTTATTAAACTTGATGTAGATTTTGGTGAGTTTCAAAGAGTAATTCTTGTTGGAATGAAAGGTGAAAGAGAAGATCCTACTGAAATAGAAGGTATGCAAGCACTATTTGTTGTAAATCTTGCTCCAAGAAAAATGGCAGGAATCATCTCTGAGGGAATGCTTTTTGATATTGGATATGCTAATGGAATTATTCCAGTTCTTGCACTTCCTGAAAAAGAAGTACCTAATGGAGTTTGTGCAGGATAAAAAAATAAGCTAGATTTCTAGCTTATTTTTATTTTAATTCCATATGAAGTATTGGATAATTTTTCCCAAAATCATCTTTAGAAGATCTGCTTTTAAACTTAAATCCCATTTTTTCATAAAATTTTAAAGCTTTAATATTATCTTCATTTACATCTACTTTATTTAAATTTAAATTTTTGATTCCATATTCTATTAAAGTTCTTCCATAGCCTTTATTTATCATTTTTGATGAAATAAATAACATATTAATATTATTATTTTCAAAATCTGGTGTTAAAAATCCAACTATTTTTCCATTTTCTTCTATTACTAAAATGTATTTTAAATTTAATATAGCTTCTTTTACATATACTTTATAAAAATCAAAATCTTCTTTTAATAAAAAATCATGAGTATTTAATACTGAATCTTTCCAAATATTATAGATTTTTTCAGCTAAAACTTCATCAATATTATTAATTTCTCGAAGCATAAAGTCCCCTTCTTATTTTTGTCTGTGAACTATATTTAATATTGAAATCATAACTTCAATTAAGTCCATATCATTTTTATATATAATATATCTTCCACTCCATCTTGGATGAAATTTTTCTTTATAGTATCTTAATCCTTGGAAAGAATAAAATTTATTTCCATATTCATACATAAGTCTCATTATTCTCTCTTTAGAATTTGAATATTTTTTATCTCCAACATTTGAAAGTGGTGCCATTCCAAGATAAAACTCTTCATAACCTTCTTCTTTTGCCCAGTCAAATAGTCCTAAAAATAGTAAATCCATTTCATTATTTTTACATTTTTCTCTATTATATCTCATAAGATCTATTGATATTTTTTTAGTATTTACTACTGGAAGTAAATTTGCAAAGGCAATTATTTCTTGATTTTTGTCCTTTAATATTGCAATTGGAGCTGTATTTAAATAATATTTATCAAAACTTCCAAGAGAATATCCCATCTCCTGCTTTCCATTTAACCAATTATCTGAAATTTCTCTAAGTCTTTCCATAAATACTGAATCAAAGGGTTGATATACTATTTCAAAAGTAAAGTCTTCTCCATTTAATTTATTGCGCTGTTTTCTTAAATTTTTATTTTTCTTGCCATCATAACTAAATTCATTTAAATAAACAGTTGCATCTTCTCCTATTTTTATAAAAGAAAATCCTTGATTTGCATATAATTCTAAATTTTCTCCTCTTACTTCATAAAAACTTACCTTCATTCCATAACTTCCTGCAAATTCTATAATCTCATCTATTGCCTCTTCAAAATCTTCATATATTCCAACAGGATCTCCAAGGACTACAATATTATCTTTATAAGGTCTATACTGCATTAAGACTGTTTTTTTAGAGTTTAAAAAGAAATTTTTATCTCTCATAAAATATAAATGTGAAAAATAATTTCCACTATGGTCCTTTAAAAAGTTTGCATATTTATTTATATCTTCATCGCTAACTTCACTAAATTCAAGAGGTTGCTTTCTAGAGTATAAAAATAATATTAAAAGTATTGCAGTTGATATTAAAAATCCAATAATCTTTAATGGATTTTCTTCTATCCAAATAAAACTAAAGGCTCTTTGTGATGTATATATATTTACATGATGTGTTAGATTGTAAATTGTAATATATAACATTAAAACTATAAATAAATATACTCCAATTTTATAGACATCTTTTTGTTTTATTTCTAAATGTTCCTTTGTAAATAGATCTCTTGTTGTAAATAAAAGCCCTGCAAATATTAAAAGTATAATTGCCTCTTCATAGTCAAGTCCCTTAACTACACATCCAATAGATCCAAGTATTAATAGAGACAAACTTATTTTATAAACCTTTTTTATTCTAAATTTAATACCTCTAGACATTACAATTAATATAACTCCTATCATAAGTGTAAAGCTTTTTGAAAGGACAAAGGCAAGTCTTGGCAAGATATTTTTTAAAAATACAACTCTTTCAAAGACAGCTGGTGTTGCAGTAGAAATTATTAATATTGCACCACTTAAAAATATAAGTGTAGAAAGAATATTTAAAATAATTTCTTGAGATGGAATTATTTTTTTAGACTTTTCTTTAAACTGAGTTAATACATAAAGAATTATTCCTATAACCCAAGGCACTAAATAAAAAGTTATTCTAAATAATAAAATACTTACTAATATATTATTACTTTGATATCCTAAGTCCTTAAATAATAAAAATACTGTTAAATCAAAACTTCCTATTCCTCCTGGTATAAAAGAAATAAGCGCTACAACTTCTGCAATTATATATACAAATATACTTTTGAAAAATGGCATTTCAGGATTTATCATCTTTATTATAAAGCTAAAATACATTGAAACTACTACCCAGTCTAATATTGATGCAAGGAGTAATTTTATTTTTACCTTTGTATCTAAAAAGCTATAGGGTGAGTTTTCATC
The DNA here is from genome assembly GCF_017874395.1 of Peptoniphilus stercorisuis. GTDB lineage: Bacteria > Bacillota > Clostridia > Tissierellales > Peptoniphilaceae > Anaerosphaera > Anaerosphaera stercorisuis. The sequence continues at coordinate 137,021 of NZ_JAGGLJ010000003.1, read as the reverse complement.
TATGAATTTTTCAAATCTTTTAATTTTAAATTTTCCTGCAAGAAAATAAAATGGTATATATAAGGAAAATAATCCTAAAATATAAATATACTTTCTGCTTATATTTTGTACTAAAATAAGTGTTGGAAGTATTAGAAAAAATAGTCCCAAAAGTCCTGATATAAGCACTGATGTTGATATTTTTATTGCATTTTTTGGTTCTACATTTTCTTTTATTAACATATCTGATCTAAGCTTTGTACCTGTTATTCCTCCAAAGGAAATAAAGTTGTTAAATGACTGTGTTATAAAAGATATTTTAAATATTTCTTTTTTATTTAATGAAACATCAAAATATTTTGCAAGTATAAAGTCATATTGTGTAGAAAATAAAAATGTAATTAGTCCAAAAAATACTAAGGCAAATTTCTTCAAATATGGAAGTGAAGAAAAAAGTCTATGATATTCTTTAAAGTTAATATTTCTCATTTCTGTTGCTGTAAATATTAAAAAAGCTATTACAAATACTATTGAAAGCACTTTTTTAATTAATTCTGAATTCTTTTTTAAAAATTTAAATGTTTTTTCCATACATTCTCCTATAAAATAAAAAGACCTCTACTAATGTAGAAGTCCTAAAAATAATTAACAAGAGGAACTATTATTGAGAATCATCAATAATTTATAAATAATATTAAATTACAACTGTGCATTTTTTATTAATCTTATGTGTAATTTATATTAAATAATTCTAAGATTTTTCAAAAAATAGTGTCAAAGTGTTAAAAATAAAGCTATCCTATTGTTGAAACGGGATTTTTTGCAGCTTTTTTTATTATTTCAAATTTATTATTTTCATATTTTGCTATGTTAAACTCACCATTTCTTCTAACTCTATTTGTCCAAAATTTTTCTATTGGAACATTTTCCATTATATTAAACATAGCTATTATTGTAATTCCATGACTTACTATTAATATATTTTCATCACTTGAATTATAGACATATTTTTCAAAAAAATCTTCTACTCTCTTTGTTAATTGATAAAAATCTTCTCCATCATCTCTTCTGTACTCACCTGGATTATTAAAGTATAAATCATAGGCTTTTTTGTCTATTTTTTCTGCTTCGCTAAAGGGATGTCCACTCCATGCTCCTACATCTATTTCTCTTAGAAGTTCTGTCTTTATAACTTCCCTTTCTGGAACTATTAATTTTGCTGTATTATATGCTCTATTTAGGTCAGATGAGTATATATTGTCAAAATTAATATCTTTGGCAATTTCCGATAATTCTTTTCCCATCTCTACTCCCTTATCAGTTAGTGGAGAGTCCAGCCAACCTTGGATTTTATCACTTTTATTCCACTGTGTTTCACCATGTCTTGTAAAGTATATATTCATAATAACTCCTTCATTTTTAGTAAATTTATTATATCATATAATATTTTTTTAAATTATACATATCTATTAAAATAAAAATACAAATTTATTAATTTTAGAATTCTATATTTTTGGGTATATATAATAATGTTGTTTTCAATTTTTGAAATCTCATAAAATGAGAACCTATTCTCACTAATAATAAAAAATACTTGACATTTTTATTGAAATCTACTTATAATTATAACAAAGATAACATTTTCACAATAGTAAAATTAATCATATTATGAAAATAAATCTTTTAATAAGCGATTAAAGTTAAATATATTCAATATATTTATAATTTTTTAAAATATACTTTATTAAAAATAAAATATATTTATTACTTAAAAAATCAAATTTTACTTATATCTTAATTATGGCATAAAAGCCTAAAGCACTTATAATATCTAATATATTGAAAATTTAAATTTTTAATTAGCTTGTTTTACAATAGAACGCAATGCTTAATAAAGTTACTATTTACAAGCTATCTTAAAAATATTATCAAAACATAAATCTAGTATAATTAGTTATATATAATAATTCTATTGATTGAAATATATTTAACATTTTAATTTACAGATACTTAATTTTAATATCTATGAAAATATTTTCATAAAATTGATGAAAAATAAAAAATAATTTTCTTAGAAAATTTATAATTTAAAGAATAATAATAAGTTTTTAAATAATCTAGTTTCTATAAGTTTTAATGTTTTATTATGAAATTTTACGAATTCATTATTTACTAAACTATTACTAATTTTTATTGTTTTGTCTTAATATTATTACATTATGTTAGGATTGATAATTATGAATGAATACTACTCAATTGGAAAAATATCAAAAGAATGTAATGTTACAATTAAAACACTTAGGTATTATGACGAAATCGGATTACTTAAGCCTGAGTTTAGAGATGAAAGTACTAATTACAGGTACTATACTAAAGAACAAATGTCCACTGTTCTTGTAATTAGAAGACTTAGATCACTTGGACTTTCTATTACTGATATTAAAGAGATTATTTCAAATCCTTGTCTTAATAACTTTGAATGTAAAATAACAAATCGAATGAATGAAATATCTAATGAAATGACAATGCTAAGAGCTAGACAAGCTGACTGCGAAGTTGTACTTAATAAAATTAAAAAGGGAAATAATGTTATTTCAACTTGTAATGAAAAAAATATGTCTAGTGAGAATAGTTATAATAAAAATATTAGAATTGAAGAAGTACGAGAAAGTACACTTATGTATTCTAGAAAAATTATGAAAAATTATAATAATGCAGATGTTTCATTACAAAGATGGATTGATATTTATGAGAAATGCACAGATGATGGTCTTCGTATGAAAAGCTCTATTATTACTACTTATTATGCACCTCCTCTTGATCAATTTTTAATGAAAGATTGTGATGTTGAGTTTGGAGTTCTTATTGATGATGAACAAAAAGATTCAATTCATTGTGGTAAGATGAGAACTTTTGGAGGTTTTACTGCTTGTACTGATTACCATATTGGAAAATATAGCGACGTAATAAATTGTCATATTTTTATGTTGCAATGGATTAATAAAATGGGGTATGAGGTTGCAGGTCCTATATCAGATATATTTATTATATCTCCACTTGATACTTTTCATGAAGATAAGCATGTTACAAAGGTAATTATACCTGTTAAAAAATGAAATAAAAAATAGCTTAGAGAGAAATCTCTAAGCTATTTTTTAAATTTATATATATTTTAAATATTTAGGCGTAATCAATTAAATTTGAGTACCTTTATTTTTTTTATAACTTGAGTCTTTTTTGTCTATTTTTTCCATTTCTGCGTCTACTTCACTGTCTATATTTTTTGCCTTATAAGTAAGCCATCCAATTATAAAACTAATAATTGCAACAGGCATCCAAGCTAAAGAGGATTTTGTTAATGGTATACTTTCGTATAGATCAACTATTCCACCTGGATTTAAATTTAGTTTTACTAAATATTTCCAAACCATGTCTATCATTCCAAATACAAAAGATGCATACATAGCCCATCTACAAGCATTTAATCTTTTTTTATCCATTAGACTTGGTGTTATTGCATAATATAGTACTAAAACAATTGCCGCTGGATATATTCCATCTAAAATAGGTCCTAATATACCTAATATACTAGTAAGTCCAAGAGATCCAAATATTACACTTAGAATTAATATAACTATAGAACATTGTTTATAATTATATTTTCCCTCAGTAGTATCTACGAAAAATTCAGCGCAACCTGATGTCATACCTATTGCTGTTGTTAAAGCTGCAAGTAATAGTGCTCCTGAGAATAACATTCCTCCAACTGTACCAAACAATCTCATAGCAACTGCTGTATATAAAGATGTATAGTATAAATCTTTAAAAACAGTTCCAGTTGATGCTCCTATTAACATATGAGCAAGATGTGTTATAGATAACATAGCTATTCCTACTATACCTACTTTAATCATATTTCTTGTCATTTTTGATTCTTCTACACCTTTATTTTTTAACGTATTAAAGATAACAACTCCAAATATTAAAGCACATAGTATCTCTGCAGTAGCATAACCATTTGTAAATCCATATGCAAATGCAGATCCTTCATAAACTTTTTCTAGTGGTGTTGCAATAGGATACAATAATCCTTTTCCAACAATAAGTATTACTATTACAAGTAAAACAGGAAAAAGTATACTAGATATACGATCCATAGCTTTACCTGGATTCATTAAGAAAAAGTAGGTTATTACATAAAAGACAACTGTAAAAATAACAAGCATTATTTTATTATCAGGATTTAACCCAAAAGCTTGAATTACACTGTCCCAAGCTGCTGCACTCATTCTAGGGATTGCATAGAATGGTCCTAAAATTGCAATAGTAAGTCTTGTATAGAATTTTCCAAATCTATCTCCAAGTACTCTACGAGTTATTTTGTCATAACTTCCGTCTCCTCTTGCAAGTGCAACATAGGCAATAAATACTAATAGTAATGATGTTATAAATGCTCCAGCATATGCTGGTAAAACTGAAGTTCCACTTTCTTTTCCCCAGTTCATTGGCCACACCATACTAGATGCTCCAAAATGCATTGAGAAAAGTGCTCCACCACATAAAAATAGTTGTAGCCAATTTAAGTCTCCATTAGATTTTAAATCTTTATTCATAATTTTCACCTTTTGAATAATATTATTATTTGTCTAATTCCAAGGCTTAGGTAATTTTTCAAATAACAAAATTAGTATTTTTTTATCAAAGTTCTATCATTCTGCGTCACATTTTAGAATGGCATTTAATAATACTGATACTCCTTGTGTACATTGTTTTGTTGATGTATATTCTGGTTCACAATGTGAATGGCCATCTTTTGATGGTACAAATATCATTGTAGTTGGAATCATATATGATACGAATTGCGCATCATGACCTGCTCCTGAATTAATTCTTTGATTTGAATATCCCAGTTCGTTTACTGAGTCTTGAACATACTCAATTAATGTTTCATCAAAGTACACTGTATCTCTTGTCCAAGCTACGTCATAACCAGTAGTACAACCTACTATTTCCTTAGGTATATTTTCTATAACTTTTACTACTTGTTCTATTACCTTTGGATCTTCATGTCTTGAATCTATTGAAAATTCTACATAATCAGGTATTACTGTATGAACGTTTGGATGACAAAGGATTTCTCCTGTTGTATATACTAGATTTTCGTCTAATTTGTCTAATTCATCATGTAAGTATTGAAGTACTTTTGCAGCACCATATAGTGCGTCATGACGATATTTCATAGGTGTTGTTCCTGCGTGATCTGATACTCCGTAAATTTTTATTCTATAATTTATCATTCCAAGTACACAGTTTACTACTCCTATGTCTTTATTTTCTGCTTCTAGTATTGGACCTTGCTCTATATGAAGTTCAAACATAGCTTTATAATCCTTAGGATTTAATCTATTTTTCACATCACCTTTATATCCTGAAGCTTCTAGTGCTTCTTTAAAAGTTTTACTAGGATCTATTACTGATTTTGAATTTAGCATATTTTCATGTCTAAAGTTTTTAGCAATTTCTTCTGGTAGATATTCATTCATAACTACTCCTGAAGACATCATTGCTGGTGGATATAAAGATCCTTCTTCATTAGTCCATATCATTGCTGTTATATCGTGCTTATGTGGAATATTTTCTGCTACTATTGTATCTAAAACTTCCATAGCTGCCATTACACCAAGGATTCCATCATAGTTTCCACCATTTTTTACTGAGTCTGAATGAGAACCTGTAGCAATTGCTGGAAGTGTAGGATCACTACCTTTTAATGTTGCATAAATATTTCCCATGTCATCAGTTTTTATTTCTGCTCCTATTGCTTTCATTCTCTTTACAAACTCGCCACGGGCCAGCAGATCTGCCTCTGATAAAGAATAACGAGTTATTCCACCATTTCCTGTAGCACCATACTCACTTATTGTATCTATTTTATCTTGCATTCTTTTTTCGTCAGATTTGTATATCATAGTCTTTCCCCTTTAATTAATTTTTTATGTTTATAATATTAAGTACTTTAAAATTTATATTCTAGGTGAACGTTTTACAAACTTACCCATTCCTGCTTTACCAACAAAGTCTCCATTATCATATACTAAGCTTCCACGTAAGTATGTTTGAACTGGATATCCATGAAGTTGTTTACCTTCCCAAATTGTATGATCACAATTTGTATGCAATTTATCTATTGTTACAGTAAAGTCTTTATTTTTATCATAAATTACTATGTCTGCGTCTTTTCCAATTGATAAAGAACCTTTGTCGTCACAACCAAAAATCTTTGCAACATTTGTAGCACATAATTCAACTGCTCTTTCAAAAGGAATTTTGCCTCTATTTGCTGCATCTAACATATATGGATATAGTACTTCTACTCCATCACATCCATTAGGGATTTTTGAAAAATCGTCTTTACCCCAATCTTTTTCATAAGTTTGGAATGGACAGTGATCTGTAGCAACTGTATCTATTAATCCATTTTTAATTGCAACCCATAGAGCGTCTTGACTTTCTTGACCCTTCATTGGTGGTGAACATACAAAGTTACGTCCATTATCACGTTTATATACTTCGCATGTATATTCTAAATATTGAGGACAAGTTTCTATAAATACATCTGCTCCATCTCTTTTAGCTTGTATAGCAGCTTCAAGACCTTCTTTGTCTGCCATGTGAACTATATAAAGAGGTGTATTTAAATGTTTAGCCCAGTGAATTGCTCTTTTGTCTGCTTCTGCTTCAACAAATTCTGGACGACTCATGTAATGATACCAAGCACTTGTTTTTCCTTGTGCTAAATATCTTTCAGTACGCATATCTATTAAATCAGGATTTTCTGCATGTATATTGATCATTGCGCCAAGTTCTCTTGCTCTTTCCATTAATCTAACAAGAGTAGCATCATCAACCATCATGCCTTCTTTTTTATATACTAAAAATGCTTTAAAACTTGTTATACCTTCTTCAACTGCCTTACTCATTTCATCAAGTATTTCGCCATTATTTAAATTTGTAATACAGCAATGACTTGCATAGTCAACACAAGCTTCTTCTTCTAACATTGCTTTTTTCTCATTAATAAGCTCCATAATTGATTGGCCTTTTCTTTGTACTGGATAATCAAATATTGTTGTAACTCCACCACAAGCTGCTCCCATAGTTCCTGAATAGTAACTATCTGATGATACTGTTCCACCAAAAGGCATAGACATATGTGTATGTACATCTATTGCACCAGGTAAAACTAATTTACCTTTTGCATCAACTATTTTTTCTGCTTCATCATTTATCTCATTTGATATTGCAACTATTTTTCCGTCTTTTACTGCTAAATCTGCTTTGTAGCTTTCTGCAGCCGTGACAATAGTTCCATTTTTAATTAAAAGATCATACTTCATAAGTCAAACTCCTTTTTTTGATATTTAATTTAATCTAAGAATTTTAATATAACCCATTCTTCTTCAGTAGAATTTTTTTTCTTAAATTTAGAATATAAAAAATCTCCAAATAATGTACATAAGTAACCAACTATATTTCCACAAACTAGACAAATTAAAAGTAATTTCCAATTTCCACCTGTTGCAAATGCTGAAAATCCACCCATAAATGTACAAGTTGAAAACTTAGTTAAATCAATATGTGCTAAATAACATATTAACCAAGTAAACACTCCTGTTACTGCTGCACCAAATACAACACTCTCAGACAATGAGCTTATTGCTATTATAATACAACCTATTAGTACACCTGTTAGATTGGAAGTAAGGGATCTTATAAATCCCTCTTTCTTTCCTCCCGCAACAAAGTATGAAGTAATTCCAACAAATCCAACCCATGATGAAAATAAGTTAGGTAAGAATATACTTAAGTAGTTAGCTATTCCCGTCCAAATACCACTAATTAAACCGCTGGATAGTGCACTTGCCATAATATATCCCATAACTTCCTCCACACACATATTTTTATAAAAAAGATACAATTATAACAAACTATTTTTTCTTTCTAAACATTGAATTACTTATTACTAGTTTTTGTATTTCATTTGTACCTTCATATATTTGAGTTATTTTTGCATCACGCATCATTCTTTCAACATGGTAAGGTTTCATATAACCATTTCCACCCATGAATTGAACAGCTTCAACAGTTACTTCCATTGCTACATCACTACACATAAGTTTTGCCATAGCTGCTTCTTCGCTAAACGGTAATCCTTCATCATGTAGTACTGCTGCATTATAAAGCATAAATTCTGCTGCTTGAATTTTTGTTTTTAATTCAGCCATTTTAAATGATACATATTGGTTTTTGTATATTGGTTTTCCAAATTGTTCTCTTTGTTGAATATATTCAAAAGCTTCATTAAATGCTCCCTTTGCAATTCCTAGAGCTTGAGCTGCAATTCCTACACGGCCACAGTCAAGTGATTCCATAGCATAAACAAAACCTTTTCCTTTTTCACCTAATAAATTTTCCTTAGGTACTTTTACATTATTGAAATGCATATCAGATACTTGAGCAGATCTTAAACCCATTTTATCTTCAATTGCACCTACAGTTACACCTTCCCAATCAGTATCTACTACAAATGCACTTAAACCTCTTACTCCTTGAGTAGGATCTGTACTTGCAATTACAAAATAGTATTTACAGTATGGTCCATTAGTTGTGAAAATTTTTGTACCATTAAGTAGATAATGATCATCTTTTTCTTCAGCAACAGTTTTTAAGTTAGAAGCATCTGATCCTGCTCCTGCTTCAGTTAAGCCAAAAGCTCCAATGCTTTCACCATTTAGTAGTGCTGGTAAATATTTTTTCTTTTGTTCTTCATTTCCATAATTATAGATTCCACCACAACAAACTGATGTAGAAATTGAATAAGATATTCCTACGGAAGCATCAACTTTTGATATTTCTTGAAGTGCAAGTACATATTCAAGATATCCATTTCCAGTTCCGCCATATTCTTTAGGATATGGTAGTCCCAAAAATCCAAGTTCACCTAATTTCTTCCATAAGTTTATATCATACTCCCCTTTTCTATCTCTTTCAAGTACGCCAGGTAGTAAATCATTATAAGCAAAGTCTCTAGCAGACTTTACTATTGCCTTTTGACTGTCATTTAGTTTAAAATCCATAGTTTCCTCCGTTTAACTTCTCTTTATTGATATAATTAATTAGCCTCGTAAACAAATTGTACAACTGTACATAATGGTGGATCTTCAAGAACGTCTATTGAACTTGGATATGGAGGATCTTCAGGAACTTGAATTATCTTATAAGCTCTTACTTCTATTAAAGCTTTATTTCCTTCTTGTTTTTTTATTCCTGCGATAAATTCCAAATAATCACCAGCAAAAAGTGGTTCATATAATCTTACTTTTTTAACTTTTGTACATTTTCCTGTGTTTTGGTAAACTTTAGCCATAAGACGTTTTGCACAGTCTTCCATTAAAGTTATTCCTCTAGCACCGTTTACAACGCCACCGCCGTAAAATACATCTCTATCTGACATTCTGTAACGCATAGTTATAGATTCCATAATATCTCCTCTCATAAATTAAAATTCATATTCATCTTCAGGGAAATCTTCTAGTTCACGCCAAGGATTTATAACAAGTCCATCTGGTTGTTCTCCTCTTTGAAGATGTTTTCTAACTACAAGACGTACATTTCCACTAGTACATAATACTGGTTCTTCAAACCAAATCATGTCACCTTCTTTAGCATTTTCTTTTCCTGCTCTTTTAGCTGGAGTTGCTAATTTGAAAACTTCTACTTTACAATCTCTTGAAGAATTTCCAATATAAGTCATAGTAGCCTTATATTCCATCATATCTCCTACATATACGTTTTCATAAAGTTCAACATCATGATATCCAAGACAAAGTGATTCATCACCATCATTTAATATCATTTGTTCAGTTTCAACATCTCCTATAAAATCAAATTGACGACCTACAGGTATTATTCCATCATTATCTGATGCATCTGCAGTTGTCATATTGTAACTTAAATAAGATACTTTTCTTGCCATTTTATTACTCCTTTCAATTTGTAATATATTTTAAATATATTTTTTAGTAAACAGGAGCTTATTTTTATTAGTAAATAAACTCCTTGTTTGGGTCTTTTGTTTGGGTCTTTTGTTTAATATTATAAAAGCTAATTAATTATTTAAAAGCAGGGTCTTGAGGTCCTCTTTGTAAATCTTTTTTAACGATTAGAGTTCCTTTTGCTTCTCCACATAATACTGGTTCTGTAAGTACATTTGCAGAACTTAGTGCAAGATTTTCGTCACGTGTTAATTCAACAGTTTTCCAAGCTTCAAAATGACAAGTTCTTGATGATCCACCACGTTCTTCAATCCAGCCTACATATTCCATGAAATCTCCTGCATATACAGGTGCAGTAAATTTAACATCATGGTATCCAACGAATAAACTTTCGTCTCCGTCGTTTCTGATCATTAGTTCAGTTCCAACGTCTCCCCAGAAATCTAGGATATGAGATCCATTTACAAGTTCACCAGCATAGTGAGCTTCTCCTGCAGACATTCTTGCTCTTAACATTACTTTGTTTCCGATCATTTTAAAGTCCTCCTTAAATTTAGTTTTAATAAGCTTCTTATTTTTCTTTTATTTAATACTATAAGTACAGTTAATTATTTAAAAGCAGGGTCTTGAGGTCCTCTTTGTAAATCTTTTTTAACGATTAGAGTTCCTTTTGCTTCTCCACATAATACTGGTTCTGTAAGTACATTTGCAGAACTTAGTGCAAGATTTTCGTCACGTGTTAATTCAACAGTTTTCCAAGCTTCGAAATGACAAGTTCTTGATGATCCACCACGTTCTTCGATCCAGCCTACATATTCCATGAAATCTCCTGCATATACAGGTGCAGTAAATTTAACATCATGGTATCCAACGAATAAACTTTCGTCTCCGTCGTTTCTGATCATTAGTTCAGTTCCAACGTCTCCCCAGAAATCTAGGATATGAGATCCATTTACAAGTTCACCAGCATAGTGAGCTTCTCCTGCAGACATTCTTGCTCTTAACATTACTTTGTTTCCGATCATTTTAAAGTCCTCCTTAATTTAATTAAATTATTATAGATATATTCATAAAACTTCACTTATTAAAGTTATTATGCCTTTTAAATTACGCCTAGCTCTTGTAAGCGTTTTTCTTCTTCCTCTGTAAGACCAAAGATTTCTCTATTGTGTTGTCCTAGTAATGGTGAAGGTTCTTCTACAGTTCCTGGAGTTTCAGATAGTTTTGGTACTACACCTTGGAAGTACATATCTCCAGCTGTTGGATGTTCTACATGCACCATCATTTCTCTTGATTGTATTTGAGGATGATTTATTGCTTCTTCTATATTTAGTACTGGTCCACATGGTATTCCAGCATCTGCCATCATGTTTTCCATTTCTTTTTTAGTATAATTTAGTACAAAATCTCCTATGATTTTCTTAAGTTCTGGTTCATAGTTTTGAGATCTTAATTCATTAGTAGCATATTCTTCATGTTCTATTAAATCTTCTCTTCCAAGAACATTACAGAATTTTCTCCAAAGGTTATTATTTCCTACACCTACTGCAACAAAGCCATCTTTACAATGATAAATATCAAAAGGTGATATTGATGGATCTATGTTTCCATTTCTCTCAGGTATAACTCCAGTCATTGTGTAGTTTGGAATAGCATTTTCTAGCAAACTAAATATTGTATCTACCATAGCTACATCTACTAATTGTCCTTTTCCAGTTTTCTCTCTATAGTGAAGAGCTATAAGTGCTCCTACCATTTGATAGATTCCTGAAACGTGGTCTGCTACTGAAGGTCCAACTTTCACAGGATCAGTATCTGTAAATCCAGTTAAGTTAACTATTCCACCCATTGATTGAGCTACTATGTCATAACATGGTCTATCACTTAGTGGACTTGTTTGACCAAATCCTGAACCTGATACATAAATCAGTTTTGGGTTAATTTCTTTTAAAGTGTCATAATCAATTTTAAGTTTTTTTGTAACTCCACCCTTATAGTTTTCACAAACAAAGTCTGCATCTTTTACTAAATCATAAAACATTTGCAGCCCTTCTTCAGTTTTTAAGTTAAGAGTACAACCCTTCTTATTTCTGTTTATGTAAGCGTAAAATCCACTTTCACCACTCTCTTCATCTAATGGACCCCAGGTTCTACATTGATCACCAGTTACTGGTTCAATTTTTATTACATCTGCTCCAAAATCTGCAAAGAACATAGTACAAAATGGTCCGCTTAGTGCTGATGTTAAATCTACTACTTTTAATCCTTTTAAAGCTTTTTCTTTTTCCACAAAATCATCTCCTTGCTTTCATTTATTATTTACTTTGTAATTACAGTATAATCATTACATTAAATGGAGTGTCAATAGGACTGTCAGAAAATGTTTTCCTGATTTTTCTAAATTTTCCATTAACTCTTGAGTTAGTAGAGACTTTCCCTAAATCTAGTGTTTAAGCCATTAGCTTAGCTTTATGATATTATTGCAAATGTTTTCTCATTAATGGTATAACCTCTACAATCAAGTAAAATACAGCACTACACTAAAGTCTTACCTTGCTGTATAGATTTTTTTATTTTTTTCTTTAAATTTATCTATTGGCTATTTAATGCTATTTAAAGTATGTATAAAATTAAATTTTATCTAAAAAATAATAATATAATTTTAATTATTTAATTTTATTTATATTTTCTAGCTTTTAATTCTATATTATTTAATATGAAAATATCCTGATTTTATGAAATCGATTTTTTCCTTAGCTTGGCTTATTAAATAAAAATACAGCACTCTAGAATGCTGTATCTATAGAAGTATTTATTTTTACAATAAAAAAAGGAACCCTTACGGATTCCCCAAATTATACTAATTGAATTATCGCAATTTCTGCTCCGTCTCCACGACGTGGTCCCATTTTTAGAATTCTAGTGTATCCACCATTAACTTCTTTATATTTGGGAGCAGTTTCTTCGAATAATTTTGTTACAACATCTTCATCATATATATATGAAAGTGCTTGTCTTCTTGCATGAAGATCTCCACGCTTACCTAAAGTGATCATTTTCTCTGCCATTCTTTGTGTCTCTTTAGCTCTTGTAACTGTTGTCTCTATTTGTCCATCTCTTAATAGAGAAGTTACAAGATTTCTAAGCATGGCATTTCTGTGAGCAGTAGGACGACCAAGCTTTCTTAATCTTGCCATGTTCTACCTCCTTTTATTCGTCTTCCTTTTTTAGGCCTAAGCCTAATTCAGCCAATTTTTGTTCAACTTCTTCTAAAGATTTCTTTCCTAAGTTTCTAACATTCATCATGTCTTCTTCAGTCTTTTCTGTAAGTTCTTCAACTGTATTTATGTTTGCACGCTTTAAACAGTTAAAACTTCTTACAGATAGATCAAGCTCTTCAACTGTCATCTCTAGAACTTTTTCTTTTTGATCTTCTTCTTTTTCTACCATGATGCTTACATCACTAACGTGGTAAGTAAGTCCAATAAATAAGTCAAGATGTTCGGTTAAAATTTTAGCAGCAAGAGAAGTTGCTTCGTCAGCCTTCATTGAACCGTCTGTTGTTACTTCAAGAATTAATCTATCGTAGTCAGTTCTTTGTCCTACTCTTGTGTTTTCAACTTTCCAATTTACTTTCTTTATTGGAGTATAATTAGAATCTATTGGAATTACACCTATTTCCGTTATTTCATCTTTCTTGAGTTCTGATGGTTCATATCCACGGCCTCTTTCAATTGTAAGTTCCATATAAACATCAGCATCTGCATTTGTAGTTGCTATAAGATGATTTGGATTTACAATTTCAATTTCATGGCCTGCTTGAATATCGGAGGCTAAGATTTCTCCTTCTCCTCTTTTTTCAATTATTACTTTTACAGGTTCGTCTTCTGTCATTTTAAGAACTAGACCTTTAATATTTAATATTATTTCAGGTACATCTTCTAAAACTCCAGGAATTGTAGCAAATTCATGCTCAACTCCCCTGATATTTACAAAAGATACAGCCGCTCCTGGAAGTGAGGATAGAAGCACTCTTCTTAAAGAGTTTCCTATTGTAATGCCATAGCCACTTTCAAGGGGTTCCACTACAAATTTCCCATATTCGCCGGACTCATCTAACTCTACTATATCAATGCTTGGCTTTTCTATTTCTATCATGGGTTCCCTCCTTTTGGGTTCTCAGGAGAGAATTAAACTCTCCTACGTTTAGGTGGTCTACATCCATTGTGTGGAATTGGTGTTACATCTTTAATCATTGTTACTTCAAGGCCTGATGCTTGAAGTGATCTTATTGCAGCTTCTCTTCCTGATCCTGGACCTTTTACAAAAACTTCAACAGATTTTAAGCCATGTTCTTTAGCTTTGTTTGCTGCTTCTTCAGCAGCTTCTTGTGCAGCAAAGGGTGTAGACTTTCTTGAACCTCTGAATCCAAGTTGTCCAGCACTTGCCCAAGAAATTACATTTCCACTTATATCTGTTAGAGTAACCATAGTGTTGTTAAAAGTTGAAGCGATATGAGCTTGTCCTTTTTCAATGTTTTTACGGTCTCTTTTTCTAGTACGTGTTCCTTTTTGTTGCTTCTTAGCCATGTGTTTTCCCCTCCTTACTTCTTCTTAGATACTAATTTTTTAGGACCTTTTCTTGTTCTTGCATTAGTCTTTGTTTTTTGACCTCTTACAGGAAGTCCTCTTTTGTGTCTTACTCCACGGTAACAGTTGATTTCTCTAAGTCTTTTAATATTCATAGCTATATCACGACGAAGGTCTCCTTCTACGTGGTACTTATCTATTTCATCTCTTAAACGAGCTAGTTCAGCTTCAGTTAAGTCTTTAACTCTTGTATTAAAATCAACATCTGCATTAGTTAAGATTTCTTGTGATCTTTTTCTGCCAATACCATAGATATAAGTAAGACCTATTTCAACGCGTTTTTCTCTGGGTAAATCAATACCAGCAATTCTTGCCATTAATAAAAGCCCCCTTATCCTTGTCTTTGTTTATGCTTTGGATTTTCGCAAATTACCATTACTTTTCCATTTCTTTTAATTATCTTACATTTTTCACACATCTTTTTAACGGATGGTCTAACTTTCATTTGTATCCCTCCTAGTTCATAGGATTATCTATTTTTTTCTCCAGGTAATTCTACCTCTTGTAAGGTCATAAGGTGAAAGTTCAACAGTTACCTTATCTCCTGGAAGTATTCTAATATAATTCATTCTAAGCTTTCCTGAAATGTGGGCAAGTATTATATGTCCGTTTTCAAGTTCTACTTTAAATTTTGTATTTGGTAGAGACTCTACAACAGTTCCTTCTACCTCAATTACATCTTCTTTAGCCATATTAATTAAGGATCCTCCTTTATTTTAGTTATAAGGTTTAAGCGCTTTTCTAAGAAAGCTATCATTTAAGTTCTCAACATCAATATTTACAATATCTTTGTATATAATTAAATGTTTTATCTTTTTTTTCTTCGGATTATCTAGCTTTCTAAGGCTTCCATCTACTAAATAGAGATAATCGTCATCAATCACCTTAAAGACTAAAAAAATTCTTCCAGCATCTCGTCCTACTTTAGACTTTACTATTTGTCCAACATTTATTGAAAATGTATTATCCATATGTTATTTATCTAGTCCTTCAACAACATCTTCAAATACTTTTTTAATATCTTGTGCACCATCTATATCTAATAGTAAGCCTTGAGCACGATAGTAGTCAATTAACGGAGCTGTTTGTTCAAAGTAAACATTAATTCTAGTCTTTACTGTCTCTTCTTTATCGTCATCTCTTTGAATTAATTCAGTTTGATCTTTGTCACAAATTCCTTCAACTTTTGGAGGATTATATTCTATATGATATGTTGCTCCACAAGTTTTACATATTCTTCTACCTACTGCTCTGTCAACTAAGATACTTGAGTCTACATTAATATTAACAACCTTGTCAAGTTTTGTACCTTGTTTATCTAACTCAGCATCTAAACTTACAGCTTGTGCAACTGTTCTTGGAAAACCATCTAGTAAAAATCCATCTTTACAGTCGTCTCTTACTATTCTGTCTTTAACTATATCTATTACAAGTTCATCAGGAACCAATAGTCCTTTGTCCATATAAGATTTAGCTTTAACACCAAGTTCTGTTCCATTTTTTATATTTTCTCTAAAAATATCTCCAGTTGAGATGTGAGGTATATTATATTTTTCTATAATAAAATCTGCTTGAGTACCCTTACCTGCTCCTGGAGGTCCTAATATAACTATCTTCATAATAATTCCTCCTATTTATTTAAAAATCCCTTGTAATGTCTCATTAGCATTTGTTGTTCTAATACTCTTGAAGTTTCAAGAATTACTCCAACTACGATTATTATACTAGTACCACCATAGTTAAATTGTAATCCTGAGATCTTTGTGAGAATTGTTGGAAGTACTGAAAGTATTGCAAGAGCAATAGCTCCTGGTAATACTAGTCTGTTTAAACTTCTTTGTAAATAATCACTTGTTGGTTTACCAGGTCTTATTCCTGGAATAAAACCACCATTTTGTTGTAAACTCTTTGAGTATTCAACAGTATTAAATTGGATAGATGTATAGAAGTATGTGAAAAATATTATTAATAGTACACTTAGGATTACATAGATTACAGTTCCTGGTCCTCCTTGTACAGTTAGATACTTCGCTATCCATCTTCTTGTAGATTCATTTTTTACAAACATTGCAACTGTTGCAGGTATTGCTAAAAGTGAGTTAGCAAATATAATTGGCATAACACCAGTCATAAGAACCTTAATAGGTATATGAGTTGATTGTCCACCATACATTTTTCTACCTACTACTCTTTTTGCATATTGTACAGGTATTCGTCTTTCACCTTCAGTTAGTGTTACTACAAATCCTACTATTAAAATAGCTAGGACTATGAATATTATTAAGGAAATTATACTAGCTTGTCCTACTTTGACTCTAGCAATTGATTCCATAATATCTACAGGGAATCTTGCGACAATACCTGCAAATATTAATATTGAAATACCATTTCCTATTCCATGCTCTGTGATTTGTTCTCCAACCCAGATTAGAAGACAAGTTCCAGCAACTATTGAAAGAATTACTACAGAATTTTGTAAGAATCCTTCAGCTAAAACAGCGCCTCTAAATATTCCAAATGTATAACCTATAGCTTGGATAAATGCAATTCCTATTGCTAAATATCTTGTATATTTGGCTATCTTTTTTCTTCCAGTTTCGCCTTCCTTAGCAAGTGATTCAAGTGAAGGTATTGCTATTGTTAATAATTGCAATACTATTGAAGCAGTTACATAAGGGTAGATATTTGCTGCAAAGATTGTAAATGATCTGAAGTTACCTCCAGTCATTAAATCTAAAAATGAAAATAATCCTTGATTACTTGCATTAAATAAGTTCTTTACAGCTTCTCCATCCATGAAAGGTACAGTAATATGTGATCCCAATCTGTACACTAACAACATTAATAGAGTAAAAATCATCTTTTTACGCAATTGTGGTATCTTCCAAGCTTGTTTGAAGGTTGATAACATTAAATCACCTCGGCCTTTCCTCCCGCAGCCTCAATTTTTTCTGCCGCAGCCTTAGAAAAATGATGAGCTTTTACTGTAAGTTTTTTAGTAAGTTCTCCATCACCTAGAATTCTAACACCATCTTTTGCCTTTGCTTCTTTTATTAAACCACTATTAATTAAAATTTCTGGAGTAACTTCTGCTCCGTTTTCGAAGTTTTCAAGTACTGAAACATTAACTAATGCATATTCTTTTTTGAATACATTTGTGAAACCTCTTTTTGGAAGACGTCTGAATAATGGCATTTGTCCACCTTCAAAACCTGGTCTAACTCCTCCGCCACTTCTAGCGTTTTGTCCTTTATGACCTTTTCCTGAAGTTTTACCTGTTCCAGATCCAATACCTCTACCAACTCTTTTTCTAGCTTTAACTCCGCCGCCTTCTGCTGGTCTTAAGTCATGTAATTTCAAGTTTCACACCTCCTTATTCTTCAACTTCAAGCATATATGATACTTGTTTTATCATACCTCTTATATGAGGATTATCTTCATGTTCAACTACTTGTCCGATTTTTCTTAGTCCAAGAGCTTTTACTGTTCTTTTGTGAGTTTCTATTTTTCCAATAGGGCTTTTTACTAATTTAATTTTTAATGTACTCATAGCTTTACCCCCTTATCCTAAAATCTCATCAACAGGTTTATTTCTAAGTTTAGCTACAGATTCTGCAGTTTTAAGCTCAGAAAGACCTTGTATAGTTGCATTTACAATATTTTGTGGATTGTTTGATCCAAGGTTTTTAGTTCTAATATCACTGATTCCAGCAAGTTCACAAACTGCACGAACTGCTCCACCTGCGATAACTCCAGTACCTGCTTGAGCTGGTTTTAAGAATACACTTCCTGAACCAAATTCACCAGTTACTGCATGTGGAATAGAAGTATCTAAAAGATTAACATTTATGATGTGTTTTTTCGCATCTTGAACTGCTTTTCTAATAGCTTCGGGTACTTCTAATGCCTTTCCTGTTCCAACTCCAACATGACCATTATGATCTCCAACTACAACTAGAGCTGAAAATCTGAAATTTCTACCGCCTTTTACAACTTTTGCAACTCTATTAATAGATACAACTCTTTCTTCAAGGTCAAGTTCTGCTGCGTTTATTAATGAACGTTTCATTTTTCCCCTCCTTCTTTAGAATTTAAGTCCAGCTTCTCTTGCTGCATCTGCAAGAGCTTTAATGCGTCCATGATATACATATCCGGATCTATCAAATACAACTTCTTCAATTCCCGCATCTACTGCTTTTTTAGCGATTGCTTCGCCAACTTTTTTAGCTGCTTCTGTATTCTTAGTATTTTCAAGTTCTAATGACTTGTCTAATGTTGATGCAGATACTAATGTATTGCCAATCTCATCATTAATGATTTGAGCATAAATATTAGAACCTGATCTGTAAACAGAAAGTCTTGGGCAAGTTGCTGTTCCGGAGATTTTATTTCTGATTCTCTTGTGTCTTTTTATTCTATTTGCGTTTCTATCAACTTTATTTAACACTGTTTATTTCTCCTTTCTACTTACCTGTTTTTCCGACTTTACGTCTAACATATTCATCTATATATTTAATACCTTTACCTTTATAAGGTTCTGGTTTTCTATAACTTCTTAAGTGAGCAGCATAAGCTCCTACTTTTTGTTTATCTATACCACTTATGATAATTTGGTTTGGACTTGGAACTTCAGTAGTTATTCCTTCTGGATCTTCAAGATCTAGAGGATGTGAGAATCCTAGAGTTAGTGAAAGTTTCTTTCCACTTTTTGCAGCTCTATATCCTGTACCTATAATTTCAAGTTCTTTTTTATAACCTTCAGTTACACCGATTATCATATTGTCGATAAGAGTTCTTACTAGTCCATGCATTGCTTTGTGGTTTTTGCTATCACTTGGTCTTTGAACTGTTAGAACACCATTATCTAATTCAATAATCATGTCATTATCAAAACTTTGAGTTAATTCTCCTTTAGGTCCTTTAACTGTTACAGTATTTCCTTCTACTTTAACATCTACGCCTGCTGGAATTTCAATTGGTTTTTTACCGATTCTTGACATGCTAACACCTCCTATTTTACCAAACGTAGCAAATTACTTCTCCACCAACGCCAAGTTTTCTCGCTTCTTTATCAGTTACAATTCCCTTAGATGTTGAAATAATTGCTATTCCTAGTCCACCTAAAACTCTTGGGATATCTTCTCTGTTTACATAAACTCTTAGGCCTGGTTTAGAGATTCTTTTTATTCCGCTAATTACTCTTTCGTTGTTTTCTCCATACTTAAAATCTATTTTAATAATACCTTGTTTGTTATCCTCAATAAATTCATATTTTTTAATATATCCTTCTTTTTGTAGGATTTCAGATATTTCTTTTTTAATATTTGAAGCTGGAACGTCAACAGATTTATGTCTTGCATCATTGCCGTTTCTAATTCTGGTAAGCATATCTGCAATAGGGTCTGTCATCATAATATTTTGCCTCCTTTCCTATGGTAAAAGATTACCAACTTGCCTTTTTAACACCAGGAATTTGTCCCTTATATGCTAGTTCTCTAAAGCAGATTCTGCAAATTCCGTATTTTCTTAAAACTGAATGTGGTCTTCCACAAATTTTACATCTTGTATATTCACGAGTGCTATACTTTTGTTTTCTCTTTTGTTTAGCAATCATTGATTTCTTTGCCACTAGTTTACCTCCTATTACTTAGCGAAAGGCATTCCCATTCTTTCTAGGAAAGATTTGGCCTCTTCATCAGTATTTGCTGTTGTAACAATAACTATATCCATACCTCTAATAGCATCAACTTTATCATATTCAATTTCTGGGAATATAAGTTGTTCTTTAAGTCCTAGAGCATAATTTCCTCTACCATCAAATGCAGTAGATTTAATTCCTCTAAAGTCTCTTACTCTTGGAAGTGCAACATTCATTAGTTTATCTAAGAAGTCATACATTTTTTCTCCACGAAGAGTTACTTTACAACCAATTTTACTTCCCTCACGTAACTTAAAGTTCGCAATTGATTTTTTTGCAGTTGTAACTAATGGTTTTTGTCCTGAAATCATTGTTAAATCATTAATAGCTGATTCAAGAGCTTTAGGATTGTCTTTTGCTTCTCCTAAACCAATATTTATTACTATTTTTTCTAGTTTAGGTACTTCCATAACACTTTTGTACTCAAACTTTTCCATTAAATAGTCTACTACTTCATTATTGTATTTTTCCTTTAATCTGGAAGTCATAGTCTACCTCCTTACTTTATAGTTTGTCCGTCGATTTTAGTAAATCTTACTTTTTCGCCGTTCTCTAATTTATAGCCTATTCTTGTAGTCTTATTTGACTTTGTATCGAAATACATTACATTTGAAACATGAATTGGTGCTTCTTGCTTTTCGATTCCACCAGGATTTTGTGGTCCTCTTGGTTTCATGTGTTTTGTAACCATGTTCACTTTTTCCACAATTATTCTATCTTCAAGTGGGAAAGTCTTTAGAACTATGCCGGTTTTACCCTTATCTTTTCCGGCAATAACCTTAACTGTATCACCTTTTTTAATACGCATATCTAAACCTCCTGATTATAGTACTTCTGGTGCAAGAGATATAATCTTCATGAAGTTTCCACTTCTAAGTTCTCTTGTTACCGGTCCGAAGATACGAGTACCTACAGGACTTCTGTCGTCTTTTATAATAACAGCTGCGTTTTCGTCGAATCTAATATATGATCCGTCTTTACGGCTGATTCCTTTGCTTGTTCTAACTATTACAGCTTTTACAATGCTGCCTTTTTTAACAACTCCGCCTGGTGTTGCATGTTTAACAGAGCATACTACTATGTCTCCTATATTGGCTGTCTTTCTATTAGTACCACCAAGTACTTTTATGACAAGTAGTTCTCTTGCTCCTGAGTTGTCAGCAACATGAAGCCTTGTTTCTTGTTGTATCATGAGCTCCTCCTTATCAGTTATTATTGAGCTTTCTCAATAATACTTACTAATCTCCATCTCTTGTCTTTGCTAAGTGGTCTTGTTTCCATAATTTTAACTTTGTCGCCAATACCACATTCGTTCTTTTCATCATGAGCTTTGAATTTTGTAGTTTTCTTAAATCTCTTTTTGTATATTGGGTGAGTCTCAAAAGTCTCAACAGCAACTACAATAGTTTTATCCATTTTGTCACTTACCACAGTACCAATTATTGTTTTTCTATTGTTTCTTTCCATGAGATTAAGCCTCCTTTCCCATTCCTAATTCACGTTGTCTAAGAATTGTCTTTACTCTAGCGATATCTTTTTTAACGCTCTTAATGCTTGATGGATTATCAAGTTGACCAGTTGCCAACCTAAATCTCAAGTTGAATAGTTCATTCTTTAACTCAGTTACTTTTTTATTTAAATCTTCACTTGACATTTGGCGAATATCCTTAGTCTTCATTTGATTCACCATCCTTTTCTTTCATAACAAACTTAGTCTTAATAGGTAGCTTCATAGACGCAAGTCTCATTGCTTCTCTAGCTATCTCTTCAGAAACACCGCTCATTTCAAACATAACACGGCCTGGTTTTACAACTGCTACCCAATATTCAGGAGCACCTTTACCAGATCCCATACGTGTTTCAGCAGGTTTTTCTGTAACAGGCTTATCTGGGAAAATCTTAATCCAGATGTTTCCACCTCTTTTGATATATCTAGTCATCGCACGACGTGCTGCTTCGATTTGATTTGAAGTAATCCATGAAGGTTCAAGTGCTTGAAGGCCGTATTCTCCGTAAGTTAATGTGTTTCCACGCATTGCTTTACCCTTCATTCTGCCTCTGTGAACTCTACGATATTTTACTCTCTTAGGCATTAACATATTTGTTCCTCCTTTCCTTCATGCTTAATTTTGAACTTTTTTTCTATCGTTAGATTTAAAGTTCTTTTTCTTATTTTGAGGTCTTTTTCTTTTTTCGTTTCTATCTCTAATATTTGTGTTTACAGATTTTTGTCCTGGAAGAACTTCACCTTTGTATAACCAAACTTTAACTCCAAGCTTTCCATAAGTAGTATCTGCTTCTGCAAATCCATAATCTATGTCTGCTCTTAAAGTTTGAAGAGGAATTGTTCCCTCTGCATATCCTTCAGTTCTTGCCATATCTGCTCCACCTAAACGTCCTGATACTGAAGTTTTGATACCTTTTGCTCCAGCTCTCATTGTTCTTTGAATTGCTTGTTTCATTGCACGTCTAAAAGATACACGTCTTTCTAGAGATTCCGCAATTGATTCAGCAACTAGTTGAGCATCCATGTCTTGATTTCTAATTTCTTCAACGTTTATAACTACGCTTTTTCCAGTTAGTTTTTCAAGTTCATTTCTTAAATCTTCAACACCTGCTCCACCACGTCCGATTACCATTCCTGGTTTAGCAGTTAATATAGTTACTTTAACTTTATTAGCAGCTCTTTCGATTTCAATCTTAGAAAGACCAGCTGTGAAAAGTTTTTTCTTTATATATATACGAATTTCATTATCTTCTACTAATAAGTCACCGAAATCCTTCTTGTCAGCATACCATTTTGAATCCCAATCTTTGATAATACCAACACGAAGTCCATGTGGGTTAACTTTTTGGCCCATTATTTAACCTCCCTTACTCTCTTTCTGCTACTACAACGCCAATATGACTTGATCTTTTAAGAATTGGATATGCCATACCTTTTGCCTTAGGATGGAATCTTTTCATAGTTGGACCGTCATTTGCATATGCTTCTTTAACAATTAATTCATCTCTATTAAGATTTAGATTGTTTTCAGCATTTGCTACAGCAGAATTAAGCACCTTGTATAGTTCTTTAGCTCCTCTTTTTGGAGTGAACTTTAAAATAGAAAGGGCTTCGTCAACTTGTTTGCCGCGAATTTCAGCACAAATGTAATTTACCTTTAATGGTGAAATTCTAACATATTTCGCAATTGCTTTTGCTTCCATTTAAATCCCCTTCCTTTCTTATTTTAAACCTGTTGTTTTTTCAGCCTTGCCGCCGTGGCCTCTAAATGTTCTTGTAAGAACAAATTCTCCAAGTTTATGTCCTACCATATCTTCTGTAATGTATACTGGCACATGTTTTCTGCCGTCATGAACAGCAATAGTATGTGTTACCATTTCAGGAAATATTGTGGAGCGGCGAGACCAAGTTTTTATAACTTTTTTATCATTAGTTTCGTTTAATTGATCAACCTTTTTTAACAGATGTTCATCTGCGAAAGGTCCTTTTTTAACTGATCTACTCATTTTTCCCCTCCGATTACTTAGTTCTTCTTCTTATAATATAAGCGTTAGATTTCTTGCTTCTTTTTCTAGTCTTAAGTCCAAGAGTTTTCTTACCCCATGGAGACATTGGTGAAGGTCTACCTATTGGAGTTCTACCTTCTCCACCACCGTGAGGGTGATCTACTGGGTTCATTGCAGAACCTCTTACATGTGGTCTTCTACCTAGGTATCTGCTTTTTCCAGCTTTTCCTAAAGTAATAAGTTCATGTGAGATGTTTCCTACTTGTCCAATTGTAGCTCTACATTCAAGGCTTACTAGTCTAAATTCGCCTGATGGTAATCTTAAATGAGCGTATTTTCCTTCTTTAGCCATAAGTTGGATTTCTGTTCCTGCAGATCTTGCAAGTTGTCCACCTCTGCCTGGTGTAAGTTCTACATTATGAATAATAGTACCTACTGGCATATCTTTTAATTTAAGAGCATTACCGATCTTAATGTCTGCTTCTTCTCCAGATTCAACCATATCGCCAACTTTTAATCCTACTGGAGCTAAAATATATCTTTTTTCTCCATCAACATAGTTTAAAAGAGCTATATAAGCTGTTCTATATGGATCGTATTCTATTGAAGCTACTCTTGCTGGTATTCCGTCTTTGTTTCTTCTAAAGTCGATTATTCTATATCTTCTCTTAACTCCGCCGCCTCTATGTCTAGAAGTTATTCTTCCGTGAGCATTTCTTCCAGCAGTAGTTTTTAAATTTATAGTAAGACTTTTTTCAGGAGTCTTTTTTGTAATCTCTTCAAAAGTTGAGACAGTCATTTGTCTACGAGCAGGAGAAGTTGGTTTATATCCTTTAATTGCCATCTTTTTACCTCCTAATCAATTATTCCATACCATCGAAGAATTCGATTGATTTAGAATCTTCAGTTAGTTTAACAATAGCTTTTTTCCAAGATGGACGTCTTCCTTGATGTGCACCTTGTCTTTTCATTTTTCCACGCATGTTCATAGTGTTTACCCTTTGAACTTTTACGCCGAAAACTTCTTCCACAGCTGATTTAATTTCTGCTTTAGTAGCATGTTTTTCAACTTCAAAAGTATATTTGTTATCTTCCATATCAGTCATACTTTTTTCAGTGATAATTGGTTTTCTAATAATATCATATACGTTCATTAGTTAAACACCTCCTCAATTATATTAAGAGCGTCTTTAGTAATAATTAGTGAATCATATTTTAAGATATCATACACATTAATCATACTAGCCATTGCAGTTTCAACACCTTCAATGTTTTTAGCAGATCTCATTACATTTAAATCTCTATCTGCAATAACAACAAGAGCTTTTTTGTTAGCTTTAATATTATCTAACATTTGTACAAAGTTCTTTGTTTTTGCACTTTCCATTTGAATATTATCTACAACGATAAGTTCATTTTCTTGAACCTTAGAAGTAAGAACACTCTTCATAGCAAGTCTTCTAACTTTTTTAGGAGTTGTATAAGAATAATCTCTTGGCTTTGGTGCAAATACAACACCACCACCTCTCCATTGTGGAGATCTTATACTTCCTTGACGAGCACGACCAGTTCCCTTTTGTCTCCAAGGTTTTCTTCCGCCACCACGAACTTCCGCTCTAGTTTTAGCTGATTGTGTTCCTTGTCTTTTATTAGCTAATATATTTTTAACTACAAGATAAACAGCATGTTCATTTATATCTATATCAAAAATATTTTCATTTAGTTCAATTTCTTCAACTGGATTTCCTTCCATATTGATCATTTGAATCTTAGGCATATCTTAATACCCTCCTTTCATTACTTATGAGCCTTAACAGTCTCTTTTAATGTTACAGTTCCCTTTTTAGGTCCTGGGATTGCACCTTTGACTAAGATTAAGTTCTTGTCAGTATCAATTCTTACGATTTCAAGGTTTTGAACTGTTACTCTTTCATTTCCCATTTTTCCTGCCATTCTGTGGTTTTTCCAAACTCTTCCTGGATAAGAAGCAGCTCCCATACCACCGGGCATTCTATGGAATTTAGAACCGTGAGTTTCACGTCCACGAGCAAATCCATGTCTCTTAATAACACCTTGAGTTCCTTTACCCTTTGAAGTTCCTGTAACGTCAATAAATTCTCCAACTTCGAAAAGATCTACTTTGATTTCATCTCCAATGTTGTAGTTTTCTACTTCATTAGTTCTGAATTCAGCTGCGTATCTTTTTGCTTCAACGCCTGCTTTTTCATAATGACCTTTCATTGGTTTATTTACTTTATTTTCCTTAATACTTCCTGTTGCAACTTGAACAGATTCATATCCATCAATTTCAACAGTTTTCTTTTGGATAACTACGTTAGGCTCAGCTTCAATAACTGTTACAGGAGTAACTGTTCCTTCTTCATTGAAGATTTGAGTCATTCCTATTTTTTTTCCAATTAAAAATTTCATTGTTGCACCTCCTAAAATTTACAGCGGATTGCCTTAACAATCTTATAAAGAACAATTATTTATAGCTTAATTTCAATATCGACACCAGCTGGTAAGTTGAGTTTCATTAAAGAATCAACTGTCTTTTGACTTGGATTAACAATATCAATTAGACGTTTGTGAGTTCTTTGCTCAAATTGTTCTCTAGAATCTTTATCCTTATGAACAGCTCTTAGAACTGTAATTACTTCCTTTTCTGTTGGAAGTGGAATTGGACCTGAAACAGTAGCACCTGTTTGTTTAGCAGCTTCTACTATTCTTGCCGCAGAATTGTCTAAAAGTTCATGATCATAAGCTTTAAGTCTGATTCTTATTTTTTGTTTGCCTTTGTTTGACATAATTTCCCTCCTACTCGCATAAATGCATATTTTGCGAAGTCAGGTTACTGATAAACGCCGCCTGGTGTATCCTAGACGACAGAATGAAAAAATAACCCCGCCCAGATCTAGCTGGACTTCTCCTCCATAATTACCTTGAAGCTCCTTTTTTCCATAAAACCTCAAGCAACTTATAGAATCGTCGCAAAGTTTCTTTTTTTAACGCTTAAACATTATATCTAATAGAATGCTTATTGTAAAGCCTTTTTCAGGACTTTTTTAGATTTTTCTTAACTTTTTTGTTTTTTTAAAATTTATGTGTTTTTTTATTATATATATAATGTAATAAAAATTAAGAAGTTCTTTAATAAGCACATTGTTCCCTATTTTAATACAAGTTCCAAAATAAATCCAGTACTTTTTCAATATTTTTTCAAAAACTTTTCAATACTTGTAAAATAGCCCTTTATAGATAGTTTTTCCTCATAATTATTGAATTATTTTTAAATTTAGCATAAAATCATAACTATGAAAAAGAATTTTAAAGAAAGACTTCAAGAAAGATTTGAAAATTACTTAAAAAATAGCAAAAAACAAAGACGTGAACATGCACAATATCAAATAGAACTAAACGAAGAACTAAGAAAGGAGAATATAAATCTTGATAAAAAGGGAAAGTTCAAAAAAATATTTAAATTTTTCCTAATAATAGTTCTTTATAATATATTCAGAATGCTTACAAGATACAAAACAAATAGAGATATCTTAGAACCATCTGATTTTGTATTTTCACTAATTTTAATTGCTCTATATGCAGTTTATATTATTAATTATAAAAAAAATCAAAAGAAAAAAGAAAAATAGTACCTATTAATAGGTACTATTTCTTATTTAAAAGGCAATAACTATGCCTCCATTATCTGCATAACCTGAAGCAAGTCCCTTAGTGTGAATAATCTTAATATCTTTAAAATTATAAAGAGATCTTACCTTCTTCTCAAACTCCTCTGCCTTTTCAAGACCATTTACATGAGAAATCACAAGAGTTCTATCCTCTATATCATCTACTACATTTCCAAGAGCATCTGCAAGTTTAGAAAGGCTCTTTTTAAATCCACGATTCATTTCAAAAAGAGAAATCTCTCCATTTTCACCAATCATAATAGGTCTAATATTTAACACATTTGCAATAAGACCTGCAGTCTTTTTTATTCTTCCATTTTTAATTAAATTATCTAAATTTTCAAGAATAAAAAATGTCTTTAATTTATCAATTTCTTTTTCTGTCTTTTCAACTATCTCATCAAAACCAAGACCATTTTTTATAAATTCATTAATTTTAAGCGCAATACAAGTTTCTCCTGCACTTGCAGTTTTTGAATCAAATACATGTACCTTTTTCTTAGGATCCTTTTCAAGAATTTGATTTTTTGCAATATTAGCACTATTGTAAGATCCTGATAACTTAGAAGATATTGTAAGTATAAAAATCTCATCTTCACTAGCTTTTTCAACTTCAGATTCATAATCAAAGGGTGAAGGACATGAGGTTTTAATTGGATTAGAACTATTTTTCATAGTATCTAAAAATAAATCCATATTAAAATTTTCATCATCTATAAACTCTTTATCATCTACTGCTATTTTAAAAGGAATTGTACTTATATTCATCTCTTTTTCCATTTCTGTAGTTAGATCGCATCCTGAATCTACTATTAATTTATAGCTCATATAATCCTCCTAATTAAGCTTCTTTTCTATAAAATCAGCTAAATTCCTTGCTTCTTTTTCAAGTACTTTTTCATCTTCGCCTTCTATCATAACCCTTACTAAGCTCTCTGTTCCAGAAGGTCTTATTACCACTCTTCCACTTCCATTAAATTTATCTTCAATTTCCTTAATCTTTTCAACTATTTCAGGAAACTCCATATATCTATCCTTTAAATCATTTCTTACATTTGCATTTATTAAAACTTGAGGATAACTAGTCATTAAATCATTTAGCTCTGCCATAGTTTTATTTGACTTTTTCATAACCTCTAAAAGATGTAGTCCCGTTGCAAGACCATCACCAGTTGTATTGTAATCTAAAAATATAATATGTCCAGATTGCTCTCCACCTATTACATAATTATTTTTCTTCATCTCTTCAAGTACATATCTATCTCCAACCTTTGTATGAACAAGATTTACTCCAATTGAATTTAAATACTTCTCAAGACCTATATTTGCCATAATAGTTCCAACAACTGTATCATTAGTCAATTTATTGTCCTTTTTTAAATAAGTTGCACAAATTGCAAGAATATGATCTCCATCTACAATTCTACCCTTATTATCTACTGCTATAATTCTATCAGCATCTCCATCAAAACTCATACCAATATCAGCTTTTTCCTTAATTACAAGTTCTTTTATAAGATCTGGATTAGTAGATCCACAGTTATCATTAATATTTTTGCCATTTGGCTTATTATTTATTACTACAACATCTGCTCCAAGAGAACTTAAAACATCTTCTGCAATTTCATAAAGCGCTCCATTTCCAGTATCTAGAGCTATTTTTATTCCACTTAAATCAAGATTAGATAAAGACTTTAAATAATTTGCATATTTATCTTGTCCCTTATGAGAATATCTTAAAGATCCCACATCCTCACCAGTTGCATCCTTGTAGATTTTTGTATCTGAAAATATTAAATCCTCAATTTGATTCTCAACCTCATCAGGAAGTTTATATCCATTACTTGAGAAAAACTTAATTCCATTATATTCAAAAGGATTATGAGAAGCTGATATTACAACTCCAGCTAAAAAATCCTCCATTCTAGTTAAATAAGCTATTGCAGGTGTTGGAATTACCCCAACAAGTTCCACATCAAGACCAATTGACATAAGTCCAGATGCAAGTGCTGATTCAAGTAAATGTCCCGATAATCTAGTATCTCTACCAATAACTACCTTTCCCTTTTTTTCCTTTGATAAAACAAATCCAGCTGCACGTCCAACATTAAATGCTAAAGATGGAGTTAGTTTCAAATTTGCAATACCCCTTATACCATCTGTTCCAAATAATTTACCCATATTAACTCCTATATTTTTCTAAAACTACATTTAGTAATATTTCTTTTTCATTTAAACTTGGATCATCTAGGACAATTTCTTCTAAATAAGATAAAATTTCTCCTATTAATTTACCTTCATTAAACCCAAGTTTAATCAAATCATTTCCATCTATTTTTAAAAACTTCTCTTTTATAATTACATCTTCATTAAGTAGTTCTTTTATTCTATTTTGCCTTTTAATTAAAAATTCAAAATCCCGTCCATTAGTAGTACAAATTCTATCAGCAATCATAAGATCTAATAAATCTAAGACATTATCCTTTCCAACTCTTTTTATAAGTCTTCTTAAAGCCTTATCTGTCATAGTATCCTCTGGAGCTTTCATATGTTCTTTTACAAGGGATTTAACAGAGTTAATTAGTTCATTTGATGAATTATACTCTTTTAAAATATCCTCTGCTCTAATTGCCCCTAAATCATCATGTCCATAAAAATGCCCTATACCATAACTATCAATAGATAGAGTTTTTGGTTTTTCTATATCATGAAACAAAGCCGCATATCTAATAGATAACTTCTTAGGCACATTATCAACTACACAAAGAATATGATCAAAAAGTGTCTTTTCATGATAAGGCGTCATTTGATCATAATCAACCGTCTTATAAAGTTCTGGAAATACAATTTCTAAAACCTTAGTATCTGCCATTATCTTAAAAGACTTAGATGGAATATCTAATAATAACATCTTATCTATTTCTGATTTAATTCTCTCAGGAGATAAATTTTTAATTAAATTTCTATTTTTTATAATCTCACTATATAATTCTTCTTCTATTTTAAAATCAAAACTTCCTGCAAATCTAATAGCACGAAGTATCCTAAGTGCATCTTCTTCAATCCTACACTTAGCAGACCCAACTGTTCTTATAATCTTTTTATTTAAATCATCTTTTCCATTAAATAAATCAATAATTTCACCTTTACTATTCATTGCCATTGCATTTATAGTAAAATCTCGTCTTTTTAAATCTTCTTCTAATTTATCTGTAAATATTACACTTTTAGGCTTTCTATTCTTTTCATAATCACTTTCTAATCTAAAAGTTGTAATCTCAACATCATAAATACCTACTCTTATGACAATTGTACCATATTTCTTACCTATGTCACTTAAGCTATGTTCTTTAAAAAGCTCTTCTATTTCTTCAGGTCTAGCAGATGTTGCAATATCAAAATCATGTGGCTCTTTAAAAAGCATATAATCCCTTACAGAACCACCTACAACATAAGACTTATAACCATGTTTTTGTAGTTTCTCTAAAATATAAACTATTTCATCAGGCATAATATCACCTATTTAATTATAGCATAATATGTAGTATTTTGAAAAATATTAAGATTTAAGATATAAAAAAAGCGCTGATTAATCAAGTCTTTATATTAAAAACACTTATATTTAATATTTAAAATTTAAAAGTTTAATTTAAATTTTCTACTTATACTAATTTAAATTTCATTTCTTAAAAATATTATAATAATTTAATATATTTTTAGACATTATATAATACTAAACGTTCATACTTTAGGCTTATATATGATATAATTTACTAAAATACATAATTTAATGGAGGTATATATGAATAAGAAATTAATAGTTACATCTATTTTATCTATTTCACTTCTTCTTACTTCTTGTGGTAAAAAAAGTGATAAAAAGAAAGTAGATACAAATAATAATCTAAAAATAGAAACTAGTGATGTTGAAGATAATATTTTTGAAGATGAGAAAAAAGATACAAAGGAAAAAACAGCTACTGTTAAAGTTGATAAAGAACTTTTAAACGATTTAATGACTGGATCTGATTATATAACCCGAGTTAAGATTCAAGTAGATGCTGAAAATAAAACAACTGTAAATTTTATAGAAGATTATAAGGGCGATTTATCTAATATAGAAATTAAACTTCCTAAATCTCTTACAGCAGGAAGAGAGTATTTAATTTTTTATAAAGACGGTACAGATGGAGTTATTACTCCAACAAATGTCGAGGAATCTTTTATTGAAATTCAAGGTTCTGATGATGGAAATTTAAATTATATTGAAGCAAATTACCTAAAAGATGATGAAAGTGATAAAAACACTAAGGATAAGGATATAAATATTAAGAAGGACGAAAAAAAGGATACTTCTAAAAAATCAGCAAATACTAGTACTAAAAAAGAAGATACTTCTAAAAAAGTCACAGAAAATAGTTCTAATTCTAAAAAAGATTCTAATTCAAAAGACAAATCTGTTAAAACTTCAAAAAGTAATAAGTAGGAGGATTTATGAATAATTTTAAAAAAGCAACACTTATGCTTACACTTGCTCTTAGTTTATGTACAGGAAATGTATTAGCTCAAGATGTAAAAATAACTCTTAATGGAAATGAAATCAAAAGTGATGTTGCACCATTTATTAAAGAAAATAGGACTCTTGTACCTGTAAGATTTATTTCCGAGGCATTAGAATATGATGTTAAATGGGACAATGATAAAAGAACTGTATCTATAAATAATAATGATAAAAATATGGTTCTTACTATTAATGACAAAAATATAAATGTAGATGGTAAAACTAAAATAACTGATGTAGCACCTACTCTTTATAATAATAGGACTTATGTACCTATTAGATTTATTTCTGAAAACTTCGGAGTAGATGTTAAATGGGACAATGATAGTAGAACTGTTGTATTAGAAAATGAAAAATATTCTAATTTAACTAGTGAAGAAAATGAATATTTAAATAATATTTCTAAATATACTGAAATTACTCAAGCTAAGTTTGAAGAAATTAAATCTTATTTTTATGAAAATGCATCTAAGTATTCTAAAGATGAGATAAAAGCTAAGTTTGATGAACTTTCTTCTGAAATTAATTTAAATGTTAAAAATATTTCTGAGTTAAATGTTCCTGATAAGTTTAAAAAGTCACATAAGTTACTTTTAGAAGCTATGGACAATGCTCAAAATATGCTAAATGGCTATGAAGATGCTTTAATAGAAGGAAATAGCGATATTGCTAAGAAAGTTATGAATCTTCAAACTAAGTTTTCAATAAAGATTTCAGAAGCTGCTAAGGCTCTTCAATCTGAACTTAAAGGAGAAGAATATACTCCTGATAAGGATATTGAAATCTATAATGAAACTGTAGAAAAACAAGATAAAAATTCTGATCTTTTAAATGATGAAACAATTAAAAATTTATTAGAAAAAATTTAACTTAACAATTTAATATAGATAGTAGTATTACAAAGGTATAATATAAGAGGTGAAAGTATGAATAACTCAACTGAAAATGTAAGAAAGATAAAAGAAGACATACTCGAGGCATCTTTTGAAGTATTTGCTGAAAAAGGATATTCTAAAGCTAATCTAAATGAAATAGCTGCAAATTGTAATACATCTAGAACTCCAATTTACTATCATTTTAAAGACAAAGAAAACTTACACAATTTAGCACTAAATATACTTATTGAAAGATATGATAAGCGAATTGATGAAATCTTATATGAAGATGTAACTTTAGAAGAAAAATTCGACAATCTAATAGACTTTTTTGTAAAGCATTCTCGTGAGCTTTACAGATGGCAAAGTGATTTAAGTAATGGTGCGCCTGACTCATCTATTGTAATTTATAAAGAGTTTCTAAAACGTCAATATGAGAAGATAGAATCTGTTATTGAAATTGAAAGAGTAAAGCTTCAACATCCTGGACATATGAGTTCTAAGGATCTTGCTGCTACTTTATATTTACTTTCTAATGGATTTTTCGTATCTCTTAATCATGACCTTTTAGATATTGATGTAAATAGATTTAGAAGATCAATTAAAGAATTAATTAAATATACTATATAAAAAAAGACCTTGAATATTCAAGGTCTTTTTTTTATTTGTTTAAATTTGATGCTACTTTTTTCTTTTCTTCTTTTATATTTTTAATACTTTCTTCTGGTTCTTGCATATTTTTTCTAGCTTGAGAAAGCATTAGTTTTATTCTATTAATTTGATTTACTTCAGATGCAGAAGCATCAAAGTCTATTGGTATAATATTAGCTTTTTCATAAGTGTCTCTTATTGATTTTATTACACCTTTTCCTGTTATATGATTTGGCAAGCATCCAAAGGGTTGAACACATACTATATTTTCTACACCTGATTCTATAAGCTCTACCATCTCACCAGTTAGAAGCCATCCTTCTCCATATTGATTTCCTAAATGAACATAGTTTTGTGCATAGTCCATTAGTTCTTCAATTTTTACAGGTGGAGTAAATCTTGTCTTTTCAAGAGACTCTCTAATATATTTTCTATACATTTCAATATATTTAATACCTAAATTACATATAAGTGATTGAACATAGGATTTAGATAAATCTTCATGTTTTATTTCTGCATTTTTAAAGGAGTACATCATAAAGTCTGTAAGATCAGATATTACAACCTCAGCTCCCTCTTCTTCTAAAACATCTGCAATATAATTATTTGCAGCTGGAAGATATTTTACAAGAATCTCTCCTACTATTCCAACTTTTGGTTTTTTAATATTATAAACTTCAAGTCTTTCAAATTCAGATACCATTTCTTCAACATTTTTCTTAAAGGCTTTTTTAGAAGTATCTAGATTTTCATCTGATGCTATTTTCATCCATCTATCTCTTAGCATATTTGCAGATCCCTTTATTTTTTCATAAGGCCTTGTTGCTTGAGTAAGTCTCATAATTAAATCTGCATATAACATTGTAACTATTAATTTTTTAGCTATTCTTATTAATTGTGCAGGATGTATTTCAAGTCCTGGATGTTGCTCTATTCCTTGAAATGAAAGTGCAAGGACTGGAACATGACCATATCCTGCATCTTTTAATGCTTTTCTAATAAAACCAACATAGTTTGAAGCACGACAAGCTCCTCCTGTTTGAGATATTATTAAAGTTAAATTATCAGTATCATATTTTCCAGATTTTAATGCATCTATAAATTGTCCCACTACAAATATTGATGGATAACAGGCATCATTATTTACATATTTTAGCCCTTCATTTACAACTTTAGGACTTAAGTTTTCTAAAACTTCTATATTATATCCTTCACCTTTTAAAACATTTTTAAATAGTTCAAAGTGAAGTGGCGCCATTTGAGGAAGTAATAATGTATGAGTTTTTGCAGCTTCTTTTGTGTACATTATTGGCTTTTCATCAATAATAAGAGGCTCTTTTGTTATTTCTCTTTTCTCAACAGCTTCAAGTAATGATCTTATTCTTATTTTTATAGCTCCTAGATTATTTACCTCATCTATTTTTAGAACTGTATATATCTTATGATAAGAATTTAATATTTCATTAACTTGATCAGTTGTAACAGCATCAAGTCCACATCCAAAGGAGTTTAGTTGAATCATTTCAAGATTGTCATGATTTCCAACAAATTGTGCTGCTCTATATAGCCTTGAATGGTAATTCCATTGATCTAAAACTCTAAGTCTTCCATCTACATCAGTAGAATTTGCTATAGCATCTTCTGAAATAACAGCAAGACCTAAGGAATTAATAAGTTCAGGGATACCATGATTTATTTCAGGATCTATATGATATGGCCTTCCTGCAAGGACAATTGCCTTTAAATTTTCCTCTTCTATTGTCTTTAAAGCTTTTTTTCCTTGATTGTATATATCCTCTTTATATCTATCTTGCTCTTTATAAGCTTCTCTAACTGCATTGTAAATCTCATTTTTATTTATTTCTGGAAATACTCTTGCAAGTCTTTTTTCTAGTTTTTTTCTATCATCAAAGGATATAAAAGGATTTAAAAACTTAATATTTTCTGATGTTATTTCCTCAACATTATTTCTAATAACTTCAGAATATCCAGCTACAACTGGACAATTTAAAGTATTATCTGCAGATTCAAATTGTCTTTCTTCATAGAATACTGCAGGATAGAATATAAATTTCACACCTTGCTCTATTAAATCCTCCACATGACCATGTGTTATTTTAGCAGGATAACAAGCTGTTTCAGATGTAATTGACTCAATTCCCTTTTCATACATCTGTCTAGTTGATTTTCCTGATAATACAACACTATATGAAAGATTTGTAAAGAATGTATGCCAGAAAGGATAGTTTTCATATATATTTAGTACACGAGGAATTCCCACAACTCCTCTTTTTGCCTTTTCTTCAGGAATACTTTCATAATCAAATACTCTTTTGTATTTATACTCATATAAGTTTGGAAGATTATCCTCTTCATGTCTTACTATTCCTGCACCCTTTTCACATCTATTTCCTGTAATATATCTTTTTCCATTTGAAAATATATTTACAGAAAGAGCACATTGATTAGTACATTTATTACAATTTGTTGATATAGTTTTATAAGTAAATTTATCTAAATCTTCTTTACTTATTAAAGTAGATTTTCCAGTTGATTTTTCTTTAGAAATAAGAGCCATTCCAAGAGCGCCCATAAGACCTGCTATTGATGGTCTTGTTGCATTTACACCTGTTATCTTTTCAAAAGAACGAAGTACTGCATCACTTAAGAATGTTCCACCTTGTACTACAATATTTTCTCCAAGCTCTTTTGGATCTCTTGCTTTTATAACTTTTTGAATGGCATTTTTTATAACTGAATAAGCAAGACCTGCTGAAATATCAGAAATATCAACGCCTTCTTTTTGAGCTTGTTTTACATTTGAATTCATAAATACAGTACATCTTGAACCAAGATCTACTGGAGCTCTAGACTCTAGTGCTATTTCTGCAAATTCTTCAGAAGTCATATTTACAGAATGAGCAAAAGTCTCTAAAAATGATCCACATCCTGAAGAACATGCCTCATTTAATAAAATAGACTCTATAACTCCATCATGTATCTTCATACTCTTCATATCTTGTCCACCAATGTCTAATATAAAATCAACATCTGGATCAAAATATTTAGCAGCTGTAAAGTGAGCTATAGTTTCAACTTCTCCAAAATCTAGATTAAGTGCTGCTTTTAAAAAGTCTTCTCCATATCCTGTGCAACCTGCAGCAGCAATATATGACTTTTCATTCATTTGACTATATATAATTTTTAAATGCTCTACTACTATTTCTAATGGATTTCCCTTATTTGAACCATAATAAGAATAAAGCATTTCATTATCTTCTGATAATAATAAGAGTTTAGAAGTTGTAGATCCTGAATCTATTCCTAAATACATTGCTCCCTCATAAGTCTTTAAGTCTCTTTTTACAAAACTTTTTGAAATATGTTTTTCCTTAAACTCCTCTACTTCTTCTTTACTAGTAAATAAAGGCTCTATTAAATCACTTTTTTTATTTTGTATTTCTTCTTTACTATTAGCTCTTTTGTAAAGCTCCATAAAAGAAATAACTTCGCTATCAAAACTTGAAATTGCAGCTCCAAGGGCTACAAATATTTGTGAATTTTCAGGGCTAATAGCCTCATCTTCACTAAGTT
This sequence comes from Peptoniphilus stercorisuis, assembly GCF_017874395.1. Classification (GTDB taxonomy): domain Bacteria; phylum Bacillota; class Clostridia; order Tissierellales; family Peptoniphilaceae; genus Anaerosphaera; species Anaerosphaera stercorisuis. The sequence continues at coordinate 99,757 of NZ_JAGGLJ010000003.1, read as the reverse complement.
CTAAAGTTTCAATGAATCTTTCCTTTAACATGGGAAGGAAATATAAAGGACCTCCTAAAAACGCAACATTACCTCTAATAGGTCTACCACAAGCAAGATTTGAAATAGTTTGATTAACTACTGATTGAAATACTGATATTGCAATATCAGATTTACTTGCTCCTTGATTTATTAAAGCTTGAATGTCTGTTTTTGCGAAAACACCACAACGTGATGCAATAGGATATATTTTTTTATAATCCTTTGCAAGTTCATTTAGTCCAGCAGCATCTGTTTCTAAAAGCGCTGCCATTTGATCAATGAATGCACCAGTTCCACCAGCACATATAGAGTTCATTCTTTGCTCTATACTACCCTTTAAATAAGTTATTTTAGAATCTTCTCCACCAAGTTCAATTGCAACATCAGTTTGAGGTATATAGTGACTAATTGCCTCTGTTCCTGCTACAACTTCTTGAATAAAATCTATTCCTAAAAGTTCATGAATTGAAAGTCCACCTGATCCTGTAACAGCAATAGTAACAGAATCATATTTAAAGGTTTTATAACACTCATTAATGACTTCTTGAACTGTTTTTTTCACATCTGAAAAGTGCCTTCTATAAGTTGAGTATAGGATATTATAAGTATCATCAAGAACTACTAATTTAACTGTCGTTGATCCTACATCAAGGCCCATGTGAATTCTCATTTTTGATGCTCCTTTCAATATAAAACATCTATAAAATCTCATATTTATAAATTATCTAAAATGAATAATTAAGAAGTAAAAAACATTACTTCTATGTATTAAAAAAATAACTTGAATGTGTCCTCATATTAACATAAATTCTTACATATTAATAGTTTAAAATAAAGGTATTAAGTGAATAGTTATCGCATATTATTTAAATTTTGGCAAATAAAAAAAGATGAAAGCGAAAACCTTCATCTTCTCTTTAATAATTCAATTAGTCTTCTGGTTGAGCTGCGCCTGTAGGACAAACTCCTGCACAAGATCCACAGTCTATACAAGTATCTGCATCAATTGTGTAGATAGCTCCTTCAGAAATTGCGTCCACTGGACATTCTGGTTTACAAGCTCCACAAGCGATACATCCGTCAGTAATTATATATGCCATAATTAGCACCTCCATTAAATTTTATACCTTAATTAAGAATTATCTTAATCTCCCATCGGAATTAATTTTAACACAATTAAATCATTATTTCAATTTTTTATTGAAATATTATTAACAATTAAATTCCACAACAAAAGTATAATTTATTTAATTTCCACTGTTTTAATGGAGTTTCAACACAAAACATAATTAAATTTATCTTATTGAAGGTTCTTTTATTAAAAAAGGTCCCGCATATGCGAGACCTTAATATTTAAGAACTATTGCCTTTGAGCTAGTTCTGAATCGAAAATATATAGTCCAGACCATGCTCCATTGATTCTTTCAAGTTTAGTCATAATACCATTAAAAGTATCTATTTCTTCAACTTGCTCAGTAACATATTGTCCTAAAAATTCTAATACTTTATAATTATCTTCTTCTAAAGCTTGTGCATATAGAGCTTCTATTTTTTCAGCTACTAATTTCTCATGCTCTAAAGCATCTTTAAAAGCCTCATTAAAATCTTTATATTCACTCTTTGGTTTAGCAACTTCTTCATATTCTACTTTTTCGCCAAGTGCAAAGATAAAATCATAAAATCCCTTTGCATGTTCAAACTCTTCATGAGCTTGTTTTGCCATAAAGTGTGCAAATCCATTCATTTCTTCTTCTTTAAAATATGCACTCATTGCTAAATACAAATATCCGCTTTCAATTTCAAAATTAAATTGATCATTAAGTCCCTTTATAAGTTTATCTGACATCTATTTAACCCTCCATTATCTAGGTTCATACGCCTCATATACACTATATATATCTATATCCATCTCTATAAGCTTTCGAATGACATCAGGAATTTCATTAGTACTCATTATAATACTAATGCCATTATATCTAAAAGTAATTTTCCCATAATACTTTGAGTCCTTTTTGTTAAAGACCTCTAACAGATCATTTCGAACATCTTCCATATTTCCCAACAAGAAAAATATTTTTCTATTGTCGTTTTTATCTGCTGTATTAAGTTGATTTATTAGTAAAGTCTTAAACATTGTCATCTTCTCCTATCTTTATATTTATTACCCTTTAAATATATCTTTAAATCAACTTTAATATTAATTAGAAAAACCAATATCATCTAACAGTATTGAACTGGAATAATCATCTCCAAAGACAAAATTTATATATTTAATATTTGTTCTAACTAATTTATCTCTTAATATAAAATCATCTATTGGAATTCTTACAGTTTGAAAACTCCCTTTATAATTATAAGAATTACTTAACAATTGTAACTTTGAAAGTTCAACTTTTATATCTGGATAAATATTTAAATAATCTGATATATCTAGTTTTGATGAATTTCCATAATCATCTACAAGTTCAACACTTAAATCTATATCTTCAAATTTTTCTTGTCTTTTAGTTTTAACATCAAATTGTAAATATTCTCTTGCATCTTCTAGTTCATCTAAAGATATTTGATAAATACCATTTTTATTATTAGATAAATACACTGCCGTATTATTAGTATTATACCCACCAATAGAAATTTCTTGCTCTGAAACTTTACTCATATTATCAAACCTTATCTTTCCAGACTTTGATGTAGTTAAATCATAATCTTCTTCAAAGTCCACTAGGTTTTTAAAAGATGAATCACTATATCTTGCATAATAAAGAGTTTTTGGCATATTTACCCTTTGAGGATTTTTAAATAATGTCTTATCATTTGTAAATCCAAAAGTATTTTGTAAAAATTCATATACATACTTGCACAAGATTTCCTCTTGTTCCTCTACTTCTAAAAGAGATTTTTTATTTACTATTAATGATTGTGGCGGATCAGTATCTGCACTTCCCCACCTAGAATTAAACTGACCATGATTTGCATATGCAACATATACAGCTGATTTAAAATTATTAGACTCCTCAGTAAAATAAGTATTATTATATAATTTCATACCTTGAAATCCTGTTACATCCTTATCATGAGTTCCGTGAATAGTTAAGAAATTTACATCTTTTAATTTAATATCTTTTCCAGAAGGATTATATTGATCTACTGTTGGAGATATTGAAATAACTCCCTTTATATTAAAATTGTAATTATATTCCTTGCCATTATCTGGATTGTACCTAATTTTATTATAGTTTTCAGCTATTGCAACTGCTTCTCCACCTCTTGAATGCCCTGCAATTACAATATTTTCTTCATCAATTAAATTATATAATTTGCTATTTTTATTATTATTTAATGCCAATACTTCTTTTATATTTTCAAGTAAAAGTATTGCTCTTGCATCATTTTCTCCACTAAGACCATATTTCATAAATCCATTTAACATATTCATATCTACCGATACTGTTACATATCCACGTCTTGCAAGATATCTTCCTAAATAGTCATATCCCTTATAATTTTCTTCAGTAAATCTGTGATTTCCATGTGCTATAAAAAGTACAGGAGACTTCTCTTTATTTTGTGGATACCATATTCTTCCCTTTATTGGAACTTCTAAAAGAGATTTATCAAAATAAGTATCTCTTATTTTCTTTTTCTTTCCAGAATAAGATACATAATTAAGAAGTGAAATTTCCTTAGGATTTTTATTTCCATACTCTATAAGTTTTGAACTAAATTGAGCAGGATCTTCTATTTCTTCTGTACCTATTTCTGCATATTCTATTGCTGATTTTTCAGAATATCCAGGAAATACTAAAAAGGCTAAAATAAATATCACACTAATAGCTGTTATTATAAATATAGGAAAAGAAATCTTCTTCTTATTTACTACAAAAGAAACTAAGGATTTTGAAAATAAAAATATAATAATTCCAACTATTAAGCTCATTATTAATATATCGCTTTTAAGGAGTTTAGAGTCGTTTTTGCACTTAATTAGTGCACTATTGATGACATATACTAATAAGATAAAAAGCACTACATTATTCGCTCTAAATCGCTTTAACAATAAATATATATTCTTACATAAATATGTAAATAAACTTACTAATATATATAATATTAAACTACATACTAAAAAAACTGCTAAAGCAGGATATCCTCTATCTGCAATATAATAATAATAATCAGATGCTATTATCATTGATATAAATATTTTAATAATTATATTTGCTTTTTTATTATTTCCAAAATGTTTTAATATAAAAAATTTAAATTTGCTGTGAATTTTAGCAATTAAGTTATTTATTCTCATAAAAAAAGATGAAAAGTGAGAATACTCACCTTTCATCAATCACTCCCTTTCAAGTTCTTTTAACTCTTCAGGTCTTATTTCTTCTTCATAGTGAGACCTTGTGACTTCATAGCTTTCATCTATCTTTCTTGTTCTTTTAATTTCATCTATTTCATAAAATTCATAACTTACTTCATCTTTGTTTGTGAATTTTATCTTAACAAGTTCTTGAATAGTATAAGAATCTACTACTGTTCCCTTTTTACCTTCTATATCTACAATTTCACCAACTCTTGGCATTTTCTTAAGAATACATTCATATCCTTCTTGCTCATATTTTAAGCAACACATAAGTCTTCCACAAATTCCAGAAATCTTAGTTGGATTTAATGAAAGTCCTTGATCCTTTGCCATTTTTATTGATACTGGTGTAAATTCTGATAAAAAGGAACTACAACAAGTTGCCCTACCGCAACAACCAAGTCCACCAATTGTCTTTGCTTCGTCTCTTACTCCAATTTGTCTAAGTTCTATTCTAGTTTTAAATATTGAAGCTAAGTCTCTTACAAGTTCTCTAAAGTCAATTCTACCTTCTGCTGTAAAATAAAAAAGAAGTTTACTATTATCAAAAGTGTACTCAGAATTTATAAGCTTCATATTCAAATTATGTTCTGCTACTTTTTGATCACATATAATAAGAGCTTCTTTAGCTTTATTTCTATTATCTATATTAGTTGTTTGATCTTCTATAGTTGCTATTCTAATAACAGGTTTAAGTTCTGAATTTAAATCTAAATCATCTAAGGATTTTTCTATTACAACAGTTCCAAATTCAAGTCCTCTTATAGTTTCTACTATGACATCATCATTTACCTTTGCTCCTGATTCTTTAGGATCAAAGTAATAAATTTTTCCTGTTTTTTTAAATCTAACGCCTACTACATCTATCATTTCATTCCCCCTATATTTATAAGCAACTGTTCTATTGTAAGCTCAAAGTTTGTGTTTTTTTCTAAAAGCTCAATAGTTTTTATAATTTCATCAGAAATCATAGTTGCCTTTTGGGCAGTAATATTCTGTTTTTTAAGCATAGTTAATTTATCTATATTCATAATATTATTTTCATTAAGTCCTAAATCAATTATTGCAATATCTCTTAAAAAAAGTAAATATATATTAAAAATTTCATTGAGATATTCTTTATTTTCATTAAAAAAACTAAACTCTCTAAAAGGAGATGATGTAGTTTTATTTAAAAGTCTATCAAATATTGAAATAGCTTGCTCTCTTAAACTTAAATACTTAGGATTTTTTGCATAGTTTAGGGCTCTATTTACAGAGCCACTTGATAATTTTGCAAAAAGAGTGGCATTGTCTATTCCTATATTTTCTTTTTCTATTAAGAACTTTATAACATCATCTTCCATAATATTATTAAATTTTATAATTCTTGTTCTTGATAAAATAGTCGGTAATATTTTTTTTGAGTTTTTTGATGTAAGTATTATTTTTAAATAGTCCTCTGGTTCTTCTAAAGTTTTTAAAAGTGCATTTTGACCACTTACAGTTACATCTTCAAATCCATCTATTATAAATACTTTATATTTTGATGCAAAGGGCTTTTTAAAGGAATCTGCCACAAGTTCATCTATTTCAGCTTTTTTTATAGATTTGTCCGCTCTTAATATTTTAAGATCTGGATGATAAAAATCATCGGCAATTTCACAGTAATAGGACTCGTTTTCATCACAAAGAATTCGCTTAGCAAGTGCCTTTGCAACAGTAAACTTTCCAACTCCCTCATTTCCCAAAAACAAATAAGCATGAGATAAGTCCTTATTTTCTAGATTTTTCTCAAGTTCTTTTATTGATTCTTCATTTCCTACAAAATCAACAAGCATTAAATTCTCATACTCTTTTCTACATCTATTACAAATATTGTAGCTCCAGAAATTTCAAATTCACCTTTATCTGTTTTTGTAACTTCTGCCTTTGTAACTTTTCTAAAGATTTTATCTATATTATCAAGTTCTTCCTCTTCTGCACCAATCATTAGTGTAGAGTTTCCACTTTTGAAAAATCCACCTGATGAAGAAACCTTAGTTACATGAATATCCTCATCTAAAAAAGTATCAATAAGTTCATCTATAAATTTATCTTGTACTATTGCTATAATCATTTTCATATTAATCACCTATACCTTAATATCTCTTGAACTCTTCTACATTCAACACAAAAACTGTTGCCCCACCAATTTTAACTTGAATTGGTACAGGGATCATTGCCTGTCCTGGAATATTAATAGTTTGAATAGTCTTTGTAACTTCACGAGTTTTACAATTATCGTCTATTATTTCTAAAAGCTCATCAATTCTATCATCTTCTACACCTATTAATAATGTAGTATTACCGCTTTTTAAAAAGCCTCCAGTAGTACTCATTTTTGTAACTCTAAAATTTTTATCTATGATTTCTTCAACAAGAGTGTCTGCATCAACATCTTGCACTATAGATATAACAAGTTTCATTTTATACCTCCAAGCTTTGCTTTTAAAATATTAAGACAGCTTTCAAGAACTTCATCTATGCTTTTTGTTGCATCAATTATATAATAATCATCTTTTTTAGATAAATCTTCATACGCTTTATTTACTCTTTTATGAAATTCACTTCCTGATATTTCAAGTCTATCTCCACCAAGTTCAATTTTTCTTTCTACTGAAGAATTTCCCTTCATATCAAATAAAAAAGTAATATCTGGTTTTAATCCAGAAGTAGCAAAATCATTAATCATTCTTATGTCTTTTTCTCCAAGACCACGTCCATATCCTTGATATGCAATAGATGAAAGTACAAATCTTTCACATATAACAACCTTACCACTATTTATGGCAGGAATAATTTTCTCCTCAACATGTTGTGCTCTTGATGCTGCATAAAGTAAGGCTTCAGTTCTATCAGTCATAGAAGAATTATTAACATCTAATATTAAATCTCTAATTTTTTCTGATATTTCCGTTCCACCTGGCTCTCTTGTTTTTACTATTTCATACTTATCTTTTAAATTTTCATATACCAAATTAGAAATAGTACTTTTACCACAACCATCTGGACCTTCAAATGTTATAAAAATTCCCTTCATTCTAAAATAACCTCAACCCTTCCTCTATCTATTCCTATGACTTCTATGCCACTTTTTAAATATATATTTATTTCATTTATAATATCTTTTGTAATTCTCTCTCCAAAGGAAACAATAGGCACTCCTGGTGGATATGCAGCTATTATTGAACTTGAAACTCTTCCCTGTGACATATTCAAATCAACACTTTCACTATTCATATAAAAAGCATCTCTTGGAGAATATACAATTTCAGGTTCTATAATATTAATTCTATTTATTTTAATTTCCTCTTTGCTAGAAATTTTTGATATATCTTCTAAAGCCTCTTTTAATTTTTCAAAATCGCTCTTTTCATCACATATAGTACTAAGAGCAAGGCCATAGTATAAATCACCCATTTCTAGTCTTATATTATATCGTAAAAATAAGCTTTTCACAATCTCAAAACCACTTAATGAGGGTATTCTAAATAGTATCTTAGTAGGATCATAATAAGAAAAAGAATCATCATTGTCATCACCATTAAAAAAATCAATTTTGTTTTTTAGAGATTCTTTAAGATCAAATATATACTCTTCATTTCTCTTTAAAATATCACTTCCATACTTTTGCATATAATCTACTCCAAACTCTGATGACTGAGTAAGTAAATAAGAAGGAGATGTAGTAAGTAATAAATTTATTCTCTTTAAAACATCTTCTCTTGTAAATTTGTCACTATTTAGATGAAGTATTGCCGATTGAGTAAGACTTGGCATAGTCTTATGTGTAGAATGAACTATAAAATCAGCATAATTAACTGCCGAATACTCCCTTTTATCAGTAAAATTAATATGACTTCCATGAGCTTCATCAACTATTAAAATCCCATTGTGTTTTTTTATAACCTTTGAGATTTCCTTTAAATTTAAACAAATACCAAAATAATTTGGACTTGTAAGTACAACTACTTTAATATTTTTATTTTCGCTTAATTTTTTATCTAATTCATCTGTATTTATACCCGTAAACAAATTAAATTTTTCATTATAATTTGCATTTATATAATGAGGCTTTAAATCATTTATTACAAGAGCATTATAAATAGATTTATGTGAATTTCTTTGAATTAAGATTTCATCACCTGGTTTAGTTGCAGTTGCAATAGCAATGTGAAGAGCTCCTGTCGAGCCATTTACCATATAAAAAGATTCTTTCACTCCAAAGATTTTTGCAACTTCTTTTTCCGAATCTAAAATACAAGCTTGAGGATCAAGTAAATTATCTACGCCCATAACTTCAGTTATATCAAATTTATAATCAAAATCAAATACATCCTTTGATTTATGCCCTGGCATTGAAAATACAGTTTTGTCCTTCATATTTTCTACTGACTTATATATATATCTTTTCATACTTCCTCCTGAAATTTATTATATCATAGAGAATCTTTTAAATTTAAAAAAGCACATCTTATTTAGATGTACTTTCTTCAAATAATTTAAATATTTCATCTTTTTTAAGTCCACTTAATACTCTATAACTTCTAGTGAGTATTTCTCCATTTTCCTTAGTGGTAATATCTACATTTTTACCATCTCTAAAGGCAAGTACTAAATCATCTTCAAAATCAAGTGTAAAAGCTTTATTATCCCTATCTTGTACATAGGACTTTCTACCTATTTTTTTAATTTTTGTACCATATAAAATTTCTCTTAACTTATTCATATCTTCTTCATTATCTATTGTCATTATTTTGCTATCATCATGTTTGTCATATTTAAGTATTACAGAATTTGATTCTACACTATTTACTAAATTATCTATTGGCATACTTTTATTAAAAAAGAATCTACCAAAAACAATTAATAATAATATTACTATTAAGCTATATTTGTATTTTTTTATAAATTCCATTTTCATCACCTAATTATAGTTTATCATAATTTAAAGAAAAATATATAAAAAAAAGAAGCTCTTTTATAAGCTTCTATCACTACACATAACTTCTTTACATTTACTCATATTATACCACTGACAAGTAGAGCAAATATCATCCATAATCTCCTCTGTCATATTATCTTTTATGTATTTAACTATTTTCTTATAATTATATTCTTTTTCTTCAAGATTAAAATATCTAACTACTTTTTCATCAATACTTTTGATTTTATTATTAGAACTACATAAATCTTCTTCTATCTTTTCAGGGCAAGAGATACATATATCATCTGTAAAAAACACTAAATTAATTTTTACATCTTTATTATTTCTAAGAATATTTGTAATATTATTCATATTTTCTACAAAATCTTTACTATATCCCTTTCCACTATATCCCTGTGTGCACATTAAATGATGTGGTCTTAGTTTCATTATTCTAATACTCCTTGCATTGATATATTCTTTTTAAGCCTAATTCCAATTACTGCAGCAATTAAAGACTTTACAAGTCCTGTTACTATAAATGGTGCTACACAAACAAGAAAAGCTTCAAGCATAGTCATTTTAGTAATAAGTACAAAATGAACTGTTCCAATAAAATAATTAACTACACTTCCAAGAATCATTGAGAATATTATTAAAGCTTTATTATCACTTCTTTCACAGATAAATCCTATTATATAAGCCATTATTGGAAAAGATAATATAAAGCCTCCTGTTGGTCCAAATATTATTTGAGCTCCTCCTGAAAAAGATGCAAATACAGGAAGTCCTATTGCTCCTAATAATACATATATACATTGTGATATAAATCCTCTTTTAGATCCAAGAATTATTCCACATAAAGATACTGCAAGAGTCTGCATTGTAAGTGGCACTCCTCCTGGAAATGGTATTGAAATTTGAGCAAGTATTACTGTTATTGCTGCAAATAATGAACAAATAACTAAATCTTTCGTCTTCATTTTATAATCTCCTTTTGTTAACTATGTATTTATTTGAGTTTACATTAATTATAGTTTACCTATACTCATAAGTCAAGTTAACAATAGAGTTTTATTAAATTTTTGCATAAAAAAAAGAGGAGATTATCTCTCCTCTTAAATTTCTTATTTAAATTAAAATTAATTAGTCAATAAGTTTTGAAACAACTCCTGAAGCTACAGTTCTTCCACCTTCTCTAATTGAGAATCTAAGTCCTTCATCCATAGCGATAGGTGTAATTAAATCTACTTTGAAAGTAGCATTGTCTCCAGGCATTACCATTTCCATACCATCTGGTAATTGGATATCTCCAGTTACATCAGTAGTTCTGAAATAGAATTGTGGTCTATATCCGTTAAAGAATGGAGTATGACGTCCACCTTCTTCTTTACTTAGAACATAAACTTCTGCTTCGAAAGCTGAGTGAGTTTTAATTGATCCTGGTGCTGCAAGAACTTGTCCTCTTTCGATTTCTTCTCTTTGAACACCTCTTAAAAGAGCTCCAATGTTATCTCCAGCTTGAGCTTGGTCAAGTTGTTTTCTGAACATTTCAACTCCAGTTACAACAACTGTTCTAACTTCTTCAGTAAGTCCAACTAGTTCAACATTGTCTCCAATTTTTACTACTCCTCTTTCAACTCTACCAGTTGCAACAGTTCCTCTTCCTGTGATTGAGAAGATATCTTCTACTGGCATTAGGAATGGATGTTCTGTATCTCTGATTGGTTCTGGAATATAAGCATCTACTTCTTCCATAAGTTGAGCTACTTTATCTCCCCATTCTCCATCTGGATCTTCAAGAGCTTTAAGAGCTGAACCTACAACGATAGGAGTGTTATCTCCATCAAAGTCGTATTCTGAAAGTAGGTCTCTAACTTCCATTTCAACAAGTTCGATAAGTTCATCATCATCAACTTGGTCTTGTTTGTTTAGGAATACTACGATTTTTGGAACACCAACTTGTCTTGCAAGTAGGATATGTTCTCTTGTTTGTGGCATTGGTCCATCTGCAGCTGATACTACAAGAATAGCTCCGTCCATTTGAGCTGCTCCTGTGATCATGTTTTTAACGTAGTCAGCATGGCCTGGACAGTCAACGTGAGCATAATGTCTGTTAGGAGTTTCATACTCAACGTGAGAAGTAGAAATAGTGATTCCTCTTTCTCTTTCTTCTGGTGCTTTGTCAATATTAGAGTAATCTACGAATTCTCCTCCACCATATCTTTTGTTCATTACAAGAGTTATAGCAGCTGTAAGAGTAGTTTTACCGTGGTCAACGTGACCAATTGTTCCAATGTTAACATGTGGTTTAGTTCTTTCAAATTTTGCTTTTGCCATTTTATTAAGCCTCCCTTAAAGATTAATTGTCTTTTTTATCGCCAAGCACTTCTTCTGCAACACTTTTTGGCACTGCTTCGTAGTGGTCAAATTGCATTGAGTGTTGAGCTCTACCTTGAGTATTTGAACGTAGTGATGTTGCATATCCGAACATTTCAGCTAGAGGCACATATGAAATAACATGTTGTGCTCCACTTACAAGTTCCATACCTTCCATTCTACCACGTCTTGAGTTAATGTCACCAATTACATCTCCCATGTATTCTTCAGGAGTAACAACTTCAACTTTCATAATTGGTTCTAATAATACTGGACCACCTTTATTAAGTGCATCTCTAACTGCCATTGATCCAGCAATTTTGAATGCCATCTCTGAAGAGTCAACTTCATGGTAAGATCCATCATAAAGAGTTACTTTAACATCAAGTACTTCATATCCACCAAGGATACCAGTTTGAAGAGCTTCTTCAATACCTTGTTGTACTGAGTTAATATAGTCTTTAGGAATTGCTCCACCTACAATAGCATTAACGAATTGAATTCCGCTACCTGGTTCAAGTGGTTCCATTTTGATTTTAGCATGTCCATATTGTCCACGTCCACCAGATTGACGAACGTATTTACCTTCACCTTCAGATGGTTTAGTAATGGACTCTCTATAAGAAACTTGAGGAGCTCCAACATTAGCTTCTACTTTGAATTCACGTAGCATTCTATCTACGATAATATCAAGGTGAAGTTCTCCCATTCCTGAGATTATTGTTTGTCCTGTTTCTTCATCTGTATGTGTTTTGAATGTTGGATCTTCTTCAGCAAGTTTTTGAAGTGCAACTGACATCTTGTCTTGAGATGCCTTAGTTTTTGGTTCAATTGCTACTGAGATTACTGGTTCTGGGAACTCCATTTTTTCAAGAATGATTGAATCTTTCTCGTCACATAGAGTATCTCCAGTTCCTGTGTCTTTAAGACCTACTGCAGCTGCAATTTCTCCTGCGTAAACTTCTTCAACTTCTTCACGCTTATTAGCATGCATTAAAAGAATACGTCCAACTCTTTCTCTTTTTCCTTTTGATGAGTTAAGAACATATGATCCTGCTTTTAAAGTTCCTGAGTACACTCTGAAGTAAGCAAGCTTACCTACGAATGGGTCAGTAACTATTTTAAATGCTAGTGCAGAAAGTGGTTCTTTATCATCTGCTTTTCTTATTAGATCTTCATCTTCTGATCCAATTGCTGATCCCTTAACTGGTGGGATATCAAGTGGTGATGGAAGATATGCAATAATTGCATCTAATAATAATTGAACTCCCTTGTTTTTGTAAGATGATCCACAAGTTACAGGAGTCATTCTTACTGCAAGAGTTCCTTTTCTGATTGCTTTTTTAAGCATTTCTTCAGAGATTTCTTCTCCTTCAAGATAAGCCATCATTAGATCTTCATCAAAATCAGCAGCTTTTTCAATTAGGTTATCTCTGTATTCTTCAGCTAAATCTTTATATTCATCAGGTACATCAGTTATTTCAATTTCAGTACCATCTTCATTTTTATAAATTTCAGCTTTCATTGTTACAAGGTCAATCATTCCAATAAATTGATCTTCAGCTCCCATTGGAACTTGAATTGGAACTGGGTTTCCCTTTAACTTATTATCTATAGTATCAACTGATCTAAAGAAATCTGCTCCAGTTACGTCCATCTTGTTAATGTGCGCAATTCTTGGAACTTTATATTTATCAGCTTGTCTCCATACAGTTTCTGATTGTGGTTCTACACCTGATTTTGCATCAAATAGTGCTACAGTACCATCAAGAACTCTAAGAGATCTCTCTACCTCTACAGTGAAGTCCACGTGTCCTGGAGTATCTATAATATTAAGTCTATGACCTTGCCACATAGCTGTAGTAGCAGCAGAAGTAATTGTTATACCTCTTTCTTGCTCTTGAGCCATCCAGTCCATTTGAGCAGCACCTTCATGTGTTTCTCCAATCTTATGGATTTTTCCAGTGTAGTAAAGAATACGCTCAGTTGTTGTAGTTTTTCCGGCATCTATGTGGGCCATAATACCTATATTTCTAACCTTATTTAGTGGTATTTCACGAGCCATTGGCTTCCTCCCTTTATATTACCATCTATAGTGAGCAAAGGCTTTGTTAGCTTCTGCTGTTCTATGCATTTCTTCTCTTCTTTTAACACTAGCGCCTAGTCCGTTTGAAGCATCTAGGATTTCTTTTGCAAGTCTTTCATCCATAGTATGCTCGCCTCTTGCTCTAGCAAATTTAACAATCCATCTTAGACCTAGAGTTTGACGTCTTTCTGGTCTAACTTCGATAGGAACTTGATATGTTGCTCCACCGATTCTTCTACCTTTTACTTCTAGTACAGGCATAACATTGTTTAAAGCTTTATAGAATACTTCTAATGAGTCTTCTCCAGTTGCTTCTGCTACATTTTCTAATGCCTTATATACTATTCTTTGTGCTGTTCCTTTTTTTCCATCAAGCATAACATTGTTGATTAACTTTGTAATTACAACATCATCAAACTTAGGATCAGCCATTACTTCTCTTTTTTGAATATGTCCCTTTCTTGGCATAGCTTCCCTCCTTAACTATTTATAGTCGATTCATTGGTACTCGGTAATTCCGTTTAGCCAAAAATCTATTATAAAAGTATTAAAAATCAAAAATTATTTCTTAGGTTTTTTAGTACCATATTTAGATCTTGATTGTTTTCTTTCGTCAACACCTGCAGTATCAAGTGTTCCTCTAATAATGTGATATCTAACTCCTGGAAGGTCTTTTACTCTTCCTCCACGAATTAATACAACACTATGCTCTTGAAGATTATGTCCAATTCCTGGAATATAAGCCATAACTTCGTATCCGTTAGTTAGACGAACTCTAGCTACTTTTCTTAAAGCAGAGTTAGGTTTTTTAGGTGTTACTGTTCTTACAGCTACACATACTCCTCTTTTTTGTGGAGAATTTACCTTTGTTTCTACTTTTCTAAGTGAATCATAGTTAACATCAAGTGCTGGTGATTTTGATTTTGTTGTAACCTTTTTTCTACCATTCTTAACTAATTGGTTAATAGTTGGCATTAAGGCACCTCCTTATTTAAAATTTATATTAAATCACTACTAAATGTAGTGTTAATACCTGTATAGAAAAACAATATTGTTTTTCTCTCTTCTTTGATAATACGCTTTTATATCTATATTATAATTATAAAATAAATATTTTAAAAATTCACTACAAATTTCAAGCATATCCTAATGGCCTTTAGCTCTTCTTAGTCTATACACCACTAAGACTACCATAAGCGGTAGTCTTAGTGTGTAGTATCAAATACTAAATAATTTTATCATTGAGCAGGCTCTAAGTCAACCTCATTTTCATCAAGAATTTCAGAATTTTCAAGTATTTCAAAATTTTCCTTTAAATCTTTAGAAATTCCTATTTGAACTGAACGATTATGTCTTACTCCAGTACCTGCTGGAATAAGTTGACCTATGATTATATTTTCTTTAAGTCCTTGTAACATATCTTCCTTACCTTTTATAGCAGCATCAGTAAGAACTCTAGTTGTTTCTTGGAATGATGCAGCTGATAAGAATGAATCTGTTGCAAGAGAAGCTTTAGTAATACCTAGTAAGTTTACAATACCTACTGCTGGTCTTAAGCCTTCTTTTTCAGCTTTTTTATTAGCTTGTAAATAATCATATTTTTCAACTAATGATCCTGGAAGAAGTTCTGTATCTCCTGGATCTTCAATTTTATATTTAGACAGCATTTGTCTTATTATTATTTCAATGTGCTTATCATTTATGTCTACACCTTGAAGTCTATAAACTCTTTGAACTTCCTTAACAATATATTCTTCTACACCCTTAGATCCTTTTACTCTAATTAAATCTTGTGGATATACAGAACCTTGAGTAAGTTCATCTCCCGCTTGTACATAGTCACCATTTTTAACTTTAATTCTAGCACCAAAGACAATATTATAACTTTCTCTTTGACCACTTTCATTAGTAACTATTACTTCACGTTTTCTGTTTTGTTCTTTTATTTCAACTACACCATCAATTTCAGCAATAACAGCAAGTCCTTTTGGTTTTCTTGCTTCGAAAAGTTCCTCAACACGAGGAAGACCTTGAGTAATATCAGCAGCTGCTGCTACACCACCTGTATGGAATGTACGCATTGTAAGCTGAGTACCAGGTTCACCAATTGATTGAGCTGCAATAACTCCAACAGCTTCACCAATACCAACCCTATTTCCAGTTGCAAGATTTCTTCCATAACAGTGAGCACATACACCAGTTTTAGTTTTACAACCAAGAACTGATCTTACTTTTACTTCTTTTATTCCTGCTGCTACAATTTCTTCAGCAGCTTCATCTGAAATTGGAGTATTAGCTTTTACCATTACTTCTTTAGTTTCAGGATTTATAATATCTTCAAAGGAATATCTTCCTTCAATTCTATCTTTTAATCCTTCAATTAATTCTTTTCCATCTTTAAAATCAGATGCTACAAGATATTCATCAGTTCCACAATCTTCTTCATTTATAATAACTTGTTGTGAAACATCTACAAGTCTTCTTGTTAGATATCCAGAGTCAGCTGTTCTTAGGGCTGTATCTGCAAGTCCCTTTCTAGAACCATGGGCTGACATATAAAACTCAAGTACTGAAAGTCCTTCACGGAAGTTTGATGTTATAGGAACCTCAATTGTTCTACCTGATGGTGATGCCATAAGTCCACGCATACCAGCAAGCTGTCTAATTTGGTTCTTAGAACCACGAGCTCCAGAATCAGCCATAATATAAATATTATTTAATGAATCAAATCCATCCATTACTTCATCTGTAAGTTCTTCTGTACAATCATTCCAGATTTCAATAACTTTTTCATATCTTTCTTCATCTGAAATAAGTCCTCTTCTAAAGGCTTTTTCATATTTATTAACTTTAACTGTTGCTTTCTCAAGAATACCAGGTTTTGAATCAGGAACCTCAACATCACCCATTGAAATTGAAATAGCTCCAATTGTAGAGTAATGATATCCTGCAGCCTTAATATTATCAAGAAGTTTAGCAGTTTCTATATTTCCATGTTTTTTGTAAGTTTTTTCAATTATTACACTTAGAAGTTTTTTGTCAATAACTCTATCAACTTCAAGAGAATATGGATCTTCTTCTCTATTTACAAAGCCAAGATCTTGTGGAATAAAATCATTTAATATAAATCTACCTGTTATAGAATTTACAATTTTTCCACGTTTGTCATTTTCATCTTTAAATCTTCTAACACCTACATGAGATTGAAGATGTAAATATCCAGCTAAATAAGCATGCATCAATTCATCAAAATCTTGGAATATCATTCCATCTCCCTTTAGAGGATCTTTTCTATCTAAAGTTAAATAATAACATCCAAGAATCATATCTTGAGTAGGAGTTGTAATAGGCTTACCATCTTTAAGTGCAAGAATGTTATTTGTAGATAACATTAGAAGTCTTGCTTCAGCTTGAGCGTGTTCAGAAAGTGGTAAATGCACAGCCATTTGGTCTCCATCAAAGTCAGCATTATAAGCAGTACATGCTAGTGGATGAAGTTTAATAGCCTTACCCTCCACTAGAACTGGTTGGAATGCTTGGATTCCAAGTCTATGAAGAGTCGGTGCACGGTTTAGTAGAACTGGGTGATCTTGAATTACATCTTCAAGCACATCCCAAACTTCCGATTTAGTTCTTTCAACCATTCTCTTAGCACTTTTAATATTGTGAGCAAATCCTCTTCCTACAAGTTCTCTCATAACAAAAGGTTTGAATAATTCAAGAGCCATATTTTTTGGAAGTCCACATTGATAAAATTCAAGTTCTGGACCTACAACAATTACAGAACGACCAGAGTAGTCAACACGCTTACCAAGTAAGTTTTGTCTAAAACGACCTTGCTTACCCTTAAGCATTTCTGATAGAGATTTTAAAGGTCTGTTTCCAGGTCCTGTAACAGGTCTACCACGTCTACCATTGTCAATTAAAGCATCTACAGCTTCTTGTAACATTCTCTTTTCATTTCTTACAATAATATCTGGTGCATTTATATCTAAAAGTTTTTTAAGTCTGTTATTTCTATTTATAATTCTTCTGTATAAATCATTTAAGTCAGATGTTGCAAATCTACCACCATCAAGTTGAACCATAGGTCTTAGATCAGGTGGGATTACAGGTACAGCTTCAAGAACCATCCACTCAGGTTTGTTTCCTGATTGAATAAATGCTTCAATAACTTCAAGTCTTCTTGAAATTCTAACCTTCTTTTGTCCAGTTGAAGTTTCAAGATCTTCTTTAAGTTCTTTAGATTCTTTTTCAAGATCTATTTTTTGAAGTAATTCTTTAATTGCCTCAGCACCCATTTTTGCAGTGAATTTGTCGCCAAATTCTCTTTTATATTCTCTATATTCTGTTTCATTTAACATTTGTTTTTCATATAGAGAAGTTTCTCCTGGTTCTACATTAGTAACAATGTATTCAGCAAAATATAAAACTTTTTCTAAAGCTCTTGGACTCATATCAAGTACAAGACCCATTCTAGATGGTATTCCTTTGAAATACCAAATATGAGATACTGGTGCAGCTAGCTCAATATGTCCCATTCTTTCACGACGGACTTTCGCCTTTGTTACTTCAACTCCACATTTTTCACATACTACGCCTTTATATCTTACTCTTTTATATTTTCCACAATTACATTCCCAATCTTTTGTAGGTCCAAAGATTTTTTCACAGAATAATCCCTCTTTTTCAGGTTTTAAAGTTCTGTAATTAATAGTTTCAGGTTTTTTTACTTCTCCATAAGACCATTCTCTTATTTTTTCAGAAGAAGCAAGTCCAATTTTTATCGAATGAAATAGTTCATGTTCGCTCAAGGAGCACTCTCTCCTTTCTATTTAGTAAATAAATTTACTAATCTTCATCTTCTTCGTCAAGGTCAACTTCAAACTCGTTGTCAAAACCAACCTCTTCATCTTCATCTATTTGTTAATCATCAGAATCGCCATCGATATCTTCACTTGAAATCTTCTTAATAGCACCCTCAGTAGGAGCAGAAGTATTTTCAATTAATTCTTTAATATCTTCGTCGCTTTGTTCAACATTGTCAATTCTATCTAAATCTTCATCATCATTTTGAAGATCAACTTCTCTTCCATTTTCATCAAGCACCTTAATTTCTAATGCAAGTGATTCAAGCTCTTTAATTAGTACTTTAAATGATTCTGGAACACCTGGTTGAGGAATATTTTCTCCCTTAACAATAGCTTCATAAGTCTTAACTCTTCCTACAATATCATCTGATTTAACAGTTAACATTTCTTGTAGAGTATAACTTGCACCATATGCTTCAAGAGCCCAAACTTCCATCTCTCCAAATCTTTGTCCACCAAATTGTGCTTTACCACCTAGTGGTTGTTGAGTTACAAGTGAATAAGGTCCAGTTGATCTTGCGTGGATTTTCTCATCTACAAGGTGATGGAGTTTTAACATATACATGTATCCAACTGTTACAGGGTGATCAAATTCTTCACCTGTTCTACCATCACGAAGTTGAATTTTTCCATCTACAGGATATCCAGCTTTTTTAAGAGAATCAATAATATCCTCTTCATTAGCACCATCAAATACAGGAGTAGCAACATGCCATCCTAATTTTTTAGCAGCAAGTCCTAAATGCACCTCTAAAACTTGTCCCAAGTTCATACGAGAAGGAACACCAAGAGGATTTAGTACGATTTGTACTGGAGTACCATCTGGCATATAAGGCATATCTTCTTTAGACATTACTCTTGAAATAACACCCTTGTTACCATGACGACCACACATCTTATCTCCAACTTGAATTTTTCTCTTAGTAGCAATAAATACTCTAACCATTTCGCTTACGCCTGGTTGAAGTTCATCTCCACCAGCTCTTGAGAAAGTCTTAACATCAACAACTATTCCATGCTCACCATGAGGTAGTCTAAGTGATGTATCTCTTACTTCACGAGCTTTTTCTCCAAATATTGCACGAAGAAGTCTCTCTTCAGCTGAAAGTTCAGTTTCACCTTTAGGAGTAACTTTACCAACTAAAATACTTCCAGGTTTAACCTCAGCACCACTTCTAATAATACCTCTTTCATCAAGGTCTTTTAGCATGTCGTCTCCAACATTCGGAATATCTCTTGTAATTTCTTCCGGTCCTAGTTTAGTATCTCTTGCTTCTGATTCATATTCTTCAATATGAAGAGAAGTTAAAGTGTCATTTATTACAAGATCTTGGTTAACAAGCATAGCATCTTCGTAGTTATATCCTTCCCAGTTCATAAAGGCAATTAGGATATTTTTACCAAGAGCAAGCTCACCTTTATCAGTACTTGGTCCATCAGCGATTATTTCGCCCTTAGACACATGTTGTCCTTGTTCTACAATAGGTCTTTGGTTAATAGTTGTACCTTGGTTACCACCTTTGAATTTGTGAAGTTTGTAAACATCAACCTTTCCATCTCCATCTCTCTTTAGAGAAATAGAATTAGAATCAACCTTTACAATCTCACCATCATCAGTTGCAACTATTACAACACCAGAGTCCTTTGCAGCTCTATACTCAATACCAGTTCCTACAACAGGAGATTCTGTAGTAAGAAGAGGAACAGCTTGACGCTGCATATTTGCTCCCATTAGCGCCCTGTTGGCGTCATCATTTTCAAGAAAAGGTATCATAGATGTACCTACAGCAACAATTTGTTGAGGAGAAACGTCCATATAAGTGATGCTCTTCGCATCAAATACGTCAACTACACCCTCATGTCCACGAGCTACAACCCTCTCATTGATAAACTTACCATTTTCATCTAATTCTTCATTAGACTGAGCAATTATTTGTACATATTCAACATCAGCAGTTAAATATTCTATTTCATTAGTTACAATTCCGTCCTTAACTATTCTATAAGGAGTTTCAATAAATCCGTATTCATTAATTCTGGCATAAGTTGTTAGTGATGTTATCAGCCCTATATTTGGTCCCTCAGGAGTCTCTATAGGACACATCCTACCGTAGTGTGAATTATGGACGTCACGCACTTCAAATCCAGCTCTATCTCTGCTTAATCCACCAGGTCCTAGTGCAGATAACCTTCTTTTGTGAGTTAATTCTGATAGAGGGTTGTTTTGATCCATAAATTGTGATAGCTGTGAAGATCCGAAGAACTCTTTAATAGAAGCCGTAACAGGTCTAATATTAATAAGAGATTGAGGAGTAGTTACATCAACATCTTGAACAGTCATTCTTTCACGAATAACTCTTTCCATTCTTGAAACACCAATTCTAAATTGGTTTTGTAAAAGCTCTCCTACAGATCTAATTCTTCTATTTCCTAAATGATCTATATCATCAACAGTACCAACACCAAAGAACAATCCAAATTCATAACTTACTGCTGCGATCATATCATCAACAACAATATGTTTTGGACTTAAAAGATCAATGTTTTTCTTTAAATTTTCTTTTAAAGCTTCAACATCATCACTATATTCTTCATATATTTCTTTAAATAAAGGATAATAAACTTTTTCTTTAAATCCAATTTCTCTCATATTAAATGGAAGTTCAAAACTATCAACATTTGCAAAATTATTACCAATAACTATAACATCTCTATCAGCTTCATCTTCATGTGAAGACTTAATAGTTACAATTACTTTATTAATTCCACTTTGTTCAATAGCTTCAGCCATTTCTTCAGAGATAATTTCATCCTTAGAAGCTAAAAGCTCTCCAGTTTCTTCATTAATAATATCTTCACCAGAATATTGACCAACAATTCTTGTAGCAATACCTAGTTTTTTATTAAATTTATATCTACCAACATGTGCAAGATCATATCTCTTACTATCAAAGAACATATTCTCAAATAGTGATTGAGCAGATTCTACAGTTGGAGGCTCACCAGGTCTTAATTTTTTGTAGATTTCAAGAAGACCTTCATTCTTATTAGAAGTAGTATCTTTCTCAAAAGTCTTTAAAAGACCTTCACTTTCGCCTAAAAGTTCTAAAATTTCACGATTTGACTCCACACCAATAGCACGAAGTAAAATTGTAATAGGAATTTTTCTAGTTCTATCTATTCTTACATTAATTACGCCTTGAGAATCAGTTTCAAACTCAAGCCAGGCACCTCTATTTGGAATTAAAGTAGAAGAATAAAGTTTCTTACCAGTTTTATCAGTTTCAACTTTATAATATGCACCTGGACTTCTTACAAGTTGAGAAACAACAACACGCTCAGCTCCATTGATAACAAATGTACCAGTTGGAGTCATAAGTGGAAGATCTCCCATAAATACCTCTTGCTCTTTAACCTCTCCAGTTTCTGAGTTAATAAGTCTAACTCTAACCTTCAAAGGAGCAGAGTAATTAGTATCTCTTTGTTTAGCTTCGTCAATATCATATTTAATCTCATCAGAAACATAATAGTCAACAAATTCTAAAATTAAGTTACCTGAATAGTCCTCAATTGGTGAAACATCATCAAAAACCTCTTTTAGTCCCTCTTTTAATAACCATTCAAAAGAAGAAGTCTGCACTTCAAGAAGGTTTGGTAAAGATAATACCTCGTCAATTCGAGAAAAACTCATTCTCTCTCTTTTCCCATATTTTACAGGATGTACCATTAAATTATTCACCCCTCATGATTCTTAGTAAGCACTAACTTACTCAATTAATTTAGAGAACACTACGCCACTCTAATTATTATTATGCAATTAATTATATTATCATATTTGTCAAGAAAAATCAAATAAAATGATGTATTTTTAATAAGTTTTTTTAATAAATTTATGTCAGATTGATAAAAATCAAAACTAATATGTAAAAAAAATCACGAATAATATTAAATCAAAAATTACAGTAAATGTAAAGGCTACAGAGAAAATTTCTTATGAAAACTTTCAATATAGCCATATATAACTAACTATATAGTATAAGTGTATATAAATCAACTATTCATAGACATATATCAATTAAAAAAGAGTAGTACTTAAACTACTCTTTTATTAATTATTAATTAATCTATATGAATAATAATATCCATCTATTTCAGATATTAAATCTTTCATAGAATTATATTCATATTTACTATTTGCACTTTCAGACCATACTGTATTTATACAATCTCTAAACACATTAACATTTTTTTCTGGAATTTCACCAAACTGTTTTTCAAAACTATTTTGAATATAATAAATAATTGATTCATTTAAAACTCTACTTTTATCATTAAAATTTTCTAGTAAAATCTCATCATCATTATATTCCTTATCTCTTTCTGTTGATTCATCTGTTTGAGTAGAATCATCTTTATTATCTTTTTTATTATTTTCTAAATCTTTTTTTAAATCTTCAATCTCTTCTTTAAGTCTTTTAATTTCTTCCTTAAGTTTAATATTTTCAGAATTTAAATTATCATTATTTTGATTTTTCTTTAAACTTTCTATCTCTTGCTTTAGAGAATCTATTCTATTATCCCTATCCTTAATCTCATTATCTTTAATTGATTTTATTCTATTTATCTCATCTATTAATTCATTAATTTTTCTATCTTTTAAAATTAAATCATTACTTGAAGAAGAACTCTCTAAATCTTTTTTAAGTTTTTCAATTATATTATCTTTTTCAACTAAATTATTTTTCAAAGAAACTTTTTCATCTTCTAAAGCATTTATTTTACTTTTATTATTTTCTTCCATTTTAGAAAGCCTCAAAATTTCCTTATTTAATAAATCTGCACTAGATCTATTTCCAATTAATTCTTCTAACATCTCTTTATTTTTATTATTTACTATTTCCATTTCAGACTTAATAGAATTTATCTCATTATCTTTATTAGATAGACTTTCAGTTAATTCTTTATTTTTATTAACTAATAACTCTTTTTTATTTATTAAATCATTGAAAGTATTTTCATTATTTAATAATATCTGATTTTTTTCTAATATAACATTCTCTAAATCTTTATTTTTAGAATTTATATTTTTTATTAACTCATCTTTTTTAACTATATTTTCATTTAAAACACTTAACTTATTATCATCTTCAGATGACTTTTCCTCTAATAATTTATTTTGATTTTCAAAGTCCTTTAGATTTTTATCCTTTGTCACTAATTCATCTTTAATATTTGAAATATCCTTTAATAAACTTTCAATATTTTTCTTTTGATCCTCTATTGTAATTTTATTTTCATTTAAAACATTAGATAAACTTTCTAAATCTTTTCTATTAGATTTTATAATATCTCCACTAGCTAATAGTTCTTTTGATAAATTAACATTTTCATTTTCTAATAAATTAATTTTTTTATCTCTATTAAGAATATTGTTTTCCAACTCTTCTATTTTTATATTTAAAGATTTTTGAACTTCAATTAAATCCTTTAAACTATTATCTTTATTTAATAAATCATTATTTAGATTTGTATTTTTCTCTTTTTGATTTTCTAAAGATTTTTTTAATTCCTCTATTAATAAATCTCTTTTAGATAAATTTTCTCTCTCTTCTAAAAGTTCTTTTTTTATAGATTCTATCGCTTTATTTTTTTCATTATAGCTTAAAGTTAAACTTTCTATATTTTCCTTTAACTTCTCTTTTTCTTCCTCATAGGATTTTACAACCTCAGAATTATTAAGATTTATTTCATTAATAGATTTTTCTAAATCAATTATTTTATTCTCTGCCTTAGACCTAGATAGATTACTTTCATCTAAAGACTTCTTTAAATTTCCTATAATTTCAGAGTTTTTATCTAAACTTTCAACTAGCTTAGCATTTGTACTTTTAAATTTTTCTATCTCTACATTAGTAGCATTTAAATCTTCTTCTAGTTTTGCTAGATTTTGATCCTTTAATATAATTTCCTTTGATTTATTCTCAATATCTATATTATTTTCCTGCACTTTTGTAGATAATGTTTTATTATCTTCTTTTGATTTTTTTAACTCTTCAGATAAAATCCTATTACTTTCTTCAGCCTTTGTTCTTGACAGATTACTTTCATCTAAAGATTTCTTTAAATTTTCTATAATTTCAGAGTTTTTAGAATTTTCTTTTGCCTTTATATCTAAACTTTCAACTAGCTTAGCATTTGAACTTTTTAATTTTTCTATCTCTACATTACCAGCATTTAAATCTTCTTCTAGTTTTGCTAGATTTTGATTCTTTAATATAATTTCCTTTGATTTATTTTCAATATCTATATTATTTTCATATACTTTTGTAGATAATATTTTATTTTCTTCCTTTAGGGAAATTAAATCTTTTTCTTTTAATTCTAAAATTTTTTTATATTCTAGATTTTCTCTATTAAACTTATCTATATCATCTGTTTTTTTAGAATTATCTTCTTTTGATTTTTTTAATTCTTCAGATAAAATCCTATTACTTTCCTCAGCCTTTGTTCTAGATAGATTACTTTCATCTAAAGACTTCTTTAAAACTTCTATTTCATCTAAAGCCTCATTTAAATCATCTTTTTTATTTTCTAATTTTTCTTTAGATTTATTATTTCCCTTTCTTTTAAATGTTTTTTCTTTTTCAACGCTCTCTTGGGATAAGGACTTAGTTTCCTTAGATTTATTTTGATTAATACTATTTTCTAAAACTATAGAATTATAAATCATAGTAAAGGCATCTTTTCTATTTACCTTATCTAAAATAGCATCTACACCTACAAATAAATTTTTATCTTTAGCAAGTTCAATCCAGCCATTAGGCCAACTCTTCTGTGCCTCTTTTATTTCTTCAATAGTTAAGGCCTCTGTATTCGCCATTAATAACATCTTTGAAAGCTCAGCATATGTTACTATACCATCTGGTCTAAACTCATTGTTTTCATAGCCCCTAATGATTGGATTTTTTCCATCAACTAATTTTTTTGATGCAATATTTATAAATCCATTTGCCCAATGATTTTTATCTACATCCTTAAAAGGTCCAACAACACTTTTAAAAGCTTCAATATCACTACTTTGATTTTTCATTTGAACTATTAACTTTACAATTTCAGCTCTAGATATATTTTTTTCCAAAGCTAAATTACCATTTGAATATCCCTTGACTAAATCTTCATTAATTAAATACTCCACCTTTTTACTATTGTTTAAATTAATATCAACTATATCCTTCGCTTCTATACTACCAGCACTACCTAATACCAAAGTTAAAGCAAGACCTGCAATTAGTTTTTTATTCATATTTTTCCCCTTTTTTATACTTAGGATATAATTATAATATTTTTAAAAATTTTTTCAATACATTTTTTTATTTTAGGTTTGATTACATAAAAAAAAGAGAAGCCTAAAGCCTCTCTTATTTAAATTACTTTATATAATTATTTGTCATTATATATTTTTCAGTCTTTACATATTGCTTATCTGAATTCTCTAATTTATAAATATAATCAATTCTAGCTTCAATTCCAATTAACTCTTCTAAATATGTCCTTATACCAATATTTACATTATCTGGAGATAAATATTTTAAAGCACCTACTGGAATACTCATATTTTTTGACATAGATATTAACTGCTTTCTATCTATTGTCGCAAACTTATCTCTATCCTTTAAATCCATAATCCTTATTTCCACAAGATTTTTAGCAACATCACCATCACCCTTATTTGATATTGTTAAAAAATTGATAATTCCAGTTACAATACCCTTTCCATTTGCAGATAAAATAGTAGTCTCATTTTTTTCTTTATTTATCTTTATCTCATAAACATCATCACTATAGGAATAATCAAAAGTTTCTGTCTCTCTACCACGCTTACTAGCAGCAATTACAGTTTTATTTATTAAATTATCCCTATAATCATTAATAGAATTTACTTCAGCAATTACAGCTTCATCCTGATCAATTAAATTTCTATTACTTATATAATCCCCACTATTAATATCCAAATCAGGATTTTTAATATTCTCATCAACAATATAACTAAAACTAACTAAAAAATCACTACTATATTCCACACTACTTTCATTATCTTTTATATCTGCACTATAAAATATCTCTCCATTACTATTTAAATTCTTTAAAGCTGCATCTATAAGTTTTTTAATATTAAAATCTTTATCATTAATATCTACTGAATATCTATCATCTCCAAAATATACAGCCTTAACCCCAAGACTTGGAAGAATTTCTGAAAATAACCCAGACTTATTTCCAACTAAACTTCCAATATGATCCTTTCCAATAAATTCCAAACCTTTAATATCTACAGAGATTTCAAACCTATCCTTCTCACTATTATAATGAAACTTAGACACATCAGCCTCAACAAGATTATCTCCACTTCCCGATGTAATATGAGTTATTTTTCTAGCATTATTTTCAAAATTTATTCTAGCAAGTTCCACTTCCTCCACTCTAATCTTTTTCTTCAAACTTTCAATCTCTATACCTAAACTACTTTCTTCTAACTTTAAAGACTCTATCTCCTCATTAATACTAAAAAGCCTAGACTCTTTATCCTCTAATAAACTTTTTAAATCTTCTAAATCTAGACTATAATTAGCTCCATCATCTTCCTTAACTTTTCCATCATTAGAAAAATCATCATCATCATTAATATCTAATACTTCACTTACTCTTAATTCAGCTCTTGTATTTTCATTTTCTATATCACTTATTTTTTCTCTTAAATCTCTAATTTCCCCCTCTAAAACTTCAGCCTCTTCCCTCAAACTTTCTAAAAGCGTAACCACCTTACTTAACCTATCTTCCTTAACTTTTAAATCTTTTTTTAATTTTTCAAGAGTATCTACCTTTTCTTCAGACTCTAACTCTTGCCTTTCATTTTTATTTTTAGATGATTTTTTCTTTTTTAACTTAACTTGCTTAGAAGAAATCTCCTGATTTTTTGAATAAAGCTCATCTTCTAAAAGATTCTTTCTAATCTCTAAAGCATTAGAAAACATAACAAAAGCATCTTCACGATTTACTATTTCATTAGGATTTTTATTTATAATATCATTATTAATCCCTAATCCCTAATTCCTCAGCCCATTTAATCCAATCATTTGGCCATGAAGCTTTTTCATCACTTAAAAGTCCATCATCTAAATCACTCTTTGCCAAAACAACAAGCATCTTTGAAAGCTCAGCATAACTTACACCCTTTTCTGGCAAAAAAGTTCCATTTGGATATCCATTAATTATACACTTACCACTCTTCTTAGTTGGAATAGAAGTTCCAACATTAATTTCCCCATTAGCCCAATACCTTACACCAACATCACTATAATTACCCCTAGTATTTTTTAACTCCTCAATCTTATCCTGCTGCTTACCAGCTAATACAATTAACCTTGTAATCTCCGATCTTTTAATACTATTAGCATATCCAAAATCACCATTTCCATAGCCTTGTATATAATTTTCACCTATGAGTTTTTGAATTTTCTCATTATTATTTAGACTATCATCACTTCCACTAGCATAAACACTAAAACCATTTGACAATAAGATTATAGATAAAACCAAAGCCAAACTCTTCCTTTTCATTCCTCTCACCCCTTTACTACATGACCATTTATTATTTACAGTCATTTTCTACCCAGATAAAATTATTATAAAACCTTTTCAAGAAAATAATCTCCTCTGTAAGTAAGTATATATGCCTATTACAGCCATTTTTGTATTAGGAGTATTTAATGGATTTTAAGCAATTTAATTTTGCAAATAAAAAATACACCGAATTAAATCAGTGTATTTTTATATTTTTATTTATTATTTTACTTCTTCTACTTCTTCTACTTCCGTTACTACTGCTTCTACTGTTGCTTCTGCTTCTACTAATTTTTTAGCAAATTCTTCTAATTCTTCTAAGTAACTCTCAGTAATAATTTCCTTAGTATCAAATCTAGTATTATTATTAAAATCATCTATTAATTTTCTTGCTTCTTTTAAATCAAATGAATTTGACAATTTATCAAGTTTACCTTTAAATTCTTTAGCCTCATTTTCTCTTGCTTCTAATTTAATTTTTAAATTTTCAATATTTTCTTTTTCATCATCAGTCATTTTTAATTTATCAGAATCACTTAAATTATCATACTCTGATATTAGTTTTTTAGCATTTTTTGGTTCTATTAAAAATTGTTCTAATTCTTCAGCTATATTTTTATTTATCTTATCTACATAACCTGAATCCATTGCTCCATTACTTCCATCTGTTAAGTGAGCTTTTCCATCTGCTGTAAATTCTATTTTCTTAGTTTCTTCTCCATTTATTACTGTTATTCTATAAGCAATAGCTTTATTTGCTCCTTCAACTGATTTTATTGTATTCCATAGTCCTTTTGTCATATTTGTGTTACCAAGATCTAACTCACCACTTATTACTTTTACATCTAATGTTAATCCTTTATCAATTATCTTGTTAAAATGAGCTAAAACTTCTTCAGCTGTTGCTTTTTTTTGTTTACCATTTTCTTGAATTGCTTTTACTTTAAACCTTAAAGCTTTTGTCGCTTCTTTATTTACAACCTTTTCAATAACAGCTTTACCATCTTCATAGATTGCTATTTTTGCAACTTTATCATTTTTTGTATTTCCATTTAATACTGTTATTCTATAAGGAATATCTTTTTTACCATTTTCTTTAATACTTTGCCATTCTTTTGTTGTTAATAATTTTCCATTTATTTTTAAAGTACCATTTTCTACTGATATATTTTCAGTTTTTAAATCAACTTTATATTCTTCATCTATATAAGTTTTTACATCTTCTAAATTTACAACTTTTTGAATTTTAGTTCCTTCTTTATTTAATCCAAATACCATAAATTTAATATTATCTGAAGTCAAACCTTTTATTTTTAATTCTTTAAGTCCATCAGTTGGAGCTCTTAATATTTCTTCTTCAATTACTTCTTCATTATTAGAAGAATTGTTTTTATGTTTTTTTCTTTTTTTACTTTCTTTTACTTCTACTGAATCTTTAATTTCTTTTACTTCTTCTTTATTTTTTTCTTTTAATGATTCACTTTTTTCATATATTCCATTGTAAAACATTGTAAAAGCTTCTTCTCTATTTACAGTTTTATTTACATCTGAAAATGCTACGTCTTCTAATAATCCTGATTCTTGTGCTTTTGAAATCCAAGTATTTGGCCAATTTGCATCTGCATTTTTTACATCTTCTTCTGTAAGGTTATCATCTGCAAGGACTACAAGCATTTTTGCAAGTTCTGCATAAGTAATTTCTCTTTCTGGTTTAAATGTTTTATCTGGATATCCATTTATCATAAATAATCCACTTTTTCCAACAGGACTATTTGTAGCTGCATTAATAACTCCATTTGCCCAATGATTAATTTCTACATCCTTATATGATCCTTGAATTTTTTCTAAATTTTTAGCTATATTCTCTCCATCGTTTGCATATACTAAAAGTTTTGTTATTTCAGATCTTTTTATTCCTTTGTTTAATTTTAAATCTCCATCTTCATAACCTTTTACAAAGTTGTGGTTTTTTAAATAATCAACCTTATTATCTATGCCATATACTCTTTGAACTTTAAAATTTTCTGCATATGTATTTGTGATAGTTCCAAGAGCAAGTGCCATAGATAGCATTAATACTATTCTTTTTTTGTTCTTCATTATTATATCCTCTTCTTATAAATTTTAGTTCATCTTAAATTATACAAAATTTTAATTATTGTTTCACCTAACAATATTATACTCCTTTAGTTTAATAAATTCCAGTCTAAAGGCTAATTTTGAACACTTATAAGTAAATTGTCCAATAGTCATTTTATACTTTTATCGTACACTTTATTTTAAATAGTTCAAATTAAAAAACACTTGAATTAACAAGTGTTTTTTACTACAAATAAAATCAACTTCTTGATAACAAAGCATTATAAAACATAATAAATTCATTCTCACGACTTACCTCTTTAGAGCTATCATCAACCTC
Source organism: Peptoniphilus stercorisuis (assembly GCF_017874395.1). Taxonomy (GTDB): domain Bacteria; phylum Bacillota; class Clostridia; order Tissierellales; family Peptoniphilaceae; genus Anaerosphaera; species Anaerosphaera stercorisuis. Next base: position 69,049 of record NZ_JAGGLJ010000003.1, on the reverse strand, counting down.
TAATCCCCTACAAATTTGATAATCATTAGCCCATTTAATCCATTTCTTTGGCCAATTTGCATCAGCATCATTTGCCATATCAACAGTCAAATCTTCCTTTACAAGAACTACTAAAATCTTTGCAAGCTCTGCATAAGTTAGATTTCTATTAGGTAAAAACTTTCTATTTGGATATCCATTTAGCATATATAAACCATTTTGAGATGATGGAACTTTAGTCACCACTACAATAATTCCATTAGCCCAAAAAGATTGTTCAATATCAGCATAAGGATTTAAAGAATCTTGAAGCTCTTTAGCCAAATCCTCTTTTCCAAAAGCCTTTATAAGAAGTTGTGCCATTTCAGACCTTCTAATAGGTTTATCCAGCTTCAAATCACCATCTTCATAGCCTATTACTATTTTTTTGTCCCTTAAATACTTTATCTTATCATCATTCTTTTCAAAATTTTCTACCTTTCCAATATCACCAATATTCAAATCAGCCTTAGAGTCAATAGCACGAACACTTGTGAAAACTCCAATTAATAAAATTAGTAATATAATGATTACATACTTGTTGTTAAAGTCCTTTCCTCTCATCTTTCTCCCCCCAAACTTTTATATTACCCTTAACTAATGTTTACCACCGATTGAGGATTTAAAACGAAGTTAGATAAAAAAATGAATTATATTAGAGATTATACATTATAGGAAAGTATATAATATCCCCGACGTAGGGAACTACTACCAGAGGTCCGTACATATAAATCATTTAAAATCATCAACATACATTGTTTAAATGATTATATAAAACATTATGGGAATGGACGCCTTGGAAATGCGTCCCTACGCATACACTGTATAATTAAATTAAATTTTTATTATATGTATATATTCATTCCAAATATATATCGTTGAAATCTCATTTTCATAAACACGTTTAAGCGGAGAATTAGGGACAACCCTCCTTACGATAGATCATAAATATAAATATCATCAACATACATATTAATATAATTATATAAAACATTATGGGAATGGACGCCTTGGAAATGCGTCCCTACGCATATGTTGTGTAATCAAAATAAATCTTTTTAAAATCATCAACATACATATTGAATTGATTATATAAAACATTATGGGAATGGACGCCTTGGAAATGCGTCCCTACGCATATGTTGTATTGTAAGAAGCATTGTCGTGGGTGCCCGAATGTAATATATATAATTACAAAACCATAAATTAATTCCAAATCTATTTTTTCAAAATATCCCCCCACGTAGGGAACTACTACCAGATGTCCGTACATATAAATCATTTAAAATCATCAACATACATATTAATATAATTATATAAAACATTATGGGAACGGACGCCTTGGAAATGCGTCCCTACGCTTACACTGTATAATCAAATTAAATTTTTATTATATGTATATATTCATTCCAAATACATTTTTTAAAATTTTATGTAATAAAAAAAGCCCCAATGGGCAATTAAATCAACTCTTTGAAACTCCACCAGCTACTCCAGTTATTGCTACTCATTGATCTGGGACAAATCTTTCTACTTGCATCATAATGTCGTGCTACATTTTCCCAAGGAATTTTATAAAACTCCATCAAAAACCTAATTAATTTAAGGGTGTTTTCTTTAGTCTTTTCAAAATCAGAGTCGGAGTTTACACACATTTCTATACCAATAGAGTTTCTATTTGTAATACCATATCTACCTCGCCCATCGCCACAATGCCAAGATGCAAGGTTTACTTCTACTGTTTCTATTATCTCACTATCATCTACGAAAAAGTGTGCTGATGCATTTCTATTTGCACTATTAAAATATTTAAAGTGTGCAAGGGCATTTGCACCTTTAGAAGTATTTCCCGTATCGTGAATAATGATAAATCTCGGCAAAGTATTATATCTACTGGAATAATTAAATTTTATAGGACATTTATTAATCAACATTATATACCTCCTTTAATTTTTCAAGGGCACGTCTTTTAGTATTTACAACAGTCCATTTTGAAATATTTAGCTTTTGTGCTATTTCTTTGTGGGATAGCTTCTCATAATAGTACATAAGTAGAATATCTCTTTGTCTTAATGTTAAAATCTCAAGTTTCTTTTTTAAAAATTCTACTTCTTCATAAAATATAAATTCCTCCTCAATATTTTCTTTTGAAGAAATTAGATTTACTATGTCTTCTTCTTCATCTGTTTTTGAAATATCTTTTTCAATGTTTTTTAAGTATTTTAATGTTTCAATATAATGATATTTTAAATAGGACTTTGCCATTGCAAGAAAATTCGCCTTTTCTTCGTCATAGAGTTCTAAGCATTCTAGTATTATTACTATTCCATCTTGATATAAATCTTCATAATGTAAATATATTGGGCAATATTTTTTGATTGAGGATTTAATAAGTGGGGACAATTTTTCTATTAATCTAACCTTTGCCATCTCCTGATTATTTTTTGCAAGATAGATCAGTTCATCTAATTCTTCGTATTCTTTTTTCATTTTAACCTCCTTCATATATATCAAACATTCGTTCGTAATTACATTATAGAATATATGTTCGGATAAATCAAGGAAATTAGGAAATATTAAATAAGGAGAATTGTTATAAAAATAAAATGTATGTTGAATATTGTAAGGATCATTGTCATGGGTGCCCGAATATATCGTTCAAATATTATTACAATATATACATTACAAACGGAGGGTTAGGGACAACCCTCCTTACGTGGTACTATAGGAATGGACGCCACGTGGTACTATAGGAATGGACGCCTTGGAAATGCGTCCCTACGCATACGTTGAATATTGTAAGGAGCATTGTTATAAGAATAAAATATATGTTAAATTTATCCCCCGACGTAGGGAACTCTCTCCGAGAGGTCCGTACAAATAAATCATTTAAAATCATTATTTCAAAACGTATTTATTTACAAAATCATAAATTCGTTGAGATGTCATTTTCATAAACACGATTTAAACGGAGGGTTAGGGACAACCCTCCTTACGTGGTGCTATGGGAATGGACGCCTTGGAAATGTGTCACTACGCATATGTTGTGTATTGTAAGGAGCATTGTCCCCAATGCTCAGCATATAATGTATGTAATTAAACAATCAAAAATTCGTTCCAAATCTATTTTTTCAAAATATCCCCGACGTAGGGAACTCTCTCCGAGAGGTCCGTACATATATATCTTTTTATTTTCATCAACATACATTGTTTAAATGATTATATAAAACATTATGGGAATGGACGCCTTGGAAATGCGTCCCTACAAATACACAGTTTAATCAAATTAAATTTTTATTATTAATTTATCCCTGACGTAGGGAACTCTCTCCGAGAGGTCCATACATATATATCGTTCAAATATTATTTTTATATATGCGTTTAAACGGAGGTTTAGGGACAACCCTCCTTACGTGGTGCTATGGGAATGGACGCCTTGGAAATGCGTCCCTACAAATACACAGTTTAATCAAATTAAATTTTTATTATTAATTTATCCCTGACGTAGGGAACTACTACCAGAGGTCCATACATATATATCTTTTTATTTTCATCAACATACATTTTTTAAGATTTTATAAAAGATTATTGGAATGGACGCCTTGGAAATGCGTCCCTACGCATATGTTGTGTATTGTAAGGAGCATTGTCGTGGGTGCCAGCATATAATGTATGTAATTAAACAATCAAAAATTCGTTCCAAATCTATTTTTTCAAAATATCCCCCGACGTAGGGAACTCTCTCCGAGAGGTCCATACATATATATCGTTCAAATGTCATTTTCATAAACACATTTTAAACGGAGGGTTAGGGACAACCCTCCCTACAATAAGGTCCGTACAATTAAATCTTTTTATAATCATCATTTCAAAACGTATTTTGCATATCGTAAAGAACATTGTATCAACGTAGGGAACTCTCTCCGAGAGGTCCAAACATATAAATCTTTTCAAATATATATCGTTCAAAAGTTATTTTCATATACACGTTTGAAATGGAGGGTTAGGAACAACATTCCCTACGAAAAAATCATATATCAAAAAACACAATAAAAAAAGGACACCAAAAGGTATCCTAAAAAAAGAAAAACCTAAGGATTTCTCCTTAGGTTTAAATTCTTTATTAAGCTAATTAAGCTTCAACTTCATACTCTACTGTAGATTTAACATCATCAACTTTATCTAATGATAAAGTTACAGTAGCATCATGTTCGCCAGCTGTCATATTAATATCTGATGCTTTAACTTCAGTAGCAGTTACACCTTTGTAATCTTTTATAACTTCTGCAACTTCATCATTTATTGCTTGAGCTATTTCTGCTGCTGTTGCTGTATTTTCGAATTTTGGAAGTTTAATAGCATCTACATCAAATTTAGCTTCTTTAATTTTTTCAGCAGCTAATTCTGATTCACTTAATGCTTTAATATCTTCAACTACTTTAATTTCTCCATCATCACTAATTTTGATTACTCTTACTTTTGATAAGTTATCATAATCATTGTTAGTAAATACAAAAACTAAATTAGCATCTTTTTCTTTATATTCAGATTTATCTAATGATTTACCAAGACCTTCAGTAATTGTAACTGAATCATCTTTTCCGCTTCCTCTCTTTGAAAGAAGTTTTTCAAAGTAAGTGTAGTTTAATGTTACATCATCAGTTTTAGTAAAGTCAACATTTCTAACATATCCTAATCTGTCATATTTTCCAAAGTAATATTCAACATTTTTGTCGCTTCCTGTTGATTCTAAATCTCCTTCAAGATCTGTGTTTTTGTCAAGAATAGAAATTACATTAACAACATTGTTTTTACCATCTTTTTCAAGAGCAAATTGGATTATTGATCCTTCTTTAAAGTCTTGTTTTGCTGTAAAGATGTCTGCATCTTCGATATTAAGGATTGATTTTCTTCCTTCATTATCTTTAACTACAATTACATCTCCATCAATTTCATCAACTTCAACGATTGGGTATTTGTCAGTATCATCATGTTCGATTAGTACTTCCCAATCATATGAGTCGTCAACTGAGTCATAAGTGTATTCTACAACGTCAAGTTTTTCGAATGAGTTGAATGGCATTCTGTTAGTATTTTTAAATTGATTTTCATCGAATTTTTTACCATCAGTGTTTTCAAGAGTTACGTCACCTTTTGAAGTAACTTCGTTAACTACTCTGTAAGTTTCAGCCATGTCATTGTCTTTTGAAACAATGTTAAATACGATAACTTTCGCTTCTGCTTTTGAACCAATTGTTCCAATAGCAGTATTGCTTGAGTTGTCGTCATATCCTACATATACGTTAGGAACGAAATCAAGATTATCTCTGTAACCAATAAGTCTGATTGCTTCATAAACGTCTTTAACTTCTTTCATTTGGTTGTTAGCTGGGTTAGCAATGAATACTCTAGCGTCTTCATCATCAACTTTAATTACATTTTCAGTATTAAGTTTAATTTCGCTATTAGCAGCTCTATCTTTTTGTTCTTCTACATAAACAAAAGTTAATTTGTTTACATCAGTTTTTCCATCAAATCCAAATTTAACATAAGAAGTAATAGTATTATCATCTAAGTCACTATACTTCATACCTTTTGTTGCAAATTCTTCTTTATCAATAACATTTGTTTTAAACATTTTAGTTGAGATTGTAGCATCAGCAACATTATCCCATCTAGCATTGTCTTCAACTAAAGTTATTGCTTTTTCATGTCCAAGTGTAATTGCGTCATCTTTTCTATTTTTAAGAGCTCCTTCTTCAGGGTTTCCTAGTTCAAGAATATGTGTAACTTCTTTTTTGTCATTATACATAATTCTTACTAGTGAACCTTTGTAGAATTCAGCGTCTTTCATTGTAGAAACTTTAATTACATTATCATTATCTTTTTCTTTTTCTCCGTTAACATTGTGTTTAACGAATACTGTATCATCAGTAATTTTGTATTCTTGTTCTGAATCTTGGTTAAGAGTTAGAACTTTGTTTGATAATTTTGAAAGAACTCCGATTTCGTCATTAGCTGCTTCTCTTTTGAAGTTTTGCATTTTGTAAAGAGCGTTGTAAAGCATAGTGAATGCATCTGCTCTTGTAGCAAAAGCGTCTGAGTTTGCAACTGTAACGTCATCTAGGATTCCTAGTTCTGCTGCCCAAGTCATCCATTGTGATGCCCAGTTAGCGTTAGCTGTTTTAACCATGTCTGCTGTTAGGTCTTCTTTTGCAAGTACTACTAACATTTTAGCAAGTTCTGCATAAGTTACGTTTCTTTCTGGTAGGAAAGTTCCGTTTGGATATCCTTGTAGCATAGCTTGGTTATTTGAGCTTGATGGAACTGTAGTTCCAACTGTGATTACTCCGTTTGCCCAGAAAGCTGTGTCAACGTCTGAGTAAACTTTCATTGATCCTTGTAGTTTTTCTGATAGTTCTTTATGACCATTAGCAAAAACTAAAAGTTTAGTGATTTCAGATCTTTTGATATTTTTATCGTATCCGTAATCTCCGTCTTCGTATCCTTCAACAAACTTCTTGTCGATAATATATTGAATTTTATTATCTTTACCAACAATTTTTTCAACTTTTTCAACTTTTGTTTCAGTTGTTTTTTCGTCTTTTTTGTCAGTAGTAGAAGCTGCGAAGACACTTGTGAATGTTCCTAGTACCATTACTAGTGATAGTACTAGAGATAAGAATTTCTTATTGTTCATAATGTCTTTCGACCTCCTTAAAATTTTTGTAGACTCTACAAAAGTCTTAAAACTTTTGCTTGTTGTTATTCTAAACAACATATCTTCGAGGTAGACATTAAATATCTTTGCTTAAAAAATATTTAGTTGTCAAGTTCCTCGTTCATTAATATTATACACTACTGCCCTTAAATGTAAAATTACAGTTGTGTTACAAAGGGGCTTTTTTTGAAATATTGTTGTCATTTTACCTTTTAAATGTGGTAGTTTCAATGGTTGTATGGTTTTTAGGTTTTGTTAATAATTTTTGATTTTTGAGATTTATTATGTATTTTGTCATGTTGAATCTTTTGAAAATATGGGTTTATTAAATATATTGTTAAGTTTAGTTAATTTTTGTGGGGAGTGTTTTGAAGGTAATAATTTAAATAATGTGTGTTTGAATGGTATGTATGGAGCTATATTATATATAAAAAATTTAATTTGATTATACAGTGTAATCGTAGGGACGCATTTCCAAGGCGTCCATTCATATAATGTTTTATATAATCAATTTGATATGTATGTTGATAATAATTTTAAAAAGATTTAGATGTATGGACCTCTGATAGTAGTTCCCTACGTCAGAGATATTATATATATATAAAAAATTTAATTTGATTACACGATGTTTGCGTAGGGACGCATTTCCAAGGCGTCCATTCATATAATGGTTTATACATTCAATTAAACAATGTAATTTGAAACTAATATATGACTGTGTATATATGTGAATTACAAAACGATAATTTTAAAATGATTTAGTTGTTCGGACCTCTCGGAGAGAGTTCCCTACGTCAGAGATATTATATATTAAAAGTTTAATTTGATTATACAGTGTAAGTGTAGGGACGCATTTCCAAGGCGTCCGTTCATATAATGGTTTATATAATCATATTGATGTGTGTGTTGATGATGATAAATGATTTAATTGTTCGGACCTCTGGTAGTAGTTCCCTACGTCAGAAGATTTTTTATATATATAATTTTTTTGGGGGTTGTTGCCAATATCTTTTCAAATTATAATTAGTAGGGGGTGTTTCTTTTGAAATCTAATTTATCAACTTATAGACGCTTTAAGAGGTTTCTTATTGTAAATCTTGGCAATTTTATTATTGCTGCTGGGCTTCACTTTTTTCTTGCACCTGATAATCTTGCTGCTGGTGGGAGTTCTGGTCTTGCGATTTTGATTGCTACTATTTTTCCAAATTTGTCAATTAGTGTTATTTTATTTTTAATAAATTTTATACTTTTTGCTGTGGGACTTGCTACTATTGGTAAGGTTTTTGGTGCTTATACTATTTATTCAACTTTTGCTATGTCTTTTTTCTTAGGTATTTTGGAGAGGTTTACTCCTATTACTACTCCTATTACTGATGATATTTTCATTAATTTATTTTTTGGAATTTTAATTCAGGCTATTGGTGTTGGTTTTGTTATTAATGAGGGTGCTTCGACTGGTGGTACGGATATTATTGGTAAGATTATTGAAAAGTATTCGCATATGTCTTTTGGTTTTGGGCTTGCTATTAGTGATGGGCTTATTACTATTGGGGCTCTTATTTTGTATGGTCCGAAGATTGCTATGTATTCGCTTTTTGGAGTTTTTGTAAATTCTCTGATTGTTGATAGGATTCTTGCTGGTTTTGGTTCTAAGTTTAGTCTTACTGTTTCTTCTGATTGTCTTGATGAGATTAATGATTTTATTATTGTTAAGCTTTATCGTGGAAGTACTATTTATGAGGCTATTGGTGGATATTCTAATGAGCAAAGGAAGATTTTGACTACTGTTGTGGACAGAAAGGATTACATAAAGCTTAGAAATTTTATTAATAAGATTGATCCTAGTGCTTTTATTTATGTTTCACAGGTTAGTGAGGTTTCGGGGCTTGGGTTTACTTTTGATTAGGGTGGTTAGCCATCCTTTTTTTATTGTGTGGATATGTGTATTACCTTATAAAAGATATATATGTACGGACCTCTCGGAGAGAGTTCCCTACGTCAGAGATATTTTATATAAAAAATTTAATTTGATTATACAGTGTAAGTGTAGGGACGCATTTCCAAGGCGTCAGTTCATATAATATTTTGTATAATCAATTTGATATGTATGTTGATAATAATTTTAAAAAGATTTAATTTGATTGCACAATGTTTGCGTAGGGACGCATTTCCAAGGCGTCCATTCCCATAATATTTTATATAATCATATTGATGTGTATGTTTGTGATTATATCAAAAGTTTAATTTGATTGCACAATGTTTGCGTAGGGACGCATTTCCAAGGCGTCCATTCCCATAATATTTTATATAATCATATTGATGTGTATGTTTGTGATTATATCAAAAGTTTAATTTGATTACACAATGTTTGCGTAGGGACGCATTTCCAAGGCGTCCATTCATATAATGGTTTATAGAATCATTTAAATAATGTAATTTGAAACTAATATATGATTATGTAGATACGTGTATTCCTAAATGATTATTGTAAAATGATTTAGTTGTACGGATCTCTCGGAGAGAGTTCCCTACGTCTATGATATTTTAAATATACAATTTAATTTGATTATACAATGTATATTCCTTTTAATAATATTTATCTAAGTTCCATTTTAATGGATTACTCTCAATATATTCACATAATGCTAAATATTGTTTTTCTGATCTTATTATTTTATCAAAATAAGATTTTTGCCATAATTTTTTATTATAATTTTGCTTGATATTATTTGATGTGAATTTTTTAAAATTCTTTATTATTTCTATAATTGATTTTTCTGAATTTTCTAATATTAATATAATATGTATATGGTTTGGCATTATTATGTATTTATCTACATTTATTTGATTACTATTTATAAATAATATTGAATTTTCTATTTCTTTTCCTATTTCCGATAATATTACTTCATTCTTACAATTAATTTCTGACAAATATTTTTCTCTATTTTCTGTAACTATTGTTATAAAATAATATCCATTTTTGGAATAATCATAATCTTTTAATCTTATTGATTTTCTATTTTTATACATTTAATCACCTAATTTCTACATACCCTTTAAAGATAATTTTTAAATGATTTAATTGTATAGACCTCTTTGTAGGGACGCATTTCCAAGGCGTCCGTTCATATAATGTTTTATATAATCAATTTGATGTGTATGTTGGTGATTTTAAAATAATTTATTTGTATGGACCTCTCGGAGAGAGTTCCCTACGTCGGGGATATTTTTTATATCAAAAGTTTAATTTGATTACACAATGTTTGCGTAGGGACGCATTTCCAAGGCGTCCGTTCATATAATGGTTTATATAATCAATTTGATGTGTGTGTTGATAATGATAAATGATTTAAATGTTCGGACCTCTGGTAGTAGTTCCCTACGTCGGGGATATTTTATATAAAAAATTTAATTTGATTATACAGTGTAAGCGTAGGGACGCATTTCTAAGGCGTCCGTTCCTATAATGTTTTATAGAATCATTTAAATAATGTAATTTGAAACTAATATATGACTGTGTATATACGTTCATTACAAAATGATTATTGTAAAATGATTTATTTGTATGGACCTCTCGGAGAGAGTTCCCTACGTTGGGGATATTTTATATAAAAAATTTAATTTGATTATACAGTGTAAGCGTAGGGACGCATTTCCAAGGCGTCCGTTCATATAATGGTTTATATAATCAATTCAATATGTGCATTAACTATGATTTTAAATGATTTTAAATAATTTAGATATTATATATTTATTTTACTATAAATATTTTACCTATTTCTTACTTTATTTTTACATATATATTATTTTTATTGGGTAATTTATTATTAGGAGGTATTTTATGGAATATAAAGATATTGTTTCAAGTAAAAAGAAAAATATTGCTCTTGTTGCTCATGATCATATGAAGTCTATGCTTATTGACTGGGTTTTGAGAAATAAGGATATTTTAAAAAATCATAATCTTTGTGGTACTGGTACTACTGCTACTTTGATTTCTGAGAAAACTGGTCTTGATGTTTTTGCTTTTAAGTCTGGTCCTATTGGTGGTGATCAGCAACTTGGCTCTAGGATTGTTGAGGGAAATGTTGATTTTATGATTTTCTTTTGGGATCCTCTTGAGGCGCAACCTCATGATCCTGATGTTAAGGCTCTTAATAGGATTGGTGTTTTGTATAATATTCCTATTGCTAATAATGTTAGTACTGCTGATTTTTTACTTTCTTCTCCTTTTATGAATTCTGAGTATAATAGGCAGGTTATTGATTATGATAAGTTAAGTAATGATAGGAAAAGTTTGGTTATTGAGTAAGGGCCTTTGGCTCTTTTTTATTGTGTGAATATATATGTTGTAAAATGATGATTTTAAAAAGATTTAAATGTACGGACCTCTCGGAGAGAGTTCCCTACGTCGGGGATATTTTATATTAAAAGTTCAATTTGATTATATAATGTATGTGTAGGGACGCATTTCCAAGGCGTCCATTCATATGATGATTTATAAAATTATTTAAACAATGTAATTTGAAACTAATATATGACTGTGTATATACGTTCATTACAAAATAATTATTGTAAAATGATTTAGATGTACTTTTAACGATATACAACAAAAAAGAAGCAGGTTTTATCCTACTTCTACTTTTTATATTTGTCCATGTGTTTTAAATTTTTCTACTACTTCTTTAATTTTTTCGTCTGGTATTATGTTTACTTTTCCTACTGCTAATGCTTTTACATATACGAAGGCACAAAATTCAAGGTCTCTTGATATTTGTAGTGCTTCTTCTAAGTTTTCGCCACAGGCTACTAGTCCATGGTTTGCAAGTATTACTGCTTTTCTATTTTCTAAGTACTCTAATGCTCTTTTTGCTAGTTCTTTTGTGCCATATGTTTCATAGGGTGCCACTTTTACTATTGAATCCCCACTTGATGCTATTAGGTAATGTACGGCTTTTAGGTCTTCTCCTATTGCTCCTAATACATTTATATATTTTGAATGTGTGTGTATTATTGCATTTATGTCTTTTCTTTTTTGATAGATTTTTGAATGTATCATATATTCGCTTGATGGTTTTAGTTTTCCTATTATAACTTCGCCTTCGTAGTTCATATATACTATTTCTAATTTTTGAAGTTCTTCATAGGGTACGCCTGATGGTGTTATTAGCATATTTTCGTCATATCTTAGGCTTAGGTTTCCACCTGATCCAAATGTCAGGTGTTCCTCTAAGATTTTGTTTCCATATTCTATTATTTCTAATCTTTTTCTATCTTCCATTTTTATCACTCCAAATCTAAAAAGTCTAGTTGTCTAAGTGCTTCAAATAAAATTATGTTTGCTGAGTTTGAAAGGTTTAAACTTCTTCCAAAGTCTTTTAACATTGGTATTTTTATTGCTGTATCAATATTACTAAAGATTAAGTCTTCTGGCAATCCTCTTGTTTCTGGTCCAAATACTATAAAGTCGCCATCTTTGAATTTTACGTCGGTGTATTTTTTGTCTGATTTTGTGCTTGCATAGTAAAATGTACTGTCTTTGTATTTTTCTCTTAGTTCTTCAAAGTTTTTATATACATTTATATCTACTAGATGCCAGTAGTCTAGTCCTGCTCTTTTTAGATGTTTGTCATCTATTGAAAATCCCAGCGGCTCTATTAGATGAAGGCTTGTATTTGTCAGGCCACATGTTCTTGCTATTGCTCCTGTATTAAATGGAATTTCTGGTTCATAAAAAACTATATTTAATGACATTTTATTCTCCTTTTATGATTTTTTCTGCAGCTTTTATTCCATCTATGGCTGATGAGACTATTCCTCCTGAATATCCTGCACCTTCTCCTATGGGATATAAGTTGTTTAGTTTTGTTGATTGTAAGTTTTCTTTTCTAAGAAGTCTTACTGGTGATGATGATCTTGCTTCTACGCCTGTTAGTATTCCTTCTTCTAGTGCAAATCCATGGAGTTTTTTGTCCATATTTATTATTGCATCTTGAATTGATTTTGTTATTTCTTCTGGATATATATTGTTTAGTTTTGATAGTGTATATCCTGGTCTTACTGTTGGCTCTACGCTTCCTAGTTCTTTTGTTTCTTTATTTTCTAAGAAGTCTTTTATTTTTTGAACTGGTGCAAAGAAGTTTTCGCCCCCTAGTTTAAAGGCTTTTTCTTCTATTTCTCTTTGGAATTTTATTCCGTCTAATAGGTTTTTACCATATATATTTTCATCTATTGTGCAAATTATTGCTGAGTTTGCATTTCTTCCATCTCTTGCATGGTAGCTCATTCCATTTACGCAAAGCCTTTTTTCTTCTGATGATGCATTGACTACATATCCTCCTGGGCACATACAAAATGTATATACTCCTTTATTATATTTTTCTGCTTGATATGTTAGCATATAACTTGCTTTTGGAAGTGATTCTTCTTCTATTTTATATTGAGATTTGTTTACCATTTTTTGTGGATGTTCTATTCTAAATCCTACGGCAAAGGGTTTGTTTTCCATTTCAATTTTGTCTTTTAGCATATAGAATGTATCTCTTGCTGAGTGTCCTAGTGCAAGTATATATACATCTGATGAAAAGTTTCCATTGTTTGTTTTTATTTCTTTTACTAATTCATTTTCTATTATTAAGTCTTGCATTTTAGTTTCAAAATGAATTTCTCCACCTTTTGATATTATATATTGTCTCATATTTTTCATAACATTCATCAGTATGTCTGTTCCTATATGAGGTTTTTGTTCGTACATTATATCTTTTGGAGCACCATTTTCTACTAGGATTTTTAAGACTTCTCTTTGTCTAAAGTCTTTTGATCTTGCTGTTAGTTTTCCATCGGAGAATGTTCCTGCTCCTCCTTCTCCAAATTGGATATTTGATTCTTCGTTTAGTTTTCCACTTCTGAAAAATTCTGCTATGTCTAGTTGTCTATTTTTTACGTCTTTTCCACGTTCTATTATTACTGGTTTGTAGCCATATTTTGCAAGTATATATGAACAAAATATTCCTGCTGGTCCAAAGCCTACTACTGTAATTGTTTTGTCTTTGTAGGGTGGAAGTATTTCGTAGTTTTTCTCTTCAAAGTATGATGCGTTTTTTATTTTTGCAAGTTTTTTCTCTGGAATTTCTACATCTACTAGCACTTGATAGTTATAGACTATTCCACGTCTTGCATCTATTGATTTTCTATAGATTTCAAATTTAAAGTTGTCGTCTATTCTCAATTCTTTTGAAATTTTTTTCTTTAGGGCTTTCATATTGTCTTTTTCAAGCCTTATGTTTTTTATAAGTATCATTTTTTTCACCTGCTTATATAATATCAAATTTTAAGATTTTTAAAAACAAATAATTGTTATATTATGGAATATTAAGAAATTTATGGTTGTGTATATATAATAATGATAAAAAGATTTAGATGTACGGACCTCTTTGTAGGGACGGTTGTCCCTAACCGTCCGTTTAAATGGTATGCATTATAACAATCTTTGAATGATATACATTTCAACTAATCCATAGTTGTGTAAATACATATGTTGTAAAATGATTATTGTAAAAAAGATTTAGATGTACGGACCTCTCGGAGAGAGTTCCCTACGTCGTCGGAGATATTATATATATCAAAAGTTTAATTTGATTACATAATGTAGGGACGCATTTCTAAGGCATCTGTTCCCATAATGTTTTATATATTAAAGTAATAGGATTTTAATAGATACTCACTTTTATATTTTTCTGAGAGTTGTAAAAGATATTTTTTTATTGGTTTTATAGTTATTTTATTTTCTAAATATTTTTCTTTGTATCTTTGATATTTTTCTATTTCTTTTTCTTCTGCTATTTTTTTAAAGTATCCCCAAACATGATCTGAACTATTTATAAAGTTATTTTTTTCTATTTCTTTTTCTAAGGAGCTGTCTATTAGTTCATAAAATTCTAAGATATTATAGTTTTGCCTGTCTTTTAATAGTTCTCTTATTTCAAAATAGTTTTTTGGACTATGTTCTAGTATATTGTATTTATATTTTGCCCATTCTTTTTCTAAATATTTTACATGATTTTTAAATAGATTATTAATTTTTATTGATGATAGGTCTTTGTCTTTTACTTCTAGCATTATGTCTATTTCTTGGTCTATTTTTTCATAATATTTTTTAAATTCTAAAATATCTATGGTTTTTGAATGTGATCCTATTTGTTTGTTTTTGTCTTGTTGTGAGTAATGTGTTTTTTGTTTTCCGTTACTTTTTTTCCAAGTTTTTGCAAATATTTTTATTATTTCTTCTTCATTTCTTTTTGTTTTTGCTGGATTTATTTCATTGTGAAGGTTGTCAAATACAAGTGGTATTTCTATTTGTGAATTAATATATAAAAGGTCATCTACATTATAAGATTTATCATCATTTTCTATTACTAGTCTATTTTTTATATTTGTATCTAGTTTTTTATAGTTTTCTATAAATCTTTTTGTGGCTAATTCTTTATTTCCATATACTCCACCTACGTGTAATATTATTTTATGGTTTTTGTCTAAGTTCATAAGATCTAGTACATTGCAATGATATTTTAGATCCATTGTTGTATTTTTTACAACTTCTTCTTTTGGTGAGTTTAGAACTGTATATTGCCCTGGGTGAAATGATACTCTTAGGTTGTTTTCTTTAATTTTTTGTCCTATTTTCTCAAATTCACATTTAAATTCTTTTTTCCAGTCAATGTATTCTAAGGCTTTGTCGCCAAAGGGTATTAAATCTGATGATATTCTAAATAGTTTAATATTATTTTCAATATTGTATTCTAATATTTTGTCTAATGAGTTTAGGTTGTTTTTTATTGCTATTTTTAAGTTTTCGTAGTTTAGATTTTTCTTTAATACTTTTTTAAATGAATAGTCTCTAAATCCTACTGGTAAACAAGCATATCCAATCATTTTTATTCTCCTTTTTTATTTTTTAAATCTATGATTGTGTAAATATATACATTATAAAATGATTATTGTAAAATGATTTATTTGTTCGGACCTCTCGGAGAGAGTTCCCTACGTCGGGGGATATTTTCAAAAAATACATTTGAAACTAATTTTTTATTATTTAAATACATACGTTGTATGCTGAGCGTTGGGGACAACGCTCCTTACAATACACAATGTTAGCGTAGGGACGCATTTCCAAGGCGTCAATTTAAATGATATGTATTATAATTATCTTTGAATGATATATTTGATTACACAATATTTTCCTTGATACATCTTAGTTTATATATATTTTTTACTAATTCATCTTTTTCTTCTATTTCTTTTTCTATTGTTTTAAGAGTTCTTTTTCCCACTCGTCTATCTATTAAGTAAAAGATATTTATTAAGTTATTTTTACTTTTTATCGCTTCTTGTATATTCATATTTAAAAATTCTTCTATAGAATAAACTAAGTCTAGTTCGTCATATATATTTTCTTTTAATAATTCTTTTTCAGATATTTCATATATTAATCTATTTTTTGCAATGTTTTCTAATTCTTCTTTATTGTAGTCTTCATAAAGTAAATTGTTTTTTAAGTTTAATTTTTCTTTTTCTAATAGGTTTTTGTCTATTTCTATATTTTTATTTTCTTTTTCTCTTTTATTCATTTCTATATTTTTTGAAAGTGTGCAGGCGTTTAAAATTTCTATTCCATTTATTCTTATATATCCTCTTCCTGCATTCTCATGGGCTTTTCTATAGCTTGTAATTCCTATATCTATTGTTTTTTCCATTGATTTTGCTCTTAAGTTTTTAAATTCTTTGTTTATTTTAGACCATTTTCTCATTTTCCACCTATTTCTCCAAAATAAAAAGTGAGTTTAAACTCACTTAGTCTTCTTTTGCCCAATTTTTTGAATATTCTACTGCTCTATGCCATCTTTTTATTTTTTTATTTCTTTCTTCTTCTGACATTTTTGGTATGAATATTCTTGCATCTTTTTCTAATTCTTGTATTTCTTCTATTGTCCAAAATCCTGAGTGTATTCCTGCTAAAAAGGCTGCTCCTCTTGCTGTTGATTCTAGTAGTTTTGGACGTACTACTTTTGTATTTGTTATGTCTGATTGAAATTGCATCATAAAGTTATTTGCTGATGCTCCTCCATCTACTTTTAATTTTTTAAGTTTGCCATTACATTCTTTTTCCATTACATGAAGTACGTCTTGTGATAGTAATGCTATTGATTCTAGTGTTGCTCGTATTATATGGTATTTGTTTACTCCTCTTGTTAGTCCTACTATTGTTCCTCTTGCGTATTGGTCCCAGTATGGTGCTCCTAGTCCTGTAAAGGCTGGTACTATATAGCAATCATTTGTATCTTCTACTTTTGTTGCCATATATTCGGAGTCTTCTGATGAGTCTATTATTTTTAAATCATCTCTTAGCCATTGTACTGCTGATCCTGCTACAAATATTGATCCTTCTAGTGCGTAGGTTATTTTCCCATCTATTCCCCAAGCTATTGTGCTTAGTAGTCCTTTTTTACTTTCTATTTTTTTTCTACCTGTATTCATTAAAAGGAAGGCTCCTGTTCCATAGGTGTTTTTTGCTTCTCCTTCTTCTAGGCAGATTTGTCCAAATAGTGCTGATTGTTGATCTCCTGCTACTCCTGTTATTTCTATTTCTCCTCCGAAGTATTTTGCTATTACTTTTCCAAAGTTTCCTGATGAGTTTCTAACTTCTGGTAGTATTTCTTTTGGAATTTCTAATAGTTGTAATATTTCTTCGTCCCATTTTAACTCGTTTATATTATAGAGCATTGTTCTTGAGGCATTTGAGTAGTCTGTTGCGTGAGTTTTTCCTCCTGTTAGTTTATAGATTAGCCATGTATCTACTGTTCCAAAGAGTAGTTCGCCTTTTTCTGCTTGTTCTTTTGCTCCTTCTACATTTTCTAGTATCCATTTGATTTTTGTTGCTGAAAAGTAGGCATCTATTAATAGTCCTGTTTTTTCTTTTATTTTTTCTGTATAGCCTTTGTTTTTAAGCTCGTCACAGTAGTTTGATGTTCTTCTACATTGCCATACTATGGCATTATATATTGGTATTCCTGTTTTTTTGTTCCAAATTATTGTTGTTTCTCTTTGGTTTGTTATTCCTATTGATGAGATTTCTTCTGCTTTTATATTTGCTTTGTTTATTGCTTCTACACAGACGCCTATTTGATTTGACCATATTTCGTCTGCGTCTTGTTCTACCCATCCTGGTTGTGGGAAGTATTGTTTAAATTCTTTTTGTGATGATGATACTATTTCACCTTTTTTATTAAATATTATACATCTATTTGAAGTTGTTCCTGAATCTATTGCCATTATGTATTTTTTCATTTTTTACCACCTAATAAATAAGAGTTAGGAATTAATCCCAACTCTTATATTAACTATTAATTTTATAAATTTCAAGAATGATACTTAAAGACTCATTTTATAAATTTCATATACATCTTCTTCTTGTAGTGTTTGGAATCCTTTTATTGGTCCATTTTTATGTCTTATTGTAGCTTTTGCCATATCTCTTAGATGTGTTTCATCTATGTCTAGCTCTTGAAGTGTCATTGGTATATGCATTTCGTCTTTAAAGAATTTATATAGTGCATCTATTGCTTTATTTGCATCTTCAAATTTGTCAGATGTTTCTTCTATTTCAAATACATTTTTTCCAAATGTTGCTATTTTTTCTACTGTTTCATTATTTAGCACATGTTTTAACCATCTTGGTGTTAAGATTGCAAGTCCTATTCCATGAGTTATGTCATAGTAGGCTGATAGTTCGTGTTCCATTGCATGTACTGACCAAGCTGTTGATTTTCCTGATCCCAATAGTCCATTTATCGCCCATGAGTTTGACCACATTATATTTGCACGTGCTTCGTAGTTTTCTGGATCATTATAAGCTATTGGTCCATATTTTATCATTGTTTTTAATATGCCTTCTGCCATTCTATCTTGCATATAGCATCCATCATTTAGTGAGAAGTAGTTTTCCATTGTATGACTCATTATGTCTGCTACTCCTGCTGATGTGTGATATTTTGGAACTGTATATGTGTATTCTGGGTTCATAATTGCAAATTTTGGAAGTACATGTTTTGATGCCCAGCCTAGTTTTTGCTTTGTTTTAACATTTGTTATAACTGATGCTTTATCCATTTCTGAGCCTGTTGCTGCAATTGTAAGTATTGCTCCTATTGGTAGTGCTTCTTTTACAATTTCTTCTCCAATAACTATCTTCCATGGATCTGTTTCAACTTTTGCTCCTGCTGCTACAAGTTTTGCACAGTCTATTACTGATCCTCCACCTACTGGAAGTATAAAGTTTAGGCTATGTTTTTTTACTATTTCTACTCCCCTTTTTACTGATTCTACTCTAGGGTTTGGCTCTATGTCCCATAGCTCTTTATAAAAGATATCATTTTCTTCTAATTCTTTTATAACTTTATCATAAAGACCAGATTTTTTTATGCTTCCACCACCATAACAAATAAGTACTCTATTACCATATTTTTTTATTTCCTTAGACAGGTTTCTAAGTTGATCATGACCAAATAGTATTTTAGTATCTACTTGGTATATAAAATCTTGCATAATTACCTCCTAAAAAACAATTATTTATTTAAACTGATATATTATTTATACCCTTTTAAATTTTTAATATTAAACTTTATTTTTACTCTTTTATGTAAAAAAGAGCTAATTACTTAGCCCTTTATTTAATTATAAACTTTCTTTAAATATTTCATATACATCTTCTGATGATAGTTCTACAAATCCCATAATATTTCCACCATTATGTGTTATTGTAGCATCTGCCATTTCTCTTAGATGTGTTTCGTCTATTCCAATTTCTTTTAGTGTCATTGGGATATTAAGTTCTTCTTTAAAGAATTTGTGAAGTGCATCTATTGCTTTATTTGCATCTTCAAATCTATCAGATGTTTCTTCTATTTCAAAGACATTTTTTCCAAATGTTGCAATTTTTTCTACTGTTTCATCATTTAATACATGTCTTAACCATCTTGGTGTTAAGATTGCAAGTCCTACTCCATGTGTTATATCATAATATGCTGATAGTTCGTGTTCCATTGCATGAACTGACCAAGCTGTTGATTTTCCTGATCCCAATAGTCCATTTATTGCCCAAGAACTTGACCACATTAAGTTTGCACGTGCTTCGTAATTTTCTGGATCATTATAGGCAATTGGTCCATAGTTTATTACTGTCTTTAGTATTCCTTCAGACATTCTATCTTGCATATAGCATCCATCATTTAATGAGAAGTAGTTTTCCATTGTATGACTCATTATATCTGCAGAGCCTGCTGCTGTGTGATATTTTGGAACTGTATAAGTGTATTCTGGGTTCATAATTGCAAATTTTGGAAGTACATATTTTGATCCCCAAGCTAATTTTTGCTTTGTATCCATATTTGAAATTACTGATAAATTATCCATTTCTGAGCCTGTTGCTGCAATTGTAAGGATTGCTCCTATTGGTAGAGCTTCTCTTACTCTTTCTTCTCCAAGGACTATTTTCCAAGGATCTGCTTCAATTTTTGCTCCTGCTGCTACAAGTTTTGCACAGTCTATTACTGATCCTCCACCTACTGCTAGTATAAAATCAATATTATTTTCTTTTACTATTTCTATTCCTCTTTTTACTGATTCTATTCTAGGATTTGGCTCTATTCCTGCAAGGTCTTTGTATTCTATATTATTTTCTTTTAAATTTGCTACTATTTTGTCATATAGTCCTGATCTTTTTACAGAACCTCCTCCATAACAAATTAAAACTTTATTTCCATGTGCTTTTATTTCTTTTGATAGTTTTTTTAAATTATCTCTTCCAAAGAGAATTTTAGTACTTACTTCAAAAATAAAATCTTGCATAATTACCTCCTGATAATTTATATTAATTTAATTTTATCTTATATTTTATATATACTCTATTTATACTGTGATTATACATTATATTTAGTCATTTTTTGTGATACTTCATTTAATTTAAATATTCCCTTTATTTAATAATATTTATTTATTGTGATATAGTGATATTAAGTTCAATAATTTAGATTTTTTTCGAGGTGATTTTATGAAAAAGAAAAAATTATTAATTATTTTTATAACTTTATTTTCCTTTGTTTTTTTAGTCTCTTGTAATAGAGATGAAAAGGAAGCTTTAATAAACTCTTTTTTAAATACTTATTATGATCAGATGTATTTTACTAATGATGATATTGCTGAAATTAAAGAAGATATTGAAAAGTCTTCTACTACAATTTATCTTGATATTCAAACAAATAAAGAAATTGAAAATGAAAATTCCTTTGATTCTGTTAAATATTTTAATAACTATAGAGATTTAATTAGTTTAAATTGTTTAAATGACTTGATTGTAAATAGAAATCTTCCAAATTTTAACCTAAAAATCAATAATATTAAAAAATCTAGTGTTGATATTGTCTCTATTGAAAAAGTCTCACAGGATATTTACAAGGTGGATTATGAACTTCATATTGAACTTAAAAATAATATAAAAACTGATTATAAAAATACTCAAGAGTTTACTATTATAAAAAAAGATGACAAATATCTTATAGATAATATCCAAAATGATTTTATAAATTTCGAAAAATAAAGCATCTCCTTAGGAGATGCTTTTTATATTAAAGACCTTTTTTAACTGTTCCATCTGTTGGATCAAGTGTTATTATATCACCTGTTTTAATTACAGATTTAGCATTATGAGCTCCAACTATTGTTGGTATTTCAAGTGTAACACCTGTTACTGCTGCATGAGATGTATATCCTGCTGTTTCTGCAATTATTCCTGATGCTTTTTCTACATATTTTATAATATCTCTATCTGTTGATGAAGTTACTATTATATCTCCATCTTTAAAGTCTTTTATTAAATCTTCAATTTTTTCTACTACTACTGCCTTTGCAGTTATTACTTCTTTTCCAAGTCCTGTTCCCTTACATAATATTTCTGCAATTGTTTGAACTTTTATAAGGTTTGTAGAGCCTGCAAGTCCAACTGGAACTCCTGCTGTTAATATTACTGTATCTCCTGGTTTTACAAGATTTTCTTTAAGTGCCATTTCTATTGAATTTTCTATTACATCATCTGTATTAGTAAGTGCTGGAACAAGTATTGATTCTATTCCCCATTCTAGTGATAATTGTCTTCTTACTTTTTCTGATGTTGTTGTTGCAATTATTTTAGATTCTGGTCTAAATTTAGAAATTGATCTTGTAGTATATCCTGATGTAGTTGCTGTTATTATTGCACTTGCTTCAAGTTCTCTTGCAAGAGTACAAGTACTTTTTCCTATGGCATTTGTTGTTGTATTAGATACACTTTCTATTCTTCTAATTAAAAGTTCTCTATAATCAAAGGAGCTTTCTGTAACTTCTACTATTCTTCTCATTGTTTTAACTGCAAGTTCTGGATATTTTCCATTTGCAGATTCCCCTGAAAGCATTACAGCACTTGTTCCATCAAGTACAGCATTTGCAACGTCATTTGCCTCTGCTCTTGTAGGACGTGGATTTCTAATCATTGAATCTAACATTTGTGTTGCAGTAATTACTGCCTTTGATGCAAGATTACATTTTTTTATAATTTCCTTTTGTGCAATAGGTACTTCTTCTGTTGCTATTTCAACACCAAGATCTCCTCTTGCTACCATTATTCCATCTGATGCATCTATGATTTCATCTATATTTTCAAGACCTTGTCTTGATTCTATTTTAGATATTATTCTGATGTTATAGTTTCCTTGGTCCTCTAGGACTTTTCTGATCCCAAGCACATCGTCTTTTGTCCTTATAAAAGATGCAGCGATAAAGTCTATATCATTTTCTATACCAAATAATATATCTGATTTATCTTTTTCTGTAAGTGCTGGTAATTTAATATGTGCATTTGGAACATTTACTCCCTTATGAGATGAAATATTTCCACCACTTTCTACTATTGTGTAGATTTCTGTATCTTCAATGCTTTCTACTACAAGTCCTACTAGTCCATCATCTATAAGAACTTTTGATCCAACTTTTAAATCCTTTGGAAGATCTTTATAAGATACTGAAACTATATTTTCATCACCTATAATATCTCTTGTAGTTAATGTAAATTTGTCACCATCTTTTAAATCTAGAACCATTTTGTCTTTAAAATCGCCAAGTCTTATTTCTGGTCCCTTAGTATCTAGCATAATAGCTATTGGACGATTTAATTCTTTTCTCAATTTTTTAATAGTTTCTATTTTTTTCTTATGTTCTTCATGTGTTCCATGTGAGAAGTTAAGCCTTGCTACATCAAGACCTTCTTCTATAAGATGTCTTAAAACTTCTTCATCTTCACTTGCAGGACCAATTGTACATACAATTTTAGTCTTTTTCACTTTTTTCCTCCTTACTCAATCTAGATAGAAATTGCCTTTACTACTTCGTTAATTTCGTCATTAAATACTTTATCTATGCTAAGTGCTTCTTCAAGATCAAAAACTTTTACTTTTCCATTAGTATATCCTATTGCAAAACTTGAGTTTTCTTTTAATACTTCTGTTACTGCCTTGTTTCCAATTGTAGAACCTAACATTCTATCTACAATATTTGGACTTCCACCTCTTTGAATATATCCAAGAACTGTAACTTTAGTATCTATTCCAGTAAGTTTTTCAAATTCCTTTGCAAACTCATTAGTATCTCCAGCACCTTCTGCCATTACTATTATATGATATTTTTTGCCTCTATTTCTAGTTACTATTGCTTTTTTTATGATTTCTTCTATATCGTCTTTTCTCTCAGGTACAATTATACTTTCTGCACCACCTGCAAGTCCAGAATAAAGTGCTATATCTCCACAATTTCGTCCCATAACTTCTACAATATTTGCACGTCCATGAGCTTCTGTTGTATCACGAATTCTAGAGATTGCCTCTGTTGCAGTTTCAACTGCTGTAAAAAATCCAATAGTATAATCAGTATATCCCAGATCATTATCAATTGAAAGTGGAATCCCAACTACATCTATTCCTGCTTGAGATAATTTTAATGCCCCTCTTAATGAGCCATCTCCTCCTGCAACTATGACTTTTTTTATTCCAAATACTTCTAATACTTGTATTGCCTTTTTAAATCCTTCATCTGTTTTAAATCTTGTAGATCTTGAAGTTCCAAGAATCGTGCCACCTCTTTGGATTATATCTGCAACAGATGATTCATATAATCTTGTAAGTTTTCCATCTATAAGGCCTTCATATCCGCCCTCTACTCCATAAATCTCTGCTCCTTCATAGATTGCTGTTCTTACAACTGATCTTATTACAGCATTCATTCCTGGAGCATCTCCTCCACTTGTTAATATTGCAATTTTTTCCATAAGTCACCTACTTTAATATTATTCTATTTGGATCATTGTCTAATAAATTTAAAAGTTCTATTTTAAGTTCATTAAACTTCTCTTCATTTATCCAAAGTGTTTTTTCTGTACCATAGGATTTTTTATCATTCTCTGCAAATAATACTACAGGAGTATCTCCCCTATAATCTTTAAGTATTGATTTTATATTATCTACAAGTATTGTATTATTCATTGAACTTATCTTTAAAAATACCCTTTTATCTGAAGATTTATTTAAAGATGATATAGAATCTACTATAATTTTTGCATCTTCTACCTCAGACCCTTGAGCATGACCTTTAATTAGGACAACTTCTCCTTCTTTAATAAGTTCTTGATATTTTATAAAAGTATTTGGAAATATTATAAGTTCTACAATTCCATATAAATCCTCTAATGTGGCAAAGGCCATCATCTTTTTATTTTTTGTAATCATAGTTCTTTTTGTCTTAATAAGACCTGCTATTTTTACAAATACATCTTTATTTATTTTACCAGATTTAAAAGAATCATTTAAACTTATAGTATTTGTTGTAGAAAGAGTTTTAAGTGCTGCAGCATAGGGCTCTAGTGGATGGCCTGAAATATATACTCCAGCTATTTCTTTTTCCATTTCAAGTTTTGCCTTTTTGTTAAAGTCTTTAAGTTTTGGCAGTTCCTCTTTTTTGTCAAAGGAGTCAAATAGTGAAAATTGTCCTTCTATATTATTTTTTATATTATTTGTAATATTTGATATAGTCTTTTCATAAATTGCTAAATACTGTGCTCTATTTCCTCCAAGAGAGTCAAATCCTCCACATTTTATTAAAGACTCTATGGCTCTTTTATTCATTGCTGAAGATTTTTCCTTTGAAACTCTTCTTACAAAGTCTTCAAGTGATGTGAATTTTCCGTCTTTTTCTCTTAATCTAACTGCTTCATCTATTAAATTTTCTCCAAGATTTTTTACAGCCTTTAGACCAAATCTAATTTTCCCCTTTTCTGTTGTAAATTTTTTATAGGACTTATTAATATCTGGCGGGAGTATTTCTATACCAAGTCTTTTACACTCCTCTATATAAAGAGCAACTTGATCAGAATTTCCCATATAAGAAGAAATCTGTGCTGCCATAAATTCCTTTGGATAGTAATATTTTAAATAAGCTGTTCTATAAGCTACTACTGCATAGGCTACTGAGTGAGATTTATTAAAAGCATAATTTGCAAAATCAATCATTAAATTATAAATTTCATTTGCTGATTTTTCATCTACTCCATTTTCAATAGCTCCACAACAAATAACATCTCCATTTTCATCTATTTTACCATATATAAAATTATGTCTTTCCTCTTCCATTACATCCATTTTTTTCTTAGACATAGCACGTCTTACAAGGTCTGCTCGTCCAAGAGAATATCCACCAATTTGTTGAACTATTTGCATGACCTGCTCTTGATATACAATACAGCCATAAGTTACATCTAAAATCGGCTCAAGTTTTTCATGAATATATGAAATTTTCAATGGATTGTGTTTTGATTCTATAAATTTCGGAATTTGGTTCATAGGTCCTGGTCTAAAAAGTGCATTTGCTGCTACTAAGTCTTCAAAGGCATCGGGACGAAGCTCTCTTAAAAAGGCTCTCATTCCAGAGGACTCAAATTGAAATACTCCTAGAGTTTCAGCTCTTGCAAACATAGAAAGCACATCTTTATCATTTAAACCTATTTTTGAAAAATCAATTTTTTTATTATGATTTTTTTCTATTAATTCTAAAGCATCTCTTAATACAGTTAAAGTTCTAAGCCCTAAAAAATCCATCTTTAAAAGACCTAATTCCTCAAGCTCAATCATATTAAATTGAGTTGCAATAATATCTCCATTTCTTGTAAGTGGAACATATTCTGTCAAAGGATCTTTTGAAATAACTACTCCTGCTGCGTGAGTTGATGTATGGCGAGGAAGTCCTTCTACTTTTAAAGCTGTATCTATTAGATTTTTAACTTCTATATCTTCATTGTATTCCTTCTTTAGAGGCTCTGATATATTAAGTGCTTTTTCAATAGTCATATTTAGCTCTGAGGGTATTTGTTTTGCTATATAATCTACTCTTCCATAACTTAAATCAAGTGCACGACCTACATCTCTTATTGCCCCTCTTGCTGCCATTGTACCAAAGGTAACAATTTGTGCTACATTGTCACTTCCATATTTTTCTATTACATACTCAATTACTTCTTCACGTCTTTCATAGCAAAAGTCTATATCAATATCTGGCATTGAAACTCTTTCAGGATTTAAAAATCTTTCAAATAGAAGATCAAATTCTAAAGGATCAATATCTATTATTTCAAGAGCATAAGATACTATAGATCCTGCTGCAGAACCACGTCCTGGTCCTACTTCTATTCCATTTTCTTTAGAAAATCTTATAAAGTCCCAAACTATTAGAAAATAATCTACATATCCCATATTTACAATTGTATTAAATTCATAATCATATCTTTTTTTAATTTCATCTGTAATTTCAGGATATCTTTTACTTAAACCTTCTTTTACAAGTTTTTCTAAATAAGTAATATTTGTATATCCCTGTGGAATATCAAATTTTGGAAGATGTAATTCATGAAAAGAAATATCTACATTACATCTATCTGCAATTTTTTGCGTGTTTAATAGAGCTTCCTCATTATTTGAAAAAAGCTCATACATTTCCTCTTTACTTTTTAAATAAAATTCTTCTGTTTCAAATTTCATTCTGTTTTCTTCAGATACAACCTTAGCCGTTTGAATACATAAAAGCACATCATGGGCCTTTGCATCTTCTTTATTTAAATAATGAACATCATTTGTTGCAATAAGTGGAATATTCGTCTCTTTACTTAAGATTTCAAGATCCTTATTTACACTTAATTGCTCTTTTATGCCATGATTTTGAAGTTCTAAATAAAAATTTCCTTCTCCAAAAATCTCTTCATATTCTTTTGCAGATTCCTTAGCAGAATCATATTCTCCATAATTTAACTTTCTTTGTACCTCTCCTCCAAGACAGGCACTTGATGCAATAATACCTTCACTATATTTTCTAAGAATATTTTTATCTACTCTTGGCTTATAATAATATCCATTTACAAATCCCTCAGATACTATCTTCATAAGATTTTTATATCCAATATTATTTTCTGCAAGAAGTATTAAATGGTATCTTTTAGAGTTTTTGTCTTTTTTTAAATAATCTCCATCACAAACATATACTTCACATCCTAAGATGGGTTTTATCCCCTCTTCTTTACAAGCTTTATAAAAAGCTATAGTTCCATACATATTTCCATGATCTGTTAAAGCTATTGCATTCATTCCAAGTTCTTTAGCTCTTTTTGGAAGCTCCTGAATTTTTGCAGATCCGTCTAAAAGAGAATATTCACTATGGACATGTAAATGAACAAAATCTTTCACTTTTACCTCCACATATCTATAAATTGAAAAGAGCTTTAATAGTTAACTATTAAAACTCTAAGCTGCTAAATTTCTATAAAATTATTTTCTACTAAATTTACTAAACTTTCAACGGCTTCTTCTTCATCTGTACCTAAAGCACTTATTATTACTTCTTCTCCACAAAAAGCGCCAAGGGACATAATACCAATAATACTTTTGCCATTTACACTGTCTCCATGTGCCTGTAGAGTGATTTCAGAACCATATTTATTAGCTGTTCTAACAAATAGTGCTGCAGCCCTTGCATGTAAACCATCTTCATTTTTTAGCGTTACTGTTTTTGAAATCATCCTGTTCACTCCTTAACTTACTTGCGATTTTTTTTATTTTGTTTAATCTATGATTAATCCCCGACTTGCCAACTGGTGGATCAAGCATTTCTCCAATTTCTTTCAAACTAGAATCTCTATTTTCCACCCTAAGTACTGCTACTTCTCTTAAAGGCTCAGGTAAACTGTTAAGTCCTATTGATTCTTTAATATAAAGTATATCATTAACCTGTTTTACAGAGGCATTTACAGTTTTGTTTAAATTAGCTGTTTCACAATTAACTATCCTATTTACTCTATTTTTCATATACTTAACTACTCGAATATTTTCAAATTCAAGCACTGAGTTTGTAGCCCCAATAATTGCAAGTAGGTCTGAAATTTGTTCTGCTTCTTTTAAATATATAACATAATTTTCTTTTCTTTTAATTATCTTAGAATTTAAATTATAGCTATTTATTAAACTAGATAGAAATTTTGCGTGTTCTTCATTATTAGATACAAATTCAAGATGGTAGGACTTCTCTGGATTAGATATAGATCCTGCTCCTAAAAAAGCACCTCTTATATATGATCTTTTACAACAATCACTTTCAAGTAGGAAAAATGGCTTATAATTCGGCATAAATACGTTTTCATCCTTAATGAAATCTGAATCATAAAGGAGTGTCTTTACTGCACTACCATCTTTTAGGATTACTGAATAAATATTATTTTTCTTCAGCTGCTTACTTTTACTTACTACTACTTCTACATCTTCAGAATAATATCTCTTTAAAAAAGTAAATATCCTTCTAGCAACAGATGCATTTTCTGTATTAAAGCTTAAAGTAACTATTTGAAATTGATTGAATTTTAATGCTCCACACATTGGAAGCATACCAGATAACTCAGCTGTCATATCACAAATGTCTGACAACTTTTTTCTAGCAACTTCATTTTTTACAGAGGATGAAAAACTCATCATCTCACCTCATCAGATTTTATACATTATACTAAAACTTAAACACTTTTGCAAATTTTTTATTATAAATGTGTAGATAATAAACATTTATTTACAAAATATTAAGTTCTAAAGAAAAATATATAATTTGAACTTACTCTTAATATCATTATACACAATTTCGTGAAAATTTGGGGAAAATTTCTTAAAATTAAAAAGGAAGTTTTCAAAGACTTCCTTAATTTTACAATATTTGAATATATTAATTCTACTCTTAATATGAAGAGTTTTGTTCTATAAGAAATATTTATTTTATAAAAAAATTTATTTTATTTTATACTAATCCCCTTATTTCATCTACACTTTTATCCTTATTATCTAAATATTCTACCATTTGATCTTTTATTTCTAAAACTGCTCTTGGATTCATAAAGTTTGCTGTTCCAACTTGAACTGCTGATGCTCCTGCTAAAATAAACTCTATTGCATCTATACCTGTTGTAATTCCGCCCATTCCTATTACAGGTATATTTACATTTTTGCACACTTCATGTGTCATTCTAAGGGCTATTGGCTTTACAGCTGGTCCTGATAGACCTGCATAGGTATTGTCAAATACTTTTTCCATTTTATCTACATCTATTGCCATTGCAAGAATAGTATTTATTAAGCTTATTCCATCTGCTCCTGCTCTTTCTACAGCTTTTGCAATATTTACAATACTTCCTACATTTGGAGATAATTTTACAAATAATCTATGTTTTGAAACTTTTCTTACTGCACTTACTACTCTATAAGCTGCCTCTTCATCAGTTCCAAAGGCCATTCCACCTTCTTTTACATTAGGGCAAGATATATTTAACTCTATTGCAAAAAAGTCAAAATCATTTAACATTTTTGCCCCTTCTACATATTCTTCTATTGTATTTCCTCCAAGATTTACAAAGATATTTGTGTCAATTTGCAACATATCTTCTATCATATCTTTACAAAATACTTCTATTCCAGGATTTTCAAGACCAATAGAATTTATTATTCCAGAAGGTGTTTCCCATATTCTAATTCCAGTATTTCCCTCTTTTGCATGATATGTTATTCCCTTTGAAGATATTCCACCAAGTACTGCTGGATCATAATATCTTTCATATTCTCTACCATATCCATAAGTACCAGAGGCAGTTATAATTGGATTTTTAAATTCCACTCCACATATTGTAGTTTTAAGTCTATTCAATTATATCTCCTCCTTTAAATATAGGTCCTTCTTTACAAGATCTCTTATTTCCATCTTTTGTCTTACATGTACAAGATAGACATGCTCCAACTCCACAGCCCATTCTCTTATCTAGAGAAACATATACTTCACAATTATTTTCTTGTGCAAGTTTTGTAATATTTTTCATCATAATATCTGGACCACAAGTGTAGATTAATTTTTTGTCAAATTCTAAAATATCTGTAATAAATCCACCTTTTTTAATTTTTAAATTTACATCTAAATCTAAAAAGGCATTTTCTATTTCTTGATTTTCTCTTTCTCCAATATAAAAATCTATATCTATATTTTCATTTTCTTCTTTTAATTTTTTTATAAGGTAGTAGAAGGGAGCAACTCCCACTCCACCACCTACTAGAGAAATTTCTTTAATATCCTTAGTTTTAAAAGAGTTGCCATAGGGACCTTCAACTTTTAGCTCATCTCCAACTTTTAGTTGTGATAGTATTTTTGTTCCCTCTCCTACAACCTCATATAAAAACTCTAAAGTATTACTAGCATCATAAATACTTATTGGTCTTGAAAGTGTAGGATAATTTCCCCAAGCTCTTAGCATAAAAAATTGGCCTGGCAGTACATCCATTTTTAAATCTGTCTTTAATAAATAATAATTATTGTCAATTTTTATGTTTTCTAAAACTTTTGCCATTTTATCCCTCGTATTTTGTCAATGAATCACAGTATTCGCATCTATATTCTTTACTATCTGGATTTACTAATGTAAATAGTATATCTTCTACTTTTTCAGAATTTGTAATACATCTTGGATTTTTACATTTCATTATTCCATGTACTTCTTCTGGAAGTTCCATTCTGAATTTTTTAACTCTTTCACCATCTTCAATATAGTTTACAGTAGTATGTGGTGCAATAAGTCCTAAAACTGTAAAATCTACTTGAAAATCAGTTTCTATTTTTATAAGGTCCTTTTTTCCCTTTGATGTAGATGAGATATTTTGCATAAGTACTACTGTATCTGAAACCTCATCTAATTTTAGGGCTTTAAATAGACAATATCCCTCTCCTGCTTCTATATGATCTAGTACAATTCCCTTTTTTATCTTTGAAACATTTATCATTATTTTTCCACCTCTATATCTAAAAGAAACATTATTAGTGCCATTCTTATATACATTCCATATTTTGCCTGTTCAAAATAAACTGCTCTTTCATCTTTATCTATTTCAGTAGCTATTTCATTTACTCTTGGAAGTGGATGAAGTACTATCATATCTTCCTTTGCAAGACTCATTTTTTCCTCATCTAGTACAAAGAAATCTTTAAGTCTTAAATACTCTTCCTCAGATACAAATCTCTCTCTTTGAACTCTTGACATATATAGTATATCTAATTCTTCAATGGCACTTGAAAGATTTGAAGTTTCTCTATAAGAATCCTCACTTAGTTCTTCTTTAAATTGTCTTGGCATCTTTAGTTCATCTGGTGATATAAATACAAATTTTACATTTTCATATCTATTCATTGCTCTTACAAGAGAGTGGATAGTTCTTCCAAATTTTAAATCTCCACAAAGTCCTATAGTTAAATTATTAAATCTTTTTTTATAATGTCTTATAGTCATAAGATCTGTTAGAGTTTGAGTTGGATGTTGATGTCCTCCATCTCCTGCATTTATAATTGGCATATTAGTCATAGCCTTTGAAGCAAGCAGTGCTGCTCCTTCTTTAGGATGTCTCATCGCTGCAATATCTGCATAGTTTTCTACAGTTCTTAAAGTATCTTGTAGTGACTCACCCTTTGATGTAGAAGAAACTTTTGCATCTGCAAATCCAACTACTTGTCCACCAAGTCTTAACATTGCAGTTTCAAAGGATAATCTAGTTCTTGTTGAAGGTTCAAAAAAAAGACTAGCTAATACTTTACCATTGCAAACACTACCGTATTTAACGGGGTTTAGTAAAATATCATCAGCTAGTCTGAATAAATCTTCGAATTCTTCTGTTGTAAAGTCTAATGGTTGTATTAAATGCCTTGGCATGTTTTACCTCCTAAATAAAAAAACTTGCCGTGCAGGAATTAGGCAAGAAAATAGACTTATATTGTTAAATAAGTTTTATCTTAAATCAAATACCTTTTTAGCGTCCCGCACTAAATTAAAAGTAATATCTTTCTAAAATTTTATCTTTAAGATATGATATAGCATACTTAATCTAAAGTCAATTGATTTTAATAATAAATATAATAATCTATTATTAAACTTGTATATTGTATTAAATTAGTGTATATTGATATTATAATATTTTACTTAATATTTATACTTAATTTGTTCTTAATTTTAAATGGATTTTTGTTTTAGTATTGATTATTATAAAGTCCTGTTAACCTTATATAATTTCTTGTTAAATTTATACAACTTTCCCAAAAATTTAAAGTATTATGAAATATCCCCTTATAATACTTGTATAAGAAATAACTTATAGTATTTATTATCTAAATCTATTTAAAATTAGAAAAAACTTGACCTCGGTCAAGCTTTTATTTTATATATTACTTTCTTTTCTATACAAAATATAAGAATATATTATGGGAAGAATAATCATTAAAACTGCTCCTACTAAAAAAAGATTATTCATATATTTTTCAAATAAAAAACTAAATAATAAAGTTAATACTCCAACAATAGTCCACAAAAATCCTGCAAATCTATGTGTTTTATTCCAGTTTTTATCAGAATCTAAAGTCCAAGGAACTTTTATTCCAACTGTGTAGTTTCTCTTTGTCTTTGGAAGTAAATTTCCAATTGATATAAAAAATACAGAAATAATTCTTATTATATACATAGAAATATTTGGTCTATATCCTAGAGCATAAGATATGGAAAATGAAGATGTTAATATTGATATAATCGGCATAAATACATATAAAACATATAATATTCCATTACTTTGATTTTGTCTTTTAGGATCTTTTTTTATCATAAAAACACTAAATAAAAATATTGCAATTATAAATATTGGAATTACAAAAAGAGCAACCTCTTTAGATGCAAAATCATCTGCAATATTTCTATTATTAAAATGTACTGGCATTTCTCTAGGCATTATATTATAAAAACATATTCCCATTATTATAGGCACACAACATCCTATTAAAGATAATATAAAATATAATTTCTCTCTTTTTTGTCTATTCATACCTGCTCCTTAAAACTCATAAATATTAATATTAATTCCTCAAAGACAGATGCATTAAGTTCATAAAATATAAAGTTTTTGTACTTTTTTTCCTTAATTAAATCTGCTTTTTTAAGTATAGATAAATGATAAGAAATAGTTGCAGAACTCATATTAAAATGACTACTTATTTCTCCTGCATTCATAGAGTCCTTTTTTAAAAGCTCTAAAATATCTCTTCTCTTTTTATCAGATAGGGCTTTGAAAACTTCTTCAAGTTTCATAAAATCACAACCTAATCTAAATTTTATAAGTAAATTATATATGCTTTAAAAGATAAATACAATCTATTTTGAATTTTTTCGAAATAGACTAAATAAAAAAAGAAGCCTAGTGGCTTCTTATAATTATTCAGATTAATCAAATGATTAGTCAGCACTATATGGAAGTAGTGCAACTTGTCTTGATCTTTTTATAGCAACAGTGATTGCTCTTTGGTGCTTAGCACAAGCTCCTGTAACTCTTCTAGGAAGAATTTTTCCTCTATCTGATACATATTTTTTTAAAGTTTGAGTATCTTTATAATCAATTTTTTTGTCTTTATCTTGACAGAAAGCACAAACTTTTTTTCTAGGTCTATATCTTCTTTGCATCTTTCTACCCTCCTTAAATTAGAATGGGATGTCGTCATTGTCTATAGGAAAGAACCCATCAATATCGTCTTGTTGGCTATTATTGCCTCCAAAATTATTTTGATTTTGGTTTTGAGAAAAATTGTTATTATATGCAGAATTAACAGGTCCTGATTGATTTCCAAAGTTTTGTCCACCTTGGTTTTGTCTCATTCCACCACTTTGTGATGCTGGATCTAAAAATTCCATACTGTTTACAATAACATCAGTTGTGTAAACTCTTTGACCATCTTTCTCATAACTTCCTGTTTGAATACGTCCCTCTACACCAAGTCTACTACCTTTTTGCACATAATTTGCAATAAGTTCTGCAGTTTTATTCCATGCTGTACATGAAATGAAGTCTGCTGTAGGTTGGTTTTTAGCTTCAGCTTCCATTCGTTTTTCTTTTGACATACGTCTATCTACTGCTAGAGTAAATCTTACAACTGCCATACCACTTGTAGTATATCTAAGTTCAGGATCCCTTGTAAGTCTACCAACTAAACATACATTATTCATAAAACTCTCCTTTACTTATAAAAACTGCAATTAGTCTTCAACTGCAATAATCATATGTCTCATAACTGTATCAAGTATTTTTGAAACTCTGTCGATTTCTTTAATTGATTCAGTTTCTACTTCGAATTCTACTAATACGTAAGAAGCTTCTTTGTAGTATTCAATTTCATATGCTAACTTTCTCATTCCCCATTCGTCAATGTTTGAGATTTTTCCGTTATCTTCAATAATAGCTTTTAATCTATCAAAGTGTTTAACTTTCTTTTCCTCATCTGCATCAGGGTAAAACATAAATATAGCTTCGTAATTTCTCATCATTTCCATTCACCTCCCTATGGACTATCGGCTCAATAGTTTCATTGAGCAAGGATTCTGTATGAATCTTTAACATTATAATTTAAAAGCTATGTATTGTCAATATTTAAGGGCATTTTATTTTATTATAATATTTAAAATCATTAGTTTTTTCTAATATCTATTTTTGTGTTATAATTTTACAGTCATTCTGATTATTATAGATTTTTTCTGTAATTTTTAGGTGGAATAATTAAAAGAAAGAGGTGGTAAAAGATGGAAAACAAACTTGCTATAATCGCTATTGTAATCAATAAGTGTGAAGAAGAAGTAGTTGAAAAGGTAAATGGCTATTTACATGAATATAGAGATATTATTGTTGGACGAATGGGAATACCCTACGCCGAAAGACAAATTTCTCTTATAAGTGTTATGGTTGATGGACCTGAAGATAGAATTAATTCACTATCTGGAAAGCTTGGTATGGTTCCTCTTGTTTCTGTAAAAACTGCCTACTCAAATACAAAAAAATGATAGATCTTGTTGATAAATTAGTTAAATACAAGGATCTAAGTGAAGAAGAATTTTTATATCTTCTTGATAATCAGAATGACTTTTCAGAAAAACTTTTTAAAGAATCTAGAAAAATTACAAATAAATATTTCAAAAACAAAATATTTGTAAGAGGTCTTTTAGAGATTAGCAATATTTGTAAAAATAATTGCTATTATTGTGGCATAAGAAGAGATAATAAAAATGTAAAAAGATATAGAATGTCTAAAGAAAATATTTTAAAAAGCGTTCAATTTGCATCAGATTTAGGATTTAAAACCTTTGTATTACAAGGAGGAGAAGATCCATATTTTACTGATGAAATACTAGTAGATATTATAAAAAATATTAAAAAAATATCACCAAATAGCGCCATTACACTTTCTATTGGAGAAAGAGAATATAATTCCTATAAAATCTTAAAAGAATCAGGTGCAGATAGGTTTTTATTAAGACATGAAGCAGCAAGTAATGAGCTTTATAAAAAACTTCATCCTGAGGAAATGAGCCTTTCTAATAGAAAAAAATCCTTAAAATATTTAAAAGAATTAAAATATCAAACAGGTGCAGGATTTATGGTAGGAGCTCCCTATCAAGAAAATAAAGATTTAGTTAAAGATCTTAAATTTTTAAAAAATCTAAACCCTGAAATGATAGGTATAGGCCCTTTTATATCACAACATGATACTGTTTTTTCAAAAGAAAAAAATGGAAGTGTGGATTTAACAATATATTTATTATCTATTCTTAGAATTATGTTTCCAAATGCAAATCTTCCTGCAACAACTGCCCTTGCAACACTTTCAGAAAATGGAAGAGTTCGTGGAATAGAAGTTGGAGCAAATGTATTTATGCCAAATATATCCCCAGACTTTGCAAAGGAAAACTACAATCTCTATGACAATAAACTCTATACAAATATGGAATGTGCTGAAAATTTAGAAACTTTAAAAAGTAATTTTAAAAAAATCGGTTATGAAATAGTAATGGATAAAGGCGACTTTGTCCAAGTTGATTAGAGAGAAGGTCATTATGTATAATAAAACATCACATATAGCAGAAGAATTTATTAATGATGAAGAAATACTTTCATCAATAGAATATGCAGAAGAAAATAAAAACAACTTAGAATTAATTAAAAACATTTTAGAAAAAGCAAAAGACTATAAGGGAATTTCTCATAGAGATGCAATAACACTACTTTTATGTGAAGATCAAGAAATAAAAGAAAGTACAAAGGCACTTGCTCGAGAAATCAAAAAAAACTTCTATGGAAATAGAATTGTACTCTTTGCTCCACTTTACTTATCAAATCACTGTGTAAATGGCTGTGTTTACTGCCCTTATCACTACAAAAATAAGCATATAAGCAGAAAAAAACTAACTCAAGAAGAAATAGTTGAAGAAGTAATGGCACTTCAAGATATGGGACATAAAAGACTTGCCCTAGAAACTGGTGAAGATCCAGTAAACTGCCCTATTGACTATGTACTTGAATCAATAAATACAATTTATAATATAAAACACAAAAATGGTGCAATAAGACGTGTCAATGTAAATATTGCAGCTACAACTATAGAAAACTACAAAAAATTAAAAGATGCAGGAATTGGTACTTATATACTATTCCAAGAAACTTATAATAAGAAAAACTACGAAGAGCTTCATCCAACAGGACCAAAGTCAAACTATGAATACCATACAGAGGCAATGGATAGAGCAATGACAGCAGGAATAGACGATGTAGGCATTGGTGTATTGTTTGGATTAAACTCCTATAAATATGACTTCACAGGACTTCTAATGCATGCAGAACATTTAGAAGAAACTTTCGGCTGTGGACCTCACACAATTTCAGTACCAAGAATTTGCCCTGCAGATGATATAAATCCAGAAGACTTTTCAAATGCAATTTCAGATGAAATATTTGAACATATAATTGCAGTCCTTCGTATTGCTGTTCCCTATACAGGAATGATAATCTCAACACGTGAATCAAAATCTTCTCGTGAAAAAGCACTTAAACTTGGCGTATCACAAATAAGTGGTGGATCAAGAACATCAGTAGGTGGATATGCTCATGAAGAAGTAAAAGAAGAAGAAGACTCATCACAATTTGACACATCAGACAAAAGAAGTTTAGATGAAATAGTTGACTGGCTTCTTGAAATGGGTTATATTCCATCATTTTGTACAGCATGCTATCGTGAAGGCAGAACTGGAGATAGATTTATGCAACTTCTAAAATCTGGACAAATTGTAAATTGTTGTCATCCAAATGCATTAATGACATTAAAAGAATATTTAGAAGACTATTCAACAGAAAAAACTAAAAAACTTGGCGATGAAATAATCAAAAAAGAATTAGAAAATATTACAAATGAAATAGTAAAGAAAAAAGCAACAGACTATATTTCTAATATACAAAATGGAGAAAGAGACTTTAGATTTTAAGGAGTAAAAATGAATACAACACCAAAATCAAATAGACTTCACATTGGAATATTTGGTCCTACAAATGCAGGAAAATCAACAATTTTAAATATAATGACAAATCAAGAAATATCCCTTGTATCAAATATATCAGGAACAACAACAGATCCTGTATATAAAGCAATGGAGCTTTTTGAAATAGGACCAGTAGTATTTATTGATACAGCAGGATTTAACGATGACTCTGCTCTTGGAAAAGAAAGAGAAAAAAAGACTAAAGAAGTAATCGAAAAAATAGATATTGGACTAATAGTAATAAGAGAAGATAATCTAGATGAAAAATGGCTTAATAAATTAAAAGAAAAAAATAAACCACTTCTTGCAGTATTTAATAATTACGAAAATAAAGAATTAGAAAAAAATTTAAAAGAAAAATATAATATAGAATCAATAAAATTCGACAAAGAAAAACTAAGACTAAAAATAAAAGAACTGACAAAAGAAGTAGATAGAGAAATAGAACTAGTAACAAGACTTGTAAAAAAAGATGACTTAGTCCTTCTTGTAATGCCACAAGACATACAAGCTCCAAAGGGACGATTAATACTTCCACAAGTTCAAACAATTAGAAACTTACTAGACAATAAATGTATAGTAGTATCAACTACAAAAGATCAGTATTTAAAAAGTCTTACAATGCTAAAAAAAGATCCAGATTTAATAATTACAGACTCACAAATATTTAAATATGTATATGAAAATAAGCCTGAAAAATCACTTTTAACATCATTTTCAGTATTATTTGCAGCAGCAAAGGGAGATATATTTGAATTTGTAAAAGGAGCATCTGCAATAGATAGTTTAAATGAAAACTCAAAAGTTCTAATAGCAGAAGCTTGCACCCATGCTCCACTAGAAGAAGATATAGGAAGAGTAAAAATCCCAAAACTCCTTCGAAATAAATTTGGAGATATGGAAATTATCCATGTAAGTGGAAATGACTTTCCAGAAGATTTAAGTAAATATGATTTAGTAATACTATGTGGATCTTGTATGTTTAATAGATCCCATGTGATGAATAGAATAAATAGGGCAAAAAATACAAATACACCAATAACAAACTATGGCATAACAATCGCCCATCTAAATAATATATTAGATAAAGTCGTCTATTAAAAATAAGGTTAAAATTAAATTGTAGATAAGAAGGCCAATTGGTCTTCTTTTTGTTTATAAGTATTTAAAATTAAAATAATCTGTGCATAATTTTATATTTTTTATTTATATATCAACATATTTTAAAAGATATCAACCTTTGTTGAAAAATGTAGGGAGTAGGGAGTATTGTCCCCAATGCTCCGAATACAATGTATGTATTTATATAATCTTAAATTAGTTAAAACCCTTATCATTTAAAGGTCATTTTAATACATACAATTCCTAACGGACGGTTAGGGACAACCGTCCATACAAAGAGGTCCGCACATCTAAATCTTTTTTACAATAATCATTTTGAAATGCACATATTCACACAATCATAGATTCCTTCCAACATACATTTTTATTTTATTTATTTAAAAACATTATGGGAATGGACGCCTTGGAAATGCGTCCCTACGAAAAGGTCCGAACATATAAATATTTGATATATTAAAATCTCCATTAAAAAACGTAGGGAGCATTGTCCCCAATGCTCCGAACTACAATGTATATATCTACAAAACCATAGATTCGTTCCTCTATTAATACATACAATTCCAAACGGACGGTTAGGGACAACCGTCCCTACAAAGAGGTCCGCACATCTAAATCTTTTTTACAATAATCATTTTGAAATGCACATATTCACACAATCATAGATTCCTTCCAACATACATATTTTATTTATTATATAAAACATTATGGGAATGGACGCCTTGGAAATGCGTCCCTACGAAAAGGTCCGAACATATAAATATTTGATATATTAAAATCTCCATTAAAAAACGTAGGGAGCATTGTCCCCAATGCTCCGAATTACAATGTATATATCTACAAAACCATATATTCCTTCCAAAATACATATTATCCTTACATTTTATATACTTTCATAATTTGCTTGATTGTGCTTTTTAAATTTTTCTTTGCAAATTCGCTATTCATTGCATCTTCTAAGGTCATTGGCTTTGGTGTTATTGAAAAGTATGCGTCTATTCCCTCATTATTTATTTTTTCTACGTCTTTTCCAAGGGATCCTGCTACTGCTATTACTGGAACATTATATTTTTTTGCAATTTTTGCAACGCCACTTGGTGCTTTTCCCATCATTGTTTGATGATCTAGTTCTCCTTCTCCTGTTATTGCAAGTTTTGAGCTTTTTATTTCTTCTTCTATTTTTAAGAAGTCTGTTATTATTTCTATTCCTGGAATTAAGTCTGCTTTTAAGAATGTTTTAAAGGCATATCCAAGTCCTCCTGCTGCTCCTGTTCCATTGATATTTTCATTTTCTAATTTGTATTTTTCTTTTACTATTTCTGAAAAGTTTTTTGTATATTTATCTAGTTTTATTATATCTTCTTTACTTGCTCCTTTTTGTGGTCCATAGATATATGCTGCTCCATTTTTTCCAAATAGTGGATTATCTACATCACAAGCTATTTGAAATGTTGATTCATATATTCTTTTGTCTACTTTTTCATCTTTTATTTCTGCTATATTTTCTAAGTCTTTTCCAAATATTCCAACTTTATTTCCATTTTTGTCTAAAAATTCAAATCCCAAACTTTGAAGCATTCCAAGTCCCACATCTGATGTTGCAGATCCTCCTATTCCTATGATAAATTCTCTATAATTTTTATCTAGGGCATCTTTTATCATATCTCCTAGTCCATAAGTTGTTGTAAATAATGGATTTCTTTTTTCTTTTTCTACTAGTGTCAGTCCTGATGATTCTGCCATTTCCATTATTGCAACTTTATCTACTGCTCCGTATTTTGCAATTATCTTTTCATTTAATGGTCCTTGTACTTCTACATCTATGTATTTTCCCTTTAGTCCATCTACTAGTGCTTTTACTGTTCCTTCACCGCCATCTGCTAGTGGTGAAATTTTCACTTCTGCTTCTGGAATTTCTTCTATTATTGCTTCTTTTATTATTGTTCCTGCTTCTATTGATCCCATTGATCCTTTAAATGAATCTACTGCTACAAATATTTTCATCTTTTTCTCTCCTATTTTTTAATACTTATAGTATAAATTAAAAAGAAGTAGTTTTAAACTACTTCTTAGTCTTCTTTTTTCTTGTGATGAATTATACTTACAAATTTTTCTTCTTCTTTTATTTTTCTAACTCTTTTTTCAAAGTCCATTCTACTAACCCAAATCATTCGCTCACAGCCTATGCACTTTAGTTTTATATCTACGCCTGTTCTTAGGATTTCCCATTCATTTGCTCCACAGGGATGTCCCTTTTTTAGTGTTACAATATCTCCTACTTCATACTCTAACATTACGACACCTCATTTACATTTCCTCGAACTTGAGGAAGTTTTATATTATTTTTATTTAGAATTTTTATTATTCGCTTTCTCATTTCATACTCTAGATTTGTTTTGTCTGTTATTCTAGAATAGGCAACAGCACTTACTGTATATCCTCTTTCTGTATTTAGCGTTATTCCCCATACATTTGGTCCTTTTATTACTATTGGATCATCTGATAGTCCTATTAGGGATTCTTCTATTAGCGCTATTACTACTTCTGGATCTTCTTTTATATCTATTTGAACATCAACTTTTGATCTCATAGTGCCTCTTTGTTTATTTGTAACTATTGATATAGTTCCATTTGGGATTATATGAAGCATTCCATTAAAATCACGAAGTCTTGTGCATCTTAGACCAAGTTCTTCTACATGACCTTCAAAGCCTGATATTTCTATTAAATCTCCCACAGCATATTGATCTTCTACTATTATAAAAAATCCATTTATTACATCTTTTACTAAGTTTTGAGCTCCAAAGGAAAGTGCTAATGATCCAACTCCCACTGTTGCAAGTATTGATGTTGTCTTTATTCCAATTAATTCCATAACTGTCATTATTGCAACGAAATATATTAAAATTTTTATTATCTTTTTAATAAGTTCCATTATTGTCACTATTCTACTATATGAATTATATTTTTTCATAGATTTTGAATATAATTTTCTAGAGATTAGTGCTGATACTACTTTTGAAATTATATAGGCTGCTATAAATATTACTACTATTCCTAATATTTTTCCAAGCACATTTAAGTTTCCTGCTTCACTTCTTATATATCTTGAAAAGTCTTCTGTAAATCTAGTCATTTTTCTTATCTTGCTCCTTAGATATATCCTTTAATGTATTTTTATTATGATCTCTTGAATTTACAACTTTATAAATAGATACTCGGCCTTCTTTTAAGGCAGCTATTGTAAGTCCATTTATTTCAACTTTTTCTACTGATGATCCAAGTCTTGTATAAAATTCATTTCTAGTTCCTATTTCTCCTCCAATGTCATTTTTTCCATAGGCATATAGAGAATTTGAAACTTTTATAATTTTTTCTACATTTGCTGCTAATATATATTTTTCTGTTTCTTCTAAGTTTTTATTGTACTTTGATATTATT
Organism: Peptoniphilus stercorisuis; assembly: GCF_017874395.1. Lineage (GTDB taxonomy): Bacteria > Bacillota > Clostridia > Tissierellales > Peptoniphilaceae > Anaerosphaera > Anaerosphaera stercorisuis. Next base: position 26,675 of record NZ_JAGGLJ010000003.1, on the reverse strand, counting down.
CCACTATGAAGTAAATATAAATTATTTCCATCGCTTATTACATCGCTTATATTTGGAACTTTCTTTGTTATATTTTCATCTTTTGTAAATTTATATATATTTTTATCTGTTATAAGTGTTGTTGATTTTTTATTTGAACAGACAAAAAGCCCTACTTCTGATAATGCCTCTTTAGTTTTTTTCTCGCCATCTATTGCATAAGTTAGGATATTTTTATATCCATTTGCCGATGTTGTAATTTCTGTTACTGCATAGTTTTTCTTTGGCTCTTCTATATCATAGGTCAATATATAATTATCTGTTTTATATGCTTCATTAAGACTTCCATCTGTCTTTAAATTGTATAAGTATTCTGTACCATTTCTTTTTGCATGTATTATTATATTTTTATTTTGGTATTCTACATTAAATACTTCTGCTGGAACTTTTATTGTATTTAAATGTTCTCCAAGCTCTGAGTATTCATATAACTTTTTAATATCTGGATCATATATAAAAGCATAATTATTTGTAAAAAATACTGTTAAATTTTCTTCTTTTCTAGTTATCTTCTTAAAGGGTTCTCCTGATTTGTCACAAAAATATAGTGTTTTATCATCCCATAACATTGTTGATTGTGAACTTATATGAAAGTCTTTTGCACTATCTGTTATTCCAATTGTAAGTTCTTTTTTAATTTCTTTATTGTGATTTAATCTTCCTCTATTTATAAATATAAAGATCAATGCAGCAATTACTATTATTGCAATTAATCCTATTTTCTTTTGCTTCTGAGTAAACTTTTCCATTACTACCTCCAAGATAATTATATCACAGGGTTTAAGAAGAAAAAACTAAGTAATAAAAAAAGAGCTTTTACAGCTCTTCCTTGTAAAAACTCTTTTTTATTTGTAGAGACTTCTGTCTCCAAATTTGATTTTACTATCAACTACTACTCTTTTGCCAGGAAGACCATAGCCATCCATTAATAGACAAATTATCTTTGAAATTTCCCCTCTTGTTATGCCAGCATTTGGTCTAAAAGTATTGTCTTCGTAACCATCTACTATTTTAAGTTTTACAAGGGCTCCTGTATATCCTCTATTATCTGATGATATTGCTGATTGATCCTTAAATTTTTTAAGTACACTTTCATCAGGAGTTACTTTGTACATATATCCAAGTATTCCTGTAACCTCTTGTCTTGTTATAGGTTTATTTGGATTAAGATTTCCAGTTGTTGGTGTTAAATAACCTGCCTTTATTCCCTTTGCAACATCATTATAAAACCAATCTGATGTTGATACATCTGAAAACGTAACAGTATAAGTTTTGTCTAGTCCTGCCATTTGATTTACTACTGAATAAAATTCTGCCCTGGAAATATAAGAATCAGGTTTAAAATTATTCCCATCATATCCAGTCATTATTCCAGAATCTGAAAGTTTATCTACATAGCTTGCTGCCCAATGCCCCTTTGTATCTTGAAACTTTTGTGCATAAATTGAAGATGAATTAAAGATTATAAGAAAAGTAAATAAAATTAATAGCACCTTTTTACCCTTTTTCATCTATTTCACCTTTTTCACTTGTTATAACATAGTTTAACTACCTACATTATAACAGTTATAGCTACTTGCTAGTTTTAAATTTCTGTTACAGAAAATTTACTCTTTGTAACATAAATGAAATATGATTTAATTAATTTTTTCTTTTAACTTTTCTAATTTTTCCAGAGTTTTGTCATCTATTGCATTTATTTTTTGATTTGAATTTTTAAGTTCTACTGATTTCTTATTTATATTATTTTTTACATTTTCTACTTCTATTTCAAGTTCTCTTGCAGATATTCTAGTTCCACCTCTTGATAATATCATTTGTTGCTCTACATTATCAGAAGTTGCAACTCTTACTTGTCTTAGTCTTCCGATTTCATGAAGTTCTTTTTCTATAAAATGATCTGCTGTTTCAAACTCTTTTGTATATACTACTAAAATCCCCTTATACTTATAAATTGCTCCAGGGGATTTTTTTACCATATAGCCATCAAATACAAGAATTACTGATTCTCCTGTAAATATTGCAAATTCAGACATTTCGTCCATTAATTTTTGTCTTGTGTCCTCAAGATTTTGTGAAGATAAATTTTTTAATTTTTCCCAAGAATTAATTATATTGTAGCCATCTACAAAAAGATATTTCTCATCTTTTTTGTAATATATTTTTTTCATTTTCCTGTCTTAATACTTCAAACATAATAATTGATGCAGCGCAAGATGCATTTAATGAATTAATACTACCCTTCATTGGAATGGAAATTATTTTGTCGCAATTTTTCTTTACACTATGACCAATACCACGGCCTTCGTTTCCTATTACTATTGCAACTCTTCCTGTAAGATCTGTATCAGAATAGGATTCTTCTCCCATATCTGTTCCATAAACCCAAAAGTTATTTTCTTTTAATTTATCTATTGCCTGTGATAAATTCGTTTCAATAGTAACTTTTATATTTTCTATTGCTCCTGCAGATGTTTTATATACTGCATCATTTACATAAACAGATCCATGTTTTGGTATTATAATTCCATTAAATCCTGCAGCTTCTGCAGATCTTGCTATTGCACCTAAATTATGAGGATCTTCAATTCTCTCAAGTATTAAAACTCTTCCATTTTCATCACAAGAGTCTATTATTTCATCAAGAGAGGAATATTCAAATCCACTTACTAAGGCTACTATTCCTTGGTGGTTTTCTCCTTTAGACATTTCATCTAACTTTTTTTTATTTGTTTCTGTAATTAAAATACTTTGCTCTTTTGCAAGGGCATATATTTTTTTAATAGAACCTTCTTTGTCGCCCTTTTGAATATATAACTTATCGACTTTTCTATTTTTTAATACTTCAATTACTGGATTTCTTCCATAAATATATTCTTTCATTTTTCACCCTTAAAGACTTTTAAAATATTCGCGTACTTCTACTGCTTTTCCACAAGTCATCTTTCCCTCAGGACATTTATCACTTACACAAGCTGGTCCTGCATTTCCAAATAATATTGGACTTACTTTTTTACATTCTATTAGCATCTTTGTTGCAAGTTCTCTTATTTCCCATTGTGCTCTATTACAACATCTAAGTTCAAAGAAATGTAGTAGAGTTCTTACATTCATTGTAAAGACAATTTTTGTCTCACAAGCATTTGGAAATACATATCTTGCATCTTCAATAGATTCTTTTTCAACTTTTTTATAAGCTTTTTCTTCATCTAGTCCTGCTTCTATATATTTTTTTGCTTTATCTTTTATAAGAAGTTCAGAGATTTTTCCATAAGCCTCTTTATCTTTTTCCATTATTTCTCTATAGATTTTAAGAGCTTCTTCATTTTCTGCAATTGCTGGAGGGATAATATACTCAAAATTATCAAGCTTTACATATCTTTGTGATTGTTGAGAATAACTTGCTATTCTATGTCTTACTAATTGATGAGTAAGTGTTCTTGATACTCCCTCTACTGCAAAGGTAAAACTTGCATGCTCTAGTGGTGATGCATGAGAAAAGCTCATTAACATTTTAAGAAACTTATCAGTATTTTCTTTTGTAAGTTTTTCTTTAATTTCATTAACTCCAACTTGTGAATAACAAAGTTTTGCAGCTTGTGCTATTACCTCATCTGGATTTGGAGTATTTGCTATAATTTCAACTTTCACTATCTTCCTCCATTAAACTATATAATTCTAAAATTCTACTGCCTTTATTAAGTAAATAAAGATATCCAAAAAGCGCTTCAAGTCCTGTTGCCTCTTTATAATCTCTAACAGTTGCATTTTTTGGCATTGTATGAGATTTTGCATTTCTTCCTCTTCTAAAGACACCTAGCTCTTCTTCTGTAAGAATATCTATTACTCTATTTATTTTTGTAGCTTGAGCTGATGCCTTAACTGATTTAATCGCTTCTCTATGAAGTGTTTTTGGATTTTTATTTTTGTTTAGAAGTTCTGTTCTAACTAAGAGTTCAAAAACTCCATCTCCTAAAAATGCAAGAGCTAAGGGAGAAAGTTCTCTTATAGAACTTTCATCATAAACCTTATCTGATACATTTAAAAACATTAAATTCTCTTCCATTTAGTTCCTGTCCTTGTATCTTCTATTGCTATATTCATAGAAAGTAAAATATCTCTTATTTCATCTGCTCTTGCAAAGTTTTTGTCTTTTCTTGCATCTTCTCTTTCTTGAATTAAACTTTCTACTTCTTCATCTATATTTTCTTCTTCTTTATTTAAAATTCCAAGTACTTTTGAAAGTTCCATTAACATATTAAGTGAATCTATTACTATTTTTTTATTTGATTTTTCATCTAAGTTTGTATTAACTGCCTTTACAAGATTAAATATTGCAGTAATTGCATCTGCTGTATTTAAATCATCGTCCATAGAATTTACAAACATTTCTTTTGATTCTTTTTCTATAATTCCAAGATATTCTTTGTCTTCTTGTGAATAGTCTTTTTCTTCTGTTAATTCTAAAAGTTCTTCTAATTTATTTTTTGCATTATATATTCTTTCAAGTGAGTTTTTAGATTGATCCATTACCTCTCTTGAGAAGTTAATTGGTGAACGATAATGAGCTGTTAATAAGAAAAATCTCAATACTTCAAGATCATACTCTTCAGAAATTTCACGAACTGTAAAGAAGTTATTTTTAGATTTTGACATCTTCTCATTATTTACAGTAATCATTCCATTGTGTAGCCAATATTTTGCAAAAGGAACCTCATTACAAGTTTCAGATTGTGCTATTTCATTTTCATGATGTGGGAATTGTAAATCTTCTCCACCTGAGTGAATATCTATTGTATCTCCAAGAAGTGTCTTAGCCATTACTGAACACTCAATATGCCAACCTGGTCTTCCTTCGCCCCAAGGTGAGTTCCATGCAGGTTCTCCCTCTTTTTTAGCTTTCCAAAGTGCAAAGTCTGCAGGATTATTTTTAATTTCATTTATATTTATTCTTGCTCCTGAAATTAAATCTTCAAGTTTTTTGTGAGAAAGTTTACCATAGTCTTTTGCTGCATCTATATTAAAATAAACATCTCCATTAACTTCATAAGCTGCACCTTTTTCAATTAGTTTTGATATAAAATCTATTATTTCATCAATATGCTCTGTTGCACGAGGGTTAATTGTTTCGTATTCATATAAATTAAGTCCTCCTGCATCTTTTTTAAACTCTTTTATATATCTTTCTGTTATATCTGTAAAACTTACACCTTCATCATTTGCTTTGTTGATGATTTTGTCATCAATATCTGTAAAGTTTACTACGAATTTTACATCTAATCCCTTAAATATAAAATATCTTCTTAATGTATCAAATACACATAAAGGTCTTGCGTTTCCAACATGTATAAAATTATATACTGTAGGTCCGCAGTTATACATAGTAACATGACCTGCTTTAAGTGGTATAAATTCTTCTTTTTGTCTTGTTAAAGTATTATATAATTTCATAATTTCCCTCCATAAAAAAATAATCGCCTCCGCTAAGAGACGATATTATATTTCCGTGGTTCCACTCTAATTTATACTTAAAATCTATAAGGAGATCAATCCACAAGGCTCCACTGGTGCACACTTGTAAATCTTCTTTACAGTTTCTCTCAGCAACTAAAACTGTTCTCTTAAAAGTTTCAATACAATCTCCTATTTCTTAGCCTTTTAAACTATTTAACTAAGTTTAATTTTATATTATATTAAAGTTTTTTTCAACTTCTTATTTATTAATACAGCTTTTTACAAATCCATCAAATAGTGGATGTATTCTATTTGGTCTTGATTTAAATTCTGGGTGGAATTGACAAGCTATAAAGTGTTTATGCTCTTTTAATTCCACTATCTCTACAAGATTAAGTTCTTCATTTATTCCAGAGAAAACTACTCCAGCTTTTTCAAGATCTTCTTTGTAATCATTATTAAATTCATATCTATGTCTATGTCTTTCAAGAACTTTTTCTTCATTATAAAGACTTCTTGCTTTACTTCCTTCTTGTAATGAACATTCATAGTTTCCAAGTCTTAGTGTTCCACCAATTTCATCAATTTCTTCTTGGTTTTCTAATAAATCAATAATTGGATATTTAGTATCTGGATCTATTTCTGTACTATTTGCACCTTTAAATCCTAATACATTTCTTGCAAGATCTATTAGTACTACTTGCATTCCATAACATATTCCAAAGAAAGGAATATTGTTTTCTCTTGCATATTTACTTGATAATACCATTCCATCTGTTCCACGACTTCCAAATCCACCTGGAACAATTATTCCGTCTAAGTCTTTGAATACTTCATTTACATTTTTTTCATCTTCAAGTTCTTCTGCATTTATCCATTTAATATCTATTTTTGCACCATTTTCATATCCTGCATCAAAAAGTGCTTGAATAACTGATAAATATGCATCATGAAGTTCTGTATATTTTCCAACAAGTCCAATATTTAGATTTTTGTCTGCTGATTTAAATCTTTCTACCATATTTTCCCAAGAGTTTTGAGAAATTATTTCATTGTCTAAATTTAATTTTTTAAGAATGTACTTATCAAGTCCTTGGTCTTTAAATACTAGTGGAACTTCATATATTAATTCTACATTTTTAGATTGAACTATTGCATCAACTGGCACATCACAAAATAGTGAAATTTTCTTTTTAATTGAATCAGTTATTTCTCCATCAGATCTTATTATAATAATATCTGTTTTAATTCCATTACTCATTAGCTCTTTGAAAGAATGTTGAGTTGGTTTTGTTTTAAGTTCATCTGATCCTGGAATTTGTGGAACTAATACTGTGTGAACAAATAATACATCATCTTGCTCATTTTCTGAGTGAATTTGTCTAATTGACTCTAAAAATGGAAGTGACTCTATATCTCCTACTGTTCCACCAATTTCTGTTATTACAATATCTGCCTTTGATTCTTTAGCTGCTTTATATACTGCATTTTTAATTTCGTCTGTTATATGAGGGATAACTTGAACTGTTTGTCCATTATAATCTCCTCTTCTTTCTTTATTTATAACCTTTGAATAAACTTTACCAGTTGTAATACTTGCTCTTTTAGTAAGTTCTTCATCTATAAATCTTTCATAATGTCCTAAATCAAGATCTGTTTCTGCTCCATCTTTTGTTACAAAAACTTCTCCATGTTGGTATGGACTCATTGTGCCTGGATCTATATTTAAGTAAGGATCAAATTTTTGCATAAATACTGTAAGACCTCTGTCTTTTAGCATTCTACCAATACTTGCCGCTGTTATTCCCTTGCCTATACCTGAAACTACTCCACCTGTTACAAAAATAAATTTAGTCATATTTCCTCCTAAATTAACGAATTGAAAATATCTTCATATGTTGGGATATTATAATTTTCTCTACTTACATTTTCTTCTATTTCATTAGATATATTTCTAATTTCTTCCATAATACTTACAGCTTGATTTTGTAATAAAACAGCTTGATCTTTTATATCTGTAAGTTTTAGAGAATCTTCATATATATTTTTCAAATCATTTTTCAATTTTAATAGCTTATTTATATTTATGTTTAAAATATTTAATATTTTACTTAACTCATTATTTTCCACAAAGGAAAGTACTGAAGATATTTCTTTAATTTCTCTCATTGCTGATGGAATTATATCTTTAGTAATCATAGCATTTAATATTCTTATTTCAAGTCTATGATGTTTTATTATCTCTTCCATAAATACATCATAAACTGCATTTATTTCCTTTTCTGTAAAAATCTCTTCTTCTATAAAAAGTTCTTGTGCATTTTCATTTTTTGCACCTAATAGAGCATCTAAAAATCTTGGATAATTTTTAAGTCCTCTTTTTTTAGCTTCTTCTATCCAATTATTTGAATAATTATCTCCATCATAGATAACTCTTTTATGATTTAGATATTTTTCTTTTACAATTTCTAAAGCCTCTTCTTCTAATTTTTCTTCATCAATATTTTCTAATCTATCTGCCATATCCTTTAGTGCCTTAGACATAGCTGTATTAATTACAATATTAATATCTGATGCTGATTTTGAAGAACCAAGCATTCTAAATTCAAATTTATTTCCAGTAAATGCAACTGTTGATGTTCTATTTCTATCAGATTTATCTTTTTTCACATAACCTAAACTATTGATTTTTACATTATCTTCATAATCTCTTAAAGAAAAATCTTCATAGGCAATAGACTTAAATACATCTTCTAGATCTCTTCCTAAAAACAGTGAAACTATTGCAGGAGGTGCTTCATGTCCTCCAAGTCTGTAGTCATTAGAAACAGATGATGAACTAAGTCTTAAAAGTGTTTGATATTTATCTGTTATCTCAATTATTGCTGCTGTAAATAATAAGAATATGAAATTTTCACTAGGATTTTTCCCAGGTTCAAAACAATTTAAACCATAATTTGTACTTATTGAATAATTATTGTGTTTTCCACTTCCATTTACACCATTAAAGGGTTTTTCATGAAGCAGACATACAAGATTGTGTTTTAGTGCTGTTGATTTTAAAATACTCATTACAAGTTGATTATCGTCAATTGATATATTTGCATTTTCAAATAAAACAGCTATTTCAAACTGACATGGAGCTACTTCATTGTGTTCAGTTTTTGCATAAATTCCAAGAGCCCAAAGTTCTTTGTTAACATCTTCATAAAAGTTCATAACTCTTCTTGGAATAACTCCTAAATAGTGATCATCAAGTTCTTGTCCCTTAGGTGGTCTTGCGCCTACTAATGTTCTTCCACAATTTAATAAATCTGATCTTTTTTCATAAAGGGATTTATCAACTAAGAAAAACTCTTGCTCAAGCCCTATCTTTGGTCTAACTCTATAAGTGTGAACTGACTTTTCAAAAAGATTTACAATTCTTGAACCTTCTTTTGAAAGAGCATTTATAGAATTTAAAAGTGGAGCTCTTTTGTCAATTTTTTCGCCTGTAAAGGATAAAAATATAGTTGGAATATATAATACATTATCTAATATAAATGAGTTTGCACTTAAATCCCAATAAGTATATCCTCTTGCTTCAAAAGTTGATCTTATTCCACCACTTGGAAATGATGATGCATCTGATTCAGATTTAATTAGTTCTTTGCCTGAAAATCTATTCATAGGTTCATTTTCTTTTGACCTATCTAAAAAAGCCTCCTGTTTTTTAGCAGTTAGCCCATTAAGTGGTTGAAACCAATGTGAATAATGTGTTGCACCTTTTTCAATTGCCCACTCTTTCATTGCATGAGCTATTGTATCGGCACTTTCTCTATCTAAATCTCTATTTGTCCTTAAGGCTTCTTTCCATTTTAAATAGACAGGATATGGTAATTTTTCCTTCATCTTAGCCTTATTAAAGGTCATTGAACCAAATTCTTCTAATACGTTTTTTTTCATTTTACCTCCATATAAACACAAAAAAATTGGCAAATCAATTTTGCCAATATGAAAAAAAAACATTATTTAGTTCTTTAAAAAACTTTTATGGTGTTTTCTTTTATGATATATAAATTTATTTTCCTTGTCAATAGTTTAAGGAAGCTTAATTTAGATTTTTTTGAACTTTTATTTAAAAATTCCCAGAAAGTTAGACTTTCTAGGAATTAATTTTATTTGAATATAGATTTTGAAAAATGTTCTTTAAAAACTTCTGCATTTTCTATTGGATCATCTATTAAATACACTCTTGCAGGATTACCCTGTGCATCTTTATCTATTCCATTAAACCATATTGCAACTTTTATTCTATTGTACTTTTCAATTTGATTTAACATATCTCTTGTCCAAGCTGGTTTATCTTCACCAATACTAGAACAAGCAAATTCTGTAATCATAAGTGGTTTATCATATTTGCTTATAGCATCATTATAAAGTGGTCCATATAGAGATTCAAAACTTTCCCATTTTTCATCTGGATAATATGTTCCTGTATTATAAAGAGTAAGTCCCATTATATGAAATCTATCATCAAGTGGTCTATACATTGACTCTTGATTGTATTTAAAATCTGGAAATGATCTTCCATTTGGATTAAATACATAGATTAAATAAGGATTTGCTCCTTCTTCTTCCATTATGCTATAAATATAATTGTAATAAGCCATATATATATCTGAATCAAGTCCTGTATTCCATGCAGAATAAGAGCACCAGTCACCATTCATTTCATTTGCAAGTCTTATAAGTGTAGGATGTTTTTCTTCTTTTATTATTCTTGCCATTTCTCTAATAAAATCATCATGTCCACCTTCAAGAACTTCATAAATTAAGTTTTTACCTCCATTTATATCTGTTTGAAGAGTAAACTCTACATATTTATCATAGGATCTTGCAGCTTGAATTGCATATCTTAATGTGTCATTTTTACTTGTAAAACTATGATATAAAATCATATATTTAAAATCCATACCAGTTTTTTCTTCAAGTTCTGCTACTTTATTTGTAAACCAATAATCTTGAGAAAATATTCCCCAATGTTGTTTATTTGATTTTATAAAGTCTTCTACATATAGATTTTTTGTTTTGTCATCCCATTTAGGATTTGCATTTTCATTTCCATACTTATCAAAAAAAACATCCTTTGATTTTCTAATATAAGGTGTTTTTGTTCTTCCTAAGTTTGAATTAAAAGTAGAAAGCATTCTATTTAATTGATCTTTATTTATTAGATCACTTGATTTTGCCATAAAAGTTAAAGCACGTCCATCATCAAGTTTTTTAATTAAAATATAATAATTATTTTTATCATTGCTTATTCCACTTAACTTACGTCTATTAAACTCAACTACATGAGCTTGTCCTATTGCTGTATTTTCTGCTCCATCTTTTGTAAAATTATGATCTATTGCATTATTTCTAAGCCCCTTTAGAGAATAGTATAAATAGTCATTGTAATTAAATTCTTTGAAAAAGTCCTGAATAAAAATCTTAACTTCAGTATTTCCAAAATTAAACTGAGTCTTTAATTGCTCTGCATCAAAAGATATTGCTGAATCCACTGGAATATTTATAGAATATCCATCTACATGATTTTTAAATTGCCTCTCATTATTACTTACTGGAATTACTTCATAAGTTTCTTCTAAAAATTCTGAAGCATATGTATTTTTCGCACCAGAAAAACTTATAATTATTATCATTAATACCGAGGCAACAAGTACTTTTATTTCTTTCATAGATTCCTCCTAATAATCATTATATGATTATCTTACTATATAATCATATTTTTACAAGTAAAAAAGCCTCCCTTTAAATTTATAAAAGGAGGCAATGATTAGTTGTTTTCTTCTATTTTATCTATTTTTGCAACACGATCTGCATGTCTTCCACCTTCAAATTCAGAATTTAAAAATGTATCAACAATAAGTTTTGCAACCTCATCTCCAACAACTCTTGCACCTACTGCAATTATATTTGCATTATTGTGTTTTGCTGCCATTGCTGCTGAATAAGACTCTGAACAAACTGCAGCTCTTACGCCTTTTACTTTATTAGCTGCAAGGGATATTCCTATTCCTGTTCCACAAACTAATACGCCCTTATCTACTTCTTTACTTGCTACTTTTTCTCCAACTATTCTTCCATAATCAGGATAATCAACTCTATCTTCGCTAAATGTACCATAATCAACACATTCATATCCTGCTTCTTCTAAATGTTTTCTTAAAAATTCTTTAAGTTCAAATCCTGCATGGTCTGATCCAAATCCTATTTTCATATTTCCTCCTTATAACCCTAAGTTTGGGTTTGCTGTAGTTTCTTTGTCGTAATTTCCAGATTTATATAAATAATATCCTGCACTTGCAATCATTGCTGCATTGTCTGTACATAGTATTTTTTTAGGATAATAAATTTTTATTCCCTCTTCTTCTCCTCTTTTTTCAAAGGCAGATCTTATTCCATCATTTGCAGAAACTCCTCCTGATATAACTATTTTGTCAAAATTATATTCATGAGCAAGTCTAAATGTTTTTTCCACAAGAACATCTATTACAGCTTGTTGAAAAGATGCTGCTACATCTTTTACTATTATTTCTTCGCCCTTTTGTTCTTTATTGTGTAGATAATTTATAACTGATGTTTTAAGTCCACTAAAAGAAAAATCATAGGAATTTTCTTCAAGCATTATTCTTGGAAATTCCACTGCATTAGAATTTCCCTCTTTTGCAAGTTTGTCTATTACTGGTCCTCCAGGGTATCCAATTCCCATAGATCTTGCAACTTTGTCAAAGGCCTCTCCTGTTGCATCATCACGAGTTCTACCTACAAGTTCAAAGTCCACATAGTCCTTTACCTTTAATAAATAGGTATGTCCTCCAGATATTATAAGTCCTGCAAAGGGAGGTTTTAACTCTTCATGAGATAGATAATTTGCACAAACATGTCCTATTATGTGATTTACTCCAATAAATGGTCTATTAATGGCATAGGCAAAAGCCTTTGCTGCTGATAGTCCAACAAGTAATGCTCCAATAAGTCCTGGTCCTCTAGTTGCCACAACTAAATCTATATCTTCAACAGTAATTTTTGCTTCTTCAATAGCTTCTTGAAAAACTGTATTAATTGCCTCAACATGTTCTCTTGATGCAATTTCAGGAACAACTCCTCCAAATTTTTTATGAGTATCTATTTGTGATGCTATAACATTTGATAATATCTTACGTCCATCTTCTACTACTGCTACAGATGTTTCATCACAAGAAGACTCAACTGCTAATGTAATCATTTTTCACCTTCTATTCCACATAATAAGTGCATTATCACCTATTTTGTAGTAATCTTTTCTAATTCCAGCTTCTTCAAATCCAAGACTTTCATATAAATTTCTTGCAGCTTTATTTTTTTCAGAAACTTCAAGAGTTATATTAAAATCTTCTTCTTTTAATTTTTCAACTACTTCTTCTACAAGTTTTCGTCCATAGCCTAGGCCCCTATACTTTTTATCAATTGCAATATTTGTAATATGAGCTTCATCAAAAATCTTCATATATCCCATATAACCTAAAATATCAAAGTCATTTTCAATAATATAAACTTCTGAAAGTTCATTTTCTTCTATTTCAATTCTCAAAGATTCCCTAGACCAAGGCGTGTCAAAGGAGTGATTTTCTATTTCAAGTATTCTGTCTAAATCACTTCCTATTGCAAGTCTAATTATTTCTTTTTTCATATTCTCTTTCTGCCTGTGAAAGTCTTAAATAATTTGGAAGAACTTCAAAATAATTATCAGAACCACTTTCTTCAAACTTTTCCTTTGCAATTTTTGCAATTTTTGTACCAGAAAGTCCCATATCATTTGTCATTAATACATCTAATTCTTCTTTAAATTCATCAAAAAACACTTTTCTTCCAGGTCCTGTTAGTAAAATCTCTTTATCTAAATCTTTAAGTTCTTTTATTATTTCACTTACATCTTTAAGATCATCTTCTCTTAAAGTTATAATTTTTCCATTTTCTTCTTTGTATATACCACTATATGCTCTATGTCTTTTTGCATCTACAATAGGCACTATTATTCTATTTGAATTTGTATCTACTGCCATTGCCTTAAGTGATGAAACTCCGCAAATATCTTTTTTAAGAAATTGTGCAAAAGTCTTTTGTATAGTTACAGCAATCCTTACACCTGTAAAAGATCCAGGTCCAACTCCCACTGCTAATAGATCAATATCATTAATAGTAAAATCTAATTTACTAAAAATATCATTAATCATTTCAGTTATAGATTCAGAATGAAATCTACTTCCTGATAATAAGTATTCTGCAACTATTTCATCATCTTCAACAATTCCAACAGATGTTCTCATTGTAGATGTGTCAATTCCAAGAATTTTCATTATTTCTTAGCTCCTCTAATAATTCTTGCGACCTAGGTCCTACGGCCACAATTTCAACTTCTCTTTTTTCTTCATCAATTCTTTTTAAATTCATCTCTAGGTAATCTTCTGGAAGTGCATCTTTTATTCTATTAGCCCATTCAATTATGCAAACTCCATCACCATAAAAATATTCATCAAATCCTAAATATTCTACATCAGCATTTGAACTAAGTCTATAGGTATCAAAATGATAAAGATTAAGATTTCCATAATATTCATTTATTATTGTAAAAGTAGGTGATGTAATATAGTCATCAATTCCCATACCTAGGCCAATGCTCTTTGTCATAGTTGTCTTTCCAGTTCCCAAATCTCCATTTAGACAAATAACATCTCCAGAGTTTAAAATACTACCTAAATATTCCCCAAATTTTTTCGTTTTTTCTCTATTTTCTATAATAAATTTCATAAGCACCTCTAAAGTAGAAATTATATCAAAAAATGCAGTTTTTTTACAGATTAAAATTTTTCAAAATGCACATGTTCACTAAAATCAAGCTCTTTCTTTTCCTTAGGTCTTTCATCTATATGTCCAATTCCTATTACACATTCAACATTATAATTTTCTGGAATATCTAAAAGACCTCTTATAACCATATGTCCAAGTTTACCATCTTCGTTTTTTTGTTCAAGAACATTTCCCCAGCAAGATCCTAAATTTATATCGCTTACAGCAAGTTGAATATAAGAAGCAGTAATACATGCATCTTGCTCATAGGTTGTTATAGCAATATCTTTATTTGTTATTACAACTATTGCAAGATTTGCATTTTCTATAAATCTTGCACCTGATGCCTTATATACAGAAAGTTTCTTTAACATATTTTTATCTCTTACTACTATATATTTTTTGCAGTCCACTCCTCTACCAGTGGGAGAAAGAAGTGCACATTCTAAAATATATTTTAAATCTTCATCAGATACATTTTCATCTGTAAATTTTCTTATACTTCTTCTCTTTTTTGCTAAATCTAAAAACATAAATCCCCCTTAAACATATTTTTTCATATTTTATCTACCATTTTTCCTATTATTAGTATATCATTTATATATTATTCTAAAATATATTTTAATAAATAAGATATTATATATATAATTTAGACAGGGGGTAAAAAGTATGAACTTATTAGAAGAGAGAATTCTTAAAGACGGAAGAATTCTAGATGGTAATATTATTAAAGTAGATTCCTTTTTAAATCACCAACTTGATATAGAATTTTTAAATAAACTTGGTCAAGAAATCTATGAACACTTTAAAGACAAAAATATAAATAAAATACTTACAATTGAAGCATCAGGAATTGCACTTGCAACAGTTGTATCACAGGCATTTTCTTATATTCCTGTAGTTTTTGCAAAAAAACAAAAAACATCAAATATTGGTGATGATTTATATCAATCAGTTGTAAAATCATACACATCAAATAAAGAATACAATGTAACTGTTTCTAAAAGATATTTATCAAGTGATGATAATCTTCTTATTATTGATGATTTCCTAGCTGAGGGAAATGCATTAAAAGGACTAATTGATGTTGCAAATCAAGCAGGATGTCAAATTGAAGGGCTTTCTGTAGCTGTTGAAAAGGGATTTCAAGATGGTGGAAAAATAATTAGAGATATGGGATATGATCTTCTTTCTCTAGCTATTATAAAAACTATTGAAAATGGAAAATTTGAATTTGATAACTAATTAAAAAAACTATTATTGATTAATCAATAATAGTTTTTTTATTATATTAATTTAATTGTTTCAGAAAGTTCCAAAGCTAAAACCTGAGCTAGTTCAAAATTATTGTCCTCAAGAGCTTTTTCAATTTTTGTTTCTAATAATTTTTTCTTTTCTTCAAGCTCCATAGTTTCTCTTTCAAAATATTTTGAATAGACAAGTTTTTTAAATTTTTTCATATTTATTCTTCTTATAGACTTATCTTCAACTAAAAGCACATAATCCATTGTATTAATAATAAAATATAAATCATGAGATACCATTAAAACTGATCCATTATAATTTTTAACTGCCTTTTCTAAAGCTATTTGAGAATATGTGTCTAAATGGCTAGTTGGCTCATCAAGTAATAGCATATTTGACTTTGCAGACTCTATTTTTATTATTTGAATTAAATTTTTCTCTCCACCTGAAAGAGATGATATTTTTTGTTCTAAAAATTCTTCATTAAAATTATATTTTTCAAGAGATAAAATAATATCCTCTCTAGTTTCAAAATTACATTGTGACAATTCTTCAAAAACAGTATTATTTTCATCTAAGACTTCACCTTGAGCTTGAGATAAATATTCAAAATCTACAAGTTCATTATATTTAATTGAATTATCATTATTTTTATATAATTTTCTTAAAAGAGAAGTTTTTCCAGTTCCATTTGCTCCAACAATTGCAACTTTTTCATTTTTCAAAATATCAAAAGAAATATTTTCTAATATACTTTCATCAAAGGAAATATTTAAATCCTTAACTTCTAAAACTATATCATCATCTATTTCCTTTTCAGTATAAAGATTTATCTCTGGCTCTTTTATATATACAAAAGGCGCATTTGTCTTTCTATCTTCAAGCCTTTGTATAATAGTAGCCCTTGCTTTTGCATATTTTCCAATTCCTGCATCAGGGTTTAAAGATGCAGCTTTACGATATTTTCTAAGAATTACTTCATTTCTTTCAATTTCTTCTTCATCTTTTATTGAAAGCTCTTGAAGTTCAATTTTGCTTTCAAGTAGTGAAAATTTATAATCAATATATTTTCCATTAAATTCTTGAACTAATGTATTTTCTAAATGAAGTATTTTGTTAAAACAATTATTTAATAAATATCTATTATGAGTAACTACAAGAAGAGTTCCCTTATAGGAATTTATTAAATTTCTAAGTGAATTTAAGTTCTCAAAATCTAAAAAAGCATCAGGTTCATCCATTATTAATAAATCTGGATTTTGAAGCATTTCTTTTATAATCTTTACAAGTTTAAACTCTCCACTAGAAAGTTCAGATATTAGTAATTCATTATAATTTGATAAATTTGCAAGATTCATCTTCTTGCTAATACTTTGTTCAAAATCACTTCCACCAAGAGCATCTAAATCATCAGAAACTCTTTGATATTCTTCTAATAGTTTTTCTATTTCAGAAGATGTTTCCATTTCAATACATATATTTTCAAGTTCTTTTTGAAGAGTTAAATAGTCCTTTGCAATATATTCAAATATAGTTAAATCCTTAATATCATCCATATTTGAAAACTGGCTTATATATCCAATTATCGCATTATTATCAAGTTCAATATCTCCATTATAAGAGTGTTTTTCAGAATTTATTATTAAATCTATTAAAGTGCTCTTTCCACTTCCATTTATTCCTATAAAAGCACAGTGATCTTTCTCTTCTACACTAAAGGATATCTCCTTATATAAATCTTTTTGTAATTGCCAATAAGACAAGTTATTTACTTTTAGCATTTCATCAGCCTTTCTATATTGACAATATACAAATTATCAATTAATTTTTAGGTGTAGTATAGCATTTTTTAACTATTCTTTCAATTATTTTTATATTAAATTAAATACTTTTTTTAAATAAAATAAAAACTCTCCCTTTTAGGAGAGCTTCTACTTTATTAAAATTGGAATTTCCTTATAATTTTTATTTATATAATTTATTATATTTAAACATGCATTTTTTCTTAATTTATCCATAGAATTTTTAGAATAGAAAGAAGAATTTGGAGTAATAATCACATTACTTCTCTCAAAAAGTCTTTCTCCATAAATCTCTAATTTTCTATAATCTATAGAATCAAGCCCCGCACCTTTAATATAGCCCTTATTTAAACTTGAAATTAAATCTTCCTTATTAATTTGCATTTTTTCTGAAAGATCAATAAATAGTGGCTTTTCTTTCATCTTTTTAAACTTTTCTAAATTAAAAAACTCACCTTCATTAAAATCCATATGATTAATTATAATATCAGAATTCTCTAATAGATAATCAAAATCTACTATTTTCTCATTATTAAAAGATTTGATTTCTTCACTATCATATATCATAATATCTTTTACAAGTGGTGCAAACTTTTTAGAAGTATATCTTCCAAATCTATTATATCCAATTATTCCAATACTCATCTCTTCCATTGTCTTTGGCTCTTTTAATTTTGTATAGTCCCAAATTTTAAAAAGCTCTATTTCAACATCATAAAATTTAATCCCTCTATTTAAGGCAAAAGCCATAGCTAAGGCACTTTCTGCAACCTCTACTTCAAAATCTTCCTTAGATAGAGCAATTACAATGTTTTTTTTCTTTGCAAACTCAATATCTACATTTTGATAATTATTTTGCATAAGTGAAATCAACTCTAAATTTTTTGCATTTTTTAAGATTTCTTCATCAAGATTTAAATTATTTGTCATTAAAATATCTGTTCCCTGTAATTTTTCTATAAATTCTTTTTTATTTTTATAATCATATATTTCAATTTCAATATTGTTTTCAAAGGCATTTTTTAATATTTCAATTTCTTCCTTAAAATCATTTTTCGGTGAATAATAACAATTATTTATTAAAATTTTCATATTAATACTCTCTTTCTATTATTAGATTTAGAAATTATCTTAATGTATTGTCTTTATACACTTTTAAGTATTAAACTAAACTAATATAGACAAATAACATAAAAAAGTCCCTTCTAAAAGGGACTTCTATAATTAAAATCCAAATTCTTTTAATAAATCTGATGGACTTTTTTCTTTAATTCTATTTTCTTCTATTTTTTGTTCTTTAAAATTCTCATCTTTATCTTCATTTGCATCATCAGCTACGGAATAATCAGTAAAAGTAATATTTACTTTTTCTTCTTTTCCATCTCTTATAATAGTCATATCTACACTATCTCCAACTTTATATTTATAAAGAGTTGATTTTAGTGAGTCTACTGTAGAAATATTATCCTCTCCAATTTTTACAATAATATCTCCATCTTTTATTCCTGATTTCGCAGCAGGAGAATTTTCATAAACTCTAAATACAAATACTCCTTCTCTTACTCCTAGATCTTTTTCATAATATCTTTGAAGTCTTGCTACATCTAAAGACTCAGTTCCCATAGATACTACTTTATAATCGCCTGTTTCTATTACACTATCTATAATAGGTTTTACAGAATTTATAGGAATAGAAAATCCAAGTCCCTCTCCAACAGAAACCTTAACAGTATTCATTCCAATAACTTGTCCCTTAGCATTTAAAAGAGGTCCTCCAGAATTACCTTCATTAATCGAAGCATCTGTTTGAATAAGGCCTGTCATATATCCTCCTCCATCTACTTGACCAACATATCTATTTAGACCTGATATTATTCCTTGAGTTACAGATCTTTGATATGCCATATCTATTGGATTTCCTATTGCTATTGCAGTTTCTCCAATTTGTAGTTCATCTGAGTCTCCAAGTTCTGCTGATTTTAATTTTTCAGTAGTATTTACCTTTACAATTGCAACATCTATTGAGGAATCTGCCCAAATTGGCTTTCCTTCTATTGTTGTTCCATCATTAAGTAATACCTTACAGGAATTTACTAATTTTCCTCCCATTTTTACAACATGAGTATTAGTTAGAATATATCCCTTTTCATCAACTATAATTCCAGATCCAGTACCACGAGATTCAACTGCTCCAAAAATAGATTGTTGTATTTCACTAGTTGTAATACCTACAACTGATGGCATTGCTTTTTTTGCAACAGCTGCTGCTACAGTATTTTCTGTTTTCGCATTAATCGTTATATTTTCATTAGAATTACCTGTACTTTGAAGTTCACTTCCCCCAAATAAAACAGAAGTTATTGCAGAGCCAATTACACCTCCAATAATTGCACATATAAGACATAAAATTACAATTCCTTTATTTGATTTTTTCTTTTTTCTTCCATAATAGTTGTCATAATTATAATCCTCTTTAAAATCGGCCATAAAACCCCTCCTTTAAATTTATATACCCTATTTTATTTATAAAATGTGAAAATATAGTGGCAAATTAATATAAGGACTTTGAAAATTTAATATTAAAATTTGAAAAATTGGTTATCTATAATAAAGAGGAGGAGATTTATGAAAATAACTTTTGTAAAACATTCTTGTTATACTGTAGAAAGCAAAAATTATTATTTAGTATTTGATTATATTGGTGGGGAGTTAAATATTCCAAAGGATAAAAAAGTAATATTTTTCTCAACTCATAGACATGCCGATCACTTTATTGAAGAAATATTTGAACTAAAAGCAGATTATTATG
This sequence comes from Peptoniphilus stercorisuis, assembly GCF_017874395.1. GTDB lineage: Bacteria > Bacillota > Clostridia > Tissierellales > Peptoniphilaceae > Anaerosphaera > Anaerosphaera stercorisuis. Next base: position 6,452 of record NZ_JAGGLJ010000003.1, on the reverse strand, counting down.
TATTAAGTGATGATATTGAAACTAATCCACCAGAAAATACTTTAATTGTAAGTCCTGATAATGAATATAATTTATTTGATCTTTTAATAAAAACTACTGGCTCAACTGATGAAGGAGTTGCCTTTTATGTTAAGGGTGATGATTTTTCTGTAATACATGCAGGAGACTTAAATCATTGGGTTTGGGATAGATATACTAAAGAAGATAGAGATCATATGAAAGTATGGTTTGAATCAGAAGTAGATAAGTTTAAAGACTTAGATGTAGATGTTGTAATGATGGTAGTAGATCCTAGAATGAAAGATTCCTATGATTTAACTGGAAAATATTTCTTAGAAAATACTTCTGCTAAATACTATTTCCCAATGCATATGTGGGAAGACTTCAACCTATCTCAAAAATTTAAAGATAAATATCAAGATAAATTTAAAGACAAAATAATTATGACAGTAGAACATGATAATCAAGAATTTGATTTAAAAATATAAGAAGCCCTAGGGCTTCTTATTCTTTTATTTATATAATTTACTCTAAAAAGATTTATTTATCTCAATAGTAAATACTCTTTTAAATTCATATAATAAACTATAAAATAACCTACTAATACTAAAATTAAGAAAACTTCTTTAATTAAAAATATTAGTTTCTTAGAAGAATCTAAAGTTTTATATTCATCAATAAATTTTTTAATTCCAATTGAAATAATTATTATATAAATAATAAGTACTAATGTTAACATTGTAAATCTTATATCTATTGCAATGTCCTTTTTAGTTAAAAGTATTAATAATAAAAATAATAAAATTACATATAAAAAATTTTGTATCTCTGAAATATCTCTTTTTTTCATAATAACTCCTATCTTAAAATCTATATTTAATATAACATAAATTTTAATAAATATATTTAATATAATACTTACAACTTATTATTTTAAAATAATGGCTAATTTTCAATATATTAAGCTGATATTTTTAAATACTTATTAAAATAATAAAATTTATAAAAATTCTTAAAATTCTTTTAAAAAAGGCTTTACAATTGATAATTATTATTATATACTTATATCAAGTTAGTGATACTGACTATCAATTAGTAAGTATGCTACATTACACCCATTTATTTATATGAAACATATTATTAATCAAGAGGTACCCCCTTAAGATTAATAGAATTAATTTTTATACCAAAAAAGAAATTTTCCTTCCTCTCCTTTCAGATTATTATGGAATGGAAAAAATTAAACCAAGGACTCCCATCCTTGGTTTTTTTATTTTTATTATCTTTCTTTTTCTATTAGCTCTTCATTTTCAACATTGTATTTATATTCAATATCTTTTCCTGATTTATCTCTAAGCTCTACATTTAACTCTATTCTTCCATCATCTACTTCTATATCCCATTCGTAAAAGCTATATTCTTCTCCTGCATCTGCAAGTGCTTTTTCAATAATAGGATCTATTTTTGCAAGATGATCATCATTAATTTCAAATCCTTCTACAAGATCTCTATCTTTTTCTGTTTCTGTTTTAATAATATCTCCTGTTACAGGATTTATTTCAATTTCATATTCTTCTGTTTCTGTTACTCCACTTAGTTTATAAACATAGGAATTTGCTTCTATTTCTAAAGATATATCTTTTAAATTTACATTTGGCTTATCATTTTTAAAAATTCTAGCTGCCTCTTCTGCTTTAATTGTTATATCTTCATAGGCTATATTCTTACCATTTGCCATTCTAAGTTCTTGTATGTCTTTTGTATTATCATTGTCAATATTTACTGCATTTTCAATTTTATTTCCTATGTTTTGATTATTATCTGTTTTATTTGCAACATTTTTATTTCCACAAGCTGTTAAAACAAAACTTAATCCTAAAATTAAAATTAATTTTTTCTTCATATTAACCTCCATTATTAGTATTTATGCGATTTCATCTCTTTTTTGATTTATACCACATTTTACGAAAGGCTAACATAATAGTTTAATTTTTCACAATTAATTCATAAATGAATCATATATGCTATTTATGGCTTTTTCGTAGTCTTTTTCTTCTACTCCAACAATTATATTTAGCTCACTTGCACCTTGTACTATCATATTTATATTTACTCCTGCTGCTGCAAGTGCTGTAAATAATTTTGCAGATGTTCCAACAGAATTTATCATTCCACGACCTACTACTGTTATAAGTGCAATATTTGATTTTATAGATATTTTATCTGGATTTACTAAGGTTTTAATTTCTGTTTCTAATGTGTCTATTTTTCCAGTTAAGTACTTATCTGCAACTATTAATGAAAGTGAATCTATACTTGATGGCATATGCTCAAGATATATTCCATTTACTTCAAGTACGCTCATTAATTTTCTATGAAAGGACTTGTCCTTATTCATTTGAACTTTCTCAATATTTATTACTGAAAAATGTTTTTTTCCAGATACTCCTGTTATTTCTGATAATCCCTTTTCAAAAGTATCTTCAACTATTAATGTTCCCTTTTCTTCTGGTTTAAATGTGTTTTTAATTTCAATTGGGATTCCTGCAACTGTAACTGGAATAATCGCCTCTTCATGTAATACTGATGCTCCTGCATAAGAAAGCTCACGAAGTTCTTTATATGTTATTACTTCAATTTTATTTGGATTTTTTACAATTCTTGGATCTGCACTCATAAATCCAGATATATCTGTCCAATTTTCGTAAAGGTCTGTTTTTACTCCTCTTGAAATTATAGATCCTGTTAAATCTCCTCCACCTCTTGAAAATGTTTTAATATTTCCCTTTGGCATAGAGCCATAAAATCCTGGTATTACTGCATTTTTATGATTTTTTTTCATATTTTCTATTGCATTATATGATTTTTTTTCATCAAAGTTTCCATTTTCATCAAAAAATATTAAGTCCTTTGCATCTACAAAGTCATAACCTATTAAATTTGCAAGTATATAAGCATTTAAATATTCTCCTCTACTTGCTATAAAATCTCTATCTTTTCCACTTTCTAAATCTATTTTTAATTGATTAAAATATTCAGACAAATCTAAATCTAAGTTTGCATTTTTTATAATATCTTTATATTTATCAAAAACTTTTTCTAAAGTATCTATAAATGTAATTTTATGTTTTGCAAGATCATAACTTAAATATAATAAATCCGTTACTTTGGTATCTTCACTATTTGATTTTCCTGGAGCTGATGCAACGATATATTTTCTATCTTCATTTGATAAAATTATATCCTTTACTCTTAAAAACTGTCTTCCATTGGCAAGTGATGTTCCGCCAAATTTCGATACTATTATACTCATAAAATCCTCCCTAAAAAAATATAATTATATATATATTAATATTTAGTGCAATTTTCGTCAAGAATTCCAAAAAACTTTGAATATAGTGTATAATCTAGCACTTAAATTTGTTATAATAATAATTGAATAAAAGAAGTGAGGAATGACGATTTATATGGAAAAAAAATCATTAAGTAGCATAGTTTACGATAATCTAAAGGGAAAAATCTTAAACAACGAGCTTCTTCCTGGAGATAAACTTATAGAAATGGATATTGCAAAAGAACTTGAGGTTTCCAGAACTCCTGTTAGAGAGGCTCTTTCTAGATTAAATGATGAAGGTCTTGTAGAAAACTTTCCTAGAAAATCCTACATAGTTTCTAAAATTTCTATGAAGAAAGCAAAAGACTTATACGATGTTAGAACTGCTCTTGAACCACTTGCTGTTAAACTTCTTGCTCAAGAAGGTATTGCAAAAAGAACTCAAGAACTTGAAGACATTGTCACAAAGCTAATTGTAGCCTATGAGGAAAATGATCTTGAAACAACTAAAAAAGAAATCATGAACTGGAATGCAGCTCTTATAAGGTTAACTCAAAATTCAATTTTAAGAGATACTTTATTTGTAATAAATGAAAGACTTTATAGATTTGCAAACTTCATTTTTAAAGATGAAAATAATATTAAAGATGTTTATGATAGTGTTAGTAGTATTTATGATGCTATTGAAGCAAAAGATCAAGATAGAGCCTTTGATCTTAGTTATAAATATGTTTCAAATATCTATCCTATGCTTGAATCACAAAGTGACTACAAAATGTTTAGATTTTAAAAAAAAGAGATTGCTTAGCAATCTCTTTTTTAGTATATTAAATTTCTTGAGAATTTTCCCAAAGTCCGTGAATATTACAGTAGCTAATTGCAAATACAGTTCCTTTTTTGTCTGTTTTAATAGCTGCTGCTACTTCTGGTTTTGTAAATAATTCCTCTTCTCCATGAGCTGAGAAATCATATGAAGCTACTTCAATTGGGAATTTAGCTCCTTCTGGTTGGAAGAATATTTTAATCCATCCAATATGATGTTCTAATGTATTTGGATGTTCAATTTCTTCTCCAACAATAGCTTTTATATTAAGTATTCCATTGTTTTCTTCAACATGTAATACTGGCACATGCTTTTCTGCTTTCCAATCTCCACTTTGTACTGTTTCTGTAATTTTTTTCATTATTATATAACCCCCTATTAAAATTAATTTTCTTCTCTATTATTAATTACCCAAAAATTATTAAGTTATACCAAGTTTATATAATATTTTTAATTTGCTGTTATTTCTAATATGTCATAATATGCCCAAAAGCCCTTTTTAACATCAGTAAAAGGATTTTTAGAATAATTATCTATAAAATCTTTATTTATTTCTTTCTTTTGAATTTTATTTAAAACTTTTGCAACTTCTGCTCTTGTAATTTCTTCATTAGGTGCGAAAGTATCCTTTGTTCTACCATTCATAATTCCAAGAGAAGTCATAGTATCTATATCATCTTTTGCCCAGTGATTTTCTTTTAAGTCTTTAAATTCAATTGAATCTTTTTCAGTTTCTGCATCTATTATTTTTGATACTAAAGAGGCAAACTCTGCTCTTGTAATAGATTTTTCAGGTTTAAAAGTCTTATCTTTATATCCCTTTAATATTTCTTTTTCTTCCATAAATCCAATTGCCTCTGCATACCATTTGTCTTGTTTTACATCTTTAAAAGAAGAATAATAACCTTCTAATTCTTCATCTTTAATTATTCTTGAAAGTACAACTGCAGTTTGTGCTCTTGTCATTTTGTCATTTGGTCCAAATTTATCTTCTTTATATCCAGTCATATAAGGTTTTCTAATATATTTAATAGCTTCTTCTAATTTATCTATTGCATTTTTATAATCAACATCTAAAACCTTAGACTTAACTTTTATATATTCTCCATTTGCAATAGCGGCTTTAAGTCTTGCATAGTCCTCTTTTGATGCATTATCTACATTAAGATCATCTGCCATATTTAAAAAGTCCTTTAAAACTGTCATATTATATTTTTTAACATCTACTTTTTCACTAGATTCTTCTTTATCTAATAAATCAGTTGTTTCAATTTTTTCTTCTTTAACAACTATTTCCTTCGATGAATTTTTTTCTTCTGCATCTTTTTTAAAATAACTTACTATTTTAATTTCAGTTCCTTCTTTTTGAGGAGTTATCTTTAAGCTAAATTCTCCCTTATCATTACTTTTACCTTCTGATATAATCTCTTCACCTAAAAATACTTTTAAACTTGCATTTTTTTCAGTAGTTCCCTTAATTTCTTTTGAATTACTAAAAACTTCATTTACATTTAAAAGTCCATTTGTTGAAGTATTTGAAACTAAATCTTTTTGTGGATCTGATTCTTCTTTTCCTGCTCTGTCAGTATAAGTTAGTACAAAGGAATTTTTAAAAAGATTATCTCCCTTTACTCCCTTTTTAACTTCTGTATTAATATCTAATTTAATGTCTTCTTTTTTATTTAAAAGTTTTGTTTCTGAAACTGTAAAAGTTACTAAGTTTTGTGTACTCTTTGTCAGATTTGTTGTCTTTACAGAAATTTTATTTTCTTGAAGTTTTATGTCTTTTAATTCTGTATTTTTTACTTCTAAATTATTGTCCATAAGAACAGTTATTGCAAAGGATTTATATTTATTTTCATAATCCTTTGGAAGTTTTACATTTAAGGTATACTTTAATTTATCTCCAGGTGCTGCGGAATATACTGCTGGCTGCTCTAATATAACTTGAATGTCTTCTGCGGCATAAACATTTGTACTAATTATTGAAAATATTAAAGTACAAATTAAAAATAAGTAGTTATTAAACGATTTTTTCAAATTGATTCACCTCTTATTTATTATTATATAAAATAATTATAAATTTAACAATTATGTAATAAAAAAAGAAGGCATAGATACTATGCCCTGTCAAGTACACATCAAATAAAATATTATAGATATTTTAATTTGTATTCTAAGGGAGATAAGTATCCTAAGGCTTTTTGAATACGTTCAGTATTATACCACTGAACGTATTTTTTTATCTCCAAAATAGTTTCTTTCATATTTTTTAAACCAACTAATCTTAATCTT
>NZ_JAGGLJ010000002.1 GCF_017874395.1 Peptoniphilus stercorisuis | reverse complement strand
ATATTATTTTATCACTAGAGGTTTTTTAATTTTTAGAGAATTAACGCTAAAGCTTTACGGAACCCCCAGTCTAACTGGGGGTTTTCTATTTACAAAAAGAGCTTGTACTTAACAAGCCCTTTTAAAAGTAAAATTATCTAATTAAATTTTGTTCCTTTGCCTTATCTGCTACAGCTTTTGCTACTGCATCTGCAACACCTTCATCAAAAGCAGAAGGAATAATATGTTCATCTGTGATTTCATCATCTGGTATCATTGAAGCAATTCCCATAGCTGCTGCAAGTTTCATTTCATCTGTGATTTTTGTAGCTCTTACAGCAAGGGCACCTTTAAATATTCCTGGAAATGCCAATACATTATTAATTTGATTTGGATAATCAGATCTTCCAGTTCCAACTACTTTAGCTCCTGCTTTTCTTGCAAGATCATAGTCAATTTCAGGTTCAGGATTTGCCATTGCAAAAACAATAGAATTTTCTTTCATTGATTTTACCATATCTTCATCTATTATTCCTGCAGTAGATACTCCTAGAAAAACATCAGCTTTTGCCATAGCTTCAGCCATAGTTAAATCTTCATCATCATTATTTGTCATTTCAAGAATTTCTTTTTTAACAAAATTGTATCTATCTTTATTTTTTGAACAAATAATTCCCTTTGAATCAAAAGTATATACATTTTTTATTCCATATTGTTTTATTAATTTTATAATTGAAGAACCAGCAGCTCCAGCTCCTGAAACTACAACAGTACACTCCTTAGGATCTTTCTTTAAAAGTTTAAAGGCATTTATAAGACCTGCAAGAACAACTATTGCAGTACCATGTTGGTCATCATGGAATACTGGAATATCTAATTCTTCTATTAATTTTCTTTCAATTTCAACACATCTTGGAGCTGATATATCTTCTAAATTTATTCCACCAAAAGTTGGTGCAAGTGCTTTTACCACTGCAATAATTTCATCAGGATCCTTTGTATCTAATACAATTGGAACAGCATCTACATCACCAAAATTTTTAAATAGAGCTGATTTCCCCTCCATTACAGGTAGTGCTGCTTCTGGGCCTATATCTCCAAGTCCTAAAACTGCAGTTCCATCTGATACTACTGCAACAGTCTTTCCCTTCCAAGTGTACTTATAGGCATCGTCTACATTTTCATGAATCTTTCTACAAGGTTCAGCTACTCCTGGTGAATATGCAAGTGATAAGTCATCTAAATTTTTAATTTCAGCTTTAGCTTTTATTCCAACTTTACCTTTCCATTCTTCATGAGCCTTTAAAGCTCTTTCGTATACGTTTTCCATTATATCACTCCTAATTTCAATCAACTTAATTAAAACTATATCTTATCTTTATTGTAGTACATTGTGATAATGATTTCAAAGTAAAATATTTAATATATATTTCAAATCCTCATATATAGCCATTATAGATAAATATACTATTTTTTATAAATAAGTATTTAAAAAATCTATACTTATAAATAAAAAAAATGCACTTACTTAAAAGTGCATTTAAATTTCTTTAATTATAATACTCTTGTTGCATTTACATATCTTGAACTATAATAGTTTTCACCTAGATTAGAAACCATTACTTTTCTTTGTCCACTTGATGCATGAACAAAATCTCCATCTCCCATATAAATACCAACATGTGATACTCCACGTCCTGCAGTATTAAAGAATATTAAATCTCCCTTTTGAAGGTCTGATTTAGAAACTTGTTGACCATATCTAGATTGTTCTCTAGAAGATCTAGGTACATTTACACCAAGTTCATTTCTATATACTGAATATACAAGTCCTGAGCAGTCATATCCGCCATTTCCTGTAGCTCCATAGATATATCTTGATCCAAGCTTATTCATAGCTGAATCTATTGCAACATTTGCTGCTGAGCTATTTACTGCATGAGCAGTTTTAACTTGAGTAGCTTTGTCTATTTTTGTAATAGCAGCTTTTTTAATTTCTTCTTCTTCTTTTTTAAGAAGTTCTGCATTTACTACATTAGTAGTTTCTGCTTTTTTTACATTTGAAACATTTACAGCTTCAGGTTGTTTTTTAGCAGTGAATACTAAATCAAGTGAATCCTTTGAAACTTCACCAATTGTTCCATCACTACATTTTGCTACTATTGTTTCGCCTTTTTCTTCTTCAAGAGTAAGCTCTTCACCTATAAATAAGTTTCTAACAACTTCTCCATCTTTTTTTATAGATGTATTTTTTGTAACTTTAAAAATGTCTTTTCCATTTACTATTTCAACTTTTTCAGTTGGCACAGTTACTTTAGCTTTCCCTTTTGAAACTATGTAACCATTGTCTGATTTTTCAATTATTTCAACTTTTTCACCAGCGGCAAATTCTATTTGATTTCCACTATAAGTCGTTTGTACATGTTCATTAACAAATACTCCAGTGTCCTTTAATCCGAAAAGTGACACGATACATAATGCGGCCACTCCTACTGGGACCTTTTTAGTTAGTTTAAACAAATTGTAACACTCCTTATACTTTATTTAAGTTCTTTTTAATTAATTTCTAATCTAATACTCTTAAATTATAACAAAGAGGTTACAAAAAATCAACAAAAGATTACAAAAAGTTTAAAATTTTTTAACCAATTTGTAATCTTTTACTTTTAAATACTATGTATGACAAGTAAATCTATAAGCTGCGTTCTGTTTAGTCAACCATCTATCTAGTTTTATTGTTGCCAATAAAATCAAGCGACCTACCTACCGGCAGATGCGAGCTACATCTGTTAATTCCTATCTTGGTCTTGCTCCGAATGGGGTTTACACAGCATTATTATCACTAATAATCTGGTGAGCTCTTACCTCACCTTTTCACCCTTACCTTTTCAGGCGGTAATTTTCTGTTGCACTAGCCTTAGGGTCGCCCCCACTGGTCTTTTACCAGCATCCTGCTCTATGGAGCGCAGACTTTCCTCATCTGTTATAAATAACAGCTGCGATTGACCAACTTACTTGTCTTTAACTATTTTACTACTTTTTTCATAAATTTTCAATAGAAAGTTCAAAAGCATTGATATCTACAGGTATTGTAGATATTTCAAAATTTTCTTTTAATTTTTTTGCTATTTGATCAATTATTAATTTCTCTCCATGATAATGAGAAATATCTATAATAGAAAGTTCATTTTCATAGGCATATTGTGCGTCATGATGCTTTATATCTCCTGTAATATATACATCTGCATTATTTTCTATTGCATCATCAATTAAAGAAGCTCCACTTCCACCACAAATTGCAATTCTTTTTATATATTCTCTATTTTTACCATAAACTTTTATTCCATCATATTTTAATGAATCTATTAAAAACTCACTTAATTCTCTTAAAGATATATATTGCATTTCTTCAAGCTGACCTACTTTACCCATGTAGTAGCCTTCCTCAGTCTTTAAAAGGCCTCTAACATCTTTTAATCCAAGTAGCTTACATAGACAGTCATTAACACCATCTTCTGCTATATCAAGGCTTGTATGAGCTGAATATATAGAAATATTATTTTTAATTGCCTTTATAATATTTTTTCCCATATATGAATTTTCATCAATTGATTTTATTCCAGAAAAAAACATTGGATGATGAGTTATTATAAGTTTTGAATTTTCTTCTATTGCTCTATTTATAATCTCATCTGTTAAATCTAGAGAAATAACAACAGAATCTGTCTTTTCATTTAAAAGTATTTGAGAACCTGAATTGTCCCAAGATTCTTGATAAGATGGCTTTGCCCAATCATTCATAAAATCAACTATTTCAGATACTTTATAATTCATTTAATAGCTCCTTACATTTACTAACAAATATTTCTAATTCTTTTAATTTCTCACATACTTTATTTAAATCACTACTTCTTTTTAAGTTTTCTATTAATAAAGTATTATATTCAATTCTATTTTCTAAATAAGATCTCATAATATCATCTTTTCTCTTATAGGGAATTTCTGGTATATCATAAAATATTTCATCACTTATCTTTTTAATATTTCCAGTATATCTTGTAACTATTATCTCAAAATATTTTTTATCTTCATAGATTATAGCTTCATCTATTATTTCAAATCCCTGCTCATATAAAAATATTCTTAGATCTTTTTTAGCTTGCATAGGTTGAAGTATTAGTTTTTTTAGATTAATTGCAACATCAAAGGAGTCTTTGATAATATCTGATATTAAAAGCCCTCCCATTCCTGCAATTATTGCAATATCCACTTCTGAAACTTCTAATACTTTAAGACCTGATCCAACTCTATTTTTTATTTTATCTTCATTATTATACTCTTTAGTTAATTCTATACTTTTTTTAAGAGAATTTTCGCTTATATCAGAAGATATTACATAGTTTGATATATTCTCATTTACGATAAAATTTGGCACAAATCCATGATCTGTGCCAATATCTGCAATTTTATCTTCTTTTTCTATAAAGCTTATAATTTTTTTTAGTCTATTTGAAATTTGCATCTAGTTTTACTCCAAAAAGTCCTTAAGTTTCTTTGATCTACTTGGATGACGAAGTTTTCTTAAAGCCTTAGCTTCAATTTGTCTAATTCTCTCACGAGTTACATCAAATTCTTTTCCAACTTCCTCAAGAGTTCTAGCTCTTCCATCATTTAGACCAAATCTAAGAGTTAGGACCTTTTTCTCTCTATCTGTAAGAGATTCTAAAACATCATCAAGTTGTTCTTTTAACATTGTAAATGTAGCAGCATCTGATGGAGATAGTATTTCATCATCTGGTATAAAATCACCTAAATGTGAATCTTCCTCTTCACCAATTGGAGTTTCTAGTGAAACTGGCTCTTGAGCTATCTTTTGGATTTCTCTTACTTTATCTACATCTAAATTCATTTCTTTTGCAATTTCTTCTGGAAGAGGATCACGTCCTAAATCTTGAACTAATTGTCTTTGAACTCTTACAAGTTTATTAATTGTCTCAACCATATGAACAGGAATTCTAATAGTTCTAGCTTGGTCAGCTATTGCTCTTGTTATAGCTTGTCTTATCCACCATGTAGCATAAGTTGAAAACTTAAATCCCTTTGTATAGTCAAATTTTTCAACAGCTTTCATAAGTCCTAGATTTCCCTCTTGAATTAAATCAAGAAAACTCATTCCACGTCCTACATATCTTTTTGCTATTGAAACTACAAGTCTTAAATTCGCCTCTGCAAGTTCTTGTTTTGCAAACTCATCTCCAGCTTCCATTCTCTTAGCAATAGATACCTCTTCATCTCCTGTTAATAGAGGTATTTTTCCAATTTCTTTTAAATACATTCTAACAGGGTCATCTACACTTACGCCCTTTGGAACACTTAAGTCTTCCTTAGTAGCATCTTCTTCTTTGTCTTTAGATTCTAATATTTTCTTTTCAATTTTTTCATCATCTAAAAGCTCTATTCCTGATTTTTCTAAATCATGATATATAGAATCAATTTCATCTGTTTCCATAGGAATCTCATCTAATGCATCAATAATTTCATCATAAGTTAAGTTTCCTTTTTTCTTTCCACTTCTCATTAAGCTATTTATAATGCGTTCTTTCGATTGAGGATTTGTTTCATCAAATTTTAGATTCGCATTTGTCATATTTAAAGCCCCCCTATTGAGAAATTTTTAATTTGGTATTTAGTTCATTAAGCTTTTCTATAAGCTCTTTTAATCTTAGGATTTCTTCTTGGCTTAAATTATCTTTATCAAGAGATTTAATCTCTATTAAAATTTTATTTCTATTTTCTTCCAATTCATCCTTAATAATAGTGCTTATAAGCTCTTTTATAACTGCTTCTGAGTTATAAATATCAATATCTGCATATTTTAATTCCTTAATGAATAAATCATCTATTAATTTCTTCTCTTTCAAATTATCTAATATATTTTTAGCATCTTCATGAGCATTATATATTTCTGTTAATTCTTCAAATATAATCCTGCAATTAATGCTCTTAAATTCATGTGGTTTTATATACTCATAAATAGCTTCATAATTTTGTTCACTATAAAGAGCATACTTTATTATTTGAAGCTCTGCTTTTTGTCTTGCTTCAATAAAGTTTTTATCTATTTTAGTTATTATTTCTTTATCTTTTTCTTGTGATATGTTTTTAAATTTAAATTTGTTGTTCTTATTAAGAATTGATATATAACTTGTAATAGCATCTTTAGAAACATTATATTTTCTAGCTACTTTATCAATATAAACATCTTGTTCAATTGGATTTTTAACACCTGCAAGTACCTTTGCAGCTTCACTTGTAAATTTACTTAATCCCTCTGAAGTTTCTAAGTTATAATTTTCTTTAATCTTAACAATTTTATAATCTAAATAATTAAGACCTTCTTTTAATTCAACTTCAAAATTAAACTTTCCATATTTTTCAATATAATCATCTGGATCTAATCCTTCTTTTAAATTCACAATTTTCGGACTAATATTTTTACTTATTAACACATCAATAGCTCTTTTTGTTGCTCTTATACCTGCTGAGTCTCCGTCATAACAAATATAAACCTCTTCACCATATCTTTTAATAAGTTCTGCCTGATCCTCTGTCAAAGCTGTCCCCAGACTTGCTACACTATAATTTATACCACTCTTATATAGAGATATAACATCCATATATCCCTCAACAAGAATTATTTTTTTCCGATTAGATTCCTTTGACACCAAATTTAAATTATATAAGTTCTTACCCTTATTAAATACAATAGTATCTCTAGTATTTAAATATTTTGGAAGTGAATCATCTAATACCCTTCCTCCAAAACCTATTACCTTAGATTTATAATTAATAATAGGAAAAATAATTCTATTTCTAAATCTATCTATATAATTGCCATTTTTTGTCTTTGTAATTAAATTAAACTCTTCAAGTTCTTCATCTTTATAACCTAAACCTTTTAAATATTTATATAAACTATCCCAAGAATCAGGAGCATATCCTATTGCAAATCTAGTTATTGTCTTATGATCTATATTTCTTCTTAATAAATAATTATAGGCATTTTTAGATTTTCTCAAATTATTAAAATAAAATTTAGCTGCCTCTTTATTTGCACTATATGCTCTATTTTTTTTATCTGTAATTTCTTTATTTACATTTGTATTTTCTTGTAAAACTATATTATATTTATCTGCAAGAAATTCTATAGATTCTCTAAAACCTAAATTTTCTCTTTTCATTATAAAAGTAATTTGATCTCCACCTACGCCACATCCAAAGCAATGAAAAATCCCCTTACTTTGAGACACAGAAAAAGAAGGAGTTTTTTCTGAATGAAAGGGACATAGTCCCATATAATTACTCCCACTTTTTTTAAGATCAACATATTCAGATATTAAGTCTACGATTTCTGCTTTATCTCTTATTTCATTTAATACTTCATCATTTATGACATATGACATAAAATATCGCCCTACCTTTATTTCCATCCCTTTGGAATGTAGAGTTCTTTCCATTTTTCAACGGCATAGATATCTGTCATTCCTGCAATATAATCACATACTATGTCCTCTTTTATATGATCAAGTTTTTCATATATTTTAAGTTGTTCCTTTGGTATTTTATCTATATTTTTATAATAGTATTCAAAAAGTGAATTTAATAAAATTTCAATCTTATCATTTTCTGATTTTACAATTTTATTTCTATAAACATTTTGAAACATAAATGCACGAAGCTCAAGAGTTGATCTTTGAATATCATCTTGCATTTTTATATGATCCTTATGATAACTTTCATCTATTATTGAATTTATCATAGTATCAATTCTCTTTGAATGACTATCTCCTAATATATCTATTAAATCCCTTGGCAAATCTTCATTTTTTATAATTCCAGCCCTTATTGCATCATCTATATCATGATTAATATATGCAATTCTATCTGCAAATTTTATAATTTTTCCTTCTAAGGTAAAGGCTTCATTATCTCCTGAGTGATTTAATATACCATCTCTTACTTCATAGGTTAAATTTAAACCCTGTCTTTTTTCTGTACTTTCTAAAAAATCAACTACTCTAATTGACTGCTCATAATGTTTAAATCCCTTAGGATTTAATTTATTTAAGACTGCTTCTCCACTATGTCCAAAAGGCGTATGACCTAAGTCATGACCAAGTGCCATAGCTTCAACTAAATCTTCATTTAACTCTAAAGCTCTTGCAATTGTCCTTGCAATTTGTGAGACTTCAAGAGTATGTGTAAGCCTTGTTCTAAAGTGGTCTTTCTCTGGTGATATAAAAACTTGTGTTTTGTGCTTAAGCCTTCTAAAAGATTTAGAATGAAGTATTCTATCTCTATCTCTTTGAAAATCAGTTCTAGTTTTACACTTACTTTCAATACCTATTCTTCCCAAGCTACTATCTGCAAAAGTTGCAGTTTCATAAAAAATTTTATGTTCAAGTTCTTCTCTTTTTTCTCTAAGATTCAAAGTATCACCTCTTCTTAGAAATTCTTTTCCATATTCTCCATATAATCTATTATAATTTCAGCAGTTTCTTCAATTGCCTTTGTTGAAACATCTATTACAATACATCCTAGTTCATCCATTATTTGTTGAGAGTATCTAAGTTCTTCTTTAATTCTTTCAATATTTGCATATTTTGCAGAACCTGATAGTCCTAATGACTTAAGTCTTTCTTCACGAATACTAATTAACTTTTCTGGATTACAAGTAAGACCTATAACTCTTTTTACATCTTTTTCATAAACTTCACTAGGCACTGGAACTTCTGGCACTAATGGAATATTTGCAACTTTATATAATTTATTTGCAAGATACATTGACAGTGGTGTCTTAGAAGTTCTAGAAATACCAACTAAGCAAATATCAGCTTTTTTAGCACCTCTTGGATCCTTACCATCATCATATTTTACAGCAAATTCAATTGCCTCAACCTTTTTAAAGTAATTATCATCAAGTCTTCTAATTAAACCTGGTTCTCTTAGTGGAGGATATCCTAATATATCTTCAAGTTGATCCATTGGTCCTCCCATTACATCAACAGTATGAAGATTTAGTGCCTTTGCCTTTTCCTCTATGAAGTCTCTAGTTTTTTGAACTACATTAGTATATACAATTAAACTTTTTTTATTCTTTGATGCCTCTTCTAAAATAGGCTCAATTTGCTCTATACTATTGTGGTAGGGATATCTCTTAATTTCATAATTATAAGATTCAAATTGTTTTACACTACTTTTGGCAATAAGCTCTCCAGTTTCTCCAATCGAATCAGAAATAACATAAATTATCATTGTGCTACTATCCATAACTAACCTCCACTACATATTTTCTCTTGCAAGTTCTACAAAAATTCTATTTACATTTGTTTTTGTAAATCTTCCTACAACTTTTAATTTTGTTGGGTCATTTTTTTGAATTTTAACAACAGGAAGAGAATCTACTCCTCTTTCTTCTATCTTTATAGCAGCATCAAGAACACTGTCCTCTTGCTCTACATATATAATATTTGGCATTCTAGTCATTATTAAGCCAACTGGTGTCGTATTTAAATCTATTTTTCCCATTGCAGTTCTAAGTAGATCCTTTCTAGAGACAACTCCTGCTAAATAACCTTCGTTAGTTATAAATACAGAACTCATATTTTCTAGAAAAAGTCCCACAATTACATCGTATATTGAACTATTTTCATCCATAACAACTGGAAGACTCATAGTGTCTTTTACCTTTATACTTTTTACCTTTTGTGAAAAAACTGAAAGCTCAGACTTTCCCGTATAAAAATATCCAACCTTAGGTCTTGCTCCAAGTACATTTACCATTGTCAAAATAGCTAAATCTGGACGAATAGTCGCCCTTGATAGATTTAATCTACCTGCAATCTCATCACCTGTAATCGGTCCATCTTCCTTAACTATATCAATTATTTCAAGTTGCCTTTTATTAAAATCCAATTTATCACCATCTTTTAATCAGTAACTATTTTCTCGATATTTAAAACTTTTTTTATTTCTTTATCTATTATATTTAACATAGCAAGTCTATTATTTTTAATATCTTCATCGTCTACAAAAACCATAATATTATCAAAATAATTATTTATTGGAAGAGTTAATTCCTCTAATAAATTCATTGCTTCAGCAAAATTCTTTCTATTAACTGACTTTTCATATTCCGGGAAAATCTCTTTAGTTTTTCCAAAAAGTGTTTTTTCAGCATCTTCAGTTAATAAATCTTCATTAAATTCTTGATCTTCATATTTTTTAGCAATATTATGAAGTCTATTTAAAGCCTCAACTAGTTTTGATTTATCCTCTTTAAAGAATTCATCAATTTCTTCTGCTTTCTTGAAAATACTAGTTACATTATCATCATTTGATAATACAGATTCAATAATATCATATCTTATATTTTCTTCTTGAAGCATAGTTTTTATTCTACCTTGTAAAAATTCAATAATAGAAGATTTTACTTTATTATAATCAAAAGCAAGAGTCATTTCATCAGTATATACATATAGAGAATAATCTATAATTTCTGAAAGTGAAACTTCCCACTTATTATTATTTATTATTTTTATAATTCCTATTGCAGATCTTCTTAATGCAAATGGATCTTGAGATCCTGTTGGAATAAGTCCTATTGCAAAAAGTCCTACTATTGTATCTAGTTTATCAGATATTGCAAGAATTGATCCTGTTGTAGATTTTGGTAAACTATCATGAGAATATCTTGGTAGATATTGTTCATATATAGCTTGAGATACTATTTCTGATTCATTAGATTTTTCAGCATAAATAGATCCCATAACACCTTGAAGTTCTGTAAACTCTTGAACAGTTTTTGTATTTAAATCAGCCTTTGCAAGAAATGCTGCTCTTTCTAAAGATTCAATAGTTTCATCAGCAACTTCTAAATACTCACCAATTTTTGTAGATAAGCTCTTAACTCTTTGAGATTTATCATACATAGTACCAAGTTTATCTTGGAACATTACTCCATGAAGTTCATCAACATAATCCTCAAGAGGTTTAGACACATCATCATGATAGAAGAATTTAGCATCTTCAAGTCTTGCACCAAGAACTTTTTCATTTCCTGCTACAACAATATCTTTATATTCTTCATTACCATTTCTAATAGTAATAAAATATGGTAAAAGTGCACCCTTAGAATCATATACTGGAATATATCTTAAATGATCTCTCATAGGAGTTGTAATAACTTCCTTTGGAAGCTCTAAGTATTCATCTTTTATTTTACCAACAATTGGTGTTGGATACTCTACAATATAAGTTAGCTCTTCAAGTAACTCATCATCTTCATAGATTTCTCCACCAAGAGATTTAGCTAGTTTTTTAGAGCCATATTTTATAATTTCTTCTCTTTCTTCTTGATTTAAAATAACATAATTATCTCTTAGAAGTTTTTCATAATTATCAACATGATCAACTACAATATTTGAACTTCCTAAGAATCTATGTCCTCTTGTAACATTTCCAACAGGAATATTTTCAAAATCAAATTCAATAGTCTTATCATTTAAAAGAGATAAAACCCATCTAATAGGTCTTGCGAATTTTATATTTTTTCCGCCCCATTTCATATTTTTAGGGAAATTTATAGATTTAATTAAATTTGCTGCATTTTCTTTAATTATATTTTCTACATTTTCACCTTTTTTATGAATGCTTGCAAATACATATTCTTCACCTTTAAATTCTTTGATTTCAATATCATCTAAACTAATATTTTGAGATTTCATAAATCCAAGAAGTGGTTTTGTAGGATTATTGTCTGCATCAAAAGAAATTTTCTTTGAAGGTCCTTTATTTACAATATCTAGATCATTTTGAAATAAAGATATTCCATTTACAACTGCACTAAGTCTTCTAGGAGTTGCATAAACATCAACACTTTCAAACTCAACTTCATTTTCCTTTAACATTTTTGCTGTTTTATCTTTTAATTGAGAAAGAGCAAGTTCTACAAATCTTGCAGGTAATTCCTCAACTCCAATTTCAAGTAAATATTTATTCATTTTCAGCACCTACCTTGTCTATTAAAGGATACCCCATTTCTTCTCTTTCAGCTAAATAACTAAGGGCTACTGCTCTTGCTAAATTTCTAACTCTACCTATATAACTTGTTCTTTCAGAAACTGAAATAGCTCCTCTTGCATCTAAAACATTAAATACATGTGAACATTTTAAAACATAATCATAAGCAGGAAGAACTAAACCTTGTTCAATTACCCTTTGAGATTCTCCTTCAAAAGTTGTAAATAAACCCTTTAGCATATCAATATCTGCAATTTCAAAACTGTATTTTGATTGTTCATATTCTGCTTTTTTAAATATATCTCCATAAGTTAATTTATCATTCCATTTAATATCATAAACAGAATTTACATCTTGAAGATACATTGCAATTCTTTCAAGTCCATAAGTAAGCTCAGCTGATTCAAGATCACAGTTTACTCCACCAACTTGTTGGAAATAAGTAAATTGTGTAACTTCCATTCCATCAAGCCAAACTTCCCATCCAAGACCCCAAGCTCCTAGAGTTGGAGATTCCCAGTTATCTTCTACAAATCTTATATCATGTTTTAAAGTATCAATTCCAATAGCCTTTAAACTCTCAAGATATAATTCTTGCACATTTTCTGGTGCTGGTTTTAAAATAACTTGCATTTGATGATGTTGGTATAATCTGTTTGGATTTTCACCATATCTTCCATCTGCAGGTCTTCTTGATGGCTCAACATAAATTGTTCTCCAACTTTCTGGTCCTAAAGCCTTTAAAAAAGTTGAAGGATTCATAGTTCCTGCACCTTTTTCTACATCATATGGTTGCATTATAATACAGCCTTTTTCTTTCCAATAAGTTTGTAACTTTTGTATTAAATCTTGGAAATACATTTGTTTCCCCCTTAAATTATAAAAATGAATACAAAAAACCCTCGTTCCTATATAGCTCCTCGGGCATATAGGGACGAAGGTATTATCTCCGCGGTTCCACCCTAATTAACACTTAAATAAGCGTTCACTTTGTGTTAAATATACTCAAAAGGTCCTTTCCCAAATAGTTCTATATCAGTTTCCACCAACACTGACTCTCTATAATATTACTAATTGTTACTTGTCTTTATCATCGTATAGAAATTTTCTCGTTACTGTTTAATTTAGCAAAAAATCCAATTAATGTCAATATCTTTTAAGATAAAAAGTCATCAAAACATTGACTTTAACATATTTAATGAATTAAATTCATTTCTTTCTACGAAATATAAAATATACCTCTCTAGAATAACTTGTATCTTCATTAAATCTTCCCTATTAAAAGAAATATCTTTAATATTGTCAAAGGGAATATACATAAGTTTTATTAATATATTTTGCATGATTTTATTTATTTTTACTGAATAAGGATCTTTGCCTAAACAATCACCACAAAGTATCCCACCAGATTCTACACTAAATCTTAAGTCTTTTATATTCTTATTACCACAGCTTACACATTCTTCAATATTTGGCCTATACCCTATAAATGAAATAAATTTAAGCTCAAAAGCAATTAAAAATTCCAAATAATTTTCATCTAAATTTGAAAGAGTATCTAGAGCCTTAACTAAAAATAAAAATAAAGTTTCATTAGGTTCCTCTTCTGGAATAGACTTATTAAAAACTTCAAGAATATAAAATCCTATCATAGTTCTTTCTATTTTTTCACGAATATTATAAAAAGATTTAATAACTCTTCCATCTAAAAGATAATAAAAAGTTCTACCATTTCTAAACTCATAATTACAATAAGAAAAAACTTGTGTCGATGCAATTAACTTAGACTTAGATCTATAAGCACCTCTTGCCATTACATTTATTTTCCCAAGTTCCTTAGTATAAATATTTAGAATTTTACTAGATTCCTTATATTGTAATTCATTTAAAACTATTCCCTCTATTTGAGACATAACTCACCTATTTTCATTAAATAAAATAACCTTATAAAATATTTTAACACATTTCATAAGGTTATAGTCTTATTTCTAAAAATTATAAACTTCAAATTTTTTATTTTGTATATTTAGAGTCATAACCAAATCTTCTCATTTGATTTTCTTTTTCTCTCCAGTTTTTCTCAACTTTAACCCACATTTTTAAGTTAACTTTAGTATCTAATAGGTTTTCTATTTCACGTCTTGCTTCTGTTCCAATTTTCTTAAGCATTCTTCCGTTTTTACCTATTATAATTCCCTTATGAGATTCTTTTTCAATATAGATATTAGCTTCTATATCCATTATATCTTTATCACTTCTATCTCTCATTTTTTCAATAGATACTGCTACTCCATGAGGTACTTCTTCATCTAAAAATCTAAGTGCTTTTTCTCTTATTATTTCAGCTACTATAAATTTTTCTGGTTGATCTGTAATCATATCTTCTGGATAATATTGTGGTCCTTCTTTTAAATATGATTTTAATGTTTCAATATATAAATCTACTCCATCTTTTTTAAGTGCTGATATTGGAATTATCTCTTTAAATATATTTAAGTTTGAATACATATTAATAAGTTCAAATAGTTCTTCTTTTGCTATTTCATCTATTTTATTTATTAGTAGTATTATTGGAGTATTTGTATTTTTAGATTTTAGTTCTTCTATTATATAACTATCAAGTCTTCCAATTTTTTTAGAACAATCTACAATATAAGTTATAACATCTACTTCTGATAGTGTTGATTCAGATGTTTTTAACATATAATCTCCAAGTTTATTTTTAGGTTTTTGAATTCCTGGTGTATCTAAAAATATTATTTGAGAGTTTTCATCTGTATATATAAAAGTGATTTTATTTCTTGTAGTTTGTGGCTTATTTGATATTGCTGAAATTTTCTCGCCTATAACTCCATTTAATAGTGTACTTTTACCTACATTTGGTCTTCCTATTATCGTTACAAATCCTGATTTAAACATTTTCATTACCTCTTTGTAAATCTTCTGGTCCAAAGCTATGTGGAAGTAATTCTTCTAAAGTGTATTCTTTATAATCTTCTTCTGAATTTGCAATTATAATTTTTGGATTTATTCCAAATTCACGAATCACCTGTCTGCAAACTCCACAAGGATATGTGTCTTTTGCATCTCCTGTTATAGCAATTTTTTCAATTTTTCTTTTTCCATCTGATACTGCTTTAAATATTGCAGTTCTCTCTGCACAATTTGTAGGAGAATATGAAGCAACTTCAATATTTCCTCCTGTATATACTTCTCCATCTTCCATTTCAACTGCTGCTCCTACTCTAAATTTAGAGTATGGAGTGTAGGAAGAGTTTACTTTAGCTTCTAGTGCAAGTTTTATTAATTCTTTATTTTCCATATATTACCTATCCTATTATTTTAAATATAAAAATCGCAACACAAATTCCAAGTATTGCTCCTGATATTACTTCGCTTATTTTATGAATTTTACCCTCTACTCTGCTTTCTGCAACAAGAAGTGCTATTAAAAAACTAAGTAAAGCTATTAAAATATTTTCACTTACTAAAGAAATTATAGTTGCTGAACAAAAAGCAAGAGATGAATGCCCTGATATTGCTCCTCCTTGAAAATATGTTCCACCATTTCTTTTGGCCCAAATATATTTTCCACCTACTGTAAGGATTAATACAACTATTATTGCAACAAAAGTTAAGTGATCATCTGAGTTTTTTATTTTGTCTAATGTAAAATCTCCAATTATTTTTAGCTTATCATAAAAAATTAAATAACCTACAATAATTGCATTTATAGCAGATATTAAAACTGCTCCTGCTGATACATCTTTTACATATTTAGCTATTGGATTATAATCTTGTACTACAAGGTCTATTGTTCTTTCTATTGCAGTATTTATCATTTCAGCAGTAACTACAAATGTAACTGCAAAAATCATAAGCATAAACTCTATTCTAGTAAGATCTAAAAACAAACTAAATATTATTATTAAAAGCGCTGCAAGATAATGAAATTTCATATTTCTTTCAGTTTTTAATACAGATATTATTCCCTGAACTGCATAGTTAAAAGATGCAATAAAATTACCACTTTTCATATAATCACCTATATATTTCTAGGCTTTTCATTATACTCTTTTCTTTTGCTCTCATTACTGTTTTGTCTTCTTCTTCCATATGGTCATATCCAAGTAAATGAAGTATTGAGTGTACTGTTAAATAAGAAAGTTCTCTTGTATTTGAATGTCCAAATTCCTTTGCTTGTTCAACTACTCTTTTTGTATTTATTATTACATCTCCAAGTATTGTCTCTTCAATTTTAAATTCATCATCCATTGGAAAAGAAAGTACATCTG
Organism: Peptoniphilus stercorisuis; assembly: GCF_017874395.1. Taxonomy (GTDB): domain Bacteria; phylum Bacillota; class Clostridia; order Tissierellales; family Peptoniphilaceae; genus Anaerosphaera; species Anaerosphaera stercorisuis. Next base: position 139,347 of record NZ_JAGGLJ010000002.1, on the reverse strand, counting down.
TTGAGCTATCTACACCTCTAAAATCTCTATTTAGCTCTTGTATTTCTTCATCTCCTACAAAGGATATACTCACCTGAACATTGTCATCTAAGTTTTCTTCTTTTAATACTTCTGAAATTGATTTTTTTACAATTTCTATAATATCATTTGTAATTTCTATATCACTTTGTCTATCATCAAATAGTAAATTCATTATTCATTCTCTTTCTTTTTTTCTTTTATAGCTTTTTTCTCTTCATCATATTTATCATAAGCACTTATTATTCTTTGTACTAATGGATGCCTTACAATATCATTATTTCCAAGATAAACTATACCAATTCCTCTTACATGTCTTAGTATATGAAGGACAGTTTTTAGTCCAGATTGTTTGCCTCGTGGAAGATCTGTTTGAGTTATATCACCTGTAATTATTGCCTTAGATCCATAACCAAGTCTTGTTAGAAACATCTTCATTTGCTCACTTGTTGTATTTTGTGCTTCATCTAATATTACAAAAGCATTATCAAGTGTTCTTCCTCTCATATATGCAAGAGGTGCAACTTCAATAAGCCCTTTTTCCACATATTTATTGTAATTGTCATGACCTAGTATTTCAAATAAAGCATCATATAAAGGTCTTAAATAGGGATCTACTTTCATTTGTAAATCTCCTGGTAAAAATCCTAAATTTTCTCCTGCTTCTACTGCAGGTCTTGTTAAGATAATTCTATTTACTTCTTTATTTTTAAAGGCACGAACAGCTGCTGCCATTGCAAGATATGTCTTTCCTGTTCCTGCTGGTCCTATTCCAAAAACTACATCATTTTGTTTTATAGAGTCTAAATATCTTTTTTGTCCTAGAGTTTTAGCCTTTATAGGTTTTCCCATAGATGTATGAACTACGGTTTCATTTAAAAGTTCAAGTATTGAAGCTGTATTTCCCGCTTTTATTAAATCAATAGAATAACTTAAATCTTTTTTATCTAATTCTCTTTGTTTTTTTAAGACTTCAAATAAATTATTAAATAAAACACTTACTCTTTCTAATTGGTCTTCATCACCTGTTATTTTCAAATGACTTTCTTCTAACTTTATATTAACATTAAAACTATTTTCAATTAGTTTAATATTTTCATCTAATTTTCCAAATAATTGTGACTGTCTATCTGCATTAAGTGGTGCAAGATTTATTAAAATTTCGCTCAAACAAATTACCTCCTATAATTCTTTAATAATATCATAATAGAGCTATTTTTTCTACTTTTGACAAAAGAAAAAGACAGTTAAAACTGTCTTTTACTCATCTCTTAAAGATATAGGTTTATCTATTATCTCACTTAATATAATAGCTTTTGCTAAAGATTTAGAATCAAGTTCATCTTTAAAATCAAAATCTATTTTTTTATCTTCATTTATTTTAAGATCATTCTCAAAAGAGTTTTTTCTATAATTTTCTCTTTCCCTTAAAATCTCTTCTTTTAATTCATCTGCTGTTAAAATACCTTTTTCTTTTTTATCTTTTATTATCTCAGCAGTCTTTTTAACTTCATATTCCTTTTCAGATAGTGTCTTTTTAATTTCTTCGCTTTTTAATATATTTTGTTCTATAACTTCTCTTTTTCCTTCATCTGATGAAAAAGATTTATATAACTCTTCTAAAAAAACACTTTTCTTCTTAGGCTTTTCTTCATCATCTAATTCATTTAAAAAGCTTTCTAATATATTTTTTGCATTTTTATTTTTATTAACTTTCTTAGTTTTATCTTCTTTTAGTTTAGGATTCATTTCATTTGTTTCTTTATTTATTTCTTTATTTTTCTTTTTCATTTTGCTATTTAAAGAAGATATTACAAAAATTGCTGCAACGACTAATAAATTAAAAATTTCACCTTTCATTTAGATCACTACTTATCGTTTTTTTCATTATCAGAAACTTTTGATATAGACTCTCTCATTTTTGTATCAGAATTTACATTTTTAAGTTTGTAATAATCCATTACGCCTAAATTACCACTTCTTAAAGCCTCTGCCATTGCTAATGGTACTTGACTTTCAGCTTCTACTACTTTTGCCTTCATAGACTCTACTTCTGCCTTCATTTCTTGTTCACGAGCAAGAGCCATAGATCTTCTTTCAGATGCTTTTGCTTCTGCAATTCTCTTATCAGCTTCAGCTTGATCTGTTTGAAGTCTTGCACCAATATTTCTTGCAACATCTACATCTGCAATATCTATTGATAAAATTTCAAAGGCTGTTCCTGAATCAAGTCCTTTATCAAGTACTACTTTTGAAATAGAATCTGGATTTTCTAAAACACCTTTATAAGTTTTTGAAGAACCTACTGTAGTTACAATACCTTCTCCAACTCTTGCTATAATAGTTTCTTCTCCAGCTCCACCTACAAGTCTTTCAATATTTGCACGAACTGTAACCTTAGCTTTTACAATAACTTCAATACCATCTTGAGCTACTGCAGATATATTTGGAGTTTCTATAACCTTAGGATTTACAGATACTTGAACAGCTTCAAGTACATTCCTTCCTGCAAGATCAATTGCAGCTGCTCTTTCAAATTGAAGAGGAATATTCGCTCTTTCTGCAGCAATAAGAGCATCTACTAATGTATTTACATTTCCACCTGCAAGATAATGAGCTTCTAGATTTTCTATTTGAATATCTACTCCAGCCTTAGTTGCCTTAATCATTGGGTTTACAATTCTACCAGGTCTTACACGTCTAAGTCTCATTCCTATTAATGTAGAAATTTTAATTTTTACTCCTGAGAAAAATGCAGTAATCCAAAGTCCTATTGGTACAAATGTGAAGAATAAAATTAATAAAACTATAATTACTACAACTAAAAAACCACTAAAAAAACCTATCATCTATTCACTTCCTTTTTACAAAAACTTTTGAACCATAAACATTACTTACTACTATCTCTGTTTCTGATTCAATGTATCCGCTTTCTGATATTACTTCTATTTTTTTATTATTAATAAATGCAAATCCCGTAGGTTTTAAAGGTGTATTTGTAATACCTATATCTCCTATATTACAATTTGCATCATCAACACTTAAATACCCATTTTCAGAGCTTGTCTTTTCATTTAAAGTAATTCTATTAATAAATTTAGATTTTGCTCCTTTTTTTATAAATATAATTACTACAATTATTGTAATAACAAGGGCTATTGCAACACTTGTAACTGCTATTTCAATAGACTTCATACTCATTATAATACCAAGCACTAAAAGTATTATTCCACTAATACCTGGAAGTCCAAATCCAGGAACTATAAGTTCAATAAATAATAATAATAATCCAAGTAAAAATATTAAAAAAGAATATATTGTTGAATTTCCAGAAACGATATTTCCTATAAAGAATAATCCAAAAGAAAGTACTGACAAACTTCCAAATAATCCAAAACTTGGAGTGAATATTTCTATTACAAAACTAACCATTGCAATAGTTATAAGAAGTGTTGAAACTATTGGATTTGATGCAAATCTTATAAGTTTGTTTCCAAAAGACATATTAATATTTACAATATTTTTATTTTCTAATTTTTCACTTTTTAAAATATCATTATAGTTTTCTACAGTTCCATCTGATATTCCATAATCTAAACTTTCTTTAGATGTTAAATTTACAAGTTTACCCTTTTTGCTTAGATTTGGTATTTCAATATCTGAATCTGCCATAGCTTCAATAATCTCAGAATTTCTATTTCTATACTGAGCAGTATCTCTTAAAATAGATCTCCAAAAAGAAATATTTTTTTCTGTTTTTGGAATCGTTTCTGCAGAACCTATAGTGGCAGTATTTGACATATAAATTTTTTCACAAGCTATTGTAATTAAAACACCAGCTGATTCTGCTTTATTATTTACATAGGCAATTGTATTTAAATTAGAATCTATTATTAAATTTTTAATTTTTTCTGCTGCTACTACTTGACCACCATAGGTATCAATCTCAAATATAATCGTATCTACATTTTTTTCTTGTGCATTTTTAATACTACTTTCCACATGAGATGTAGTTGCTCCATTTATATCTCCTTCTATTTTGACAATATATACATCATCACTTTTAGAAAAAGATAATACTGGAATAAATAAAATTATAAAAAATAATAATAAGGAAAACTTCTTTTTCATAGAATCCTCCTTAAAAAATATAAAAAAATAAAACCTGGGTTAATTCCCAGGTTTACTTAACAAGTTTTGAGCTATTTTGCTAATCATGTTACCATCGGCTTTGCCCTTAACCTTAGGCATAACATTTTTCATTAATGTTCCCATTTCCTTTGAGGAGCTAAGCTGTAATTCTTCAATTGCATTTTTTACAATTTCTACAAGCTCTTCTTCAGATAATTGTTTTGGTAAATAGTCAAGCAATATCTCGATTTCTGCATTTGTCTGATCAATTAAGTCTTGGCGATCTCCTTTTGCAAACTCATCTATTGACTTTTTCTTTTCTTTTAATTGTTTATTCAAAACTTCAATAGCGTCTTCGTCTGAAAGTTCTCTTCGCTCATCAACTTCTATCTGCTTAATAGCAGCACGTACCATTGTTATAGTATCTTTACGAAGCTTGTCTTTTCTCCTCATAGAATCCTTTAAGTCTTCCATAAGTTGTTCCTTTATAGACATATGCTACACCTCTTTTAATATTTTGAATGTTTTTTTCTACGTGCTTCCTCAGATTTTTTCTTTCTTTTTACGCTTGGCTTTTCGTAATGTTCTCTTTTTCTAGCTTCTTTTAATACTCCACTAGTGGCACATTGTCTCTTAAATCTTTTAAGAGCATTGTCAAGAGATTCATTTTCTCCAATCTTAATTTCTGACATTGCTTCCCCTCCTCTCGTAGAAAAGAGTAACCTTAATAGGCTATTTCTTAATAATTATACATTAAATAGATAAAAATTTCAATAATTTTTCTTTAGCAATTTAAAAAATTATTTTAAAATCAACCTGGTGGCCACTGCATAGATCTGCCGCCTAATACATGAAAGTGAATATGATTTACAGTTTGACCTCCGTCATCTTTACAATTATTAACTATTCTATATCCATTAGTTAGTCCTTTTTCTTTTGCAAGTTTTTGAGCAACTAAATAAATATGTCCTATTAAGTCCTTGTTGTCCTTAGTTAAATCATCAGCTGATTCAATATGTTCTTTTGGTACAATTAAAAAGTGAACTGGTGCTTGTGCATCAATATCATTAAATGCATATACAAGCTCATCTTCATATACACAATCAGAAGGTATTTGTCCATTAATTATTTTACAAAAAAGACAATCTTCCATTTTAACCCTCCTCTCAAACTAATTCTACTGTTACAATTTCATCATTTGTATCTACTATTTTAACATCTTTTATCTTATTTTTTAAGTCTAAGGTTGATTTAACTTTACATCTTATATAATTTGTTGTATATCCTAAAAAATATCCATCTTGCATTCTCTCTTCAAATAGAACCTTTTGAGTAATATCTTTATTTTTATTTGCAAAACTTCTCATAAGTTCATCATTTAAAGAAATTAAAATAGAACTTCTTTTATTTTTTATATTTCCATCAATTTGATTTTTCATCTCAGCAGCTGGAGTTCCAGATCTCTTTGAATATTTAAATACATGAATTCTAGAAAAAGCAACTTCCTTAGATAAATTATAACTATCTACAAAATCTTCTTCACTTTCTCCTGGAAAACCTACAATAATATCAGTAGTAAGACCTGCATTTGGCATATACTTTCTAATTATATTAGTTTTTTCAATATATTCTTCTCTAGAATATCTTCTATTCATTTCCTTTAGAATATTATTTGATCCACTTTGAAGAGATAAATGGAAATGATCACAAACCTTATTTGTAGCAAGAGCTCTTTTCATAAAATCATCTGTAATTAAATTTGGCTCAACTGATGAAAGTCTAATTCTTTTGATTCCATCTACCTTTGCAATAGCTTCAATTAAATCAATTAATCTCTCTTCTCCTAAATCCATACCATAAGAGCCTATATGAATTCCTGTTAAGATGATTTCTTTATATCCTGCATCAGCAAGTCTATGTGACTCTATAACACAGTCCTCAATAGATCTTGATCTAATATGTCCTCTAGCATAAGGGATTATACAATAAGTGCAAAATCTATTACATCCATCTTGAACTTTCATATAGGCACGAGTCATATCAGTTTCTTTTTCAATTTTTATATTTTGAAACTCATGATCTGTCTTTAGAGATCTTACTATATTTATTTGTTTTTTATTCTTTTCAAATTCTTCACATAAATCTACAATTTCATTTCTTTCAGTCGTTCCAATTACAATATCAACACCTTCAATATCAGCAACTTCCTCAGGTGATGTTTGTGAATAGCATCCAACAACTACTACAGTTGAATCTGGATTTTCTCTTTTTGCATGTCTTATAAATTGTCTTGATTTTCTATCTGCTAAATTTGTAACTGTACAAGTATTAACTATATATATATCTGAAACTTCTGTTTCAAAATCTACATTTAAATATCCTTTTTTTTCAAAGAGTTCAGTCATTGCCTCTGACTCATATTGATTTACCTTACATCCAAGTGTAAGTATTGAAAAAGTCTTTTGCAAATTATTACCTACTTTCAAGTTCATAAATTATTGAAAAAGATGCACATACAGCAGCAGTTTCTGCCCTTAATATTCTATTTCCAAGAGTTATTATTTGTGCGCCCATCTCTTTTAGTTCTTCAATTTCTCTTTCTTCAAATCCACCTTCTGGCCCTATTATAAGACCAATATTATTAGATAGATTTTTTATATCTTTAAGTCTTAATTCCTCTTCATTTTCATAGGGAACTAATAAATCAATTTCACCTTTTAAATCATTAAGTTCTTTTAATGTAATTGGCTTGTGAATTATTGGCATAAAATCTCTTTTTGATTGCTTAGCAGCAGATTCTATTATTTTTTCCCAACGAACTATTTTTTTGTCAACTTTTTTGTCTATATCTGCAACTACCCTTTTAAGTTTCAAAGGATAAATTTCAGTAACTCCAACTTCTGTTGCCTGCTTTAAAACCTGCTCCATTTTATCATTTTTAAGAATTCCTTGAAATAATATAAGTTTTACAGGACTTTCATTTTCTCTTTTTACTTCTTCAATTATTTTTAAAATTATATCCTTATCTTCAATTTCTTTAAAAATACATTTAAAAATACCATCATTTGTTACAACTTCAACCTCTTCATCTTCTTTAATTCTTAAAACATTTAAATAGTGATGAGAGTTTTCTTCATTTAATCTAATAGATTCATCATTTATATTATCTTCAAAAAATCTAAACATTAAATCACTCTTCCAGTAATTTGTGCCCAACCATTTTTCTTATTGATTTCTAAAATTTCAAAACCTTCTTTTTCTAGGGCATCTTTAACAATATGAATTTTTTCAACTATAATTCCTGATGCTATAAAAAGTTTTTCACCTTTTAAGTGAAGTTTTAGTTCAGGAATCATCTCTGCTATTATTTCAGCTATTATATTAGAAACAATAATATCTGCACTTGAATCTATTACATCTAAAAGATTTCCCTTATAAATTTTCATAGAATCTGTAGTATTATTTATTTTAGCATTTTCTGTAGTAGCTTCAATACATTTTTCATCAATATCTACAGCTAAAACTTCTTTTGCTCCAAGTTTAATTGCTGCAATACCTAAAATACCACTACCACATCCAATATCAAAAATAATATCATCTTTTTTTACATAATTTTCTAAAGCTTCAAGACAAAGATAAGTAGTTTCATGAGTTCCTGTACCAAAGGCCATTCCAGGATCTATATCTATTACAACTCTATCTTTATTCTCATACTCTTCCCAAGTTGGTTTAATAGCAATGTGTTTTCCTATTTCTAGGGGATGATAATATTTTTTCCAATTATTGGCCCAATCTTTATCATCTGTAAAAGTAATTGTAGTCTTTGAAATATTACTTAATTCCTTTGCAACCTTACTTGCAAAATCCTCTTCATTTTCAGAGAAATAGCATTTTATAATTACTACTCCCTCTTCTATATCAAAAACAGATTCATCAACAAAGTCCCAATCGTCTTTTTGTTGATTTAATTCATCTATTAATTCCATTCCCTCTTCTTCAAAAGTATAAATATCATTTTTATATAATATTTCCTTTACATCTTCAACTTTTAAATCATTAGTAACTACTTTAAGTTCTATATATCTCATATATCCTCCACTTAAAAAAAGACAAAACCTAAATTAGATTTTGTCTATTCAAATAATTCTTTAAACTTTTCGAAGAATCCTTTTCTCTCTTTTTTGATTTCTTCATTTCCGTTTCCACCATTATCTCTTAATTCTTCAAGAAGGTTTCTTTGTTTATCTGTTACTTTCTTAGGTATTATTATATCAACTTTAAAATATAAATCACCCTTAGCATCTTTTCTAATATATGGAACACCTTCATTTTTTATTTTAAAAGTAGTTCCACCTTGTGTTCCTTTAGGAATATCATAATCTACAAGTTTTGTCAAAGTAGGTACTTTTATTTTTCCGCCTAAAGTTGCATCAACATAAGATATTGGCATCTCTAAGTATAAATCATTTCCAGATCTTTCAAAAACAGAATCCTCTTTAACATTTAAATAAATATATAAATCTCCATTTGGTCCACCATTTTCACCAACATTACCCTCTCCAGTAATAGGAATTACAATATTATTATCAACTCCTGCTGGGATTTTTACATTTATCTTTTTATTTACTGTTTCTTTTCCACTGCCATGACATTTTTTACAAGGTTTTTCAATTATTTCACCACTACCATGACATTTATCACAAGTTACAACTCTTACAACTCTACCAAAAGGTGAATTGCTTTGTACTTTCATCTGTCCTGTTCCATTACATCTCTCACAAGTGTGTTTGGAAGATTCATCTTCAGTTCCATGTCCATGACATTTTTTACACTCTTCAAGTCTTCTAATGGTAATTGTCTTTTCTACTCCAAATATAGCTTCTCTAAATTCTAGTGTAATTTGATGAGTAATATCCTCACCTTTTCTTGGAATATTTTTATTACCCTCATAGGAATCTCTATTTGAAAATCCACCACCGAATATATCAAAAATATCTCCAAAAATATCTCCGAATCCACCAAAACCTGAACCACCTTGGAATCCTCCATTTAGTCCATCTTCTCCATACATATCGTAGGCTTGTCTTTTGTTGTCATCAGATAGTACTTCATATGCTGCATTTACTTCTTTAAATTTATCTTCTGCTTCTGAATCACCTGCATTTAAATCAGGGTGATATTTCTTAGCTAATTTTTTATATGATTTTTTTATCTCTTCTTGAGTAGCTTCTCTTGCCACTCCTAAAATTTCGTAAAAATCTCTCAATTCCTCACCGCCATTTTCTAATCTTTAATTTTACATCTTTTAAGCAAAAAAATAAAGCTAAATCAAAGAAAGATTTAGCTTTATTTAGATTTATTCTAGTTTAAAGAATTATTTTTCTTCTTCATCATCATCTACAACTTCATAATCAGCATCAACAACATCTTCTTCAGAAGCTTGTCCTTCTTGATTTGCTTGAGTTTGTTTGTAGATTTCTTCAGAAACTGCATAGAAGCTCTTTGTTAATTCTTCAGTTTTATTTTTAATTTCTTCTAAATCATCTGAATCTTTAACAGATTTTAATTCTTCAATGTTTTTATTTATCTTTTCTTTATCTTCTTCAGATATTTTATCTTTTAATTCTTCTAAAGTAGATTCTGATTGATAAATCATAGCATCAGCATTATTTCTTGCTTCAATTAATTCTTTTTTCTTAGTATCTTCTTGAGCATACATTTCTGCTTCTTTTACTTTTTGATCTATTTCATCATCTGATAAGTTTGTTGATGAAGTAATAGTTATTTTTTGTTCTTTACCAGTTCCTAAATCTTTTGCAGATACATTTACAATACCATTAGCATCTATATCAAAAGTAACTTCGATTTGTGGAACTCCTCTTCTTGCTGGAGCAATACCATCAAGTTGGAATCTTCCAAGAGTTACGTTATCTGCAGCCATTTGTCTTTCACCTTGTAGTACATGAATATCTACAGATGTTTGATTGTCTGTTGCAGTTGTAAATGTTTCTGATTTTTTAGTTGGAATTGTTGTATTTCTTTCAATAAGTCTTGTTGTAACTCCACCCATTGTTTCAATTCCTAAAGAAAGTGGTGTAACATCTAGTAGAAGTAAATCTTTTACATCTCCTGATAAAACTCCACCTTGAATAGCAGCACCAAGTGCAACACATTCATCAGGGTTAATATCTTTTTGTGGTTCTTTTCCAACTAAGTTTTTAATACAAGCTTGTACTGATGGAATTCTTGTAGATCCACCAACTAATAATACTTTATCTATATCATTTGCAGTCATTCCTGCATCTTTTAATGCATCTTTAACAGGTTGTTCTGTAAGTTTTACAAGATCTCCTGTAAGTTCGTCAAATTTAGCTCTTGTAAGGTCCATATTTAAATGAAGTGGTCCTTCAGCTGTTGCAGTAATAAATGGTAAGTTTATATTTGTTGACATTGTTGATGAAAGTTCTTTTTTAGCTTTTTCAGCTGCTTCTTTAAGTCTTTGTAAACTCATTTTGTCAGCTTTTAAATCTACATTATGATCTTTTTTAAATTCATCAGCAATATAATCGATTAATTTATTGTCAAAGTCATCTCCACCAAGTTTGTTATTACCTCTTGTTGAATGAACTTCAAAAACTCCATCAGAAAGTTCTAGAATAGAAACGTCAAATGTTCCTCCACCAAGGTCAAATACCATAACTGTTTGGTCATCGTCTTTGTCTTCACCATAAGCAAGTGCTGCTGCTGTTGGTTCGTTTACAATTCTCTTTACATCAAGTCCTGCAATTTTTCCTGCGTCTTTTGTAGCTTGTCTTTGAGCATCTGTAAAATAAGCTGGAACTGTAATTACAGCTTCTGTAATTTTTTCACCTAAATAACTTTCAGCATCAGATTTTAATTTTTGTAAAATCATTGCAGAAATTTCTTGTGGTGTATAAGTTTTATCATCAATTTTAACTGAAAAATCAGTTCCCATATGTCTTTTAATAGATTGAACAGTTCTATCTGGATTTGTAATAGCTTGACGTTTAGCTGTTTCTCCAACAAGTCTTTCTCCATCTTTTGTAAATGCTACTATTGATGGTGTAGTTCTATTTCCTTCAATATTAGGAATTATTATAGATTCTCCACCTTCCATTACAGCTACTGCTGAGTTTGTAGTTCCTAAATCAATACCAATAATTTTTCCCATAATTTATTCCTCCCTAAGAGATTATTGAGATACTTTAACCATTGCTGGTCTAAGTACTTTTTCACCTAATTTATATCCTTTTTGTAATACATCTATAACAGTATCACTCTCTACATCTTTTGCTTCTTCAACTAAAACAGCATGATGGAAATTCGGATCAAACTTTTCGTTTAATGCCTTTATTTCTTCAACGCCATTTCTTTCAAGTAATCCTTCTATTTGTGCATATATCATTTCAACACCTTCATAGAATTTTCCCTCTTCTTTATTTTCTAAAGCTCTTTCAAAATTATCTACAATTGGAAGCAAATCATTTATAATTTTAGTTGCTCCAAGATTTAAATAATCTTGTTTTTCTTGCTCTGTTCTTCTTTTATAATTTGTAAAATCTGCTTGAAGTCTTAAAAAACTTTCTTGCAGAAGTTCGTATTTTTCATTTTCTTCTTCGATTTCTTCAGTTACTTCCTCAACAATTTGAGCCTCTTCATCTAAATTTTCAGTAACTTCTTCATCTTCTCTTTTCACTTCATCAACCATTTACTCACCCCACCATTTCATCAATTGCATAAGCAAGATTTATACTAAATTCTTTTACAGTTTTTATATGACTTTCATAATCCATTCTAACAGGTCCAATAATTCCAATTTGACCAAACCTATTGTTTTTAGGTCTATATGAAGCTCTAATCATAGAGTTTGTCTTCATTAGTTCATCTCTGTTTTCATTTCCTATTATAACTTCAACCTCAGACGCACTTTCATTGTTTTCTAAATCCTTTAACATTGTAAGTATTGCATCTTTGTCTTCAACAAAAGCCATAAATTCTCTTGCCTTTTCTACATTCCAATACTCTTGATAATTTAATATATTTGTAAGCCCATCATAGTATAGACTAACTTCGCTTATTTTTTGATTAAAGGAACTTGCCCTTTTAATCACTTCTGAAATAAAGTCCTTATAATAAGTCATATCTCCTGTAAGAGTAACTTTAAGTCTACTGATCTCATCAAAATCAATATCCATCATTTCTTTATTTAATGCACGAGAAATCATATTTACATTTTCTTCTGATATTTTATAATCTAAAACTATAATCTCCTTTTCAACAACACCCTTATCTCCTACTATTAATAGAAGAACATTGTATTCATTAAGACTTATTAGTTCTATAAACTTTATTTTAGTATCAGGTTTTTTTGATGAAACTACATAAGAAGTACAACTTGTAATCTCTGCAAGAAGTCTTGCAGTATTTTTAAACAAATCATCTAAACCAGTTACATTTTCAAACAAAAGTTTTTGAAGATCATCATTTATTTCTTTATAAGGTTTCTTTTTACTTTGTATTTTGTCAACATAAAATCTATAAGCTTTGTCAGATGGAATCCTCCCTGCTGATGTGTGAGGTTTATTTAAATATCCTAAATCTTCAAGATCTGCCATTTCATTTCTAATAGTTGCAGAACTTACTCCTAAATCAAAATCCTTAGATATCGTTCTTGATCCAACAGGATTTGGAAGACTAATATAGGAATTTATTATTGCATCTAATATTTCTATCTTTCTTTTTTCCATAACAACCACCCTGTTTGTTAGCACTCTTTAAAATTGAGTGCTAAAGCTTATATATATAATATACATACTTAGTCAAAGATTGTCAATAGAATTTCTAAGAAATTTTTCTATTAAAACTCCTCACTAAATAAGTAAATATTCATTTTTTATCTATATACCCTTTCACACTATTTCAATCAATATTTTTCAAATTTCTTAAAAAATCTAATATTTAAGTCTAAGTTATAAGGATAATAGCTCTAATCATTTAACTTATAGACATTATATGTTAAAATATTCATTAGAAAAATTTAGGAGATGTAATATGAAAGAAAGTTTTAAAACAGAGTTTTATTCACTACTAAAAACTATTTTAATTGCTCTTGTTTTAGCATTTATAATTAAGAATTTCATTTTTACTTTTGCATATGTTAAAGGTATTTCTATGGAACCTACATTATCAGAAAAGGATGTTCTCTTTTCCTTTGTTCCAAAAAAATATCTAAATTTAAATAGATCTGACATTGTAATTGTAAAAAGTCCCATAGAAGAAAACAAAAATTACATTAAAAGAGTTATTGGACTTCCTGGAGATGAAATAAAAATTCAAAATGGATCTGTATATGTTAATGACAAACTATTAGAAGAAAATTACACTTCAAATGATTATACAGAAGCTTTAAATGCTACTTATACTTTACTTGAGGGTAATGAATATTTTATAATGGGAGATAATAGAAATCCTGGAGGCTCTATTGACTCTAGAACCTTTGGACCTATTAAAAAAAGTGCAATTAAATCAGTTGTAACTTTTAGAATTTTACCATTTTCAAAAATTGAAAGATTAGGGGTGAAATAATGGAAAATAAGAATAAAGAAAAAGAAACAAAAGAAAATTTCTTTAGTTTTGTTTCAGTATTTGTAATTGCAATTATTCTTGCTTTTTTCATTAGAAGCTTTATTTTTTCTTCTAACTTAGTAATAGGAGAATCAATGGAGCCAACATTACATGAAAGAAACAGATTAATTTCATTAATATTTCCAAAATATTTTACTGATCCAAAAAGAGGAGATATAGTAATAATAGATGCTCCTGAAGAAAAAGGAAAAGAATATATTAAAAGAGTTATAGGTATTCCTGGTGATAATGTAGAAGTTATTGATGGTCATTTTTATATAAATGGAGATTTATATGATGAAGATTATATAGAAGAGGGAATTTTAACTGAAATATATAATACTGATTTTTGGACACTTCAGGAAAATGAATTTTTTGTTGCAGGAGATAATAGACGTCCTGGAAAATCAATGGACTCTAGATATTTTGGTCCTGTAAATAAAAAAACCATAAGAGGCATTGTAAAACTTAGATTTTGGCCAATTAAAGAAATAGGAATCGTAGGAGGTTTAAATGGCAAATAGACAAGATTATATTAGAAACTTTTCAATAATAGCCCATATAGATCATGGAAAATCAACACTTGCTGATAGATTAATCGAAAAGACAGGTATGCTTACAAAAAGAGAAATGGAATCTCAAGTTCTTGATTCTATGGATCTTGAAAGAGAAAGAGGCATCACCATAAAACTTAAAGCAGTAAGATTAGTTTATAAGGCAAAAGACGGAAATGAATATACATTTAACTTAATAGACACTCCAGGTCATGTGGATTTTAACTATGAAGTTTCACGTTCTCTTGCCGCTTGTGAAGGTGCACTTGTAATAGTCGATGCAACTCAAGGTATTGAAGCACAGACTTTAGGAAATGTATATCTTGCTTTAGATCAAGACTTAGAACTTGTGCCAATTATTAATAAAATTGACCTTCCTAGTGCAAGACCTGATGAAATAAAACAAGAAATAGAAGATGTTATAGGAATAGATACAGAAAATGCACCTTTAATTTCTGCAAAAAAAGGCATTGGAATTGAAGATGTATTAGAAAAAATAGTAAGCGATGTACCAGCTCCATCAGGAGATGAAAAAGCTCCACTTAAAGCACTTATATTTGACTCATTTTATGATACATATAAAGGAGTTATATGCTATGTAAGAGTTAAAGATGGTGAAGTTAAACCTGGTGATGAAATTATAATGATGGCAACTAAAAAGAAATTTGAAGTTGTTGAAGTTGGAGTTGTAACATCATCACATGTGGCACTTGATAAATTATCTGCAGGCGATGTTGGATATATTACAGCAAGTATTAAAAATGTAAAAGAAGCAAATGTTGGTGATACTATTACATCAATAAAATCACCTACAAAAGACCCCTTCCCTGGATATAAAAAAGTAGTACCTATGGTGTATTGTGGTGTTTATCCTGGAGAAGGTGAAGAATACACAGATGTTCGTGAAGCCCTTGAAAAACTACAAGTAAATGACGCAGCACTTGTATTTGAAGCAGAAACATCAGCAGCACTTGGCTTTGGTTTTAGATGTGGATTTTTAGGACTTTTACACATGGAGATTATTCAAGAAAGACTTGAAAGAGAATTTGACCTTGATATTATAACTACTGCTCCATCAGTAATTTATAAAGTTACAAAAAATGATGGCGAAGTAATTGAAATTCAAAATCCAACAAATCTTCCAGACACAACTGAAATAGCATATATGGAAGAGCCAATTGTAAGAGCTGAAATAATGACACCTAAAGA
The DNA here is from genome assembly GCF_017874395.1 of Peptoniphilus stercorisuis. GTDB lineage: Bacteria > Bacillota > Clostridia > Tissierellales > Peptoniphilaceae > Anaerosphaera > Anaerosphaera stercorisuis. The sequence continues at coordinate 123,790 of NZ_JAGGLJ010000002.1, read as the reverse complement.
ATATGTAGGAACTATAATGGAACTTTGTCAAAATAGACGTGGAACATTTATAGATATGACATACTTAGAAGAAACTAGAGTTATAGTAAAATATGACCTTCCACTAAATGAAGTTATTTATGACTTCTTTGATGCATTAAAATCAAAAACACGTGGATATGCATCTTATGACTATGAACTAATTGGATATCAACAATCAGAACTTGTTAAACTTGATATTCTTATAAATGGAAATATTGTAGATGCCTTTTCTATTATCGTACATGAATCTACTGCTTATAATAAAGGTAGAAGAATTTGTGAAAAACTTACAGATGTAATACCAAGACATCAATTTGCAATTCCAATTCAAGCATCTGTTGGAAATAAAATCATTGCAAGAGAAACTATTAGAGCACTTAGAAAAGACGTTCTTGCAAAATGTTATGGTGGAGATATTTCAAGAAAGAGAAAACTTCTTGAAAAACAAAAAGAAGGTAAAAAACGTATGAGAATGGTTGGAGAAGTTGAAGTTCCACAAGAAGCATTCTTAACTGTTTTAAAATATGATGAGGATAAATAAAAAAGCATGCTTAGTCATGCTTCTTTTTATTAAATGTGATAACTATGAATTTAAACTTATTAAATACAAATAAAAAAGATATTTCAATATATATTCATATTCCCTTTTGTGAATCAAGATGCTACTATTGTGATTTTTACTCTTCCCTTTTAAATGAAGAAGTAGTTGAAAATTATTTTTTAGCACTTAATAAAGAAATTGATTTATATAGTGATTTTCTTAAAGATAAAGAAGTCGTAAGTATATTTATTGGTGGTGGAACACCATCTGCAATTGATTCTAAATATATATTAGACCTATTAAATAAACTCTATAAAGTAATTAATTTATCTCATGATGCAGAAATAACCATAGAGGTAAATCCTAATTCACTAAATGAAGAAAAATTAAAAGACTATTTACTTGCAAAAATAAATAGATTTTCTATGGGTGCTCAAAGTTTTAATAATAATATTTTAAAATCCATTGGCAGAGTTCATAAAAAAGATGATATTCTAAAAGCTATTAATTTATTTAAAAAATATAATATAAAAAACTTTAGCTTTGATCTTATGCTAGCCCTTCCCTACCAAAAATTTAGTGATATAGAAGAATCAATTAAATATATAAAAGAATTAAATCCTTCTCATATATCCTATTATTCTTTAATTATTGAAGAAAATACTTTAATGGAAAAACTATATAGCAATAAATTTGATATTTTTCCTAATGAAGATGAAGATAGAAAAATGTATCACTATATAGTAAAAGAACTTGAAAAACTAAATTATAATCAATATGAAATTTCAAACTTTGCAAAAAAAGATATGTATTCAAAACATAATTTAAGATATTGGCATCTTGATAATTATATTGGTCTAGGAGCTTCATCACATTCAAATATTGATAATATTAGATACTATAATCACAATAATTTTAAAGATTATATAGATAATTTAGAAGATTTAAAACTTCCAATATTAGACTATGAAACTCTTTCTAAAAAAGATAGAATAAATGAATATATGATTATGGGACTTAGAACAAATAGGGGAATAAATATTAAAGATATAAACTTAAGATATAATATTGATGTTGAAAATTATTATAAAAAAGAAATTGAAAAAAACATTAAAAATAATCTACTAATAAATAGTGGTAAAAATCTTTATTTAACTAAAAAGGGCTTTGATCTATCAAATCTCGTAGAGCTTGATTTTATTCAACTTTAAGAATAAACTCTTGCATTGAGGTATAAATAATGATAAAATACTAGAAGTCAATGAAACGTTGGAGGTGAATTACATGGCAAATATTAAATCAGCTATTAAAAGAATAGATGTTGCAAATAAAAATAATGCTCGTAATAAAATGGTTAAAACTGAAGTTAAAACTTCTATCAAAAAATTCGAAGCAGCTTTAAATGCAGGAAATATAGATGAAGCAAGAGAATTACTAAGACTTGTTGACAGTAAACTTAAAAATGCTACAAACAAAAATGTTATGCATAAAAATGCAGCAGCAAGAAAAATGTCAGCTTTAGCTACTAAGCTAAACAAAGCAAGTTAATAAAAGCTTCTACGGAAGTTTTTATTAACTTTTTTTATTTTAACTAGTGAATTTTACAATTAACATTTCAAATAAAATTAAGTCTTCTCCACTAGAAGTCTTAATTTTTTCATCAAATTCTAAAATCATTTTATAAAAATCATATAAAAATTCCAATTTAAAATTCCTTGAAAATCTTTGTATCTTTGAATACTCATACTTTTTAACGCCCATTTCAGACATAATATCAGACTCCCTATAACGAGCAAAAGAAAGAGTTTTATAAATTATCAAAAGCCTAACCTGTCTTGTTAGCATAAATAATATTTTTTGAATTGGCTCATTTAATGAATGTAAATTTCTAAACTCAATTAAAGCTTTTTCCGTATCCCTTTCACACATTGCATCTAAAAACATAAATATATTAGTATCTGTATTTTCTGTCAAAGAAGAATCTATAATCTCTCTTGTAATAGTGTCAGTCTTAGTAAGAGCAATAATTTTATCAATCTCATTTTTTAAATCATATAGTGATATATCAACATTTCTAGATCCATAAGAAGACTTTGATATTAAATAGCTAAGATCTACATTGTAGATTTTTTTATTTTTTCTTGCAATATATCCCTCTACAAATTTATAAATATCTCTTCCCTTTAACTGTGTAAACTCAACATTTCTCTTTCTCTTAGAAAAATACTTATAAAACTTCTTAACCTTATTTAAATTATCATTAGTATCTAAAAATATTATTATTACATAATCTGCCAAATTATCTAAAAAATCATAAAATTCATCAGATACATTTTCAGAAAAAGCCGCAACATCCTTTACAAATATAACTCTTTTTTCATTCATTACTGGAAGAGTTTCACAAGCAGACATTATATCCTTTGCATCTAAATCCTTACCTTCAAAATTCGTCAAATTAAAAATTTCCATACCATTATTTATATATTTTTTTACAATATAATCACAAGCATTATCTATTAATAATTTCTCTATTCCATAAAATAAATAAGCTCCACTTAACTCGTTTTTATATATTTCTTTATAATCCATCTTTCCCTCATTCTCTATTATCCTTAAAAGTTTTTATATAATATTTATCTTTATTAAATACAAATCTTATCTGTCCATTTTTTGAAGTTATAAAAGTATTAATACCCCTATTGTTTAGCCTTTCTAAAAGATCATCTTTAGGGTGATTGTAGGGATTATCTATCCCGCAAGATATAACGGCCTCCTTTGGTGTAATCTCATCTAAAAAAGCCTCTGATGAGCTGTCACTAGCACCATGATGAGCAACCTTTAGTATATTAAATCTTCCCCTGATATTATTATCTACCTTATTAGAAATATCCCCTGTATATAAAATACTATTATTAAAATGATTTAAAGACAAAACCAAAGATCTATCATTTGGATTTTTATAATTAGAAGAATCTAAATGCACTTTAAAAAATGTATTATCATCTAATTTTATTAAATTGTCCTTCTTAAGTAAAATTGTCTTAATACCTTTATTTAGTATTTCTCTTAAAATATAATTATCATCAATATATGAAATATATATTCTATTAAACTTAATATCATCAATTAAATCAAGTACTCCTTCACAATGATCCTCATCAAAATGAGAAATAAAAAGAGCCTCAATTTCCTTTATATTCTGTCCTCTTAAATACTCTCTAGTATAGATTTTCCCAGGTGAATAATTTTCTCCATAATATCCTCCTGTATCAACTAAATAATACTTTCCCCTATAAGAAATTAAAGAAGAATCTCCTTGATCCACATATAAAAAATCAACCTTTAAAGTATTATAATCTACATAATTAAATATTAATAAAAATACAAAACAAAATATCATATAAAACTTTAATAAATCCTTTAAAAGATAAAAATCTCTTAATTTTTCACTATTAAATATAATAAATATTATAACATAATAAATTATTACAAAATAAATATTAAAACTATAAAAACTTAATTTTAAAAAAGAATAATCATTAACTATTTCAATTAAATAAAAAGATAAATTGAGAATTAAATTTAAAAAAGGACTTATTATTATAGCTAAAAAACTAAATATAACAATAACAAAAGATAAAATTATAGCAAGGCTTATTATAGGAATAATAAGTACATTTGAAATAAAACTTAAAATACTAAATTCTTCAAAAAAATATAAATTTAAAGGCAACATTAAAATACTTGCAGAGAATGTAAGTATTAAAGAATCTAATAAAAAATTATCTCTAAAATTACTTTTTATTCTTCCGTAAAATAAATTAATAGATAAAACTGATGTAAATGAAAATAAAAAAGATACTGAATATATTATATTTGGATTTATTAAAATTAATACTATTGCACTTAAACATAATGCATTTAAACTACTATACTTTTTCTTATATAAAAAACTAAAAAATAAAGTAATAGACATAATAAAAGCTCGAAGCCCACCTACTGGAAATCCTAGAAAAAATAAATATATAAATATTAAAATAGATGAAAATACTCTTCTTTTAATCTTTGATTTAATAAAATATTTAAAAAAATAATCTACAAAATAAATTATTATCATAATATGTAATCCTGAAAGCGCAAGTATATGAGATATTCCAATATTTCTAAAATACTCAATATCCTCATCTTCCATATAAAAAGTATCTGCAAGTAAAATAGATTTCATTAAATTACTATTTCTCTTACTTAAATAATAGTCTAAGCTAGAGTTTACTCTACTAATAAATTTTTCTTGAATTTTTCCAGTAAAACTAATATTTTCTGTCTTTTCTATATTTAAAACTTTAAACTTTGATTTAATACCATTACTTAAATAATATTTTTTATAATCTACTCCATAATAGTTCATCTTACTATCAAAGTTTTTGACTCTAGCTTCTAAAGTAATTTCATCTCCTATTTTAAATGATTTATCTGAATATATCTTATACTTATCTCCTAATAAACTATTTTCTTTAATTATATAATTATTATCTTTCTTAGATAAAATAATAAAATTGTCTTTGATTAGTTGATTTTCACTATACTTTTCCATACTTTCAACATTCGTATCTAAAGCAGCAAAAGCTATAATAAAAACAAATAAAAAAATAGTTTTATTCTTTTCACTATAAGATTTAAAAAATAAAAATAAACTACTTAATATAGTAAATAATAAAAAATAAAAATTTATATTAAATCTTCCTAGAAAAACTCCTAAAATAGTCGCTATTAATAGGTAAGCCAAAGTATCACCTCTATTTTAATATATTACATATTACAGATATATACAAGATATATAAATAAAAAAATAGAAGCTAAAAAGCTTCCATTTTTTCTTTATTATATTTTTCTACATTAACTAATTTTCCCTTAACAAAAAGTCTATTACCAGTATTTTTTCCATTTTCATAATGACAACACATTAAAGATATTATAGGAGAATCTTTATACTCCTCTTTATCTTCTACTAAATCAATTCTTGTAGGATCTACTGATTCTTTATCATATACTTCATAAAAATAAATATTTTCTTTGTCAGTTATTTTAATAATATCTTTATTTTCTAATTTTTCTATATTATGAAATAACTCATCTTTTATTCCATAATGTCCTGCCAAAGCATAATTATTTTCTCCCATTATTTGATTTTCTTTCATTGTAGAAACTCCAGCAAGTAATTTATTCTCGCTTATACCATCAAATATTACTAAATTTATATTTGATTTTGGTATTACAATTTGACCTTTAATTGAATTTTTATCTATTTTATCTAAGTCTAAAAAAGTTTTTGTTGGATTTATATGGCCTATCTCACTATAATCAAAAGAACTTTTGCAATTATCTTCTTTAATTTCAGATAGACTTAGTTTATTAAATTCATCTAAAATTTCATCAGTATTTTTATTTACTCTGTTATTCATTATAAATCCACTATTTATCAATAGTATTCCAGATATTAATAAAATTGTAGCTAAAATTCTTCTCATATTATCTCCTACTTATATTTATTTCTTTTTCTTAAATAAAAACATTGCCGCTGCTACTAAAGCTAACCCAAATATAGATACAACTTTCATATCCATTACACCTGTTTTAGGTAGAAGTTTATTTTTTAAATTAGATTTATTAATACTTAATTCGCTCTTTGAATTTTCTTCCGAATTAAAATTCTTAGAAAGTCTTTTATCTAAATCTTCATTATTCTTCTTAAAATTATTAACTTTAAAGTTTTTATCATCTTCTTTTGGATACTCTACTTTTATATTTTTTAAAGGTTCAGTTTCATTTGGTTTATTTGGTTTACTTGGTCTATTTGGTTTATTTGGTTTACTTGGTTTATTTGGTTCATTTGGTTTACTTGGTCTATTTGGTTTACTTGGTCTATTTGGTTTATTTGGTTTACTTGGTCTATTTGGTTTATTTGGTTTACTTGGTTTATTTGGTTCATTTGGTTTATTTGGTTCATTTGGATCATTTGGATCATTTGGTTCGTTTGGTTTATTTGGTTTATTTGGTTCGTTTGGTTTTTCTGGTTTGTTTGGTTTGCCTGGTTCATCTGGATCATCTGGATCATCTGGATCAGTTGGTTCAGGTGGATCAGTTGGCTTTCCTGGATTAATTGGAAAATTTGATAAGTTTATAATCTTAAATCCTTCTTTTGCATCGCCTTCTATAAAAACATTATATCTTCCATCAAGAATTTCCACATTTTCTTCAACAGTATAATAAATTAAATTTCCAAATTCATCATATTTATCTAAATCTGAAAACTGTCCTTTCCAATCTTCATTTTCATTCCAATCTTTCTTTTCCATAGTCATTGTCTTAATTCTTTGTCCATTAGCTAATAAATATACTTCAATTTTATCTAATTTTTTACCCAACCAATGTTTAGTTATATTTATATCTATTTTTTCAGGATTCCATGTATTTATAACTACAAATCCATCTTCTGCATTTCCAGTTACTTTGCTATCATAGTTTGGAATTTTTTCTTCTTCTAATATATATTCTTTTCTTGATCCATTTTTATCAATAAATTCTATATTTTCAAAAGTTCCTTCCCAATTACAATTACAATATTTATTAAGTTTTATTCTTCCTGCAAATTTAGTTTCAGTTTCAATTGGTTTTTTTACTAAATTTCCAAATTCATCTCTTACTGCTTCAAATAATAAAAACTTAGCAGATTCTCCAACTTTTCCTTCCCATATTTTTTTAACATGAACATCTCTAAATCTTACTGAGTTTTCAACTATTATATGGTTTTCAGTACCTTCTTTATTAAAAACTTCAACACTAAATCTTTCTTCATCTAAACCTGGTTCTTCTATTGTATATATATATTCTTCGCCATTCTCATCATATTTTGGTAAATCTTTAAATATATATTTCCATCCTGTATTTTTATTTAAAGTAATAGTATATTCTTTTTCACCATCAATATAATATTCTCCATTTCTATAAAGCTCTAAATTTACATCTCCATCATATTCTTTTTCTAAACCAACCCACACTTTTTCAACTGTAAGATCAATTTTTTCTATATCTTCTGTATTAATAACTGTATAATTATTTACAGAAATTTCTTCAATAGTTGTTGTGTATCCCTTTACAGGAGTTTCCTTTATTGAATATATATTTGAATTACTATCATTTATATTATCTACAACTGGTAAATCTTTAAATTCGTGTTCCCAGTTATTTTTTTCATTTAATTCTACTGTTTTATATTCTTCATTATTTTTTAAAAGAATAATTTCTGCACTTTCCCCAGCTGTACCAATCCACTCTTTTTGAACTTTAACACTTGTTTTTTCTGGTTCTAAAGGTTTTTCACTTTCAACTATATTATTTATTTCATATTCTTTTAATATTTTTTCTTCTGAATTTTTTACTTCTTTAATAGTAGATTTATATTTTACACCTTCAATAACTTTTTCTTCATTATTATTTAATTCTATTTCTTCACCATCTACATTAATAACTTCTGTTATAGAATAATCAATTTTAAATCCTTTACTATCTACAATTGGTAAGTCTTTAAATTCACCTTGCCAGTTATTTTCTTCATTTAATATTAAACTTTCAGTTTTTTTAGCATCACTTGCAGAAAATATATTTAACTTCACTTTAATCTCTTTTAAAGGAGTTCCTTCCCAAGTCTTTTTAACTTTGATTTTTTGATCTTTTACACGATCATTATAGATTTCAAGAACTTTTCCTTCTGTATCATCATTTTTCATTTCAAATTTATATTCTTCATCTGAATCATATATATATCCCTCAGGAGCTGATATTTCTTTTACAATATATTTTCCATTAGGTATATTTTCTATACTTATCCACCCATATTCGTTAGTTGTAAGTTTTATTCTTGTTAATCCATCTTGAATTTCTTTTCCATCTTCTCTTTTAAGTTCAAATGTAACTCCCTCTAAAGATTTACCACTATCTTTTATAAATTTATATATTTTTAATTCATTTTTTTAGAACCAATTATGCCAGCATTTGCTGAAACATTTTTAACACTAAAGTTTTCTTCTTGTATAATTTGTTGACTATTATTTAATATTACTTTATTAGAAAAACTTTCCGCTCTAGGATTTAAAATTTTAGTATTATAATTTATACTAATCTGTGAATGTGCTATTCTATCCCAAGGTATTTCTCCATAAACGCTATCTTCAGTAAAAACTAAAGTACTTCCAGTTTCATTATTAAATTCTGTAAGACCTTCTGTTCCATAATAACTTTTTGAATTTCCAATATGATCTACTCTAGTAATAGCTACACTTTCTTTTATTATTTTATGATTTTCCGGATTTTGAATTTGATCATCTATATCTATATATCCACTATATTCATCACCTACTGAATTAAAAATTAAAAACCATCTAACTTCTTCTAGGTTATCAGTTTGAATATCCCCTGTTTTATAAAAAAATTGACTACTTGTTCCTCCTGAGCTTTCTTTTTCAATATTAATATTTATATATTGTCCACCTGATATTATTGATGTAGTTTGATTTGAATGAGATTCATTTCTTATTTTAGCTGAAAAATCAATAAATCCTGAAACACTTCCTTGTAAAAAAGCTTCTACTTGATTATTAAAGATTATTTTAGCTTCTGATCCTGCTACTTCAAAATGTCCAACTAATATTCCCTTAAAAAATAAACCTTTTTTTTCTCTATAACCATTAACTGTAACACTCTCATTATTTCCAAGGTCTATTTTTATATAATCTCCAGGATTAATTTTTCCATTTTTATCATTATAGTTTACAATTATTTTTATATCCTCTCCACTAGACACTGAATTTTTATCTACAATAATATTAGAAATAGCTTGACTACTAATATCTCTATTCATTCGTGATAAACTATTCATATAACTTAAAAACCCATAATCTATTTTTTCATCTAATATTTCTAAAGTTTTAGATTTATCACTTAATTCTTCAATATCACTTTTGTTTTGTTCAGTATTAGTTTCTTCGTTTTTAGTTTCTTCTAATAAATCTTTTTTTCATTTTCTTCTAAGTCTTTTTCATCTTCTTTAGTATCTATTTCTTCATTTTCTTCTACTTCTTTTGAATCTTCTTCATCTTCTTCAATATCTATTTCTTCATTGTCCAAATAACTTTTCTTATCTCTTGTTATTTCTTTATGAATAATATTATTTTCCTCTAAACTCTTTGCCAGTATATCCATTGGCAAAATAGAGTTAATTAGTATAGAAAACATCAATATTAATGTTAATGTTCTTTTTTTCATAATATCCCCCTTATTCAATTACAAAAATTTTAATTTTAAACGAACTATGCAAGATAAATAAGGTAAGATTTTTTACTCTTTTAGTATATTTAAATTCGACAAAATCTAGATTTAATATTAAATCTAGATTTTTAGACATTTAAGAAGTGATAAGTTCCCAATCCTATCACTTCTTAAATATGTAACTTATATCTTACCTATAAAATTACATCATGCACTACATGAGTATATTTTATAGGATGATCATTGTTTTTTTTATAGCAATTCTTTTTAATTTGATACCTTTTATTTCATCTTTTTAGTAAATTAGTCATACTTAAGCTGTTTTTTGTTAAATAAGTGTCATTTCTCCATAATTTACGGACACTTTATTATTTTTGAGTATAAAAAAAAGAAGGATAGACCTTCTTAAATTTTTGTATATTTTTTTAAAACTACATTAAAAGGTGAATATTTTACTATATCTACATACTCATTACTAATTTCTTTTAAATTTATATCTAGACTAGGAACTGCTACTCTTTTAATATATTCTTTTTCTTTTGATGTTAAATATTTATAATTTTCAAAATGCTTTAGATAATATCCTATTGTTCCTTCTTTATAAGATAATCTTTCTGTAGTTATCTTATATTTTCCTTTTAAACCCTTTATATTTAAATTAATATCTAAATATTTCTCATCTAAATCCTGTATTCCATTTTTTTGTGCAAAATAATAATCTGTAACTGTATCACCATATAATAATATATATAAATCAGCATCATTTATTACTGCAAAACATCCCTGCTCGTCATATATTACTTCTCCCTTTATAGAATCTAATAGAAGACTTATCCAATATACTGGTGTATTAAATCCATTTTCATCTGTGTACCGTGGTAAATATATTCCATCTTTTTGCAATTTATCTGTTAATTTATATTCATATATATATTTTATATCTTTATCATCATTTGCAAATATTGAATCTAATATTAAACTAACTGCAAACAAATCTCTATATAAATAATTTACATCTGATATATCTATATCTAAAAATAAATCTTTTACATAAACTTTATCTACTAGGAAATTAAACTCTTTAGATATTTGTGTCAATCCATTTACACAATGATTTAATTCTTTTTTTATATTAATTAATTCTTTTTTATTTTTAATATTCTCTTTATTAAATCTTAAATATACTACTGTTAAATATACTACTGTTGGAACAAATTTGAATTTTTTACCTTTAAATCTATCTAATATTTTTCCTATTTTAAAAATCTTATCTTCTGATATACGTCCAAGATTATATCCCCACTTATAATTGTGAGTTTCTAATTTATCTTCTAGCATCCTTTGTTGTTTTATTATATATTCCCTGTATCTTTCTAGTTTCTCTTCATCATCTAAATAATCTGTCATAGATCCTATATTTAATAGAAAAGTGAATTTTTTCATATTTGTAATTCCAATTGCATTTGAAATTAAATCATAGAATTTTTTAATCTTAGTTAATCTTTCATATATTAATTCTTCTATATTGTTTTTTGAAAACTTCTCTTCAAATTCAAGACCAATAACAGGCATTATATTATTTTCAATACATTTACTTAGTAAGTTCATAAGCTCGATTTCATCTATTTGTCTATTTAGATCTAAAATTATTAATTCGCCATTTTCATCTACACTAAAAAGAATAATCATTTCATCTATTGCGTAATTTTTTAATAATTCATCTAAGTTTGAAAGATAATTATTTCCTAAACTTTTTAAATTTCTAATTATTCTCCATTGTTTAAAAAACTCACCTTGTTTTTTTGCATTAACATCAATATTATAATTACTTTTAATTCTATTTCCAAAGTTATTTATAAACTGATCATATTTTAAGTTTTGATATTGATTTAATAATTCTACAAAATTAATATTATCATCTAAATAATCAAAGGACTTCACATATTTTTTCCTATATTCTGTAGGTGTCATATTAAAAAACTTCTTATATATCCTAATTAAGGATTTTATAGATTCAAATCCTATTGTGTAAGATATTTGTTCTAATGTATCTTTTGTATTTAAAAGATATGTTGTAGAATAAAAAAGTTTTAACTGCTGTATAAATTCAGAAAAATTAATTCCTGATAATTCATTAAATGTTTTAGATAAATAAGAACTACTTAAATGCATCTCTTCAGCTATATTAATTAAATTTAATTCTCTTGGATTTTCATTTTCAACAAAAGTTTCAAGACTTAACAAACAATCTGATTTTTCATCTATATTTGTAAGTGTACATTCTATACAGATATAATTTTTTATTAATATTAGAAGAATTTGTTGAATTAAACTTAAATTCATATCTCCATTTTCTTTATTTTCTTTATTATTTAATTTTTTATATATATTAATCATATTTTTTAATATATTATCATTGTTTCTTTTATCTTCTGATTTATTTACAAATCTTGATGTATAGTATATTTTTCCAAGACTTTTTAAATATTCACTTGATATTTTAGAAATAAATAATACATTTTCTTCTCTTGAATATATAAATTTATTTTCAAATTGATTTAATATTATTAAATCACCTTTGTTATATATTTTTGTTTCTTCATCTAAATATATTTCAACACTACCTTCTACTACATATATTAATTGCATTTAAGATAATGTGTCATAATATACTCCCTTTGATTTTACTAAATACGTTTCATAGATATCCCCTATATGCTTTCTATCTACTATTATATCAGCATAAAAATTCATACTATCAACTCATTTCTATAATTTTACCAATTAATTATTTTTTATATTATTCTTATTCTAAAAAATAATACAAAAAGAAAAAGTAGATTTCCCCTAAATCTACTTTTTCAACGAATTTCAAGTTATTAAAATTTATGTTGTATTCAAGATATATTTCAATGTAAGCCCTTACACCTTTAATAAATATATAACGAATATCTTCCCCTATAGAACGATGTTCTATCTAAATATATATTGTATTATATTACAATATATAGGAATAATTAATAGCATAATTTTTTAGTTATGTCTTATTATTTTATATCTATTCTTTATTATATTTTTTTTATATTAATTTGGTGATAACTTGTCATTTTTTTTCTAAATCTTGTAATAATTTTCTAAATTATGCGTGTTTCTTTGTAGTGCATGAAAATTAACAACTATTATAACTTTATATACTTTCTTAAAATTAGATTAAATGGTGCATATTCTATTGTTTCTATTGAATTTTGTTCTTTTTCTTCTAATGATATATCTAGGCTTGGGATTGCCACTCTTTTGATATAATCTTTTTCTTCTGATGTTAAGTACTTATAGTTGTCAAAATGTTTTAAAAAATATCCTGCTGTCGCATCTTCGAAAGATAATGTTTCTGTCACTATTTTATATCTTCCTTCCAATTTATCTATCTGTAATTTTATTTTTCTTTTATGTTTTTCTAAGTTCCTAAAGCCATTTTTTTGTGCAAAGGCATAATCAGCTACTATACTTCCATATATCAAAACATATATATCATCTGAATTTTCTGTAATTAGACAACCTGGTTTATTATACACTATATTTCCCTTTAATTTATCGACCATTAAACTTGCCCAATAAACTGGTGTATAAAAATCATTTCTGTCTTTATATGTTGGATAATAATATTTCTTTTCTTGATTTTTATCTTTTACCTTATACTCACTAACATAAATTACATTACTGTCATAGGAAAAAAATGATTCAACCATTAGATTTACTAAAAATAGATCTCTATACAAATAATTGATATCAGATATATCTATTTCTTCAAATAAATTTTTTATATATACTTTTTCAATAGGAAAATTAAATGCTTTACCTATACTTACAAATTCTGCTATTGAATCATCTATATATTCTCTTATATTTTCTAAACCCTTTACTGTTATCATGTCATTTTCATATTTGTCTGCATAGTTTATTGATATAATACTTGGATTTAATCCTACTTCTTCTTTATTTTTTAATTTATTGTAATTTAAAAGGAGTTCTTTTAATTCTAATTCTGTTAAATTTCCTAATTCAAATCCCCATTTATAATCCTTTGTACCTAGTTTTTCTTCTAATATAGATTTTTGAATATTTAATATCTCTACATAATCCTCTAAGTTTCTATTTGCCTTCATAAATTCACCAATTTTATCTATATCAAATATATATGTGAATTTTTTCATATTGGTCATTCCAATAGCATTTGATATTAAATCAAAAAACTTTTTACTTCTTTTAATTTTCGTTTCTACAATACTAGGTGTATTTTTATAGGGTTTTAAATCTTCAAGTCTAAGTGCTATTACTAAATTAATATTATTTTCAATGCATTTAGTCAACAAACTATTTAATTCATATTCTTCTATTTTTCTATTTAAATCTGTTAACAATACTTTATCGTCTTCTAGCATTGTAAATCTTAATATAATTTCTTCAATTGGTATCTTCTCTAAAATTAAATCTAGATTTTTTAAATAATAGTCACCTAAAGTCTTTATATTTCTAATGACTCGCCAATTTCTGTTTAATTTTTCAACTTTTTTAGTTTCTTCTGTATATGAATATTGTGAATAGTCACTTTTGGAATTTTTTTGAACATATTCTTCATAATTTATTTCATCTTTTTTCTCAAATATCTCTATAAAGCTTTTTTCATTTCTTAAATTTTCTTTACTTGAATCCTCTGTAATATTTTTAAAGTTTTTCCTATATTTAGAAGGAGTTGTATCTAAATATTTATTAAATATTCTATTTAATGATTTAGTAGATTCAAATCCTACAATCTCTGCAATATATTCAAAGGTATCTTTTGTATTTAAAACATAAGTTGTTGCATAAAAAAGTTTTAGCTGTTGTATATATTCCGAATAATTTATTCCAGTTAATTGATTAAATACCTTTGATAAATAGGAAATGCTTATATGGATATTACTTGCTATTGCATTTAAGCTATAGTATTCCTTTTGACCTTTTTCATGTAATTTTTGAATTTCTTCTAAATAATTACTTTTTTCAGATATTCCTGTTATTAAACATTTCTGGCAAATAAAGTTCTTTAATAATATTTGAATAATTTGCTGTATTATATTTAACTTTATCTCTTTTTCTTCTTTGATTATACTAGATTTATATAATAATATTAAGTTATTTAATATATTTTCTTTTAACTCTTTTCTATTTATTTGATTAACAAACCTTGATTCATAATATATAGTTCCTAAATTTTTTAAATAACTATTGTATATTGTAGTTATTAATAATAAGTTTTTAGAATTACTGTATATAAATTTATTTTCAAATTGGTTTAATATAATTAAATCATTCTTTTTAAAAATTCGTTTTTCTCCATCAAGTTCTATGCTAATCTCACCTTCTAGCACATAAATAATTTGTAATGATGATAAATTATCATAGTATATTCCACGAACTCTCATTAAATAAATATCAAATATATTTTTATTACCATATTTTTCTATTGTCTTTTGTGCAAAAAAATCCATAGCATCACCATCCTTAAAATTCCCCTTTGCTTCATACCCTAAAGCTTAAAAATTATATCGTATTTAATAATTTTTCTCATTGTGTTAAAATAATAGAGTAAAGTGAGGGATTACATGAAAAATAGATATATTAAATATCCATATGAAAAAGAATATATAACATCTGTTGAAGATAAAAAAAATATTAACAATATTACTTATTGCAGACCAGAAGAGTCTATAATTTTTTTAGGTAGTTCACATATACATGGAGATAAATATACAATAAACTCCGAAAAACCAAAAATTATTGAAGGTAATAATAGCACTTATTTTAGTTGTGATTCTGAATCTATGAAAATGGCAATAGACTATGATAGACGATTAGATATAATGCAACAAAATCTTGGAAATGCCATTGCTAGGTTATGTATTAAAACTTCTACAAGTCTTAATGTTGAAGATTATAAAATTGATGAAATATCAAATAGAATATACCTCTTAGAAAAGGATATCTCTTTTAATACAATTAATCAACTTGAAGATCTTGCAAATTATATGATTAATGCAAACTTACTAGTTAATATTTTTGAAGGTTATATAGAACTTAAGGGCATGGGTTCTATTGATTATTCAGGTCCTTGTCTTAAAAGAACTGGAGAAATTTCAATTTTAAAAATTTCTAATATTGAAAAAATAGATGGTAAAGTTGTTCTTAGTATTTCTTGTGGTATCCGTGGATTTAAAAATTATAGAGAAAAATTTACATTAATTGATAATATAAAAAATATTCTCTTTTTAAATAGTGATGAAGATATTTTAAAAGAAATTAAATCTTTAAAATCTAAAGGCGACAACTTAAAAGAAGAAAATAAAAGAATGGAAAAAGAATTAGGCCTTGAAACTGTTAAAGAATATAAAAAACTTGCCACTACTGTTGATGGAATAAATTATATTTATAAAGTTGTTAGAAATGTAAACTTTAAAGATATTAAATTTATTTCAAATTATATTATGGATGATTATAACTTCGTTCAAATATACGGAATTCCAAATGGACCTATGTCTCAAGTACTTGTTGCAAGATCTAAGAATTTAAACATTGATTTAAAAGCAATATTCGATAAATTGTCTACTAAGTTTTCAGTTAATGGAACAGGCAATATGTTTACTATTCAAGCAAATGTTAAATCTGAACAACTTGCAGGAGTTATGGAAAGCTTCCTAATTGAAATTAAAAAATCAAATCCACTTATCAAATAATATTCCACCGTTTAGACGGTGGTTTTTTATATTAAATCTTTAAAACTATATATAAATAAATTAGAAGTTTTCTTTATTTTTTCTATATCCTTAATAGATGATTTATCAAAAACTCCAATTGTCATAATTCCAATAGAATTAGATATTTCTAAAGAATATAACATATCTTCAAATATGGCAGTCTCTTTAATACTAGAATTTAATTTTTTTAACGCTTTTATATAAATACCCTCATCTTTTTTAGTTAAATTTTCTTCTTCTGTTGTCATAATAAACTCAAAATACTTTAATATATCTAATCTCTTTAAGACAATTTCTGATATTTCTCTATTTGATGCAGTTAGTATAGCCATTTTTATATTATTTTTTTTACATTTTTCTAAAAATTCTTCTACTCCCTCTTTTAAATAAATAGTATTTTCATATTTATATTTAACTATTTCATAAAATCTCTTTTTTATTTCTTCTAAACTTATCTCTAGATTATAATTTTCTATTAAATATTTTGCAGATTCATCAAAGGTCATTTTATTTAATGTATCTATTAAATTTTTTTCAGGTATTTTATTATTTTCTAATAGGACTTTTTCTCCAACATCATCCCAGGCAGACATTGAATCTATTAATGTACCATCCATATCAAAAATTATATATTTAATATTATTTTCTAAAAAGTTCATCTGATATCTCTCTTAACTTTCTTGTATTTTTACCCTTTGTATCAGAATTAAATATATATGAAATAACTGCAACTCCATCTGTATTTGAATTCTTCACCTTATAGATACTCTCATCATCTATTCCACCTATTACAAGAATTGGAATATTTACACTTTCACTAATTCTTCTAACTTCATCTAAATCTATTAACTTTTCATTTGGTTTTGTCTTAGTTGGAAAAACAGGACCGATTCCCAAATAGTCAGCTCCCATTTTTTCAGCTTCTATTGCTTGATATACATTTTGAGCTGATACTCCAAGTATTTTATCTTCACCAATTAATTTTCTTGCAGTTTTTGCATCTATATCACTTTGCCCAATATGAACTCCATCTGCATCTACTTTTATTGCAACTTCAATATTATCATCTATTACAAAGGGAATATTATATTTTTTAGCAACTTCTTTAAGTTCAAATCCAAGATTTACATATTCATCAAAGTCTATGTTTTTTTCTCTTAATTGTAAAAATGTAGCACCATTTTTTAATATTTCTTCACAATCATCTTTTAAAGCTCTTCCATCTAAAAAATCCCTTGTTGTAACTACATAACATCTCATATCTTCTCTATTTACTTTCAATTTTACTAAACTCCTTTATTTTTTCATAGTTCATTTTATAAACCTCATCTATTAAATAGTTCCTAAAACTCATTGTTCCTGCATTATTTTTTATCATTTTTTCATAGGCAAGTTCTCCACTTATTCCCATTAATACATTTGCATTTAAAGTAGATTCTAAAATATTATTTGGATTTGCTCCTATATATGCTCCAATTAATGAACTTAGCATACATCCTGTTCCTGTAATAAGTGGCATAATACTATTTCCATTTCTGCAAAGATAGGCTTTATTTTCACTTGCAATTACATCTATTTTTCCACTAATTGAAATAATTGACTTTGTTTTTTTAGACAAATTTTTTGCAAGTTCTATTATTTTTTCTATATTTTCTTCTTTTATTTCATCATTATTACTTGCATCTACTCCCTTTGTATTTGTAAAACCATTATGTAAAGCTTTTATTTCTGAAATATTTCCCCTTATTACAGAAAATTCCACTTCTTTTAAGATTTCATCTATACTTTTTCTTCTAAGTTTTGATGCTCCTATTCCAACAGGATCTAATATTACTGGAATATTTAACTTATTTGCCCTTTTACCAGCAACTATCATTGATTTTACAGTTCTACTATTAAGAGTTCCTATATTGATTACTAAAGCTTGATATATAGAAACTATCTCTTCAACTTCTTCTATATCATCTGCCATAATTGGAGATGCTTTTGCAGCAAGAAGTATATTTGCACAATCATTAACTGTTACATAATTTGTTATACAATGAGTTAATGGATTTTTCTCTTCTACATTTTTCATTAATTCTTTAAACATTTCTTCCCCCTAAATAAAAAAAGATGCACCAAATAGCGCATCTAAAATACTTATTAAGATTCCTACGTTGGCATTACCCATATCAGGTTAAAATGGTCGAACTCATACAAGTTCCTCTCAGATAGTGTTCTAACTCCCATATATTTAATTTATAATATTAATTGTATAATAAATTATCTTTTTGTCAAATAACAAAAAAATAAACACCAATTGGTGTTTATTTTAATAAGTCTTTAACTTTATTTGATTTCTTGTTTCTTCCTCTTTGATTATTATCCTTTGAGAAATTTTTTCCTTTGTTGTCATTTCTTCTGTGATCAGATTTCTTATGATCAGATTTCTTATGATCAGATTTTTTTCTATCAAAGTTTTTGTTTTCAGAATTTCTATTGTCAGAATGTCTATTCTCAGAATTTTTATTATCTTGGTCTTTATCAAATTTTCTGTAATCGCCCTTTGACTTTTTATTGTCTTTTTTAAATTTGTTAAAACCATCATTTTTCTTAGAATTTCTTCTGTTATTATCTTTTGAGAAGTTCTTTTTATTTTTTGAATAATTCTTTTTATTATCTCTTCTTCTCTTATTATCAAAGTCTTTTTGAACTACAAAAGTTACAGCTGTTCCCTTTTCTTTAGCTCTACCTGTTCTACCTATTCTATGGATGTATTCAGCTCTTCTTTCTGGCTCATCGTAGTTAATAACATGTGTTAAACCACTTATATCAAGACCTCTTGCCGCTACATCTGTTGCAACTAAGAATCTAACTTTTAGATTTTTAAATCTCTTTAAGGCTTTTTCTCTTTTAGCTTGTGATAAATCACCATGAATCTCATCTGCTTCAAAGCCCTCTGCTCTTAATTTTTCAGCTAAATTTTTTACTCTCATTTTTGTTCTACAGAATATTATTGCCATAAATGGATTTTCGTCATTTATATATTGAACTAAATCATCATATTTTCTTCTATCTGTAGTTTTAATTGTTACCTCGTCTATTTGATCTATTGTTATGTCTTTTTCTTCTACTTCTACACGTACTGGATTTTTTGTAGAAGAATTTGAAATACTTTTTATGCTCTTTGGCATAGTTGCTGAAAATAGAAGAGTTTGTCTTTGTTTAGGTGTTTTATCAATAATAAATTGAACATCATCAATAAATCCCATGTTTAAAATTTCATCTGCCTCATCAAGTACTAAATAATTAAGATTTTTCATATTAATAGTTCTTCTCTTAATATGATCTACAAGTCTTCCAGGAGTTCCTATAACTATTTGAGTTCCCTTTTTAAGTCTCTTAATTTGATTTGGCATACTAGCTCCGCCATAAACAGTTGTTACTCTTACATGTTTATATTTTGTAAGTTTTTCCGCTTCTTCTGCTATTTGTTTTGCAAGCTCTCTTGTTGGAGAAATAATTAAAGCTTGAATGTTTTTATTTGAAACATCTATATTTTCAAATATTGGAAGTAAAAAAGCAAGTGTTTTTCCCGTACCTGTTTGTGCTTTTCCTACTATATCTTCACCTTTTAATATTTGTGGAATTGATTTTTCTTGAATAGGTGTTGGTTCAAGAATACCATTACTAGAAAGAACTTCATCTAAGCCCTTGCTAATTCCTAATTCTGTAAATTTAATAATAATACCTCGTTTCTTTCTTCTTAGCTGTGATTTATACATTTTACCACAACTTGTCAATATCTCCTAAACTTTTTCACAAAAAAAGACTGTTTTTTTACAGTCTTAATTTTCTACAGCTCCAAAATCATCAACTAAAAGCTCTAAAGCCTTCCAATTAACTAGTTCTTGGAGTTTTTTATCTATTTCAATATTTATTTTTTTATTATTTTTTTCCTTAGTTATTAATATACTTGGTCCTGCTCCTGAAATATTTATAATAGCATTGTTGTTTTTTGCCAATTTTTCAAATTCATCAAAATCTTCAATTAACTTTCTTCTATAAGGTTCGTGAATTCTATCTTCATTAACTCCCTTTAAAAGATTAAAATCTCCCTTAGATAAGGCCTTTGAAACTAAACTAGCCCTTGCAATATTAAATACACAGTCCTCAATAGATACTTCCTTTGGCACTACTTGTCTTGCAAGCTCTGTAGATAGTTCAAAGTTTGGAATAAGAAGAATAAAAGATAAATTATCTGAAACACTATCCTTTGAAAAATAAACTCTATCATTTACAACAGATGTTATAAGTCCACCATATATTGCTGGTGCAACATTATCAGGATGTCCCTCTATATTAGTAGCAAGTTTTAAAATTTCTTCCTTAGAAATATTTTTTCCACTAAATTTATTAGCAGCCATAAGCCCTGCAACTATACAAGTAGCCGATGAGCCAAGTCCTCGTGATCTTGGTACATTTTCATCTACATCTATACTTATTTCTTCTAAGTCCAAATTAAAATAATCATAAAAATAATTAAAAGATTTTAATATTAAATTGTCATCTTCTACATTTTTTCTTTCTCTTTTAAAAGTAAATGTATTATATAAATTAAGAGCCATTCCCATAGAATCATATCCTGGCCCTATATTTGCAGTTGTTGCTGGAACTTTTACAATTACCATTTTATTCTCCTAAAATCTCTATTATACTTTCTTTTATCTCATCTTTATCTATTACTTTTTTCTCAGATATTTTTTTATTTTCTAAATCTTTTAAAATACTTGGAAGTTTTGTATTTGTCTTTTCAGATAAATTTCTAAGATTTTCAAACTCATTATCATTTACTTTTAAATTAACTGCTTCTAAAACAGATTTTGGAAATTTAAAAGGTGAAGCTGTAGATAATACTAAAGTTTTATTTTTAGAATTTAATTCAATTGCTCCTCTATAGGCAATCGATGTATGAGTATCCATTAAATAACTATATTTTTCATAGACTTCTTTTATTCCAAGAAGTGTTTCTTCTTCATTATAAGAATAGCCTTTAAAATCCTTTAAATTTTCAATCATATTATTATCTAATTTATAAAATTTATCTTTATTTAATTTTTCCATTAAATCTTTTACATTTTCACCACTATTACTTACTAAATATAAAAGTCTTTCTAAATTTGAAGAAATTAAAATATCCATAGATGGAGAGTTTGTCTTAAAAAACTCTCTATTTGCATCATATTCATAAGTATTAAAAAAATCTGTAAGTACATTATTTTTATTTGATGCACAAACTAAAATATCAATTGGCAGTCCCATTTTTTTTGCCATATATCCTGCAAGAATATTTCCAAAGTTTCCTGTTGGAACAGAGATATTTAAATCTTCACTTTCACTTATTTCTCCTCTTCTTAAAAGTTCATAATAAGCATAAAAGTAATAACTAATTTGTGGCACAAGTCTTCCAATATTTATTGAATTTGCAGAGGATATTCTAATATTTTTCTCTAATAGTTCATCTTTAAATTCACTATCTAAAAATATTTTTTTAAGTGATGATTGAGCATCATCAAAATTTCCTCTTATTCCTACTGCATGAGTATTATCATAATCAAGACATGTCATTTGTCTTCTTTGGATTTCTGATATTCCATCTGTTGGATAAAATACAATAACTTCAGTTCCATCTACATTTTCAAAGCCCTTAAGAGCTGCAGATCCTGTATCTCCTGATGTTGCAGTTAGAATTACAACTTTTTCTTTTAAATTTTTCTTTTTTATAGATAAAGACATAAGTATTGGAAGTATTGACAGTGCAAAATCTTTAAAAGCTAAAGTTTTTCCATGAAATAGTTCTAATACATAATTATTATCAAGTTTTATAATAGGAAGTATTTCATCTGAAAAACTATCATAGGCAGTATCTACTGCATAATCTATCTCTTCTTTTGTAAAATCATCAAAAATACTACTAATTATTTTTTTTGCTACATATTTATAGTTTAAATTTTCTATTTCATCTTCACTAAATTTTATAAAAGGAAGACTTTCTGGTAAAAAAAGTCCTCCATCACTTGCTAGTCCCTTTAAAATTGCATCTTGTGAAGAATCAATAATTTCTCTAGTTCTAGTACTTATATATCTCATATTACTTCCTTACTTGTCCATTTCCAAATATTATATATTTAGAACTTGTCAACTCTTTTAGTCCAACTGGTCCTCTTGCATGAAGTTTTTGAGTAGAAATTCCCATCTCAGCTCCAAATCCAAACTCTGATCCATCTGTAAATCTTGAAGATGCATTTACATATACACAAGCAGAGTCAACTTCATTTAAAAATCTCATTGCATTGTCATAATTTTCAGTAATTATTACATCAGAATGATGTGTTGAATATTTATATATATGGTCTATTGCCTCATCTAAGGAGCTTACTATTTTCATAGAAAAAGCATAATCTAAAAACTCAGTTCCATAATCTTCTTTAGTCGCAAGTTTAATATTTTTAAGTTTTTTATTAGACTTTTCACATCCATATACATTTATATTATATTTATCTATTAACTTTTGAAGACTTTGATAAAATTCATCTTTAATATTTTCATGAACTACTAAAGACTCCATTGCATTACATACTCCAATTCTTTGAGTTTTTGCATTTTCAATAATATCTATTGCCATATTAATTTTTGCAGACTCATCTACATATACATGACAATTTCCAACTCCTGTTTCTAAAGTTGGCACTTTTGCATTTTCAACTACTGCATCTATTAGACTTTTTGATCCTCTTGGAATTAAAAGATCTACATATCCACGAAGTTTCATAAGTTCATTTGAAGATTCTCGACTTGTATCTTCTATTAAACTAACTATATTTTCATTATATCCTGCATTTTTTATTCCACTTCTAATTGCCTTTGCTATTGCAATATTTGATCTTATTGCCTCTTTTCCACCTCTTAAAATCAAAGCATTTGAAGATTTAATAGCAAGAATAGCAGCATCAAGTGTTACATTTGGTCTTGCTTCATATATTATTGCAATAACTCCAATAGGAACTGATTTTTTGCCAAGTATTAGCCCATTTTCAAGAGTTTTCATACTTGCTATTTCTCCAATTGGATCCTCAAGATCAATAAGATCATCTACAGAATTTGCCATAGATAAAACCCTACTATCATCAAGTAATAATCTATCTAATAAGCCTTCTGATAATCCTAATTCTTTACCAGATTTAATATCAATTTTATTTTCTTCAATTATATTTTCTTTATTTTCTAATAGGGATTTTTTAATTGATTTTAAAATATTATTTTTTTCTAAAGTATTAAGTTTTGAAAGTTCTCTACTTGCCTCTTTAGACTTTTCTCCCATTTCAATTAGATTTTTTCTTAAAGATTGTTCCAACTTCTTCACCACCTACAATTTTTCTAATTATTTTCATATCTTCTGAATTAGCTATTACAACATCTATATCTTTTTCCATACAAAGAGTTGCAGCATTTATTTTTGTAGCCATTCCACCAGTTCCAACAGCAGAATTAGATCCCTTTGCCATTGCACGAAGTTCATCATTTATTTCATTTACTTCTTTTATAAGATGTGCATCTTTATTTTTATTTGGATCATCATTATATAATCCATCTATATCAGATAATAATATTAAAAGATCTGCATCTATAATTCTAGAAACAACAGCAGACAAAGTATCATTATCACCAAATTCAATTTCAAATGTAGAAATAGTATCATTTTCATTTACTATTGGTATTACATCCATTGATAAAAGTTGACATAAAGTATTTTTTGAATTTTCTCTCATTGTCATATCTGTTTCAATGTGTTTTGTTACAAGTATTTGTGCAGCTTGATAATTATACTCATTAAATGCTCTATTATATGTGTTCATAAGTGCAACTTGTCCCACTGCAGATGCAGCTTGCTTTCCAACTGTATCTCTTGGTCTTTCTTCTAGATTAAGTCTTTTTGCACCAGCTGCAATAGCTCCTGATGAAACTAATATTACATCTATTCCATGATTTTTTAGATTTGATAATTCCCAAGCAAGTTCATCTATTTTTTGTAAATTTATAACCCCATGATCATGGGTTATTGAAGACGATCCCACTTTTATTACTACTTTTTTTAGTTCTCTTGTAAATTCTCTCATTTAAATCTCCTTTAAGTCTAAAAGACTATAGATAAAAATATACTATATGTAGAAATTTTTTTCAATAAAGCTTGAAAATTTCTCATATTATACCATACTTTTAACAAATTAATGTACTAAAAAATAATATTATTGATTTCAAATATTTAATATGTTAGCCTTATTTAAGAAATCAAATTAAAAGGAGTGAACTTTTTGATAATAAAATAATTTCTAAACATTTCTATACTGGAAAATTAGTAAGATAAATTTAATATAATAATTAAAAGGAAATTAAATAATGAATATAAAATATTTTAATAAAGAAAAAAACTTAGATAATATTATGGATATATGGCTTAAATCAAATATTGAAGCCCATAATTTTGTTGATAAAAATTACTGGATTAATAATTTTGATTTAGTTAAGTCTATGATTAAAGAATCTGAGATTTATATATATGAAGAAAATAATAAAATTCTTGGTTTTATTGGACTAAGCGAAAACTATATTGCAGGTATATTTATTGATAAAGAATTTAGAAATAAAGGCATTGGCAAAAATCTCCTAGACTATGCTAAAGATAAAAAAGATAAACTATATCTTAATGTCTATGAAAAAAATAATAAGGCAATGAATTTTTATATAAAAAATCAATTTATAATATCTGAAAAAAACTTTGATGATGAAAATAATGAGTATGAATATAAATTAATTTGGAATAAAAACTAAATTTAATCACAAATTTAAAAAGAGACTATTTAGTCTCTTTTTTCTTCTAATATACTTTGATTTTTAAAATCTTTTGCAATTGACCAGCCCATTTTTTCTGTAATAGATGCAGATATTACTGCATTTGCAATATTTCCTGCTCCTGGTATAAATCTAAGAGTTGTCTTTATTGCTGCTCTACCAATATATTCTGCAATTTTATTTGCAAGAACAGCTCCTGCTGATGATTTAGTTAAATTTATATTAAATACACTTGCAAGAGATACAATCATACCAATTTGAATAGGAGCAATAACTGCTGCATCACTTCCAGGAATTTGAGCAAGACCTCCTGATATAGCAGTAACTGCTAAAGTTGCTCCATGAATTATCTTATTACATTTTGATTTTTCTATTTCGCTAAAGTTTACATTATCCATAATGACCTCTTTTCTTTAATTGTACCAAATTCAACTTATATATGATTATTTTCACCTAAATTTTAAAAATCCTCTACAAGTTAATTAAATACAGTCTTACATTTTAAAATTCTTTTACTATTTCTACCCAAATTAAAAAAACAATCATATTGTGATATAATTATTTTATTGATTATAGTAAATAATTTATAGAAATATTTATAAATGGAGATGATTAAATGTATAAGATTGTAAAAAAAGAAGAATTGGCAAAAAACATTTATTTAATGGATGTTTATGCTCCAAGAATTGCAGCTTCTGCAAAACCTGGTCAATTTATAATTGTAATTGCTGATAAATACTCAGAAAGAATTCCACTTACAATTTGTGATTTTGATGAAAAAAAAGGAACTGTTCAAATTGTAGTCCAAGCAGCTGGTGGTTCTACTGAAAAACTTTGTAGTTTTGAAGAGGGAGAATATTTTAGAGATTTCGTTGGTCCTCTAGGAAGACCTTCTGAATTTTTAGATGAAGATATTGAAGAGCTTAAAAAGAAGAAAATTCTTTTTGTTGCTGGTGGTGTAGGAACAGCTCCTGTATATCCTCAAGCTAAATGGTTTTTTGAACATGGAATAGATGTTGATGTAATACTAGGTGCTAAATCTAAGGACTTTGTAATACTTGAAGATAAATTAAAGTCTGTTTCTAAAAATCTTTACATAGCTACTGATGATGGCAGCTACGGATTTAAGGGAATGGTTACTGATAAAATAGTAGATTTAATTGAAAATGAAAATAAACATTATGATCAATGTGTATCTATTGGACCTATGATTATGATGAAATTTGTATGTCTTACTACAAAAAAATACGATCTTCCTACTACAGTTTCTCTTAACCCTATAATGGTTGATGGTACTGGAATGTGCGGAGCTTGTCGTGTAAATATTGGTGGAGTTACAAAATTTGCCTGCGTTGATGGACCTGAATTTGATGGACATCTTGTAGATTTTGATTCAGCTATGAAAAGACAAAGACAATATAAAGACAAAAAAGAAGAAAAATCTGTAAAAGATCATGTATGTACTTTTGATAAAGCTATTGAAAAACAACATAGAGATATTGAAGAAGAAAGACATGTAGATGATGTTAAAATCATAAAAGCAAAAGATAGATTTAAAAAAATCCCAGTTGCTGAACAAGATCCAGATGTTAGAAATAAAAACTTTAAGGAAGTTTCCTATGGATACACAGCTCAAGAAGCAGTTATTGAAGCTTCAAGATGTTTAAACTGTAAAAATCCTCAATGTGTTAAGGGGTGTCCTGTTTCTATAGATATTCCTGGATTTATTAAAGAAATTGCAAATGGAAACTTTGAACAATCTGCAAAAGTATTATCTCTATATACTGCTCTTCCTGCTGTTTGTGGTAGAGTTTGTCCTCAAGAAAGCCAATGTGAAGCAAAATGTGTTTTACTAAATAAAGGAGATGCTGTTTCTATTGGTAAACTTGAAAGATTTTCAGCAGATTACTCAAGAGAGCATAATATAGTATTATCTGAAAAGCCAAGACTTAATGGACATAAAGTTGCAATTATAGGAGCAGGTCCAGCAGGACTTACTTGTGCTGGAGAACTTGCTAAAATGGGATATTCAGTTAAAATATTTGAAGCACTTCACCAAGCTGGTGGTGTTTTAGTATATGGTATTCCAGAATTTAGACTTCCCGATGATGTAGTTGAATCAGAAGTTCAAAATCTACTTAATCTTGGAGTAGAAATTGAAAATGATGTTATTATAGGAAGAACTATTACAGTTGAAGAAATAATGGATCAAGGTTTTGAAGCTGTATTTATAGGTTCAGGTGCAGGTCTTCCTACATTTATGAATATTCCTGGAGAAAATCTAAATGGAGTTTACTCTGCAAATGAATTTTTAACTAGAAATAATCTTATGAGATCCTTTGAAGAAGACTATGACACTCCAATTAATGTAGGCAAAAAAGTTGCTGTAATTGGTGGAGGAAATGTTGCAATGGATGCTGCAAGAGTTGCTAAAAGACTAGGCTCTGATGTTTCTATTGTATATAGAAGAACAGAAACAGAACTTCCTGCAAGACTTGAAGAAGTTCATCATGCAAAAGAAGAAGGAATTAAATTTGAAATGCTAACTGCTCCAATTGAAATTACAGGAACAGAAGATGGCTGGGTAAAATCTCTAACTTGTGTTAGAAATGAACTTGGAGAACCTGATGCATCAGGAAGAAGAAGACCAGTTAAGATTGAAGGTTCTGAATTTGTTGAGGAATTTGAAACAGTTATAATGGCTCTTGGAACTAGTCCTAACCCACTTATCTCTCATACTACAAAGGGACTTGATATAAATAAATGGGGATGCTTAGTAGCTGATGAAAATGGTGCTACTACTAGAGAAGGCGTATTTGCTGGTGGAGATGCTGTAACAGGTGCTGCAACAGTAATACTTGCTATGGGTGCTGGAAAAACAGCAGCTGAAAGTATTGATAAATATATTAGAAAAATGTAATTAAAGTAATTAAAAAGGACAAAGTTATTTAAAACTTTGTCCTTTTATTAATTTCTAAATATATTAAATTTTACTTTCAATTAACTTAAACTCTTTATTAAGTTCTTTATTTTTTTCATTTAATCTAAAAATTAAATTTTCTAATTTTTCCAAATCTAAATTATTACTATCAAAGAAAGGATAAAATTCACTATCTATAATTTCTACAATATCCTTTGATATATATTTCCATTTATTAATATCTTCACCATACTTAAAATCTGCATTTAAACTGTCTATTTCATACTTATTATGTTCAATTGTCTTAGCAGCATCTGA
Source organism: Peptoniphilus stercorisuis (assembly GCF_017874395.1). Lineage (GTDB taxonomy): Bacteria > Bacillota > Clostridia > Tissierellales > Peptoniphilaceae > Anaerosphaera > Anaerosphaera stercorisuis. The sequence goes on along the minus strand of NZ_JAGGLJ010000002.1, from coordinate 94,983 downwards.
AAGACTTAAAACTATAGTATATATATCCTCACTATTTTTCATATTATAAAAAATATAATTCATAGCATCAATTGAATTAGACAAATAATTATTTAATCTTTTAATATAAAAATAATTTTCTAAATCACTACTTATCTTAGCATCTTCATATTTTGCAAAAGATTTTGGCATATTCTCTTCTTGTTTATAATATATATTAATTGAATTATTTTTATAATCTTTTAATAAATTAAATTCCTTATTTTGTTCTTCTACTATTTCAATTGGAAAATAAATTTTATTATTTATTCTTCTTGGAGGATTTTTAGTATATGATGCAATTTCTACAAACCATATAAAATTATCATCTAATGTAAAATCTATTCCACTATAATATTCTTCATTATCTTCACTAAAAGATATTTGATTATTATAAAACTTATTATTCAGTTTCCAGATATTCGACAAAAGCTCCTTAGAAATCATTACTTGATTATTATCTACTATAATTTCATTTTTATCTTTTATTTCACTACTATTTAGATAAATATTTGGACTAGAAATAAACTTAAAACTTGGAAGTATTGCTATTATTACTACTATAAGAAGTAAATTTTTAATTTTGTTTTTCATATTAACCCTCCCTATGTTCTATTTCTACCCAAATTAATAAAATTCATAGTGGAGTTTTAATATAAAAATGCTATTTTTAGCTGATATTTCTATTTTATAATTTTAAATTCAATTCCAGTTCCAATTAAATTTTTTTCTATTTTTTTACTTTTAACTAAATCTTCTAAAATTTCATTTACTTTTTTCTTATCTTTAAATATTTGATATATTTCTGCATCAAAAACTTTTTTATATTCTTTAATAAATTCTAAAATTTCTAATTCACTTAATTTAATTTCTCTCTTCTTAAAAGAATTATTAGAATTCTCATCTATAAATTCAATTAAATCCTCTAGTTTTTGATATCCTTTAAGGATTTTTTCTTTACCTTCTTTATTTATATATACAAAATTTGGAAAAAGTGTAAATCTATGATCAAAACTATCCATTCTATCTTCTAAAAACTCATCTCTTGCAAAATTCTCTAAATTATTAATATACTCTTTTTCATCTAATCCAACTTCTTTAGCTATTTCTATTTGAACATCAGATTTCATAGTATTTCTTCCTTCTAAAATTGTAGCTTCTCTTAAGGCTCTTAAATATTTATTAGCTAGCTCTTCATTAGTAAGTCTTGCTGCTACAAAAGCTATATCTATTGGATATATGGAATCTTTTATTGGAGATAATAATTTAGGATATTCTTTATTTATTGGCATATTATGAAAATTATATCCTGTAAGCCACATTTCATATAATATTTTATTTGCCATTTCCTCTGAATCTTGATCTTTCATATTTATAGGAAGTAAATCTCTATAATCAGAAAAAAGTCCCCCCATAATATTTCTAAATTTAATTTTTCCATAATATATATAATCTATTGCCCTTAAAACCTTTTCTTCACCATAAGACCAAGGACAAACTGCATCAGAATAAATTTTTATAATCATAAAACCCCTCCTATTATTAATAAAATTATAACATAGCAAAATAATATTATTGTTTTTATTTTATAATGCTTTATCAAAGTATATTTTATAGTTTATATATGCTATAATGTAATTAAATTATTCATATTATCTATACTCTATATAGACAAACTCTATTATAAAGTTTGATTAGTATGAATTCTACAATTGAATATTCAAATTATTTTAAAAAAGAAAGGAAGGTTTTTTATGAATACTGAGAAAAAAAGAATGTCGCTCCCAATTCAAATATTAATTGGACTAGCCCTTGGAGTTATTGTTGGACTTCTACTACAAAATAATCCTGAGATTGCTGATAATTTTATTAAACCCTTTGGAACTATATTTTTAAATTTAATTAAACTTATTATTGTTCCATTAGTTTTCTCCTCATTATTAGTTGGAGTTGCAGATCTTGATGATGCTGCTAAAATAGGTAAAATCGGATTAAAAACCTTTGTATATTTTTTATTTACAACTTCTATTGCCCTTATAATAGGACTTGTTGTAGCAAATGTTCTTAATGTTGGTGCAGGATTTACTATTCCAATTGAGGATATTGCCTATGAAGCTAAAGAAGCTCCTAAATTTATTGATACATTAGTTGGTATAGTTCCATCTAATCCATTAAAATCAATTGTTGAAGGAGAAATGCTTCAAATTATTGTATTTGCACTTATTCTAGGCGCTGGACTTTTAGCTGTTGGAGATTTAGGAAAACCAGTTTTAAATTTCTTTAATGGAATTGCTGAAGCAATGTACAAAATAACTAATGCTATTATGAAACTTGCTCCTATTGGAGTATTTGGACTTATGACACCTGTTATTGCAAATAATGGACCACAAGTATTACTTCCATTGTCTAAGGCAATACTTGCTGTATATTTAGCTTGTGCACTTCATGTTGTATTAGTATATGCACCAACTGTTAAACTACTAGGCAAAATGAATGTAAAACAATTCTTTAAAGGTGCTTTTGGACCTTGGCTATTTGCATTTACAACATCATCATCTTCAGGTACACTTCCAGTATCTATGGAAGCTGCTGAAAATAAACTTGGTGTTTCAAAGCCAATAGCAAGTTTCGTACTACCTTTAGGTGCTACAATTAATATGGACGGTACTGCAATATATCAAGGAGTTTGTGCATTATTTATTGCTCAAGTATATGGTATTGATTTATCTATTTCTCAGCAACTTACTATAATACTTACTGCAACTCTTGCTTCTGTTGGTACAGCTGGTGTTCCAGGTTCTGGAATGATTATGCTTGCAATGGTTCTACAAGGTGTTGGACTTCCTGTTGAGGGAATTGCACTTGTAGCTGGAGTTGATAGAATATTTGATATGATAAGAACATCAATAAACGTTGTTGGAGATCTTGCTTGTTCAGTTATTGTTGCTCATAGTGAAGGAGAACTTGACAGATCTATTACTCTTGAAACTATAAAAGCACAAGAAAAAGCAAAACATATGTCTAAATAGTGGTGATACAATGAAAAAATTAGGGATACTTGGAGGTATGGGACCTCTTGCAACTTGTATATTTTATGAAAAAATTATTAATTTAACAGATGCAAAAAATGATCAAGATCATATAAATACTATTATTTTATCTGATACTAATATCCCAGACAGAACTGATATTATTATTAATAATAAAGATAAAAATTTAATTGTAGATGCTATTAAAGATGATATAAAAATTTTTGAAAATAATAATGTTTCTAAAATTGCAGTTCCCTGTAATACTTTTCATTATTTTTTTGATGAAGTGCAAAATCTTACTAATATTAAAATTATAAATATGATAGAAGAAACTATAAAAAAAGTTTCTAAAGATAATAAAAAAAGTATTGCTGTTCTTGGAACTAAAGGAACTTATGAAGGAAATGTATATAGTAAGTATTCAGATAAATATAATATTAATATCTATGATGTTGATTTAAATATTAAAAATGATCTTATGGATATTATTTATAATGTAAAGGCAACAGGATCAAGAAAATCAGATAAATTAAATAATATTATTAGAGATTTAAAAGATTCTGGAGTTGATTATATAATACTTGCTTGTACAGAACTTAGTACTATTATTTTAGATGAAGATGTTAAATTTTATACCTTAGATGCTCTAGATGTACTTGCTGAACAATCAGTTTTACAAATGGGCTATAAGATTAAATAATTGAAAATAACTAAAGTAGACACTATATATTGTAGATACTTTAGTTATTTTTTTTCATTATTTTATTAAAAAATCTCTGTATATATTCAAATTATGCCATTTCTACAACCTTTTTCACCACCTCAACATATAGGGCGTGTTCATTAAATAAACCTATTTTACCACAATATATTGTGCCTTTTCCCTTGTATTATTATTTCTTTGGGGTATAATAATAAATAGAAATTCATAAACTATTACTAGTATTTAATTAATTAAATATTAGATTTATGTATGAAAGGAGAACTTACATTGGTAGAGGTAATTAAACGTAATGGCAAAAAAGTTGCTTTTGATTCTAATAAAATCAAAATAGCAATTGAAAAAGCAATGGATTCTAGTAATGGAATTTTTGTTGAAAATCAAGCTCTTACAATATCTAATGAGATTGAAGAATTTGCTAAAAGTAGAGATATTGATATTTCTATTAAAGAGATTGAAGAGCAAGTTTATTATAAACTTATAAAATACAAAAACCCAGCTACTGCTCGTGCTTATGAGTCTTATAGATCTGTTCAGGCCTATAAGAGAGAACAAAATACAACAGATGAAGAAATACTTGGTTTGTTAAATCAAACTAATACAGATGTTATGGATGAAAACTCCAACAAAAATCCTATTATTGCATCCACTCAAAGGGATTTAATCGCTGGAGAAGTTTCTAAGGATATTGCAAAAAGAAAAATGCTTCCTGCAGATCTTGTTGAAGCTCATGACTCTGGAGCAATTCACATTCACGACTTAGATTATATTATTCAACCTATATTTAATTGTTGTCTTGTAAATATGAAAGATATGTTAGACAGAGGAACTGTTGTTAATGGAAAAATGATTGAAACTCCTAAATCTTTTCAAGTTGCATGTAATGTTATGACTCAAATTATTGCACAAATTGCATCAAATCAATATGGTGGACAATCTATTGACATATCTTGTCTTGGAAAATACTTAAGAAAATCCTACGAAAAGAATTTAAATCTTTCAATTGACACATTAGGTGATGTTGAGCTTGCTGAAAAAATGGCACATAGACTAACTAAAAAAGACCTTGAAAGTGGTATTCAAACTATACAGTACCAAATAAATACTTTAATGACTTCAAATGGTCAAGCACCTTTTGTTACACTATTTATGCATATAAAAGACAATGATCCTTATGAAGAAGAAGTTGCACAAATTGTTGAAGAAATCTTAAAACAAAGAATTCAAGGAATAAAAAATGACGCAGGAGTTTATGTTACTCCAGCCTTCCCTAAACTTATTTATGTCCTTGATGAAAATAATGTTCACAAAGATTCTAAATATTATTATTTAACTAGTCTTTCTATAAGATGTACAGCTAAGAGAATGTATCCTGATTATATTTCAGCTAAGAGAATGGCTAAAAACTATGAAGGAAATGTATTTAGTCCAATGGGATGTAGAGCTTTTCTACCACCTTGGAAAAACGAAAAAGGAAAATATCAATTTGATGGTAGATTTAATATGGGCGCATGTTCTATTAACCTTCCACAAATAGGAATTCTTGCTCATGGCAATGAAGATAAATTTTTTGAGATTCTAGAAAAAAGACTAGATCTTGTTAAAAGAGTTGGCCTTATAAGGTATGAACACTTAACTCATGTTACAAGTGATTCATCACCAATTCATTGGCAACATGGAGCTATTGCAAGACTTGGAAAGCACGAATCTATTGCCCCACTTCTTAAAGATGGCTACTCAACTGTATCTCTTGGATATATTGGAATATATGAAGCTACTAAACTTATTAAGGGTGTAACTCATACTGATCCTAAGGGATATGAATTTGCAATGAAGATAATGGATTATTTAAATGAAGCTGTTAAAAAATGGACTGATGAATATGGAATTAAATTCACTCTTTATGCTACACCTGCTGAAAGTTTAACTAATAGATTTTGCTCTATTGACAAAAATAGATTTGGAATTATTGAAGATGTAACTGACAAGGGATATTATACAAACTCCTTCCATGTTGATGTTCGTGAAGAAATTTCAGCTTTTGAGAAATTTACTTTTGAATCTAAATTCCAAGATAAATCAACTGGTGGATGTATATCTTATGTTGAAATTCCAAATATGAACCAAAATCTAGAAGCTCTAGAAACTATTGTAAAATATATCTATGACAATATTCCTTATGCTGAATTTAACACAAAATCAGACTACTGTGCAGAATGTGGATTTGATGGCGAAATTAAATTAAATGAATCAGGCGACTGGGAATGTCCTCAATGTGGAAACTCTGATAGATCTACACTTACTGTTGTAAGACGTACTTGTGGATATCTTGGCGAAAACTTCTGGAATGAAGGAAGAACTAAAGAAATTAATAGTAGGGTTTTACACATATAATGAGATATGGACAAATAAGAAAGTTTGATGTTGCAAATGGACCTGGAATAAGAACTACATTTTTTGTAACAGGTTGCACTCACCACTGCCCTGAATGTTTTAATGAAGAATATCAAGATTTTCACTCAGGAGAGCTATGGACTAATGAGCAAACTAAAGAAGTTATAAAATATTTAAATCAAGATGTTGTTGAGGGACTTACTATCCTTGGTGGTGAGCCCTTTCAAAACACAGAAGATTTAATAAAAATTATTTCAGATATAAAAAAAGAATCTAATAAAAGTATTTGGATTTATTCAGGTTATACTTATGAGGAACTTATTAAAAATCCAGTTCAAAAAGAACTTTTAGAACTTGTAGATGTTTTAGTAGATGGCCTTTTTAAAATTGAACTTAAAAATCTAAAACTTAAATTCCGTGGATCATCAAATCAAAGAATAATAGATATAAAAAACACATTAAAAAACAATGAAATAGTATTTTGGAATGGAATAGAAAAAGAGGACTTATAATTTAAGTCCTCTTTTTCTATTATATTTATTTTAAAAATGCCTTATAAGCTTTTTTTGTCATATAAGCATCAGCCTTTGAAGCAAGTTCAACTGGAGCATGCATAGATAACATTGGAGTTCCCATATCTACAACTTCCATACCATACTCTGCAAGTATATAAGCTATAGTTCCTCCACCACCTTGGTCAACTTTTCCAAGTTCACCTGTTTGCCAAATTACATTTTCTTCTTTAAATAAATCACGAAGTTGTGCAATATATTCAGCATTTGCATCATTTGAGCCAGATTTTCCTCTTGCTCCTGTGTATTTAGACATTGTAACACCAAAGCCTACTATAGCCGCATTCTTATCATCCATTACATCTTTATGGTTTGGATCAAGTGCTGCTGTAACATCTGCTGAAAGCACTTTAGAATTTGACATAGCACGTCTTAATTTAATATCTGAATAGTTTTCTCTAGTAGCTAAAACTTCAGCTACAAAGTTTTCAAAGAATTTAGCTGACATTGATGCATTACCAACTGATCCTATTTCTTCTTTATCTACAAAAAGACCTACTGCTGTAATTTCAGGATTTTCAACTTCTAAAATAGCTTCAAGGTTTGCATAAGAACAAATTCTATCATCATGACCATGTCCTGCTATCATAGCTCTATCAAATCCAACATCTCTTGCCTTAGCAGCTGGAACAACTTCAAATTCTGCAACTTGGAAGTCCTCTTCAATTAAATTGTATTTTTCATTTAAAAATTGTAGTACTAATTTCTTAATAGGATTTTCTTTATCATCTATTCCAAAAGATGAATGTCCTACTATAATATTTAGTGATTCTCCTGTAACACCTTCAGCAAGTGTTTTTTTATTTTGATCTGCTCCTAAATGTGGAAGTAAATCATTTATAAAAAATATTGGATCACTTTCATCTTCACCAATACTTATATTTAACTTTTCACCCTTTGAATTTACTACAAATCCATGAAGTGCTAGTTGAATTGTTGGCCATTGGTATTTTCTAACTCCACCATAGTAGTGAGTTTTAAACATTGCCATTTCTGAGTCTTCATATAGTGGATTTTGTTTAAGATCAAGTCTAGGACAATCTATATGAGATCCTACTATATGCATTCCCTCTTCCATATTTTTTCCTACTACCATTAAAACTGCTGATTTATTTTTATTGTTTAAATAAATTTTATCTCCAGCTTTTATCTCTTTTTTTATAGCTTCATCTAATGAAATAAATCCTTTTTTCTTAGCTTCTTCTATAATAAATGCACAAGATTCTCTTTCAGTTTTAGCAAGATCTAAAAAGTTTTTATATCTTTCACCATAACTATAAATTTCTTCATTTTCTTTTTCATCTATTAATTTCCAAATAGATTTTTTGTTTAATTCTAGTTCCAAAATATCACCATTCCTTTAGAGAATATTTTACCATAGACAAATTTTTAATTAAAGTATTAGTCTATTAATAAGTTTTTACAATAAAAAAAGCGTCTAATAGACGCCATTTTTTAAAAGGATATACCTTTAAATATAGCTATAAAACAAAGTATGGCTGCTAGAGGAACATATAAATATTTTCCAACATTATGCCAAGTACTTGTGTATTTTTTTTCTCCATTATTATCATTTATCTCATCTAATAGTTCATCTTTAGGAAGCACATAAAACCAAGTTATAGCTCCAATTAATGCTCCTATTGGAATAATATAAATTGAAATCAAATCCATCCAAGGTCCCCAAATATTTATAGCTTCCATATTTACACTTATTCCAAATAATAAAACTACAATGCCTACAAGAAGATTACTTCTTTTAGCCTTTGGAAATCTATGTAATAAAGATTCTATTACAACCTCAAACATATTTTGAAGTGATGATATTCCTGCAAATACAACTGCTGTAAATAGAAATATAGCAAAAACTCTTCCCATAAATATATCTTGAAGTATTTCTGGAAGTGTTACAAATAAAAGTCCTGGTCCTGATCCTACATCTACTGAATAGGCAAAACATGCAGGTATTATTACAAGAGAAGATACTATTGCTGCTAGAGTATCAAAAATTCCTGTTGTAATAGAGCTTTTTACAACATCTTCACCCTTTGGAAGATATGCTCCATATACTATCATTCCACTTCCTGTTACAGATAGTGAAAAGAAAGCCTGTCCCATTGCAAATACCCAAACTTTAGGATTTTTCAAGTCATTCCACTCTGGTCTAAACATAAATTCGTATCCCTCAAAAGAACCATCTAAGAAAAATACTCTTATTGCAAGAATACAAAATAATATAAAGAATAATGGCATAAGTATTTTATTTGATTTTTCTATTCCTTCAGGTCCTACTCTAAGTGATATTACTACTAATAATATAATAATTAAATGGTAAGGCATAACTGAATAGGGAACTTCTGAAAATGATGCAAACCAAGTCTGTGTATTTACAGTCATTAATGTTCCAGTTAGTGTTTGCACTAATGCCTTTAGACAATAAGCAACTACTACTGAATATCCAAGAGCAATACAAAAAGATCCTGCAAGAGGTATCCATCCCACTACTCTTCCGACTTTTTTAAGTCCTCTTTTATTCCAAGCATATTCATATGATCCTAAAGTTCCTGTTCTTGTTCTTCTTCCAATTGCATATTCTGCACTAAGACCTACTATTCCAAATAGTACTACAAAGATTAAATAAGCAATTAAAAAAGCACTTCCTCCCATTGAGCCCATTCTATAGGGAAATCCCCAAACATTAGCCATGCCAACAGCAGAGCCAACAGTTGCTAAAATGAAGCCCCAACGAGAGGAGAAATATTTTTTATCTTCCATTTAAAATTCCTTCCTTCTGTTTTTTTCAACTTCCCAATAATAACATAATTAAATTCCAATGTAAAGCACTTTAAACTGATAAATCACAACTAGCATAATGCAGTATGTAATTTTGCATTCGAATTTATCCATTTAAAGCAATATAGTACCATTATAACAAAAAAGATAGTTAATTAAAACTATCTTTAATTTTTATAATATTTTATTTTTTAACTCTTCTCCAATATTCTTCCTGCTAATCTCCATAAGTCCAAGCTTTGTATAACCATGAACTATTGTTTTTGTAAAATCATCTTTAAAGCCCTCTTTTAGAATATTCATTAAATCAATTCTATGCTTTTTATCTTTCATATCTACAAAATCAATAATTATAATACCAGAAATATTTCTTAAAATAATCTGCCTTATAATTTCCTTTGCAGCAATTATATTATTTTCATAAATAGTATCTTCAAAATTCAAATCACCTACAAATGAAGATGTATTAACATCTATTGCAGTTAAGCTCTCTACATTATCTATTACTATTTCTCCACCATTATTAAGTTTTACTACTCTATTAAAAAGAGATTTATAATCTTCTAATAATTCAAAATTATAAATTAGTGAAAAATCCTCATTATAATTTATATTAAACTTATCTCTTAAATTCTTATAGATAGTTTTATTATTTACAATAATCTCTTCATTCATTGCATTTTCTAATAAATAATCTAAAAAATTATCTCTTTTATAAATCAACTTTGGTGTAGGTCTTAAATCTTTTTCAAGAAGAATATTTTTTTTAATTTGATTTAAATAATTATACTCTTCAATTATCTTCTCATCATCTACATCCTTTGATGAGGTTCTAAATAAAACTCCCTTTAAACCTAAGCTCTTTAATCTATTTATATCATCTTTAGAGAGCTTATTTGAAAATTTAAGGATATCTTTCTCAAGAAACATAATAATATATCTTCCTGTTATAGAAAGCTCTCTAGTAAGTCTTAGTGCCTTATTTTCAGGAGGTACTTTCTTTACTTGAAAAAGCAATTCTTCAGTTTCTTTTATTTTTCCCTTTACATCATTTAAAGATAAATATCCATTTTCTTCTTTTCCTATATTTACAAAAGCTGAATTCATAGAAGGAATCACTTTATCAACTCTACCTCTATAAATATTTCCAATTTCTAAATTTTCATAATCAAAAATAGACTTTATATTGTCTTTATATTCTATTATTAATTTTAAATTATCATCTATATAAAACATTTTATTTTCCTAACAACTTTTGAATAAAAGTCTTTTCTTCTACTTTCTTTTCTCTAAATACTATATCATTTCCCTTTATTACTTCTACAATATCTCTTATAAATAATAAAAATTCTTCTAAATCTTCCTCTTCAATATTGTAAAATTTAGGTATTTTAGAAATTATTTTAACATTTGGTCCCATAAATAATTCATATTTTTTCTCAAGGTCAAATTCCTTATTAGAATCCACTTTATTAAATACAACTTTTATTGGTCTTCTAATTTTATTTTTTATAAAAATATACATTATCTTATCTGTAAGTCTTAAACTTATATCATTATCTTCTGTAATAAGTATAAATTCATCTACAATATCTGCCCAAGCAACTATTGTCTTTTCATCTCTTGGTATATCTACTATTACATATTCATATTTTGATAATGTATCTAAATTATCTTTTATCTTTGAAAAATCAATATCATCAACAGTTTTTGATTGAGATGCACATAAAAAATTAAGTTTCTCATTGTCCTCAACTTTATTTATACACATTTCATCTTCTATTCCCATTGAAAAATCATATATATCATATATTGTATTTTCACAATTTAACATTAAATCAAGTGTTCTAAATCCTAAATCTGAATCTATTAAAAGAGTATTACTTTCTTTAGATAATTCCTTTGCTAAAGAAGAAGCTATTATTGATTTTCCAGATCCACCTTTTCCACTAATTATTCCAATTTTTTTCATTTATTCACCTTTTCACTACTAATTTAGCTAATTAAATTATTTTCTAAAAAGCTATAATATGTATTATCTCCAATAATAATATGGTCTATTACATCTATTTTTACAATATTTCCAACTTCAACAAGTCTATTTGTAATATTAATATCTTCAATTGACGGAGTTGGATCTCCTGTTGGATGATTATGTATAAGTATTATTGTATGGGCATTTTCTCTAATTGCAATTTGAAAGACATCTCTTGGGTGAACTATTGTTGCATTAAGAGTTCCAGTTGAAATATGTCTTATTGATTCAACTTCCTTTTTCGTATTTAATATTGCAATATTAAAATTTTCTCTTTCTAAAAATCTCATATCACTTAATACAAAATCTGCCATATCCGATGGAGTTCTAATTCTTTTTTTCTTATATATTGAACTTTTATTTGTTCTTCTTGAAATTTCAAGAGCTGAAATAATCATTGATGCCTTACTTTCTCCAACTCCTGGAATCTTCATTAAATCTTTTGCTGATAAATCCTTTAATGCTATAAAGGAATTTTCTTCACTACTTAATCCCTTTTTTGCCTCATTTAAAATATTTTGAGATAGTTCTATTGATGTGTGTTTTTTACTTCCTGTTCTAATTATAAGTGCTAATAATTCAGCATTAGAAAGATGCTCAGGACCATACTTTAAAAGTTTTTCCTGAGGTCTATCTTCTGCTGGCATATCTTTTATTGTGTATTTTAATTCTTCTTCTTTATATTTTTCCATCTAAACCCTCACTTAAAAGATTTATATTAAATAATCTTTTAAAATCCTGGGCTATTTTTGATATTGGAAGACCTACAATATTTTCATAGTCTCCTACTATTGACTCAACTAATAAAGCTCCATAGCCTTGAATACCATAAGAACCTGCCTTATCTACATACTCCTTAGTATTAAGATAAGAATTAATTATTTCATCATCTAATTTTCTAAATTTAACTTTTGATATTTCATAATTTGTATATTTAATATTTTCATCTAATTTAAATATACTATATCCTGTCAAAACAATATGTTCTGTATTTGATAAGTTTTCTAACATTTTCTTTGCATCTTTTCTATCTTTTGGCTTTCCAAGTACTTTTCCCTTTAGTGCAACTACAGTATCTGCTGATAAAACTATAGACTCTGGATTTTCTCTTGCAACTTCTATTCCCTTTTCAAAGGAAAGAGCCATTACAAGTTGATTTGGTGAATTATATTCACTATTATTTTCTTTAATATCCTTTGTAATTACCTTATATTCTACAAATCTTCCTAAAATATCTTGTCGTCTTTTAGAATTTGAAGCTAGTATAATCATTTAATCAACTCCTTAAAATGTGTATTTAAATTTTTTGTAATATAAATACTTGCAAGACCTACAAAGTATCCTGTAAATAAACCAAGTATTAATAAAAATGGCAAGTAGGCAAATATCATTTTATTTCCAAGTATAAAACTTGCAACTATAACCTGTCCTAGATTATGAAAAAATGATCCTATTTCACTTATTCCAATTAATGATAGATATTTTGATAAATACTTATGTGCTAAAATCATAGATATTGAACTTAATAGTGCTCCTGCAAAGGAAAAGAAAAATGCTGATACTGATCCAGTTACAAGCATTAATATTAAAGTTTTAAATAATGCAACTATAAGACCTTCTCTATATCCAAATACTACTATGCTTACAAGTACTACTATATTTGAAAGTCCAAGTCTTGCACCAGGAAATGTAAAAGGAAGTGGTATTATGCTCTCAAAAAGTCCCATTACAAGACCAAGTGCTACTAGTATTGATAAAAATATTAGTTTTCTATTCTTTTTCAATATAAAACCACATCCACTTCATTTACTTTAGATTCTATTGAAACAGTAAGTCTATTTGGTAAACATATTATAGAATCTCCTGATTTTTCAATGCTTTTCATCTCTACACATAAATTATCAGGACAATCTGAATATATCATACTTACTTTTTCATTATCTATTTTTATAATATTTTTTCCATATTTAGTTTTAACTTCTATTTTTTCGTTTTTTACATTGTCTAATTTTAATTTTTTATATTCCTTGCCATCTACTGTAATAACTACATATTTTTCCTGATTTTTTTTATTGTCTATATTTCTTTTATTAGTTCCTACAAATAGAGTTATTGCAAAAATTATAATAAATAAAATTACAATTTTATCTCCCTTTTTCATAAATTACCTCTAGATTATTATACCATAGAGATTAATTTATCTCATAAAAAAAAGACGCCTTAAAAGACGTCTTAATTATTTTTTAGTTTTCTTTATTAGCTGCTGCTTCTTTAGCTGCTTTAGCTTTAGCTATTGCTTCTTGCTTTTTCTTTTCAGCTTGTTCTTTTTGTTTTTCTTTCATTTTTTCTACTCTTTCAGGATATTCACAGAATATCGCTCCTGTAGGACATTTTGAAACACAAATTCCGCAGTTAATACATTTACTATAATCAATTGTTGCAACATTGTTTTCAACATGGATTGCATCTTTTGGACAGTTCTTTTCACAAATTCCACATCCAATACATCCAACTTCACAGTTAGCTCTTACAACTTTACCTGTATCTTTTGAACTACAATCTACAACTGTTTTTGCTTTGTATGGAACTAGATCAATAAGATTTTTAGGACAAATTGTAATACACTTTTTACAAGCTACACATTTTTCCTTATCTACTACTGCTACTCCATCTACAATATGGATTGCATCGAATTCACATACGCTAACGCAAGTTCCTCCACCAAGACATCCATATTCACAAGCTTTTGAACCCTTTTGAAAATCAGACATAAGTCTACAATCAACAAGGTCATTATAGTCATATTTATCTTTTGCTTTTTCACAAGTTCCATTACACATAACATGTGCAACTTCTCTTTCTACATCTGCTGCATTTACACCCATTACATCAGCTACATTATCTGCAACTGCTTTACCTCCAATGGCACAAGCATTAACTGGAGCTTCTCCCTTTGCAATTGCTTCAGCTAAACCGTCGCAACCAGGGAATCCACAAGCACCACAGTTTGCTCCTGGTAATACGTCTCTAACAGCAAGAACTTTTTCATCTACTTCAACAGCAAATACTTTAGATGCTATTGAAAGTACTATTCCGAAAAGTGCTCCCATTACTGCAAGGATTATAATTGGAAGTATTATTGAATTTCCCATTTTATACCTCCTATACTAGTCCTGCAAATCCTGAAAATGCTAAAGCCATAAGTCCTGCACTTACTAGTGCAATAGGTACTCCTTGAAGAGCTTTAGGAACATTTCCAAGAGCAAGTCTTTCTCTTAGTGTACTGATTAAAACAAGTGCAAGTGCAAAACCTACAGATGCTCCAAATCCACTAAATACAGTTTCTATTAAGTTATATCCATTTTGAACATTTAGTACTGTAACTCCAAGTACAACACAGTTTGTAGTGATTAGTGGAAGATAAACACCCATTGCTGTATATAGTGATGGAGATGTTTTCTTAATAACCATTTCTACGAATTGTACTAAAGATGCTATTACTAAGATAAATACTATTGTTTGTAAGTATCCAAGTCCAAATTTATCTAGTATAAAAGTTTGTAAACACCATGTAATAGCTGATGCGATTACTACTACGAAAGTAACTGCAACACCCATACCTACTGCTGTTTCTGTTTTTGATGAAACTCCAAGGAATGGACAAATACCTAAGAATTGAGCAAATACATAGTTATTTACAAGTATTGTTGATATTAATATTGTAAGTATTCTTGACATCATATTACTCACCCCTTGATTCCATTATTCTTTTAAATCCAGCTATTAAAAATCCAAGTAGGATAAAAGCACCTGCTGGAGCTCCCATAAGTCCTATTCCTGGGAATGATGCTGGTAATATTTGTTTGTCGAATAATGTTCCATATCCTAAAAGTTCTCTTATAACACCCATTGCAACTACTGCAATTGTATAGCCTAGACCTGTTCCAAGTCCATCTACTAATGATGGTATAAGTTTATTTTTATATGCAAAACCTTCTGCTTCACCAAGAATACAACAGTTTACAACTATTAGTGGTAGGAATATTCCTAGAGCACCATAGATTCCTGGAGCATAAGCATGAAGTATCATTTCTACTACTGATACGAAAGTTGCTATTACTACGATAAAACAAGGAATTCTTATTTTACTAGGAATAACATTTCTAAGTATTGATACTACTCCATTACTCATTACAAGTACAAATATAACTGCAATACCCATTGCAACTGAGTTTTTTAAGTTATTTGTAATTGCAAGTGTAGAACATAGCCCAATAAGTTGTATAAATATGGGGTTGTTCTTAAACATACTGTCTTTAAAAACTTTACTTAAGCTCATAATTATCCCCCTTATTTATCATTTTTAAGAAATTCTTGATAAGCTTTTAGTGCTATATTATCACCAGCAAGTACTGCTTTAGATGATACTGTAGCTCCACTCATTAAAAGAACTTCGTCTTCTGCTTGAGGATCTGTTTCTATTTTTAATTCTCCTGCTGCAGATTTGCCTACATAAGTGCTATAATAATCTTCTTCTTCGATTTGTGTACCAAATCCTTTAGTTTCAGAGTTTGAAATATTTCTAAAACCTGCTATTGTGTCGTTTTCTAAAAGAATTCCTAGAGCATTTGTCATAGCTCCACCAAAACCATTTGATGATACATTTATACCATATCCAACAGTTTCTCCATCTTTTGTAGCCACAAATACATCTTCGATGTTAGGGTACGTTTCTTGAATTGTTGCTATTTTACTTTCATCATATTTCTCAAAGTTATCTGCTTCATCACCAAAAATAACTTTATAAGATTCAAGTGTTTCTTCAAGTTCAGCTTGAGCAATAACAGGAGCAGTAACTCCATTAACAGCTGCTAAAAGTCCAGCTGATATCGCACAAAATATAAGAAGAATTAATCCAAATTTTACTGGTTCTTTCATTTATTTCGCCTCCCCATATGCTTGAGTCTTTGTAAGTTTGTCAATTAGTGGTGTTGCAACATTCATTAGACAAATTGAATAAGATACTCCCTCTGGAAGAGATCCTTTAACTCTAATAATTGCTGTTAAAACTCCACAACCAATTGCAAAGATAATTTTTCCTTTATTGTTCATTGGAGATGTTGAATAGTCAGTAGCCATAAAGAATGCTCCTAAGAATAATCCTCCTCCAAAAATTTCATAAGGAATAATATTTGCTGGAACTTTTAATACAAATAACATAATAATTGTTGATATAAAGTAAAATGCTGGTATTCTCCAGTTGATTACTTTTCTAACTATTAAATAAATTCCACCAATTAATAATAATAATGCTGAAGTTTCACCAATTACTCCAGAAATATTACCTACAAACATATCCTTTAAAGTTGGTAGTGCTTCATATGCACCTGATTTTATAATTTGTAATGGTGTACCAGAACTTACTGCATCTACTCCTGCTGTTGCAGCACTTGTAGCAGCACTCATTCCATCTGGTCCAATATAGTCTGTCATTTTTTTAGCCCATGATGCCATTAAAACTACACGAGCTCCTAATGCTGGATTCATAAAGTTACAACCTATTCCTCCAAAACACTCTTTAATTACAATAATTGCAAATGCAGATCCAAAAATTGCCATCCATATTGGGAAATTTGCAGGTAAGTTAAATGCAATAAGCATTCCTGTTACTACTGCAGATAAATCCATTATTTGAATATCTTTTTTCATTAATTTTTGAAATACATACTCACTTATTATACATGTTGCTATACAAACAACATTTAATAATAATGCACGCATTCCAAAGAAATATATACTTCCTATTAAAGCTGGTAAAAGAGCTATTATTACATCTAGCATTATTCTTTGAACACTGTCTTTTGAATTAATGTGAGGAGCTAGTGAAACATATAACCCATTAGCTTTTAATGAATTTGTGTTTTTAATATTTTTTTCCATATTTCACCCTCCTATTTCATAGCCTTTGATCTTAATTCACGCTTAGCTAGTGCTATTGATGAAGTAAGATGTCTATTAGCTGGACATACAAAAGAACAGATTCCACATGCCATACATTGATCTGCATGAAGTTCTCCACAAAGATCAACTTCACCCTTTAATATAGCAGCATTTATATCTGTTGGATTAATATTTGCTGGACAATGATCTATACATCTTGAACATCTAATACATGGAGACTCTTCTCCTGGATTGATTTCTTCATTTGTTAATACTAAAATTCCAGAAGTTGTCTTTGTAATTGGACTTACTAGTTCAAATACAGATTTTCCTGTCATTGGTCCACCACATACTATATCTATAGCGTTGTCCTTTATACCACCGCAAAAGTCAATTATATCTTTTACAGAAGTACCTATTCTTACTAGAATATTTTTAGGTGTTGTAATACCAGCACCACTTACTGTTATAACTCTTTCATAAGAAGGCTTTCCTTCAATAAGAGCTTCATAAAATGCAAGTGTAGTACCAACATTTGTTAAAAATACTCCAACATCATTTGTTACTCCATTTTGTGGAACAATTCTGTTAACTACAGCCTCAGATAGTCTCTTTGAATCTCCTTGTGGATATTTAGTTTGACATCCTACTACTTTTAAATTACTCCATTTTGGATTTTTACTAATTGCTTCTTCCATCTTTGAAATCGCATCAGGTTTATTTTCTTCAATTGCCATATAAGATACTTCTTTGTTATAAAAGTTTGCGAAAATTTCTAGACCTTCTAGAATTTCCTCTGTTTTTTCTAACATAATCCTATGGTCACAAGTTAAGAATGGTTCACATTCTGCCCCATTTAGAATACATTCATCTAAGACAGGTTCTTCATTCCATAACTTTGCATGAAGTGGGAATCCTGCTCCACCCATACCTACAATACCCTTTTCCTTAACAAAAGCTTTGATTTCATCCATAGACGCGTCTTTGTAATTCTTAAGTGCAACTGGTTCTACTGCTTCATCTTTGCCATCACTTTCAATAATGACACAATCACAATATCTTCCATCTGCAGTGTACATTTTTTCTACTGCTTTTACAGTTCCAGATACACTAGAATGTATTGCTGCAGAAATATATGCATCAGAATTTCCAACTACTTGTCCAACCTTAACTTGATCCCCAACTGCTACAGTTGGATTACATGGCGCACCTATGTGTTGACTCATTGGTATGTATACAACACTAGGAGCCGGCATAACCTCAATTGGAACATGCTCAGTTAAAGTTTTATGTTCGTCCATGTGCACTCCACCAACGGAAAAAGTGAGATTTCTTGAACTCATAAACTTCACCTCATTAATTAAATTTGCTAATATATTTATTTTTTTAAAATATTGCCTGAATATAATTATAGCACTTATTTTTCTTATTGTATATTGGATATACTTAAAATCCCATAATGTAAAATTATATTTCTAATATAAAACATATTTATTTCCCTAAAAATAGCCATTTAGCTACCAATTAAACATTGTTATTTTATTGTTTAATTTAAAATTTTCTCTCAATTTTAATAATAATTATTAAAATTTTATGGTATTTGAAAAACCTTTATAGTATAATATTTTTTATATTGCGGAAATGCTGGAATGGTAGACAGGCATGTTTGAGGGGCATGTGCATTAATTTGTGTGAGGGTTCAAGTCCCTTTTTCCGCACCACACACCTTATATTATAAAAAAGATGTCTTCGGACTCTTTTTTATCAAGCATTCGCAAACATTTTCCTTTAAATCATATCATAATAATTTGTATTATATCAAGATTGTTTCATAAAAAAAAGATGTCTTAAACATCTTCTTTTAATTTATATATTTATCTATCTCAGATTTATCTTGAGAAATCTCCTCTAAAGATTTTTCTCCATTTTCTCTTAATATAAGATCTACATCTTCTCTATTAAACTCTTCAATAATATCTTTATTATCCATTAAAGAATATTTTAAATTGTCTAAATTTTCAATTAGTGCAAATGTAGCTACTGCTTGATTAAAAAAGTCTTTTTCTTCACTTGGTGAATTTTCATCTAAATACACTACTAATCCATAAGGCTTTTCTTCTGAGATGATCTCTATACTATTATATGTATAGTTTTTTGAATAATCTAAACTTGAAACAATTCCAACTACCTTACTACTATCTCCTACATATTCTGTTTTATTAGAATATATATCTTCATTATTAATATTCTCCTCTACATTAGCTTCATTATTAATATTATTATTTTCTTTTTTTGAACAACCAACTAATATTGTAAAACTAATAGTAAGTACTAATAGTAATAATACTATTTTTTTATTATTCTTTTTCATAAATACCTCCCTTACAAATATTATATATCTTTATATTAAATAAACAATTTAAAATTAAAAGTTAAAAGTTAAAAGTTTATATAAAAAAAGAAGAGCTTAGCTCCTCTCTTTAATACTTAGATATTTATTGAAATTTTCTTTGTTTTCCCCAATTTTTCTCGTATCTAAACTATATTTTTCACCTAGTAAAATATCTATATCTTCTCTTCTATGACTGTCTAAAATTTCATTTCGTTTTTCTGATACAAAACTAATTGAATCTACATCATCTACTAAAGAAAATAGCACAACTGCATTTTCAAAAAAATCTCTATTGTTATTTGGTACATTTTCTTTTAAATATACCTTTAAAACACTAGAATCATTTCTTGATAAAATCTCAACATTACTATATTCATACTCCTTAGGATAAGATAAAGAGGCTAATATATTATTGACATTTTGCTCTGATTTTATACTTGATGTCTTTAAATTATATAAATTATTTTCTAGCTCTTCATTACTACATCCTATAAGTCCAAAAGCTAAAACTATAAGTACAATTACTTTTAATATAGTTTTTTTGATTCTTAAACTACCCGAACTGGGATCTTCTTTCATTTCTTCATTATCTCCTTTTAAAATTTGATAATTCTTTTTTTATTTTTTCTTCTAAATCTTCTTTAGTTAAAGAATTATCTATAACTACATCTGCATAAGACAATTTATCTTCTACAGACATTTGTGATGATACTTTCTCTAAGGCATAATCATAGTCTATATTATCTCTTTCCATTAGCCTTTTTATCTGAGTTTCTCTATTTACATATATTAACCATATTTCATCTAAATGTAAATCATATTTTTCAATATCACTTAAAGTTTCTATTAAAAGTGGTATATCTAAAAATATAATTTCACTTTTTCCTTCTATTATATATGCCTTAATCTTGCTATATATTTTAGGATGAGTTATTTCATTTAAAATTTTTCTTTTCTCACTATCTTCAAATATGATTTTGCCAAGTTTCTCACGATTAAGATTGTTATTAATATATATATCTTCACCAAAGTTTTCTTTAATATTTTTTATAATATCTTCATCATTGATTATCTCTCTTGCTATTTTATCTGCATCAATTAAATCATATCCTAAAGACTTTATAATATTACTTGCAGCAGACTTTCCCGTTGCAATACTTCCAGTTAATCCAACTACCTTACTTTGTTTCATATAAACTACTTCCCACTTGCATATCTATTTTTAATGGAATATCCATCTTTACAGCATTTTCCATTAAGTCTTTCATTAATTTTTCTACTTCCTTAACTTCATTCTTATCAGCATCAACTATAAGCTCATCGTGAATTTGAAGTATTAATTTAGATTTTAAATTATTTTCTTTAAGGGATTTATAAACTTTAACCATTGCTATTTTTATTATATCTGCAGCAGATCCTTGTATTGGAGTATTAAGTGCTACTCTTTCACCAAAGGATCTAATATTAAAGTTTTTGGCATTTAATTCAGGAATATATCTTCTTCTATTTAGAATAGTTTTTACATATCCTATTTCTTTACCCTTTTTAATCTCTTCATCCATATAGTCTTTAATACCTGAATAATGCTCTAAATAATTATCTATATAAGTTCCTGCTTCTTTTCTTGGAATATTTAGATTTTGAGAAAGACCATAATCAGAAATACCATATACTATTCCGAAATTAACAGCCTTAGCTTGAGATCTTAAAAGTGATGTCACTTCATCAAGAGGCACTTTAAATACTTCAGATGCAGTCCTTGCGTGAATATCATCATCATCTAAAAATGCATCAATCATATTTTTGTCCTTAGATAAATCTGCAAGTACTCTAAGTTCAATTTGAGAATAATCTGCATCTACTAATAAATGATCTTCAGAAGCTAAAAGAGATTTTCTAATAAGTCTTCCCTCTTCTGTTCTAATAGGTATATTTTGAAGATTTGGTTCAGTTGAAGATATTCTTCCAGTTGATGTAACAGTTTGATTAAAATGAGAATGAATTCTTCCTGTATCCTTATTAATAAGCTCTTTTAAACCATCTACATAAGTTGATTTTAACTTAGTAAGTTTTCTATACTCTAATACATAATCGACAATTTCTCCATGACCTTTTAACTTTTCAAGTACATCTGCTGCTGTTGAATATCCTGTCTTAGTCTTTTTAATAACTGGAAAACCCATCTTTTCAAAAAGTATTTCTCCAAGTTTTTTCGGAGAATTTATATTAAACTCTTCCCCTGACTCAGCATATATCTTTTCTTCTAAATCTTTTATTTTATCATTAAGACTTAATCCTATTTCATCTAAAACTGACTCTTTAGTATTTATACCAATAAGTTCCATAGAACTTAATACCTCAACTAAAGGAAGTTCCACCTCATAGTATAATTCTGTCATTTCCTGTTCTATTATTTTATTAATTTGCACTTCTCTTAATTTATAAATAGCATTTAAATAAAAAGCAAAATAAGTCTTTAACTCTTCTTCACTTAAATCTTTAAATCCTTTTTTCTTTTTGCCCTTTCCAAGAAGCTCTTCTTCATCTTTATATCCTCTTGAAAAATAAGCATTTGTCAGATTATTTATATCATAATCAGATTGAGTTGAATTTAATAAATACTCAGCAATTATAGAATCATGAGCAATATTTTTAAAATCTATACCTAAATGTAATAAAGTAATTAAATCTTCCTTTAAAGAATGTCCTAAGATTTCTATTTCTTCAGCTTCAAAAATCTCTCTGAATTTCAATAAATCTTCACTATTATTAAGTTTAATAAAATTTGGATTTTCATCTTTTGCTTTAAGCACTAGATATAGAGGTTCTACATTTTCATAAATTTTTCCATCAGTAATTATTTTAAAAGAAAATGACTTTTTAGATTTAATATTTTTAATAATTTCATCTATTTCTAAATCATCCCAAACAAAATTCTCCTCAGAAGACATTGCTATTTCTTCTTTATGATACTCACTTGGAAGTCTATCTAAAAGAGAATTAAATTCAAACTCTCTATACATATTTGATAAATTTTCAAAATCATATTCTTGCTTTTTAAAATCTTCTATTTCTTCATCAATAGGCACATTTCTTACAATAGTACCTAGTTTTTTACTCATAAAAGCCTGAGCTTTATTGTCATTTAATTTTTCTTTTAATTTTTTTCCAGATACCTCATCTACATGATCATATAGATTTTCCATAGTTTCAAATTGATGAATAAGTTTAAGTCCAGTTTTTTCACCAACACCTGGAACACCTGGAATATTATCTGAATTATCGCCCATAAGCCCTTTTAAATCAATAAATTGCTCTGGAGTAATACCAAAGTCCTCTTTAATACTTTCAACAGAAATTACATCCATTTCTTTAATTCCCTTTCTAGTTAAAAGCACCTTAGTATTTTCATCTACAAGTTGATAATAGTCCTTATCTCCTGTTAATAAATAAGTTTCATATCCTTCTTCAGAAGCCTTTTTAGAAAGTGTACCTGCAATATCATCTGCTTCATATACTGGAGATTCTAAAACTTTTATATTCATCATTTTTAGAATATCTCTTACTAATGGAAACTGTTGCTCAAGTTCTGATGGTGTCTTTTGTCTAGTTCCCTTATAATCACCATATATATCATTTCTAAAAGTTTTTCCCTTCATATCAAAACACACTACTACATTTGAAGGATCTATTTTTTCAATTGCATTTTCAAGCATCATTACAAAGCCATATATTGCATTTGTATATAAACCTTTTTTCGTTTTTAATAATGGTAGAGCATAAAAAGCTCTAAAAAATAAAGATGATCCATCTATAATAAGTAATCTTTTTTTCAAATTATCAACTCCTATTTTACTATTATACCTTATATTTCTAATATTAAATAAAAAAGTCTAAACTTAAATTATCTCTAGAATTTCCCATTAAAAAAAGGTCTAGCCTCTTGCTAAACCTTCTTTTAAAGTTTGTTTGTTTTGTTTTAGTATGTTTGTTAATTATCTAAATGTCTAAATAAATTAATTTTTATTATTTTAATTAGATTTTAAATGGATTTGCGTACTTTTGTTATTTAATTAGTTTTCTTCTTTGATTTTTTTAATCGCTTCAATCATAAGAGGAAGCACTTTCATTGCATCTCCTACAATTCCTACATCAGCGATTTCAAAGATTGGAGCATCTTCATCTTTATTGATTGCTACAATATAATCTGAACCTGATATACCAGATAAATGTTGTATAGCTCCACTTACTCCTGCTCCTATATAAAGTTTTGGTGTAATTATTTTACCTGATTGACCAACTTGTTGTGAACGAGAAATCCAGTCTTCTTCTGTTACTGGTCTTGTTCCACCAACTACACCGCCACATACTTTTGCAAGTTCATGAATAAGTTCAAAGTTTTCCTTTGATCCCATTCCACGTCCTCCAACTACAACTATTTCAGCTTCTTCAAGGTTTACTGATTCTCCTACTTCTGCAATAGTTTCTTTAATTATAGTTTTTAGATCTTTTATTTCTTCTACTTCTTCTTTAACTATTTCAGCACTTAAAGACTCATCTAGTTCATTTTTCTTAAATGATCCAGGTCTAACTGATGCCATTTTTAGTGAATCATTTGTAATAACTACATCATTTAAAAGTGTTCCACCATAAACAGGTGCTGTAAATGTTAGTCCTTCTTCACCTTCAGCAATGTTTATAACATCTGTAACACATGCAGTTTCACATTTTTTAGCAACTTCTGCTGCTATATCTTTACCAGCAAGAGTTGATCCCATTAATAAAAGTGATGGATCATATTTTTTAGCCATTTCAGCTACAATATTACCAATTACTTCTACATTTTCACTATCTTCTTCTACAATTACGATTTTATTTACACCAGATGCTGCACAAATTTTTGCTGCTTCATCAGTATTTGATCCTAATAGTAATCCAACTAAATTTACACTTTCTGCTTTTGCTAGTTCACTTGCCTTAGCAATAACTTCTAAAGCTGCTTTTACTGGTTCATTTTCGTTGGTTTCCACAAAGACCATTATATCTTTTCCATTAGTAAAACTCATCTTGAAAACCTCCTAAAATATTTTTGCTTCTGCCATTATTTCCATTGCTTTAGCAACAGTATCTTCAACAGCTTCTTCGTTAATTTTTACTCCTGCAGCTCTTTTAGCTGGTTCGTAAATTTTAACTACTTTAATTAAATCATCACTATTAAATTCAACAGCAAGTTCTTCAATAGGTTTTTTTCTAGCTTGCATTTTACTTTTAATAGTTGGGTAACGTGGATCGTAGTTTGGTTTATTTACAGAAATAACTACTGGAAGTTTTCCTTCATATACACGATATCCTTCGTCTAATTCTTGTTTTGCTTCAATAGAATCTTCAAGTTTTTTAATATCTATGATATTGCTCATAACTCCAAGACCTAATTCATCTGCAAGCATTACAGGAACTTGACTTGTTGCATGATCTGTAGTTTCTTTACCACAGAATATAGCATCAAATTTCTTTCCACGAGCTTCTTCTATATTTTTAACAGCTTCAGCAAGTTTTTTAGCAATTTTTAATGAATCATATTGTTCTACATTATCTTCTTTAACTAAATATGCTTCATCAGCTCCAACTGCAAGACAGTTTTTAAGAGAATTTTTAACTTCCTCAGAACCAATTGATACTACTGTAACATTTCCTTCTACTTCTTCTTTAAGGCGTGTAGCCATTTCTAAAGCATAAGTATCAAAGGCATTTACAACCGGTGTTATATCTTTTAAGTCTGGTTGTTGTGTCTCTACATTTAGTTTTATTTGAACTGAATCATCAGGCACTTCTTTAATACATACTAATATTTCCATCTTAATACTCCTTAATTATTACTACTTATCTAATAGTGTTGTTAGCTATTACAATTCTTTGAATTTCGTTTGTTCCTTCAAAGATTTGGAAGATTTTAGCATCTCTTAATAGTTTTTCAACTGGGTATTCTCTACTATAACCATATCCACCAAACATTTGGATTGATTCTGATGCAACTTCCATTGCTATATCAGATGCATAACATTTTGCAATTGCAGATTCTTTTGAGTATGGAACTTCCATATCCATTAGAGTTAATGCATGAGCAACCATTTGTCTTGCAGTTTCTGTTTTAATAACCATATCAGCAATTTTAAATTGAAGAGCTTGGTTTTTAATAATTGGTTTTCCAAATTGGATTCTTTCTTTACCATATTGAAGAGCTTCATCAATACCTCTTTGAGCTATACCTGCAGAGATACATCCCATCCAAGTTCTTGCTTGGTCAAGAGTTTGCATAGCAATTTTAAATCCGTCACCTTCATTACCTAGTAGGTTTTCAGCTGGAATTCTAACATCTTCAAGAACAACATCAGTAGTATTAGAAGTTCTAATTCCTAATTTGTCTTCTTCGTTTCCTGCAGAAAGTCCTGGAGTTCCTTTTTCAACTAAGAACATTGAAATTCCCTTAACTCCCTTAGATTTATCAGTCATTGCTGTAATACAGTAGAAATCAGCAATTGCTCCATTAGTAATGAAACATTTTCTACCATTAAGAACATATTCGTCCCCTTCTCTAACAGCTTTAGTAACACCAGCACCTGCATCAGATCCTGCTCCTGGTTCAGTTAAACCAAATGCTCCAAATCCACCTTCAAGTACAATGTCACAAACTCTTTGTTTTTGTTCTTCAGTTCCTGCAATAAGAACTGGTTTCATACCAAGTCCACTAGCAGAAATAGTTGTAGCAAATCCAGCATCAGCAATAGCCATTTGTTCGATTAATGCAGCAACATCAACTCTTGATAGTCCTGGTCCACCGTATTCTTCTGGAACTTCTAATGCTTGATATCCTTGTTCAATAGCCTTGTCGTAAATTTCTTTTGGCCATTCACCACTTCTATCGTATTCTTTACATTGTTCCTTAACTTCGTTGTCACAGAAGTTTTTAACGTCTTGTACTAAATCTTTTGCTTCTTCAGAAATTATATAAGCCATAATATCCTCCTTAAATTTTATACCAATTTTATTTTATTTTATTTATATATTTACAAATATTATTAATCTACAATTTTATGAGGGTTAAGAATCATCTTAGGATCAAATACTTCTTTGATACCCTTCATAAGTCTCATATTAGTTTCTCCAGAGTATTTCTTTAGGAATCCCATCTTACCATGTCCAATTCCATGTTCTCCAGAAATTTGTCCACCAAGTTGAATAGCTTTTTCATATATGTCTTCAAAGAATTCAGCAACTTGTTTTTTGAATTCATCCATTTCCATATCATTACTGCAAGTGTAAATATGAAGATTTCCATCTCCAGCATGTCCGAAACTCTTAACTGCAAAGTCAAATCTTTCAGCAACTTCATTTACATATACAAGATATGATGCAATTTCACTAATTGGAACTACAACATCACACTCATCAAGAAGTTCAGTTTCAGCTTCAATAGCTTCAAGGAATGCTCCTCTAGCTGCCCAAGCTTCTTTCTTCTTGTTTGGAGTATCTGCTATAAGAACATCAATAGCTCCAGCTTCAAGAACAACTTCAGCTGCTCTTTCAATTATTTCTTCAAGTTCTTCCATAGAATCTCCATCAAAAGTAACAAGAAGATAAGCTCCAATAGTAATTCCTTCTAATTCTTGTGGGAATACACTTTTTCCAATATATCTTTCAGATGCAAGAACAATTTCTCTTTCCATAAATTCAAGAGCTTGCGGTTGTAAGTGATTCATAAAGAATTGTGGAACAGTTGCAATACATTCATCAAGGTTTTCATAAGGAATAATTAGTGAAATAGTTTCTTTAGGAGCTGTAATTACTTTTAAAGTAGCTTCTGTAATAATTCCTAAAGTTCCTTCTGAACCAACGATTAAATTAAGTAGTGAATATCCACTTGATGTTTTTGATACTGTTGCTCCAAATTCAGTGATTTCTCCTGTTGGTAGTACCATTTTTAGAGAACGAACATAATCTCTTGTAGTACCGTATTTAACAGCTCTCATACCACCTGCATTAGTAGCAATATTACCACCAATTGTAGCATATCTTTCACCTGGATCTGGTGGATACATTAATCCTCTTGAAAGAGCGTCTTCAGCTAAATCGTTTAGTAAAACACCTGGTTCTACATGAACAACGAAGTTTTTCTCATCATATCCTAAGATTTTATTCATCTTAGTCATATCGATCATAACTCCACCTTCAATAGCTACTGCTGCTCCAGCAAGACCAGTACCAGCTCCTCTAGGGATTACAGGAATATTTTCATCATAGCAAAGTTTAACTATTTCAGAAATATCTTCTGTATTAGTAGCTTCTATAACTACATCTGGCATTCCCTTACCATAAATAGGCATTTCGTCATGAGTATAGTCAGTATTTATTTCTTCTCCAGCATAAACTTTACCTGGAACAATACTTTTAAATTTTTCAATAAGTTCAGGACTTACCTTATTGTATTCTTTCATTTCTTTCCTCCTAAAATATAAATATAATCCTACATTCACATTTATTAATTTTGTTAAAAATTATTAATTAAATTTAATTAATAGAAATCATTATAGATAATTAAGTATATATTCTTTTCAATAAAATATAATTTAATGAAATTAGAAAATACATTTTAGTAATAATGAAATAAAACCTTGAAGAATTTAACTTTTCATTTATTACTATAAAATAAAATTTTTTATTAATTCTATTTTAATTATCATTTAAAATTCTATATTGATAAAATTAATCTTAGTGGTAGTACCTGTTTTTAAAGTATAACATAAAATAATTCGAAGTCGAACTATTATTTTAAATTTTTTAAATTTGGTCCTACCTTTAGTTAGAATAAAATCAGGTTTTTTTCTAACACCCTATTACTAAAATCAATTATACTCTAGCTTTTTACACTTGTCAATCGTTGTCATAATATATCACTATAAAATAAGAAAGTAGTGTTTATCTATGAAAATATGATAAACACTATCTTGCAAAAGTTTTTCTATTTAAAAAATCTATTTTATCCCAAAAAAATTTTTTTATTATTTTTCTAAATATAGTCTTATGTATTTAAAATGATTAAATAAACCTTCTAAAGCTTTTTCTAAATTACCTTCTACTACTCCCTCAACTAAGTTTCTATGCGCCTTTGCAAGTTCAATCTCAGTTTCCATTCCAATGAAAATTTTCTCTCTCATTTGAGGCACATAAGTTTCCATTATTTGATTTAATGCGTTAAATGTTGAAATAATGTATATATTCTCACTAGCTTCGGCTAATAAATAGTGCATTTCCTTATCATTAAAAGCTCTGATTTCTTCAGTTTCTGCATTTTCAATATTTTTCAAATGCATCATCAGTCTTTCCTTTTGATCATCATTTACATTTTTTACAGCTAAATTTACAGCTCCATATTCTAGACCAAATCTAAAATCTGTTATCTCCTCCATGTTCATTCCCTTTAGAACATACATCATTGACAATACTTCTGTTAGCGTTTTATCAAATTGTCCTGTTACAAAATTTCCAGATCCATGTTGACAAGATATTACTCCCATTCTTTCAAGAATTCTTATTCCCTCACGAACAGAATTTCTACTGATCTCTAAAATTTTAGCAAGTTCTCTTTCTGAAGGAAGTTTATCTCCTACACTATATTCTTTTTGTAATATTTTAGTCTTTACATAATCTATTAATTTTTCATAAGATTTTTCATAGATTTTATCCATTACTATTACCTCTCTTTTCTATATTACACTGAATATATTATATACTACTCTTTATATATTAACTATATAAATAACATAGAATTTAATAAGCATTAAAATCATTAAAATAAAAATACCTTAAACTACTATTCATTATTTCTTTTTCTTAAAAGTATAAATAAAACTACACTCACCATAAAATAAAACACACTGCTTTTAATATAAGCATACTTTATAATACTTAAATTTGATTTGAATACTATATTTAATATACAAAGAATCATAGCTGACATTAAAACATTTTCTAAATAATTATAATTTTTTTCATAATTAATTGATTTTATAGTGTTTTTAATTAATTCTAAAAATACAAAAGATTTACTAAAAAATCTCACTCCATCTATTATAATAAATTCATAATTTTTATATTCATTTAACTTAATACTATTTAACTGAAGATATATAAAATATATTAAAAAAGCAGCTAATATTAATAGTATTAAATTTAAAATTATATTTAAAAATCTCTTTAACTTTTTATTCAATTTTATCTCCATAATATAATTAGTTTACAATACCTAATAATATATTATATTAATATTCTTATTTTGTAAATCTATTAATTAATATAATTAAACTAAAAAATTCTTGATTTATAGCTCTAAAAGTGATAAATTATTAATATTAGCCGAAGTGATGGAACTGGCAGACGTACCAGACTCAAAATCTGGCGGTGGCAACACCGTGCGGGTTCAAGTCCCGCCTTCGGCACCATATTAAAGACTATCTTTCTATATAGGAAGATAGTCTTTTTTTAATGAAAATATCAATATTTAATTTAGTTCGATATATTTGCACAATTAAATAAAAAGACTAATAAATAATAGATTATTAGTCTTTTTTATTTAAAAAAATGAAATTGGTTTTCTGTCCTTTGCATAAATATTAAAATCATCTATTTTAACATTTAATATATCTATTATTTCTCTTATTTCCTCTTCAACTATATTATTTTTAAATTTTATAAAAGAATCACCTATTAATACTTCTTCAATATTTATAAAAGATTCTTTTAAAATATTATCATCTCCTGCATATTTTATAATATAATAATCATCTTTTTCTTGAGTTTCATCTAGCGTAATTCTTTCTATATTACTTATTCTTATATTTTTAAAGGATTCTTTTAAATATTTTTCACTATTTTCTATAACTATATTTTTCAACTTAATCCCTCCTATATATATTATAAATAAAAAACGAAAAAGTACAAAAGTACTTTTTCGTTTAGGAGATCTATAGGAATTAATAATGTATTAATTTATAGCATATATATGCTTTCCTATTAGTTAAGTATTTAAAGCGTTGCATCGCTTTACTCAATTAATATTATAAACTATATTGTAAAAGTTTTCAATAAAAAAGTATGGATTTCTCCATACCTTCTTATTAGTTGTTATATTTGCTATTTAAATTTATCTCGTCTCTTACTAGAGTTACGGGCTTTACTTGAAATAATTCTACTACTTTATCTTTATCATTTGTTATTTTTGCACTTTTAATTTTTACTACTACCTCTTTACCAGATAATTTTCCAGTATTTAAAGTAAATTTATGATTTAATGAATTTGTATTTAGTCTTGTTATTTTATCACTATAAGTGCTAATAACATTTCCAAACCTATCTTCTACTACAATTTCATATTCTAATTTCTTAATGGATTTATCACTTGATTTTATAACAATATTTCCATTCATATTATTATTTTTATCCCAAGATTCAATATTTAATAATGCTACATAAACATTTTCATCTTTTAGGTTTCTTAGAGATTCATAATTTTCATTATCTTTTAAATTAATATTTAAATTATCAATTTTTTTGTCCAAGGAACCTATGGCAACAGCTTCATTTTCTTTAAATTCTTCTTCTAATTTAAATTCTTCTTTTGCAAATACTTCCTCTTGTTGAAAATTTAAGTAAGAGGGACTTAGTGCAACTGCAGAAAATACAACTAGGACTAACAATAATTTCTTTTTCATATTTCCATCTCCTATTATACTTTAAATTTCTAAGAAAAGCCATAATTATTTAGCGTACTAACTATTTATTTGTGATAAATACATTGTTTTATATTAATATTATACACATATAGTTAGCATACTAAACAAAAATAGATGTAATATCTACGTCTATTTTTTATCAAAGTATTTATTTTTAATTATTCTTTTTTATTTTATATTTTTCAAAAGACTTTCTTGGATTTATTTTTAAATCTGTTGATAAATATGCTATAAAGGCAATTAATGCAATATATGCCATTTTCCCAGATATAAAATAGGATAATACTGCTCCAACAAGCATTATCACAATATATATAAGAAGTCTATTTCTTGTATCTTTACACAATAAATCTGTATCATATAATTCTTTTTCTTCTCTTGGCAAATTATTAAATTTACCTATTAATTTTGCTGCTTTTCCCTTTAGTATTGTAAATATTATTACAAAAAACATTAAAATTGCAGCAATTGCTAAAGTTATAAATACTCCATTATTCATTTTAATCCTCCAAAATTGTAATAAGTTAATTTTATAATTAATCTTAACTAAAATCAACTGTCTTAGGATTTAAAATTATAAATTGGTTTTAATATATCTATTATTTCTATTGTTTCCTTTGAGTGTTTTTTTATTTCTTCTGCAGATCTATATGCTTCTGGACTTTCATCTAATGTTCTTGATGATACTGATGTAGAAAATATTCCCTCCATTGCATCTTTCATTTCCTCAAGGCTTAGTTCTCTTCTAGCTTGATTTCTACTCATTATTCTTCCTGCTCCATGAGGTGCAGAATTATTCCAGTCTGAATTCCCCTTACCCTTTGCAAGAATACTTCCATACTGCATATTTATTGGGATTATTACTTTCTCATCTTTTTTTGCAGATATTGCACCTTTTCTAATTATATTATCTTCAAAATTTATATAATTATGAATTGTTTCAAAATATTCTAATTCATCTATTATATCCTTTTTATATAATACTTTTACTATTTTTTTAGCCATATTATATCTATTTAAAGATGCATATTCCTGAGCTATTTTCATATCATTTAAGTATTTTTTACTTTCTATATCTGAAATATAAGATAAATCTCTTGGGATTTTTTTGTCATTTATCTTTCTTTTATATCTTTTGATTTTTGATTTTACTTCCTTAGTCTGTTCCTTTTGATTTAACTTTTCAATTTGTTCTTCTAAATGATTTCTATTATATTTTGCTCTAGTATTTTTTATTGCAACTTTTTGATAATAATCTGCAATTTGCTTTCCTAAATTTCTACTTCCACTGTGTATTAATAGATATTTATCATTATTTGAATCTTTTGCTATTTCTATAAAGTGATTTCCACCACCTAATGTAGATACTGAGTTTAATATTCTATTTAAATTTTTTAATTTATCTTTACAATATAATTTATCAAGATTTAATTCTTCTTCAGTATATAAAGGAGATTTTCTAATATTAAATCCTGATGGAATTAGTTTTTCATATTTTATTAAATCATCAAGTTCCTTTAACAAATCTCTTGTTATTTTTAAATTGTCAAGTTTTACACATAAAATCCCACATCCAATATCTACACCTACAATATTTGGAATAATTTTATCTCCTAAATTTGCAGTAAATCCAATTACTGAACCTTTTCCTGCATGAACATCTGGCATTATTCTAATTTTTGCATCTTCTACAAATCTTTGATCTAAAAGTTCTATTATTTGATTTTTGGCATTTTCGTCTATATTTTTTGTAAATACCTTAGCACTATTATATTTTCCTTCTAATATTAACAATTTATCACATCCTTTTTTTATTAATACCAAATTTTTATCTATATAATCTCTCTTCATTTCATTAATATATTATTTATAGTATAATTTAGTTAAATTAAATAATTTAGGAGGCATTATGAAAGATTTAAAAAATACATGTAAAATGGCAGTTGTTCAAGCTGCGCCAATTATGTTTAATAAAGACGCTTGTGTTCAAAAAGCAATTAAACTTGTTAAAGAAGCATCTGAAAAAAAAGTAGATTTTATTGTTTTTCCAGAATTATTTATACCAGGATATCCCTATGGTATGACTTTTGGTTTTACTGTTGGAAGTCGTGGAGAAAATGGAAGAAAAAACTGGAAAATGTACTATGACAATTCTATAATCGTTCCTGGCAAAGAAACTGAAGAATTAGCAAAAGCTGCAAAAGAAGCTAATTGTTATATTAGTATTGGTGTTTCAGAAAGAGATATAGATACTGCTACATTATATAATTCAAATTTAATCTTCTCACCTGATGGTGAACTTATATCTGTACATAGAAAATTAAAACCTACTGGTTCTGAAAGAGTTGTTTGGGGAGATGCAAATAAACACTACTTCCCAGTTGTAAATACTCCTTGGGGCAATACTGGAAGTTTAATATGTTGGGAAAGTTATATGCCACTTGCAAGAGTTGCACTTTATGAAAAAGGAATTACAATCTATCTTGCTCCA
The DNA here is from genome assembly GCF_017874395.1 of Peptoniphilus stercorisuis. Classification (GTDB taxonomy): domain Bacteria; phylum Bacillota; class Clostridia; order Tissierellales; family Peptoniphilaceae; genus Anaerosphaera; species Anaerosphaera stercorisuis. The sequence goes on along the minus strand of NZ_JAGGLJ010000002.1, from coordinate 60,809 downwards.
AATACAAATGATAACGAAGAATGGCAATCTACTATAAAACATATTGCAATTGAAGGACATTGTTATTTTATAAATAGTAATTTATTCTTCACTAAAGATATGTATCCTGATAATCTTTATGATATAGAAGATATCAATAAATTAGATGATATTGTTTGCAGAGGTGGAAGTTCCATAGTTGATCCTTATGGACATTATGAAGTAGAACCTGTATGGGATAAAGAGGCTATTTTATATGCAGATCTTAATATGGACAAAGTTCCTATGAGCCGTATGGAGTTTGATGTTTGTGGGCATTATGCAAGACCTGATGTTTTAGAACTTAAAATTAATGAATAATAATTAAATAAAGAATTTTATTTTGTACAATACAATAGACTTTAGAAAATAATTATAGTATAATGTTTTCGTTAATAAAGTCACGGGGATTATTCATAATTATGTGTCGTATATTCTTATCCTTGTTCGAATTTTGAAATAGATGCTAATAATAATAAAGAATTAACACGCACATAAAGCATCTAAAAAAATAGTCCTCATATGAGGACTATTTTTATTTTTCAAATTTAATTATTGCAGACTCTTTTTTTGAAATAGCCATAATACTTCCCTTTGTCTTTTGCACTATTTCAGTTTTAACTTTTTTCACAACTTCCCCATTTTTTCTTTTTGTAATTTGATTTATGCTAGTGATATATCTTGATTTTTCTCCTAAATCATACATATTTACTACCTCCAACTAAAACTATACATAATTATGATCAATATTTAAAATAATCTCATAATCAATGTAAATTTTTGAGATATCTCTTCTTATATTTTTAACCAATTCATTAACATTTTTAACATTAAAATCAACTACAATATCAATTCTTATTAATTTTTCTTCATATAATATATAAAAAGCATGCATACTTTCAATTCCATTATACTTAGAGATAATTTCTCTTATTTTTTTCTCATCTCTTGATACATTTTCATTTTGCGTATTTTTTGAATAAATTCCAAATACTAAATAAATTCCAAATTTTTTAAATACACTATTTTGAAGTTTCAATATTTCTAAAGAAGCTTCACTTAAACTCATAGTATCTAAGAAAGCAACATTTATAGAGCCTATATACCTTTCTGGACCATAATTGTTTAATATTAAATCATAAGCTCCTTCTACTTTTTCAGATTTTTTTACAAATTTATATATTTCATTTACAACTTTTTCCTCTGGTTCTTTTCCAATTATTGAATTTAATGTATCATCAATAAGACTAATTCCTGAAAAAATAATAAATAATGATATAAAAATACCAACATAACCATCTATTAAAACATCAAAAATCATATATATTAAAGTAGATATTACTGTCATTGTAGAAATCAAAACATCTGAATAAGAATCTTTAGAAGATGCCATTAGTGCTGGTGAGTTTGTTTTCTTTCCAATTTTTTTATTATAACTTCCAAGAAATATTTTCCCAACAATTGCAAATAACAAAACAATTAGTGAGAATATATTAAATTTTATTTCTTTAGGATTCTTTATAAAATCAATTGAAGTCTTAAAAAACTCCCATCCAACAATTACAAGAAGTACAGAAATTATTAAACTTGAAATATATTCTATTCTTCCATATCCATAGGGATGTTTTTTATTAGCCGATTTGCTTGCAAAAATTATTCCTACTATTGTAACTATTGATGAAAGAGCATCTGATAAATTATTTATAGCATCAGATGTTATAGCTATAGAATTTGAAAATAATCCTATTAAAACTTTAACTATTGCAAGAAGAGTATTTACTAAAATTCCTACAATTGCTGCAACAATAATCCAAGAAATTCTACTTCCCTTTTTTAACTTTTTTTCAATTTTAATTTTCAGTCTTTCATCTATATTCATAGTTTTTCTCTTATTCTTCCATTGCCTTTTTTGCAAATTCTTTCATTTGATTAATTTCTTCTTTCTCATTTACTTTTCTTCCCTTGCAAAAAAAATCTATCTCCGATACTTCAATTCCTTTTTTCATAAATTCTTCTTTCATTTTATAATTTGAATTTTTATTAAATCCACTTGTTGAGAATATATAAACTTTCTTCACTAAATCACTAGGAATTGTATCAATATAATTTCTTAATTTTTTTGAAAAATTACCTGCATAAATTGCACCACCTATAAATAATTTATCTATATTTTCATCAATAGGTGTTTCAATAGTATATGGTCTTATTGCTATTTCTTCTGAAATTATATCAGCAACTTTTTTAGTATTACCAGACCTTGAATAGTATCTTAATGCTATGTTCATATTATTCTCCTTTTACTATAAAATAGCCTCTATATCTTTTTTTATTTTTTTAGGATTTGTATTTGATGAATATCTTTTTATTGGATTTCCTTCTCTATCTACTAAAAATTTTGTAAAATTCCATTTTATTTCTTCTCCAAAAAGTCCCTGTTGTTCTTCTTTTAAATATACAAATAATGAATCTTCATGTGGCCCTTTTACATCGATTTTTTGCATTATAGGAAATTCCACTCCAAAATCATCTCTATAATCTTTTAATATATCTTTCATATTACCTGGTTCTTGAGCTCCAAATTGATTACTTGGAAAAGCTAAAACTACAAATCCCCTATCCTTATAATTATCATAAAGATCTTCTAAATCTTTAAGTTGAGGAGCAAATCCACATTTACTTGCAGTATTTACTATTAATAATACTTTACCCTTATATTGACTTAAAGACACTTTTTCACCAGTACTATTTTTTACATTAAATTTATATATTGACATTTTTCCTCCTATTTTTAAGATTTCCATCAGAAAAACCATCTAGTATTTTATACAACAAATTATACAAAACACTTAATTGTTCTTTTGATAAGTTTAAATTATCAACGGCTATATTAGGTATATGTATAGCTTTTTCTTTTAAATCTATCCCTTTTTTAGTAAGTTTTACCAGGACAATTCTTTCATCTTTTTTACTTCTTGTTCTTTCTAAAAGTCTTTGATTTTCCATTCTTTTTAATAAAGGAGTAAGAGTGCCAGAATCTAGATATAAATATTCTCCTAATTTTTTTACACTAATTTCAACATGTTCCCATAATACAAGCAAAGTAAGATATTGTGTATATGTAATTCCCAGAGGCTCTAGAAGAGGCTTATATCTTCTTACTATCTCCTTTGAAACTGCATACATTGGAAAACAAAGTTGATTTTCTAATTTTAAAGTATCATCATTAATCATATTAACCTCATTTTATTGTATAAAATTTAATTGCACACAACCTATTTACTTTAGTATATCTATAAATGGCATCGTTGTCAAATTTAGAGCTTATATTTTATTGTAACTTTTCTTTAAAAATAGTTTAATTTTCCTATTAAGTGGTATATCATTAGTAGTTAGAATTACAAAAAAAGAAAGGGGATTTTAATGTTACTTAAAAGTAAAAAAACAATTAAAATTACTTCTCTTATTTTTATTTTATTTATATTAACATCTTGCTCTGGAACAAAAAGTCCAAAGGCAGATTTAACTATTAATGAAAATTTAAATAGAATAGACTTAATCTCAAATAATAAAAAAGAAGTTACACTTTTATCTAACTTCTCTGCTCGTAGAATAACTAAAAAGCCAAATATTTATATAAATGAAAATCTATTTAATAATGAAGAGAATATTTTAATTCACGATAACTCAATATATGTAGAATCAAAAAGCTTCTTTGAAAATTTTAATATTAATACCTATATAGAAGACGATGGATATACTAGTCCAACTTTATATATAAGTAATAATTCTTTAGATAATTTAGACACATTTTTGGAAAAAGCCTTAGTTCTTGATGTAAACTCAAATATTTCAACTATTAACTCATCACCTATAAGTATTTATTCAAAAAACAAAACTTTAAAAGAAAAAAATAAAATCTATATACCAATAGATCTTTTGCCTGAAATTGGATATTATTTTAATTATGATTTTAATATATATGCAAATAAAGATGAAAATATAATAAATATTTATACAGATTTAGATAACACTTCACTTAATGATGATATTAAATTTAAAATTGAACTTGAAAAAACTCAACATATACTTGATAAAACTATTATTGGTTTAAATGAAACCTATGCAAGTGATAGAGATTTTTATAATTCAGATGAAGCTTTTATAGAGCCCTTTACTACTATTATAAATGGATATAATAAAACTTCTTCTATGATTTATGAAGATAATATTCCACTAGAAAAAGCAAAAGAATATTTTAAACTTCTAAAACTTGATGAAAACTATAGCAAAAGTTTAAATGAAAATTTAGATAATTACAAAAATTATTTAAATAAAATAGAATATAAATTAAATGATTTTCCATCTAAATCTATTGAAGAAGATCTAAAAGAAATTAATTTTTTATTTAAAGAAACAACTAAAAGCTATAAATTATTGACAAATTTTTAAATTTTAGACTAAAAGCCCTATTTATATACAAATAGGGCTTTTTATTTTATAATTTCATTTTTTACTTCTCCATCATATTCACTAAGCCCTAAATTAAATAGATGAGATATAGTAGGTGCTATATCTATTAAATCCATATTCTCAATAATATGATTTTTTCTTATATTATCTCCTGAAATCATAAATACAGTTTTATAATCTTTCTTACTTGGCAAATAGCCATGGCAATTTTTAAGATATAATTTTCTTTCATCTTCATCTAAAGTATTAAGATCTAATATTGAGTAATTTCTTATATCATCTAAAAAATAATATCCACACTTTGCCTCTATTATAAAATCTGCCTCACTATCTGCTCCAAGACTTTTAATATTATTATTATCAAAAACTTTTTCAATTCCAGAACTTTCATCTAATTCTAAATTCTTTAAGATTTTTTCAATTTCTTTTTTTATACTTTTATCTTTTATATAAATATAACTTGAACCATCACAGCTTTTAGCTATAACTTTATAATCTTTTATTTTTTTCTTTTGAATATTTATATATCCATTTTTATAAAATATACTATTTAAAAATATAACTTTATCTACATCTATTGAGCTATGATCTCCTAATAAAACTATTCTAGAATTTTTATAAAAGTCCAAATTTTTTAATACCTTCATTATATTTCCAAGTTTTTCATCATGTCTTTTAAGAGCATTTTTTGCTTCTTCTGAATTAAATCCATATTTATGTCTATTTGTATCAAGATCAATTATATGAGCAAATAGAAAATCCGGCTTATATTTTTTTAATGTATAAATAATTGACTTTTCTACAAAATCACCTAAATTAGGCTCTTTAATTCCATCTCTTAAATGAGAAAATTTTCTTTCTAAATCTAGTTGATAGATTAAAGATCCATTTAGTCCTGATACTATAGCTTGATTTGTCCATTTTCTATTTGAGAAAATCTCTGGCATATTATATTTAATTTTAGCTCCTGCTGTAACTGGCCAAAGAATAGATGCCACTTTAAACCCTTTTTTGTCTGCAAGTGTAAATAAACTATCACCTTTAATATATTTACTATACCAATACCAGTCTGGATTTTTTCTATTTATATCTAATATAGTATTATTTATTACTTTGTGATTTTTAGGATATTTTCCAGTTACAATACTTGCATGTGCTGGATATGTCAAAGAAGGATATATCGTATTTACATTTTTACAAAAACTTGAATTTTTTAAAAACTCTCTAAAGTTTGGAAGATTACTTATATATTCAAAGTCTAAAGAAGAAAGTCCATCAAATGAAATTACTATAAGATTTTTATTTTCCATATTTCCTCCTTAAAATATCTTATCACAAGATAATTAAATTTATTTAATATAAATGTTAAGTCTTATTAATGAGTTTATTACTTTAATATGATATACTTTAGTCAAAATAAGAATTTAGGAGGCACAATATGAATTTTAAAAAAACACTTAGTTTATCTCTAGTTCTTCTACTCTCTTTATCGCTATTTGCTTGTAATAAAGATGAAAAAGAAGCAAATACTGCAAATACTACAAATAACACTAAAGTTGAAGATGTAGAAGAAGTTGAGGAAAATATTCCAAAACTTTTTATAGATAATGAAGAATTTGAAACTAAAAATCCCATTTTAGTTACAAAGGACAATTTTTTACTTCCATATAATGACCTTGCAGAAAAATTAAATACTGAACTTGTTATTTCTACAGAAGTTATTGGGGAAGAAACAATACCTAAAATCGAAATAAAATACTTAGATAAAAATCTTTATTTTGATGATATGCAATGTATTGAAATTTTTTATCCTACAAGTCATATTTATTATGCAACTTATATAAGAGATGCATCTTCTATATATAAAAAAGACACTACAAAAATAATGGATGATATAGCATATATTCCAATTGACTATTTAGAATTATATCAATATTATTTTGATGAAGAAAACAATAAAATATATTTAATTACAGATATTGAAAATAGCAATTTAGATAATAATATTAAATATAGGGCAATTTTAAGTACTTACCAAAGACAATACGATAATTTTATTAGCTCTGTAAATACTCTTGATAATAAAACACTTCTAGGTCTTAATAAGAATAATAAAGAATTCCCCCATTCTCCTGGATCCTTTGGAGCAATATCTGCAAGTATTTATCCTTTAGTTGATGGTGATATTGATTATTCTATTCTTAAAAATGTAGATCTTACAGATGTAAATCAAGATTTACTTAATAATTATATTTCTAAAACTAATGAGCTTAATAGTAAAGCATCTGAACTTGGATTTAAATCAGAAGAATATGCTTTTAAAAATAGAGATAAAACTAAAGTAGATGATGAGGGAAATAAACTTATTGAAGAAATAAAAAATACTATGAATTCTTCTTATGATGAAGTAATTACTGCTTATACGGAACTTATCTTTAATTAAAAAAAGGCCTCTAATAATAGGGGCCTTTTTCTTACATATACATTGTCTCTTGAATTTTTTCATTATATATTTTTGTAAGTTCTTCTTCATTTACATCACTTGATAAGATATCTAATACAACTTCTCCTCTATTTAACATAATTATTCTATCTGAATACTCAATAGCATGTTTTAAATTGTGAGTTATCATAAGTGTTGTAATTTTTTCTCTTTTTATTAAATCATTTGTCTTATCCATTATAAGCTTTGATGTTTTTGGATCAAGGGCTGCTGTATGTTCATCAAGTAAAAGTAAATCTGGTCTTTTTACAGTTGCCATTAATAGTGAAAGGGACTGTCTTTGTCCACCAGATAAAAATTTAACTTGAGTTGTAAGTTTATCTTCAAGTCCTAAATCAAGCTCTTTTAATGATTTAATAATTCTATCTAAATTTTCTTTTTTTATTAGTTTTTTAAATGTAAACTTCTCACCCTTTTTAACAGCTAGGGACATATTTTCTAATATATTTAAACTAGGTGATACTCCCATTGAAGGATCTTGATTTACCTTTCCAATATATAATGCTCTTTTGTCTTCTGATAAGTTTTCAATATTTTTTCCATTTAATTCAATTGTTCCATTATCATTTTTAATACTTCCACTTATCATATTAAATAATGTAGATTTTCCACATCCATTTGGTCCAAGGATAGTAGTACAAGCATTTTCTTCAATTTCTAAAGAAAAATTATTAAAAACACTCTGTTCCTCTGGTGTACCTGGATAAAATGTCTTAGATAAATTATTAATTTTTAACACTTTGAACTACCCCTCTCTCAAACTTTTTTCCATTTTCACTTCTTTTTTTTAACTTACTCATTCCAAGTGCTGATGCATTATTATACATAATAAATATTATTACAATAATTGCTGTTATAGCTTTTAAATCATTTGGATTTAGACCTTTGTCTATTGCTATTCCATATATAATTCTATAGGCAATAGCTCCTATTATTGCTCTTGTTGTAAGTTTTAGTTTTTTATTATTTTTTAAAAATGTATCTCCAATAATAATAGATGCCAGTGCTGTTACTATCATTGTTGCACCCATTCCTGCATCAACAAATCCTTGATGCTGAGCCATTAAACCACCACTTAAAGATACAAGTCCATTTGATAACATAAGTCCAACCATAGTGTATAAATCTGGATTTTTCCCAAGAGATTTTACTAATTTTTCATTATCACCTGTTACTACTAATAAATATCCTCTTTCAGTTTTTAATAATGTATCTACTAATAATTTTACTATTAAAACTATTATTAAAAGAAGAACTACACTTGGTATATTGCTAAATTTAGTAAAAATTGTTTCATAATCAAATAATGTAACATTACTTTTACCTGTTATTCTTAAATTCACAGAATATAATATTGTCATTGTCAGTATTCCTGAAAGTATTGGTTGTATCTTTAATTTTTTGTATAAAACAAATGTTATAAATCCACCAATAAGTCCTGCACCGAAACTAAATACTAATGCAAGTACTGGATCCATTCCATTTGTTATAACTCTTGCTAGTATAAAAGCTCCTAATGGGAATGTTCCTTCTACTGAAAGATCTGCAATGTCTAATATCTTAAATGTAAATACAACACCTATTGCTAGTATTGAAAATATTAGCCCTGTTCTAATTGATTCTAAAAGCACTGCACCCATTTTTTTCCTCCTTATTCTACTACTTTTGCATTTTCAAATATTTTACTATCTTTTTCAATATTTAATGCTTCAGCAGTTTTGCCATTTACTGTTCTCTTAGCATCCTTTGAAAAGAATACTGGAATATCTTTTACTTCTTTACCTTTTTTTATTTCACTTGCCATTTTTCCTGCTTCTTTGCCAAGTTCTATATAATCTACTCCATCACTTAATAACATTCCATTTTCAACTGGTCCTTCTTCACCTGCAAAAGATGGAATTTGTGCTTTAATTAAACTTTGAGAAATAACAGTTGCTGAAGATGATGCTAGATTATCTTGTATTGCAACATAAGAATCTATCTTTCCTGTTAATGATGACATTGCTTGAGGTACATCATTTGTACTATTTACCCCAACTACTTCAAGATTCATTCCCTTATTTTTTACAATTTCTTTTAACTCTTTAATTTGTCCTTCTGAATTTGCCTCACCTGTTGAGTATAAAAGTCCAAGAGTTTTTGATTCTGGAAAAGCTTCTAGAAACTTGTCAATTTGAGTTTCCAATGGGAAGTAATCTGATACACCAGTTACATTTGCCTCAGGACTTTCCTTTGATTTTACAAGATCTGTTTCAACAGGATCAGTAACTGCATTAAATATAATTGGAATATCCTTTATTGCATTTTTCATACCTTGTGCTGCTGGTGTTGCTATTGCATAAATAACATCAACTTTATCTGATTCAAACTTCTTTGCTGCTGTTGGTATTAAAGATATATCACCTTGGCAATTTACTACATCTGCATCAACATTAAATCCCTCATCTTCAAGCTGACTAATAAATCCTTCTCTTGATCTATCTAGTGCTATATGATCTGAAAATTGAACTATTCCAATTTTAATATCTTTGTCAGATTTTTCTTCTACATTTTTTTCATTTTGATTATTAGCCTGGTTTTTATATTCTTCTTTACCACCACAAGCAGTTAATAAAAGTGTCATAGACATTAGCGCAACTATTAATTTCTTTTTCATTTCTTTCCTCCTAAATTTGTCTTCTTCGTTTTAGTTAATAAAAAAAGTCCTCCGTCCTCAGAACTATATTGTTCTAAGGGACGAAAGACTTGACTTCTCTTGCGTGGTACCACCCTGCTTCATAATCGTAAGATTACCTATCTGGATCTAACAATCCATATCCTACGATAACGGGGGCTTCCGTATCTGCCTACTTTTGTATTTTCAACAGATAAGCATTGGAGTGTATATTACATACTTTTCTTTATATCGGCTTTCACCTAACCCGACTCTCTTTAAATAAAGTTTTGTATCTTTCTCTCCAATTTTGCTCTTTGAAATTAACAAAAGTATATTACAGTTTCACTTTAAAGTCAAGAAGATTTTAGAAGAAATTTTATTTTATTATTTCAGCATCTTTTAATATTTCGTCCCCAAGGTCTACATTTAGAGCCTTAGCTGTTTTTTCATTTACTTTTTTAATATTTTTTTCATTATATTCAACAGGTAAATTTTTTACATCTTCACCTTTTAATATTTTAATTGCAAGTCTTGCAGCTTGAGCACCATGTTCATAATAATTTACACCCTCACTCATTAATAAACCATTTTTAACTTGTCCCTCTTCTGCTGAAAGAGATGGTAGATTATTTTTAAGTAGTGTTTCTGATACTACAGGAGCTGCATTTGCAACCATATTATCAGTAAGTGCAAATAGTGCGTCACATTTTTTTGATAGAGATGTAATAGCCTGTGGTATGTCATTTACATTTGGAACACCAATTTTTTCAAGTTTAATATCCATTTTATTTAATTTCTTTTCAAGCTCTTCAACTTGTACTAAAGAGTTTTGTTCTGATGTATTATATAAAACTCCAAAAGTTTTTGTATCAGGATAAAGTTTTAAGAAAGTTTCAATTTGTCCTTGTGGATCAATATAATCAGAAATACCACTTACATTTGCACCAGGACTTTCTATACTTTCTACAAGACCTGCACCAACAGGATCTGTTACAGCTGAGAAAACTATTGGAATATCTTTTACAACATTTTTTGCTCCTTGAGCAGCTGGAGTTGCTATTGCATAAATTAAATCAACATCTTCAGATACCATTTTTTGTGGAACAGTTGTAGTAAGTGAAACATCTCCATTTTCAGATTTATCAATATATTCAACTTCTATATTATTTTTTTCCATTTCATCAATAAATCCTTCCCTAGCTTCATCTAGAGATATTTGATCCATATACTTTATAATTCCTATTTTATAATCTGCATTTTCAATCTTTGTATTTGTTTCTTCTTTTGAATTATTTTCTTCATTTTTTGCTGTATTGCTTCCACATCCAACTAGAAGAGTCATTGATAATAATAGCGTACCGATTAATTTTTTACTTATATTCATTTAAATCCTCCTTAAAATAAAAAAACCTTCGCCCTAAACATAGGGCGAAGGATAAATTCGCGGTACCACCTAATTTTGTAGTAAATAAAATTATACTACAATCTCATTTCAGGATCATTATAAATCCCAATCCTCAGATAACGGTGGCTTCCGTGATAGTCTACTATAAATTCTACTATCAAGCTGTAGAGTGAATATTACATATCTCCTCTTATGTCGGCTTTCACCTGTTCCGACTCTCTTTAATAAGACTTAATATCTTTCTCTCTGTCATTGCTTTTTTATAATCTTTTAACTTGTTTATCATTCTAAGACTTAAAATTACATTTGTCAAGGGAAATTATTATATTTTTTAAATACTACTTTCAACTTATTTAAATCAATACCCTACAAGTTAGCTAAATAATCTTATTTTTTCAAATAAATTTTTTTAAGCAATTATTAAAATTAAAATATTATTTTATGTTAAAATAAATAAAAATGGAGGTTATTATATGAAAAATAAATACTCACTAAATTTAAAAATGATAGAAGATGCTAGAGAAAGAATTAAAAATTATATTGTAAATACTCCTTTAATAAAATCTACTTATTTAACTAATAATGATAAAAATGTTTACTATAAACTTGAAAATACACAAGAAGTTAGAGCCTTTAAAATTAGAGGGGCTTTAAATAAAATGCTCTCTCTTTCTCCATCAGAAAAAGAAATAGGTGTTGCAACTATATCTTCTGGAAATCATGGGATTTCCGTTGCCTTAGGCGCTCAATTACTAGGTATAAAAAATGCCCTTATTATAGTTCCTAAGAATACATCAAAGGCAAAATTAAATAAAATAAAGTATTTTGGAGGAAGTATTGTTCTACTTGGAAATAATTATGACGAAGCTCATCTTCTTGGAATGGAATATATTAAAGACAAAAATTTAACCTTTATAGATTCTTATTTTGATGATGAAATAGTTTATGCAGGTCAAGGAACAATTGCTCTTGAAATTTTAGAAAAAAATAAAAATATAGATACAATTTTAGCTCCAATTGGTGGAGGTGGACTTATATCTGGAATTGCAATTGCAGCAAAAAGTTTAAATAAAAACATTAAAGTTTATGGAGTTCAAACTGAAGCCTGCCCTGCTATGAAGGCATCTTTAGATGATAATATATGTTATGAAAAATATGATACTAAAGAGTCTATTTGTGAATCTTTAGTAGGTGGAGTAGGACCTTTGTCCTTTGAAATATGTAAAGATTATATTGATGATATTTTAATAGTATCTGAAGAAGAAATTAAATCTGCAACAGCTTTTATGGGACTTCAAGAACTTATAATAGTTGAACCATCTTCTGCAACTGTCGTAGCTGCTTATGAAAAATATAAAGATCAATTATTTGGTAAAAACACAGCTCTTGTAATATCTGGTGGAAATCCCCATGCTAAATTAATTCTTGATATATTTAATGAATATGAAGATACTTTTATAAAATAAAAAAATAGAGCTAGATAAGCACCTAGCTCTTTATAATTATAAACTATTTATTCATTTTTAAGAGTTGCATATACACAGTCTAGCACTACATTTAGTCCTAAATCCTTAGTATATTCAACTAATTCTTCATCATAACTTCCTGGTTGGAAAAATATATTTTCTATTCCAAGTTCCTTTGCTTTATCTACATATTCTCTTGCAAATTTTGGATTTACAATCATATCTACTACTTCAACTTTTTCTGGAAGTTCATCTAATGAAGAATATACTTTTTCTCCATCGATACTTTCTTTTCTTGGATTAACCATATATACATTATAATCATGCTCTTTCATAATAACAGGAATTTTATATCCAAATCTTGAAGTATTATCTGTAGCACCTACTACTGCCCATGTTTTTTTATTCATCATTTGATCTTTTAAGTTCATATTTTCCTCCTAATATATTATTTTGCCCTTTAATGTCGGTAAAATATCTTTAGAAAGTATTTCTATTTTTATAGTACCGCTAGTTTCATTTGTTAAAAATTCAATTAATTTTTTATCTTCTTCTGTTCCATGAAGTTTAAGCTCTACAACATCTGTGTAGTTCTCTTCTATAATTTTATACCCATTTTTTATTAAAAAATTTTGAATTGCTCCATGATATGTATAATCATATTTAAAACTATAATAATTATACTCCACCATATCCACTCTTCTTGATGCATCAATTGCTATTTTTGCACCCTTTGTATAAGCTCTAACAAGTCCACCAGCACCTAATAAAATCCCACCAAAATATCTAGTAACTACTATTAAAACATTTGTAAGATCTTCTTTTTTTAGCACTTCAAGTATTGGAACTCCAGCAGTTCCTGAAGGTTCTCCATCATCTGAATATCTCTGTATTAATTTATCTTCTCCAATAATATAAGCAGAACAATTATGTGTTGCATCTCTGTGTTTTTCCTTAATTAAATTAAGTTTTTCCAGTGCCATTTCCTCTGATTCTACTTTAAAGGCATATCCTATAAATTTTGATTTTCTCTCAATAAATTCATCTTCACTGTCTTTTAATATTGAATAGTATTTTAAACTCATTTTATCACATACTTTTTATATCTATTGTATTCATCCATTGTAAGAGTAACTCTAAAAGAAGCTCCATCTTCTGCATATTCTAAATTTTCAGCTATATGATTATCTAAAATATCAGATGTAATATCTGTATCAGAATATGGAATTAACATATCTACATCTACAAATTTTTCAGGAAGACTTTCTTCAATAAGTTGAAGAAGTTCATCCATATTTGCATCTTTAGCTGCAGAAATAAATATTTTTTCATTTTTCATCATTTTTGCTGGTATTATAACATCTTTAACTTCAACCTTATCAGATTTATTAAATATTGTTACTATCTTTGTCATATCAACATCAAGTTCTTTTAAAATTCCCATTGTTGTTTCATATTGAATTTCCATATCCTCACTTGAAACATCTATTACATGAAGAATTAAATCAGAATATTTGATTTCTTCTAAAGTTGATTTAAAAGCTTCTACAAGTTTTGTAGGAAGTTTTGAAACAAAGCCTACTGTATCAGATATTATAAAATCCATACCATTTGGAAGTTTTGCACGTCTTGAATTTGGATCAAGAGTTGCAAATAACATATCTTCTACAAAAACTTCTTTAGAATCAGATGCCTTTAATCTATTTAATATAGTTGATTTTCCAGCATTTGTATATCCCACAAGAGAAACTGTAAATATATTATTATCTACTCTTCTATTTCTTGTAATATCTCTTGTCTTTTGAGATTTTTTTAGTTTATCTTTTATTGAGTCAATCTCTCTTAAAAGTCTACGTCTATCTGTTTCTATTATTTGCTCTCCAGGTCCACGAGTACCTATTCCTCCACCTGTTCGTGACCATCCATCTATACCAATAAGTCTTGGCAGTTGATATTCAAGCTGTGCAAGTTCTACTTGTAATTTTCCCTCATAAGTTGATGCACGAAGTGCAAATATATCTAGAATTAAATTTGTTCTATCTAGTACTTTAATTTTTTTAGTATAGGCATGTTCCAGTTCAGCCTTAGGTTTTTTATTAAAAGCTTTCTCTAAATTTCTAACTTGAACACCTGAAAGCTCATCATTAAAAATTACAATATCTGCTTCTAAAGGCTCTATCATATCTCCAATTTCAGATACTTTTCCACTTCCTATTAAATACTTTGGTGAGTACTTTTTCAAGTTTTGAGTTACAATTCCAACTACTTCCCCACCTGCAGCTTTTACAAGTTCCTCCAATTCATATAAGGAAGTCTCTAAACTATGTGGATATGCTCCTAAATCTGTACCTACTATTATTACTCTTTCTGTTTTATTTTCTCTAATATTTTCCATATTAATATTATACCACAAAGCAGTATTCTTTAGACATATAGAGCTTTTAATGAATAATAGTATTTACACATATCTAATGATATAATTAGATAAAGTGGAGGTAATTTATGAGCAAATTCAAAGACTTAGATAAAAAAAATAAAATTCAAATTGTACTATTAATACTTCTTATGATTTTTATTTTTATTGGAACTTGTCTAAGTGCTGTAGTGCTTAGTGTTTTAAGTGAAACTCCTGTTACAGATTTAAATAATCTATCAAAAAGCTTTAACCAAACATCTAGTATATATGATGAAAATGCAAAGCTCTTAGAAAAAATAGAATCACTTGAATACAGAACTATAGTACCTATTGAAAAAGTGCCAGAAAATATTAAAAACGCCTTTGTATCTATAGAAGATCAAAGATTTTATCATCATGAAGGTGTTGATATACGTGGAATACTAGGTGCTTTAAAAGACAATATTAAAGCTGGAAGAATAGTTAGAGGAGGCTCTACTATAACACAGCAATTGGTCAAAAATGTTTACTTATCAAATGTTAAAAGCCTTAATAGGAAAATTCAAGAAGCATACTTAGCTCTTAGAGTAGAAAATACACTTAATAAAGAAGAAATTCTAGAAGCCTATTTAAACAGAATTAATTTAGGACAGGGTTCTTATGGAGTTCAAGCAGCTTCTCAAACATATTTTTCAAAAGATGTTTGGGATCTAAACCTTGCACAAAGTGCACTTATTGCAGGAATTACTAAATCCCCTGCAGAATACTCTCCTTTTAAAAGAATTCCAAAAGAATTATATAATGGTGAAGAAACTATTGCTATAAGAGATGTAAACGGCGAGCAAATGTATATTATTTTAAATAATAAATCCTTTGAAAGACAAAAAATTGTCCTTGCAAAAATGTTAGAACTTAATTATATAAGTAAAAAAGAATATGAAGAAGCAATTGATTTTGATATTGTAAAATCTCTAAATCCAGGTATTAAAAAATATCACTCAATGAGCAGCTATTCTACAGACTATATAAAAGCAGAAGCAGCAAGACTTTTAGCAGATTACTATCAAGTTTCACAAGATGAAGCAGAACATAAACTATTTACAGGTGGGTATAGAGTTTACTCCTCACTAGATGAAGATATGCAAAAATATCTTGAGAATATTTACGAAAACTTACCTGAATTTTTAAATAATAAATCATCAAATTCTAAAGGAGCAAAATTACTATCCTTTAGCACAGATAAAAATAGAAATATATTAGATTCAAATTCTAATGTAGTATATTTTTATAGACATAACTTCTTTGATGATGATTTTAATATGGTAATTGATACAAATAATTATAGTATTAATAAAAAAGGAGATCTCTCAATAAATAAATCTCTTTTTAATACATCTAATAAAAAATTAGATATTATTGATTTATACGAAATAAATAAAAATGGAAATCTACAAACCTATAATATTGGATTTTTAAATATTCCAAGAGATGTATTCGAAGAAAAAAAAGACTATATAATTATTGATAATAACTATATAAAAAAACATAAAGCATTTTATCAAATTGATAAATACAATAATTTAATTTTATCAAAAGACTATTATTCCTACGACGAAACACCAATTATACAGCCTCAATCTTCAGCAGTTGTCTTAGATAATAAATCAGGATATGTAAAAGCCATAGTTGGAGGCCTGGATGTTAAAAATAAACACTCTAAAATATTAAATAGAGCAACATCTTCCCCTCGCGCACCAGGCTCTTTAATAAAACCTCTTTCAGTATATCTACCTGCTCTTGAATCCGGAAAAACTCTAGGAAG
This sequence comes from Peptoniphilus stercorisuis, assembly GCF_017874395.1. Classification (GTDB taxonomy): domain Bacteria; phylum Bacillota; class Clostridia; order Tissierellales; family Peptoniphilaceae; genus Anaerosphaera; species Anaerosphaera stercorisuis. The sequence goes on along the minus strand of NZ_JAGGLJ010000002.1, from coordinate 44,074 downwards.
TATAATAGATGATGTCCCAGAAATCTATAATGATGAAACATTTACAGAAAATTATTATAGCGGATACAAAGGACTTTTAACTATGAGATTTGCAATAGAAAATAATTCAAATATTGCATCTGCAAAATTCTTAGAAGAACTCTCTATTGAAAAATCAATAAATGCACTTAAAAAATTTGGAATAATTGATAAAAATTCTAAAAATGATAACTTTATAAGTGAAGCAGAAAATAGTAATAAAAACGACGAAAATATAGACTCCCTTGCCCTTGGAAATATGAAAAGGGGTATTACTAATATAGAAGCAGCTTCTGCTTATAGAACTATTGCAACAGGTGGAGATTATAAAAAAATTAGCGCTGTTATAAAAATAGAAGATGCATCAGGAATTCCAATAATTGACAATAAAAAATCAGAAAAGAAAAATATATTCAAAAAAGAAAATTGTTTTTTACTTACCGATGCCCTAAGAACAAATGTCACAAGAGGAGCAGCTAAAGGCTCATCAATTTATAATTTTGATATAGCTGGAGAAATTGGAGTAAATAAATTTAACTCAGACCTTTGGTTTACAGGATTTTCCCCAAAATATACTATATCTACTTGGATTGGATGTGACTCTCCTAAAGTTGAGCTTAATGCAGATAATCAAATAGTAATAGATTTATTTAAAAAAATTGCAGTAAAGGCACATTCATCAGAAGATTCTGAAAAATTTAAAGAACCAAAAAATATAGTTTCAAAATATATTTGTCAAAAAAATGGGAAACTAGGATCTGTACTTTGTGAAGAAGCAGGTGCAGGTTATATGGAGAAATTTAAAAAAGGAACTGAACCAAAAGAATATTGTAATGATCATATTAAGGAATTAATTTGTACAAAAAGCAATAGACTTGCTGGAGAATATTGTCCAAAAGAAGATGTAGAATATAAAATAATATATGACAGATCAGAATATAAACCTAAAAAACACGGCAATATTTATCCCGATGACTATGAGTATTTACCAGTATTATACTGCAATATTCACGACGAACAATGGTATATTAAAAATAAAAAATAGGAGGTATTATGTTTAGTAAAATTGCAAAATATAAACTTAAAAGAGATGTTAAAAATTTCGGAAAAAGAAAAAAAGTAAGACTTAAAATAAAACCTTCAAGAGGTATTAAAATATTATTTTATAAAAATAGAATAAAACTTAGAAATGCACTTAAATAAGTAAAGGGAAGAACTAGTTCTTCCCTTTTTTTAGATTTAGAATATTAAATAACTTTAGCCTCAATAAAAATAAATCTTGGCTTAGTTAACATACTACCATAGTTCTTTTCATTTACAAGCCTAAACATTTCATCTGGCATTGGCTCTTCTAAATTTGTTATTACAAAATTATTTACAAAAAGAGCCGATAAAATTTCACTTAGAGACCTTGTGAAAAATTCCACTTCTACATCTCCTATAGAAGTTTTCCAAGTATCTTTTATAAGAGTTTTTTCAAAATAATTTTTCTTTTCAAAAAGCATATAGTCTAAAAATGGATGATGCATTGAAAACACTAGTTTTCCTCCATCTTTTAGCTTTTTCTTAAAATTATAAAATACCCTATCTAAATCCTTAATATAATGAAGAGTAAGAGAAGATACAATAATATCTAAAGAATTATCCTCAATAAAATCAAGTTCATTATTTAAATCAAATTCCTTTAAAAAAGCTCTTTTTCTATAAGATTTATTTTCTAACCTAAGACTTGTCATTTCAATCATATTTTTAGAAAAATCTATAGCATAAACTTTCTTAGCATTGTTTTTTAAAAAATAATCACTATACCACCCAGCTGCACATCCTGCATCAAGTATAGTTTTACCCTCTACATCTCCTACAATTCTAGTAAGATTTGGTCTTTCATAATAAGCATTAAAAGACTTATTATCCACTTCATTAAAGTAATATTCTGCCATCTTTTCAAAAGATACTAAAGACACAGACTCCTTATTTATTTTCATAAACCCTCCTTTAGTAAGGGCGTAATAGGTTTTTTTGGCTAATCTATTATATCATTATCCTTAAATTTTGTAGTTATCTTTTGCTTTTTCTTTTCTATATTTTCTTTTTTCTCATTAATCTCTTTTTTCATCTCTTCTTTAAACTCTTTTATATTTTTTCTAATCAAGTTTTTATTTTTTAATCTATCAGACTTTATTGTATAAACAAAATCAATACCCATAATTAAAATAGCTATAATTGCAGATATTTGCATAGTTTCTACACTATAATTATTAATGATTTTCTCAAGTAAAGGAATCATATAATAATAAATAAAAATCCCACCAAGTCCAAATCTAATAGACGCATCAGGAGTAATATATCCCTTGAAATTAATATGTCTTTTAGAATAATCCCAAAGCCTTAAATTAAAAAATTTATGCATAATAAATCCCCCAATGAGCTCCACAATTGTTGAGATAAAAGTTATTAATAAAAATATTAAAAGTGCCTTTATGCTTTTATTATTTACTATTACATCTAAAGGAATTAATTTTCCTATTGAAAAAATTGATATAATTCCTCCAAATCCATATATAGGAAGATATGGACCATGTAAAAATCCTCTATTTTCCATAGGTTTTCTATAAATTACTAAAAGAATTTCCTCATAAAGATATCCAATAACTGAAAACATAATGAATATTAAAATTTGGTTTTGCCACTGAAATAAATAATCTGCTACACTTCCCATAATTACCTCCTTTTTTAATATTATTTAATTATTACCCAATAGACTAAATAAAAATTTCATATAAATATATAAACATAAAAAAAGGGAGCCAAAGGCTCCCAATATAATCTTATTTATTTTTCTTTCTTCTCATTTGCCTCTGCTATTATTTCTTCTGAAATATTTGCAGGAACTTCTTCATATCTTACAAATTCCATTGAAAATGTTCCACGACCTTGAGTCATAGCACGAAGCTCTATTGCATATTTAAACATTTCCGCTTGTGGCGCTTCTGCAATTAGAAGTTGAATTCCACCAGCTTGTTGATCCATTCCAAGTATTCTACCACGACGTTTGTTCATATCTCCCATTACATCACCAAGATAATCATCTGGTACTTCTACTTCAACTTTCATAATTGGCTCAAGTAAAACTGGTTTTGCTTCTTTAACTCCCTTTTTAAATGCCATTGAAGCTGCTATTTTAAATGAAACTTCATTAGAGTCAACATCATGATATGATCCATCATATAATACAGCTTTTACATTTGTCATAGGATATCCTGCTAAAACTCCATGTTCCATAGATTCAATAATTCCCTTTTCAACAGCTGGGAAATAATTCTTTGGAACAGATCCACCAAATACCTCTTCTTCAAATACAAAATCTTCTTCAGTTGGTTCAAATCTAATCCAAACATCTCCATATTGACCTGCTCCACCAGATTGTTTTTTATGTTTACCTTGAACTTTTGCAGTACTCTTTATTGTTTCTCTATATGGAATAATAAATGGAATTATATTTACCTCAACACCAAACATATTTTTAAGTTTTTCAAGAATTACATCTAGTTGAACATTTCCTTGTCCACCTATTGTAAGTTGTTTTGTTTCAGGATTTCTTTCTATTACAAAACTTGGATCTTCTTCTCTAAGTCTTCTTAATGAAGTAGAAAGTTTTTCCTCATCACCTTTAGTTTTAGCTTCTATTGCATAATATAATACTGCACTTGGATATTTTATTTTTTTATATTTTATTATATGAGATTTATCACATAATGTATCTCCAGTTTCTGTAAATTCAAGTTTTGTAGTAGCTCCAATATCTCCTGCTTGAATTTCTGAAATTTCAAATTGGTTTTTACCTCTTACAATATAAAGACCACCAAGTTTTTCACTTTCTTCTTTTGTAGAATTAAATAATTGAGTTTCCTTAGTTATTTTTCCAGAAACTACCTTAAATAGTGAAATTTTTCCAACAAATGGATCTGTTATAGTTTTAAATACTACTGCTGAGAAAGGCTCTTTAACATCTACATGTCTTTCTTCTCCCTCTTCATATCTAAATCCTAAATGAGCTCTTTTGTCATCTGGTGCTGGCATATAATTTACTATAGTATTTAATAAAATATCTATACCAATTCCCTTTTCAGCTGAACCTACTAATAATGGAACTGCGTCTCCTTCTAAAAGAGCTGTTGTAAGTCCACGAAGTAAATCTTCACGAGTGAATTTTTCACCTGAGAAATATTTTTCCATAAGCACTTCATCAGATTCTGCTACAACTTCTGCAATTTCTTCATACATTCTTTCAGTTGCCTTAACTTGATCATGATTTAAATTTGTCTCCTCTGGAGCACCCTCTTTATATTTAAATCCCTTTTGATAAATTACATCTGTAACACCTACAAAATCTTCTCCCTCACCAATTGGCACAGAAAAAGGTATTACTTTCTTACCAAAAGCTCCCTCAAGCTCTTCCATTAGTTTTCTAAAATCTACATTTTCTCCATCAATTTTATTTATAAATATAATTCTTGGAAGGCCTATTTTCTCAGTGTATTTCCACATTCTTTCAGTTCCAACTTCTATTCCTGAAGTTGCATCTATAACCATTAGAGCTGCTTCTGATGCACGAAGTGCTGCATAGGACTCACCCATAAAATCTAGATATCCTGGAGTATCAATAATATTCACCTTATGATTTCTCCATTCTACTGGAATAACACTTGTTCCTATAGAGGTTCCTCTTTCCTTTTCTTCTTTTGAAAAGTCACTTAATGTATTCTTCTCAGATACATGTCCCATAGTTTTAGTTGCACCACTTTGAAATAACATAGCTTCTGTAAGATTTGTTTTACCACATCCACTATGTCCAACCAAAGCTAAATTCCTTACCTGCTCAGTACTATAAACTTTCATAACCTTCCTCCTATATGTAATATTTTTTTGCAATCGTTTTTATATTAACTATTATATCATAATTTGAAAATATTTTTCTTTATATAGTAATATAAAATCACAATAAACTTTTGTTTTAACTTTTATATTATATTTTATTAAAGATATTATATAAATAAAAAATATCCTCTAAATCACCTACATAAATATATATATCCAAAAACTACACAAAAACAACTAAAAAGTTAATTTTTTCTCAAAATACTTTATTTTAAGTAAATTTTATTATACAGTTTTAAGAAAACGTTTATGCGCACGCAAAAAAACTTGTAGATTATTTCAAATATAATTTACAAGTTTTTAATTAAAATACTTAAATATATAAGTATAATTATATATTTTTATACTTTTTTTCTAAAAATGCACGTCCAACTTCTGGAAATAGTGCATATGTTAATACATCTTCATCAGTTTTTGCAAGTGAACCTATTTCAGCCTTTGCTTTTTCAAAACCTGGTTCTAAATGATTTGCTGGCCTATCATTTATAGTATCAACATCTCCTATAATTGATTTTTTAAACTCTTCATTTATTTCAACTGGGCTCATTCCATAATATCCCTTTAAATAGTCTTTTATTTCATTTGGAACTATCTTATATCTTTCACCAGTTATTACATTAAAAGCAGCTTGAGTTCCAACCATTTGACTCATTGGTGTTACAAGTGGTGGATAGCCTAAATCTTCTCTTACTCTTGGTACTTCTGCAAGCACTTCATCAAATTTTTCTAATTGATTTAATCCTTTAAGTTGAGTATATAAGTTTGAAAGCATTCCTCCTGGAACTTGATATATTAATCCCTTAGGATCTATAGAAAGCATTTTTATAGGTAATATTTCATTATCTATATATTTATTTTTTATACCTTCAAAATAACTTGCAATCTCTTCTAAAACTTCTATATTTAAATCAGTATCATATCCCATTTCCTTAACTACCATATATAAAGTTTCTGTAGCTGGCTGAGAAGTTCCTCCAGAAAATGGTGATATTGCAGTATCAATAATATCTGCTCCTGCTTCTATTGACTTTAGATAAGTTAATGAACCCATTCCTGTGATTTCATGTGTGTGAATTTCTAGTGGAATACTTGTTACCTTTCTAATTTGTCTTACAAGTTCATAGGCTTCAAAAGGAGTTAGTATTCCTGCCATATCTTTAATACAAATACTATCTGCTCCAAAATCTTCAATTATCTTACACATATTTGCAAAATAACTAATAGTATGGACTTCAGAAACTGTATAGCTAATTGCAACTTGAGCTTCTGCTCCTGCTTTTTTTGTTGCAACTATTGATGTCTCTAAATTTCTTAAATCATTTAAAGCATCAAATATTCTAATAATATCCACTCCGTTTTTTACAGATAATTCTATAAATTTCTCAACAATATCATCTGGATAATTTTTATATCCAAGCAAATTTTGTCCTCTTAAAAGCATTTGAGTTTTAGTATTTTTTAGATTTGATTTAATATTTCTAATTCTCTGCCAAGGATCTTCATCTAAAAATCTAATACAAGAATCAAATGTAGCCCCTCCCCAACATTCAAGAGCTCTATATCCAGCTTTATCTAATAATTCTAGTGCTGGAGCCATATCTTCATAGCTCATTCTTGTTGCCATTAAACTTTGATGAGCATCTCTTAATATAGTTTCTGTAAATTCAATTTTTTTCTTTGCCATACTAGCACCTCTTAGCTATAATTTTTTACTTTTTGATTCTTGTAATTTTCTTATTATTTATAAATCAAAATTTTTATATAGATATATGTTATTATAAGTATTAAAATTTTTCTAATATAAGAATCTTATAAAGTTTTTAGTTTCATATTAATATACATATACTTATTTATCTCTTGTATATTATTACCCAGATAAAAGTATGTTTTTATATTATATATATTTAATAAATTCTTAAATATGTACCTCTTTAACCTATCTTTTAAACAATTCCTTTGATTTTTCTTATATTTTTCTTTACCTTGATATAGTTTTGTGGTATTATGTAATGCATACAAATTTTTTAAGGAGGTAGAGTATGAAAAAGAACTTCAATACCATATTGGTATCAGGACTAGCGTTGTTTTCAATGTTTTTCGGTGCTGGAAATCTTATTTTTCCACCAACACTTGGCATGAAAGCAGGCAGTTCATTTATTCCAGCAACTCTTGGATTTTTGATATCCTCAGTAGGTATTGTACTGCTCGCTGTTTTAGCTTCCACTAAAGCTGGTGGATCTATAGACAGCATTGCGGGAAAAGTTAACAAAAAGTTTTCAGTAGTATTTGGAACTTTAGTTATTCTTGCAATTGGACCAGTACTTGCCATTCCAAGAACAGCAGCAACGACTTTCGAAATTATACAAGGAACAACATTACCAGGATTAAATCCTATCGTCTCATCTATTGTATTTTTTGGAATCGTCCTCTTTTTCGTACTTAACCCTACGAATATAATTGATAGTCTTGGAAAATTTTTAACTCCAGTACTACTTATAGTCCTTACAATGATTGTTGTAAAAGGATTTATCACTCCACTTGGTACTATTGTGAATACTGGAGCAACTGGTGTTTTTGCTAAAAGTTTTGAAGAGGGATATCAAACTATGGATGCTCTTGCAGCACTTGTTTTTACAACTGTTGTTATTAAGGGTTTTGAGTCTAAGGGAATTAAAGATAAGAAAGAACTTATTTCTTCTACTATTTTTGCTTCTTTAATTGCAGCAGTTGGACTTTCTTTAGTTTATGGTGGTCTTTTATATATTGGTGCTACTATGTCAGGTCTTGGCGTAGAGAATCTAGACAGAGTATCTCTTCTTATTTTAGCAACTGATACTTTACTTGGAAATTTTGGTAAATATGCACTTTCTATTGCAATTGCCCTTGCTTGTTTAACTACTGCAATTGGACTTACTGCAACAGTTGGTGATTATTTTCAAGAATTATCAAAGGGTAAATTAAAATCAAAATATGTAATTTTAATTTCAACTGCTTTTAGTGGTTATTTATCTATAAAGGGTGTTGATAATATTGTAAATATTGCAGGAGGAGTATTATCTATTCTTTATCCTGTGGCAATAGTTTTAATTTTTCTAAATCTATTTCCAAATATATTTACAAAACACTCTACTTATATTGGAGCAGTTTTTGGAGCTTTTGTTCCATCTATCATAAGGTTTTTTATGAGATTTGGACTTGAATTTAAAATGCTTATTACTATTCAAGAAAACCATCCAACACTATACTCATTTATATGGGTAATACCTGCAGTTATATTTGGAATAATATTTACATTTTTTGCAAAAAAGGAAACTGAATCTGGAAATTTTAATAAAAAAGAACTTGTTCATTAACAAGTTCTTTTTTTTATTCTTCTTCTAATTCTTTTATATATCGATAAATAGTTTGCGTTGATATATCTAATAAATCAGCTACTTTATTTACAGCTCCTTTATATTTAAATACATCTTTTTGATAAAGTTCTCTAATTGGATTTCCCTCTTCCTCTATTTTATTTACAGGAATAGATCTATCCCAATATATAAATACATTCCTAATCATATCTTCTAGTATAGAATCTAAGGACAAATTAAAAAATTTATCTATTTGTTCTTCATTTTTTTCAAAACCATATAATAATTCCTTATCATAAAATTCTCTAAATTCAAGATATTTAGTTAAATCTCTATTTATTGACATAAGACCTATTAGTTCGCCTTCTTCAGATTTTATATAATATGTAGATTCTCTAAATACTTTTTGATTATTTTCATTAATTACAATATGATTTGTAGTATAGTCATTGCTATTGTACTCATCTTTCATAATTTTTTCTAATTGATTTTTATTTAATTTATCTCCCTTTTTTTTGCCAGACAAATTTCCATTTATAATATATAGTATTTCTCCTAAATCATTATCTATATCTATTAAAAGAATTTCACAATTTTTACCTGCAACTTTTGATAAAAATTTTATAACTAATATGTATTCTTTAAGAATCTTTAATCTATCTTCCCTTTCCATATTCACAACTCCTATATTTAGCATTAATTATTAAACTTGATTGTTATTGAGAATTATTTCTTAATGTAATGATACCCTTATTTATATTTTCCAACTACTAAAATTTATATTATAATATTTATAGAAATGAGGTGTTTTTTTGAAAGTATTAATCGTAGATTTTGGAGACTCTAGACCTGAAAAAATTAAAAATATTATTTCTGATTTTTCAACTGTATATATTACTATGTATGATAATGCATATGATTCTACCCTTGAAATAAATCCTGATAGAATTATTTTAGGTGATGGTATTAGAGATATTAAGGCTTTAGATGCTCCCAAAATAGATAATAGAATTTTTAAACTAAATATTCCAATTCTTGGTATTTGTTCTGGTATGGAAACTATGGTTATTGCCTTTGGTGGAGTTGTTGGAAATAAAAAATATCCCTTTGAAAAGGGACAGATAAAAACGAATATAGATAATTCTTCTAATTTATTTAAAAATCTTAAAAGCCCACAATTTACCCATATGATCCATGGCTATTCTGTCGAAAAAGCTCCAAAGGATTTTAATATTATTGCTAGTACAAAGGACTCTCCCATTGCGGCTTTTGAAAATACTAATTTAAATATGTATGGTGTAATTTTTCATCCTGAGGGAAGATATTCTCAATATGGAAAAGATATTCTTAAAAATTTCATCTTAAATATAAATAAAGAGCTCTAGAGCTCTTTATTTTATTTCTTTTAATACTGTATTATTTATTACTATAAAGTCATCTTCTTCAATAATTGTGTTTCCATCTGGAATTATTATTTCATCTTCTCTTTTTACAACTATAATAAGTCTTCCTCTGTCTAATTTTATTTCTGAAATTTTCTTTCCTATTAAGTTCTTATCTGCTTTTAATTCAGTAAGTTCTGTTGTAATTTCATTTGATACTGCACGAGCTGATAATATTAAAATATCTTCTTCTTTCATAATAGTATCTCCATTTGGAGCAATAGGTATGTCATCTCTTACTATTGATACTATTAATATTCCTGGTGGAAGACGCACTTCTTTTATTGATTGATTAAGCCAAGGATGATATTTATCAATACTTAATTGAATAAAACCAACTGGCTCTTCATCTTGATAGTCAGTAAATGTCTTCATAACATTTTCAGTATGATCTATCATATTTAATTTTCTAGAAAGTATTGGTATAAGCGACCCTTGAACAGAAATTGAAAGTAGTACTAGGAAAAACACTACATGGTAAATATCATTTTTCATATAAGCTGGGTCTACTGTTGCAAGTATTGCAAATACAATTGATGCTGCACCACGAAGTCCTGACCAAGATACTATTAATTTTTGTCCCATAGAAGCCTTAAAAGGGCTAAGAATTGCAAATACTGTAATAGGTCTTGCTATAAATGTTAAGAATAATGCAATTGCAAGAGCTGGCAATGCTATTGATGGAAGTCTTGATGGCCATGCTAAAAGTCCAAGTAAGAAAAATATTATAACTTGCATAAATCCTGTAACTCCATTAAAAAAATGAACTAAATCAACTTTATTTTTAAAATTTTGATTTCCAAGCATAATTCCAACTATATAAGCACTTAAATAACCATTACCACCTATTGCCTCTGGTATTGCATAGGATAATATTGCAACTGAAAGTACAAATACTGCATCAAAACCATTTATTTCAAAATCAAAATGTTTAAGTAAATAAATTGAAAGCTTAGCAATTATAAATCCTATTAAAAGTGCATATACAACTTGAGCAAATACCATATAGATAATTTTAGTACCATTGGCATTTCCATTCATTATTGAAAGTGTAATTGCTGTTAGCATATATGATGACGGGTCATTACTACCACTTTCAAGTTCTAACATAGAAGCTGTATTGTCTTTTAAGTTTAATTTTTTCGATCTTAGTATTGTAAATACTGAAGCTGCATCTGTTGATGAAATTACAGAACCCATTAACATACTTTCCCAAAAATCAAATTTAAGAACATAATAAGTAAATAGTCCTGTTAAAACTGCAGTCATAGCTACTCCAAGACTTGCTAGAAGAATAGCTTGAGGTGCAATTTTTTTAGCTTCCATCCAATTTGTTCCAAATCCTCCATAAAACATAATAAATATTAAGGCCACAGTACAAATTCTAGAAGCAAACTCATAATTGTCAAAAGGTATCTTTACTATTCCCTCAGATCCAAATAGTAATCCAAGGATAATAAAAGCAAGTAATGTTGGTATTCCAATTTTACTTGATGCTTTATTTAAAAAAACGCTAATCAGTATTATGATACCTATCGTTAATATATTTAAAGTCATATGTCACCCCTTTGTCTTTATTAAGATTATATCATATTGTAAACTAGTAATATTTAGACTATAAATTTATACCCTATTTTTATGAATTGTGGACATTTTTTTAATCCTCTTTTAATATATATTGTTTTCCAAGGAAATTTTCTTCTACATCAATTAATTTTTCTTCGTATAATACGCTAAGTTTTAATTTTAATTGATCTAATGTTATATTTATTGAATATTTTTCTGAAAGTCCTTTAATTACATCTAGTGAATTTAAAGACACATCTATTGGAAAATATTCTTTAATATATTCTAAAAATTCTTCATTTTCTTTATTTTTATATTTATTTAGCTCATCAAAGGGGTTTTCCTTATGAGGAGATCTTGTATTAGCTGCTCTAATTCTAACATAAGATGTTCTTCCCCTTTGAGATGATGAAATAAAAACATCTCCTGTGGACAAATACGGAAGTCTTTTTGCTTCATCAGTTGAAATATCTGTCTCCTCACGAATAGTGTCTATATCTGATGCTCTTACTGTTCTAAATATAAATTTAGTATTAAGTTGTGCTGTTATAGTTTCATCTAATAGAGTTGGCCTTTGAGTTGCAAGTATTAGAAATACTCCATACTTTCTACCTTCTTGTGCAATTTCTTTTAAAACTGCCTTTGATGGAGTCTCAACAGCCTTTGGAGCGAAGTTATGAGCCTCATCTGTAACTATTATAAATGGTGGAAAGAAATCTTTTACTTCTTGATTATATACCGCCTCTTTATAATCTCTTCTTTCATAATAAATTTTATTTAATAAATAAGTTGAAAATACTTGTATCATTCTAGTTGATCCTTGAATGACTATTAGTTTTCCTGCTTTTAATCCATCTATTACAGGATTTATATTTTGATTAAATATTCCCTCATGAAAAAGTCTATTAAGTCTCCAAATTATTCCTCTTACAGAAGCTGCTGGACATTTTGTAGAATATTTATCAAATATTTCAAGTCTTTTTTGCCATGTTTTTTCATCTTCTATTGAATCTGCATAATCTATTTTATTTTGAATTTTTTCCGTAGTTCCAAGATCTTGTGCTATAGATAAATTATCAAGTTTTTCAAAAAATGAATAATAACTATTTCCCTTTTTAAACATTTCATCTACAACATTATTCATAGAGTCTGTTAAATGAGATGCTGCATTAAGTAAATTTTTAATATCTCCACTTGTTAAGTCTTCAAATTTTATACCTACATCTCTTCCTATTTGAAGACATTTAAATTTATCTTTATAGTCTTTATTTGAACTTTCTGAAAAGTCCATTTCATAATGTGGGTCTAGTACAACTGTTGGAATACTTTTTTCCATTAACTCTTCAAGTATTACACGAAGTCCAAAACTCTTTCCTGATCCTGATCCTCCAAATATTCCAATATGAGGGTATTCATGCATTGTTTTATATTCTAATAAATATGGAAGTTCTCTTTGAGCATAAGTATTTCCATCTTCAAAGGTTTCACATAGATTTTTATATTGATCATCCATATCCTTTGTAAGATCATCTGTATTTCTTATAACACCTAGTACAAGTCCATCAACTGTATCTATTCCTATTAAGAGTTTTTTAACTTCACTAAATTCTGGAACTCTCACATCACTTCCTGTAAGCACTGGATAAAGAGCTTCTTTAGTAAGTCTAAGTCTTGCAATATATACAGTTTCATTATTTACATCATATCCCATAGCTCTTAAAGATTCTAAAACTGAAGCATCTACAAAATCTCCCCCTACATCTAAGGGAATATATCTATTAAAAGTTTTTGCCTCTACTACTTCTCCAAGAAGTTCACCTTGAACGCTATCTTCTACAATCAAAAACTCATTAATTCTAAAATTTCTATCTTGAGATCCTATATACACTTCCTGTTGCGATGTTATTCCTACAACTTTCATAAACTTCTCCTATCTCTTTCTGATACAAAAAATCTCTCATAAATATCTCTATCTAAATACTCTTCAAGCATTGTTTTAATAAGAGCATCTGTTATTTTTACCTCTTTATCAACAATATCTAGCCAAAGTGGCACACCTCTTGATGAATCAGGAGTTAAAGAATAAACTAAATTCGAAACATCTTCTATATATTCTCTTTGAGACTCAATAATATCAAGACCTATTGCATTTGCAGATTTACTAGTTCTTAAAAAAGCTGATACTAATCCATCTTCCTCTTCATATTTTTTATTATAGGAATCAAATATTTCAAGTATTTCACCTTTATTTAATCTTCCAAATAAAAGCTCTCTATCATATATACTTAAATCCTTTTGAAAAGCCCTTGCAATTATATTTGTCTTAATATCTTTTATAACACCAAAAAATATTATATCTTTTTCCTCACATAATTCTCTTAGCTCATTATACCTATCATTGTCATTTATCTTATATCTAATAAGACCTCCATCCATCATAAGCATATTTACTTTATTGTTTTTTACAAATTCTATTGCAACATCAAGCTCTATTTGAGCTAGCATAATATCCTTTGTCTTTCTTTCTTTTTCTTCACTGTCCTCTTCATTTGAGCTAAGCATTGGAGTATAGCATTCATTTAAAAATAAATCCTTACCTACTGTTGGCTTTGCCAATGCCTGAAAAAGTTCTATATAGTGAGGATATGCTCCACCAACTCTATTTGTAGAGCCATCTACTCCAACTACTATTCCAATATTATTAAGTTCTTCCTTTGAAAGTTTTTTTAATTTATTTATTTTACCAACCTTAGTTAAAATTTCTTTCTTAAAAGTTTCATTGTCCATTTTAAATAAATCACTATATTTATTTAGCAATAATTCATTTACATCTTCAATTTCTCTTTGAATACTTAAAAAATCATTCATATTAAACCTCTAAACTAATTTTATAAACTTCATTTTTTGGTATATCATATTCCTTTGAAATTTCCTTAACAGCTTGGGATTTTTTCATTCCACTTTCTAATTTTTCTTTTAAAAGTTCTTCTATATCTATTTCAACTTCTTCTTTTTCATAGCCATCTATAACTATTACAAATTCACCTTTTAATTTTATTTCATCAAAATTTTCATAAAAGTATTTTGTAGTATTTCTAAGAGTTTGCTCATACATTTTAGTTATTTCTCTTGAAATTGAAATTTTTCTATCTCCTAAAACTTCATATATATCAAATAAAGTTTGCTTTAATCTATGAGGAGCTTCATAAAAAATCATTGTATAGGGAAATTCTTTTAATGATTCTAATTGTTTTTTTCTATGAGAACTTTTAGAGTCTAAAAATCCATAAAACATAAAATGCTCACTGCTAAGCCCTGATAATACTAAGGCTGTAAGAGCTGCATTTGGTCCTGGTAAAACTGTAAAATCTATATTTTCTTTTATTAGTTCTCTTGCAAGAACCTCTCCTGGATCACTTATTCCTGGAAGTCCTGCATCTGTTACTATTGCAATATCTTTATCTTCTGATAAATCTATAATATATTTTGATTGCTCTTTTTCATTAAATTTATGATAGCTTATTAATTTTTTCTTTATTCCATAACTATTTAGAAGTTTAAGTGTAATTCTTGTATCTTCTGCTGCAATAATATCTACACTTTCTAAAACCTCCAATGTTCTTTTAGTTATATCCTTTAAATTTCCTATTGGTGTTGGACAAAAATATATCACTTAAATCTCCTTATTTTCATATACTTTTTCAAGTTCACTACTTCTTTTTTTATCTTCATAGAGAATTAAATCAGGAAGAATTTTTATTTCACATTTCCCTTCCTTTACAGCCTCTACAAAGACAAGATAACTTTCTTTATCTTTATCATTTTTTATAAATCTCAATTTTTTAGGCTCAAGCCCCTCAGATCTTAAAATAAATATTAAATCTACTAATCTCTTAGTTGGAAATATTAAAAAAAGTTTCCCGCTATTTTTAAGTAAATATTTAGCTGCTTGAATAAATCCCTCTATTGAATCACTATGTCTTGCAATTTCTTTTGATTTTTTATAATTTTTAAGACTTTTTGAAAAATACGGTGGATTCATAATAACTGTATCAAAACTTTGATTGTCAAAGTGCTTTTTCACATCAAATACATTTATATTCAAACTATTTATCTTATCTTCTAATTGATTTTCTCTAATTGATTTTTTTGAAATCTCATAAGAATCATAATTTAGCTCTATATTAGTAAAAGTCTTTATATTTTTATTATCTATTAATCTTAGTGAAATAATTCCACTTCCACTTCCTATATCACACACTCTTCCATTTGGTCTTGCAAGAGAAGTTAAAAGAAGGGAGTCTGTAGTATATTTAAAGACATTATCATCTTGAAATATTACATAATCTGTACCTGGAACAATATCTTTTTTCATTTTTCACCTCTTCAATTATTTTATCATAAATAGTATTTTTCTATATAAAAAAAAGACTTAAAGTAACTTTAAGCCTTAATTTTTAATATTTGTCAAAAGATAGAAACTACAACTATAATATTCTGAATCAATCTCTCCCTCATAGAAGTTAAGTGATGTAAATACTATTTTATATTCTATATTTCCAGATTTACCCTTTATTGATAAATCATCTGGATCTATAATTTCCTTTGTCTTTTTAAGAACCTTTAATTTGTTCTTAATATCTTTCATATTTATAGTTACTATTTCTTTATCTTTATCATCATCATTAAAGTATATTTCAATGAAATTTGATTTTCTTCTAATTTTATAGTTTCCAACTGTCTTAGATATATTTGAATCTGGATAAGAATCAATTAAAAGTAGTTTTGAATATCCATTTATATCTATTGAAACCTTAGCATCATAATTATAATACATATCATCATACTCTTCATAAGAATCTGTATGATCAAATCCAAATACTTCTTTCATACTTTCATCTGAGCAACTAAAATCACTTGGAACATAGTTAAGTTCATAATTTCTGTGACTATTACACATATATTTTACTATTTCTGATATTTTCGCCTTGTCATTATCTGAAACATCAGTTTTTGGAACTATTTTATTTCCATTTAACATATTATTTTTTAGCAGTATTTTCTTTAGTCTAGAATTTTGACTATTTGCAGACATATTATATGCTGAAACTTGTCCTATTGTTGAAATTAAAATTACTACAGATAATAATATTGGAATTGCTATATTTGAATTACTTCTATAAAATACATAATAAATCATTGAAGCAAGTGATAATATTCCTGCAGCTATAACAAAATATCTGTTTTCTGTAATTCCATAATCTCCTATTCTAAGTATTATTGAATAAAACATTACAAGTATTACAGGTATCATAAGTACTGGAAAGATTTTTCTAAAATCTCTTACAGATTTAGAATCTTTTATAATATCTAGTACAAATAAATATACTACTGAAAATAGAGAAAACCAAAGTATTAAATGAATTAATATATTTTTTGGAAGTTCTCCTATAAATATAAGTTTAGCAAAATATATATATAAAATTATTAAATATATTGAAAAAATCGGCATTAAAATATAATTAAGTAATACTCTTGTTGCCTTTGAAATTTCATAATTTGCTAATGAAGTTTCTCCCTTAGGAAAATTCGAAAGAAATATCCCTATATTAAATGGTATAAAAATACAAATCGAAGTATATACATAAATATTTGATGTGATTTTCAAGCCAATTAAGTGATGAAGTGCTGAGAAAATTGCACTTAGCCCTAAAAACAAAACTCCTGAATATAATAAAGATACAAATCCAGCTCCCATTATTTTTATTACATATGCTATATAATCCTTATGATAAAATAACTTCGCTATAAAAAAAGATGCTATTATAAAAAATAGCAATAAGCCAAAATATTTATAACTATTATCATAGGAAAATAGTGCTTCTTCAAAGCCTAACATATTTTCTTTTATTCCATAAAGTATTGGAACTGATAAAATAATCAAAACAATTTTTATTAATTTATATTTTTGTAAATCTTCTTCATTTTTGACTATTCCCTTTAGTCCCTCTAAAAAAAGATCTATAAATACAAAACAAAATGTTGCTATTAAAAATAAAAACCCATTTTTTGTATTGTTTCCATTATATCCACTCATTCTTTCAGAATAAACACCTAAGATAAAAAATAAAGCACTTAAAAAAGATGCTATCATTCCTACTGGAAATCTTTTAAAAGATGTCTTTGTATTATTTAGGGTTTTTTTAATATTAAAAATAAGTTTCATAATTCCCCCTTACCTAAGAATATAATAAACTAAAAGAAGTTTTTATACAATACTTTTAATTTTATTACAATATTTATAAAAAAAAGATCTATTATAAATAATAGATCTAATAATATATTTTCATTAAATAAAGTCCACAAGATGGTGCTGTTGGCCCTGCTGATGTTCTTTTTTGTGCAATAAGTGCTCTATTCATAAAATCAACATCTCTATGATTTGTACCTATTTCAATTGCTGTTCCAACTAATACACGAACCATATTTTTTAAAAAGCTCTTTCCATAAAAATCAATATAGACAAGCTCGCCTTTTTCCGTTATTTCAATTTTATTTATTGTTCTAATAGTATCTTTTACTACAGCATGTCTTCCCATAAAACTTTTAAAATCATGTTCCCCTATTAAACACTCCATAGATTTTCTCATTTTATCTAAATCTAAAGTATATGGAAAATGATAGGCTCTATTTTCATATAGTGGATTTCTGTATTTTCCTCTATATATAATATATCTATAAAATTTTTTCTTTGCAGAATATCTAGAATGAAAATCTTCTTCTGCATATTTTGCACCCATTACAGATATATCTCCTGGCAAATGATAGTTTATAACCTTTGGAAGATTTCCTAAATCAATTGTAGTATTTGAATAGAAATTTACAGTTTGTCCAAGAGCATGAACTCCCTTATCTGTTCTTCCTGCCATATATAATTTAACCTTATGTCCTACAGTACTTTCTACAGCTTTATATAGTTCTCCCTCAACAGTACTATATCCTGGTTGTTCTTGATATCCATGATAAGAGGTTCCATCATAGGCTATTTTTAATACTATATTTTTCATATATATCTCCAAAAAATTATTACTCCAAAAAATACAATATTAAATATAAAAGTTAAATAATCTGCTTTTTTAAGTTTTAATTCTCTAAACTTAGTTCTTCCTTCTCCACCTCTATAACATCTTGCCTCCATTGCAGTTGCAAGATCATCTGCACGTCTAAAGGAATTTATAAATAATGGGACTAAAAGTGGAACTAAATTTTTAGCTCTATTTAAAATATTTCCAGATTCAAAATCTGCGCCTCTTGCCATTTGTGCCTTCATTATTTTGTCTGTTTCTTCTATTAATGTTGGTATAAATCTAAGAGCTATAGTCATCATCATTGCTATTTCATGAGCTGGTACTTTTATTTTCTTTAGAGGATTTAAAAGTTCCTCAATACCATCTGTCATCTCTATTGGTGATGTTGTAAGTGTTAAAAGGCTTGTTCCTAAAACTAAAAGCACAAGTCTTATTGCCATTTTTAATGCTGTATCTAAACCTTCTTTAGTAATTGATAAAAAACCAATTCTAAATATTTCTTCACCTTGTATAAAAAATAAATTTATTACAAAGGTTATTAATAAAATCCATTTAAGTGGTCTAATTCCCTTTAATACTATTTTAAGTGGTATATCTGCAACTTTTATTATAAGTAACAAATATAATGCAATAAAAACATAGGGAATATATGTGTTAACAAAAAATAATGAAATAATATAAAATAACATTATTATTATTTTAAGTCTTGGATCAAGCTTATGGACTAATGAATTTCCTGGATAAAATTGTCCTACTGTTATATCTTTAAGCATTAGTACCTCTCAAATATTTCTCTATTTCTATTTTTGCCTCTTCTATAGTTATGCAATCATCATTTATATCTACACCTTTTTTCTTTAATGCTCTCATAAAAGATGTTATTTGTGGAACTCCAAGCCCTACACTTATAAGTTCTTCTTCTCTTTTAAATATTTCTCTTGGTGTATTGTCCATAAATATTTTTCCTGAGTTCATAACTACAATTCTATCAGCAAGTTTTGCAACATCTTCCATACTATGACTTACTAATATTATAGTAATATTTTTCTTTTCATATATATTTTTTATCTCACCTAATATTTCATCACGACCTGCTGGATCAAGTCCTGCAGTTGGCTCATCAAGTATTAAAATTTTAGGATCCATTGCAAGAACGCCTGCAATTGCAACTCTTCTTTTCTGTCCACCTGATAACTCAAAGGGTGATTTATCCTTTAACTCTTCATAATTAAGTCCAACAGATTCTATTGCATCTTTAACTCTACTATTTAGCTCTTCACCTGTTAAACCTTGATTTATAGGTCCAAAAGCAACATCACGCTCAATAGTTTCTTCAAAGAGTTGATATTCTGGATATTGAAAGACAAGTCCTACTTTTTTTCTAATATCTCTTAACATAACTCCCTTTTGAGTAATATCTACATTATCTATAAATATATTTCCAGAAGTTGCCTTTAAAAGTCCATTTAAATGTTGAATTAAAGTTGATTTTCCAGATCCTGTATGCCCTATTAAAGCAAGAAATTCACCTTCTTTAATCGATAAATTTACATTATCTAAGGCTTTTTTTTCAAAAACAGAACCTTCTCCATATATATGAGATAAATTTTTTATTTCTACTATTTCCATACTTCTTTCACCAACTCATCTACTGTTAATACTTTTCTATTTATATTAAAGCCTTCTTTAAAAAGTTCATATGCAAGTTCTGTAACTTGTGGAACATCTAGTCCTATTTCTTTAATTTTTTCAACTTGTGAAAATACATTACGAGGACTTCCTTCCATTATTGCATGACCTTTTTCCATTACAATTATTCTATCTGCCATTGCTGCTTCATCCATATAGTGAGTTATTAAAATCACTGTTTTATTTTGCTCTTTATTTAGCATATTAATAGTATTCATAACTTCTGATCTACCATTGGGATCAAGCATTGCAGTTGGTTCATCTAAAATAATATACTCAGGCGTCATTGCAAGAATTCCTGCTATTGCAACTCTTTGCTTTTGACCTCCTGATAACATATGTGGGGCATTTTTTCTAAAATCTTCCATTCCAACAGATTTAAGTGCAAAGTCAACTCTTTCATGAATTTCCTTTGTTGGAATCCCTAAATTTTCTGGTCCAAAAGCCACATCTTCTTCTACCATTGTTGCTACAATTTGATTGTCTGGATTTTGAAAAACCATTCCAGCACGAGATCTTATTTTCCATATATCATCTTCTGATTTTGTATTCATAAGATCAACATATACATCTCCCTCACTTGGGATTAAAAGTCCATTTATTAATTTTGCAAGAGTAGATTTTCCAGATCCATTGTGTCCTAATATAGCTACAAATTCTCCTCTTTCAATATTTAAACTTAAATTGTCAATGACATTTCTATCATCATTTTCATTATATTTAAACGATACATTTTTTATTTCTATCATATAATACCTCTATCCTAGATTAATAGTGTAGTACAACTAAAGATAAGTTTCAATTATAATAGTTTAATTCCTTCTATTATAGGCTTTAATTATACCTATGTACATAAAAAAGATATTTACTCTAGAGGTAAATATCTAATCTTTTTTCATACCTTCAGTTATTTCAGGCATTAATTCTTCTGACATTACTTTTAATATATATTCAAATTGTGCCATTTCCTCTTTACTAAACTTTTCTCTTGCACGTTCTAGGACAGTTTTCATATACTCATTTTTTATATCATAATAATTATGAAATTTATCTGTTACCTCTAGAAAGAACTCCCTTTTATCTTCTTTAGATTGGATTTTTTTCACATATCCCTTTTTTACAAGATTATTTACCTTATAAGCTATATTGGGCTGTGATAATTCTAAAAATCTTCCCAATTGATTTATTGTAGGTCTATCTAGTGCATATATTACTTCTACACAAAAAGTTTCTGTAGCTGTTAAACTTGCTTCTCTTTTTGCAAATCCTTGAAATATATTTCTATAAAAGTTAAGTTTGAATTTATCATATACTTCTGAAAAAATCTCTTCTACCATTAGATTCACCTCTAAATAATATAATAATAATATCAGATAACTTTTACAAGGACAAGAACTATTGTAAACTTTTAAGATACTAAGGTAAACTAATTGCAAAGCTCATTTCACAAAAGGCAACTAGCTTATTTTCAACATAGGCCTTTGCACTGGCAAAACCTATATTCAGTCTTTTTTCTATAAATTCACATTTAATAATTAGTCTATCTCCAGGGAAAACTTCTCCTTTAAACTTAGCATTTTTAATTCCTGTAAATAGAGCAATTTTTCCTTTATTTTCTTCTTCTGATAATAATAATATAGCTCCCACTTGAGCCATAGATTCAATTATTAATACACCTGGATATACATGATGATTTGGAAAATGTCCCTGAAAAACTGCATCAGATATTGATATATTTTTAATTCCAACAATAAACTCTTTTTCTTTTCCATCTATTATTCTATCTACTAACAAAAAAGGATATCTATGAGGAAGTATTTTTTTTATTTCATCTGAATTATATTCCATCACTATACCTCCTAGCTATTAAAGATACATTATGCCCTCCAAAACCAAGTGAATTTGACATTATTATATTAATGTCTTCTTCTATTCCCTTATTTTTAACAATTAAAGTATTACAATCCTCATCATAAACTTCATAATTTATTGTAGGAGGAATATAGGAATTTTTAATTGCAAGTAGTGAAATTATCATCTCAAGAGATCCACTTGCACCTAGTAAATGACCTGTGTTAGATTTTGTACTAGACATTTTTATCTTATTAGAGTATTCTCCAAAAGTTTTTTTAATTGCAATACATTCAGTCTTATCATTTAATGGAGTAGATGTTCCATGAGCATTTATATAATCTATTTCCTCTTTTTTTATATTTGCTTCTTTAATAGCATATTCCATTGCCATTTTTACATAAGTTCCATCTTCATTTGGAGCTGTAATATGACCTGCATCACAAGATATACCTGCACCGATTATTTCACCATAAATTTTCGCATTTCTTTTTTTTGCAGAATCTAATTTTTCAAGAACAAGTATTGCAGATCCCTCTCCCATTACAAATCCATTTCTTTCCTTATCAAAGGGAATTGATGCACGATTAATATTAGTAGTTTCATTTAAAGCTCTCATTGAAGAAAATCCAGACATCCCAAGTTTATTTATACTAGCCTCCGTACCTCCTACAAGAGCAATATCATAGTATCCATCTTTTATCCCTCTATACCCATCTAAAATAGCATTAGCAGAACCTGCACAAGCTGTCACAGGGCAACCTACATATCCATGTATAGATAAATCTATTGCTATATGAGATGCACTCATATTTGCTATTACCATTGGAATAAAAAATGGACTAATTTTATTAAATCCTCTTTCAAAAGATACAAAGGATTCTCTTTCTAATGTAGAAAGTCCTCCAATTCCCGAAGAAACTATTACAGAAATTCTATCTTCTTCAAAATCACTAAAATTTATCATACTATCTTCTATAGCTTTTCTAGCTGCAACTATTGCAAATTGATTTACTCTATCAAGCCTTTTAATTTCTTTTTTTGAAAAATAATCTAAGGGATTAAAATCCTTACATTCACAGGCAATTTTTACATTTATATCACTTGTGTCAATGTTTTTTATAAAATCTACTGCACAATATCCATTTTTTATATTATTAAATAATTCCTCTTCACTATTTCCAATTGGAGATATAAATCCAATTCCTGTAACTACAACTCTATTCATAGAAATAATCCTCCATCAACTACCATATTTTGTCCTGTTATATATGATGATTCCTCTCTTGCTAAAAATAGGACTATATTTGCGATATCAGCTGCATGTCCAAATCTATTTACAGCAATTCTATTAAGTAATTCTTCTTTATATTCTAGTTTTAAATCCTCTGTCATATTACTCTCTATAAATCCTGGAGATACTGCATTTACAGTTATATTTTTACGAGCTAGTTCCTTTGCAAGAGATTTTGTCATTGCAATTACACCAGATTTTGAAGCAGCATAATTAATTTGTCCAATATTTCCATGTATTCCAACAACTGATGCAATAGAAATAATTCTTCCAAACTTATTTTTAAGCATTAGTTTTGAAGCAAATTTCATACAATAAAAACTTCCCTTTAAATTTACATCTATTACACTGTCAAAATCTTCCTTAGTCATTCTAAGAATTATATTATCTTTAGTAATTCCTGCATTATTTACTAAAATATCTAATCCCTTCCACTTTTCTTTTATTTCTAAAAACATATTTTCACATTCTTCATAATTTGAAATATCAGCTTTTATTTTTAAAACTTCTACATTTTTTTCTAAAAGTTCTTCTTCAAGTTTTCTCGCTTCTTTTTCATCTCTATAATTAATAATAATATTATATCCACTATCTGCAAATTTCTTTGCAATCTCTCGTCCAATTCCCTTTGTTGCACCAGTTATTAATACTCTTTTATTTTTCATAGGAAAACTCCTTTAAAAAGTCTAAATAAGTTTTATAAGTAGAAATTGAATAGACTTTTATATTTTTATCTATTTTTCTTACAAATCCCTTTAATATATTAAAATATCCAATTTCAATAAAGGTATCAATTCCATCATCTATCATATTTTTTAAATCTTCTTCAAATCTTACAGTTGATTTAACCTGCTTTGTCATTAAATATTTAATATTTTCATTATTTCTTTTATTCCCCAAAAAATTATAATATACAGGAATTTCCTCATTAAAAAAATCTATATTTTCAAAATATTCACTTAAATCTTCTGATACATATTTCATATAATCTGTGTGAAAAGGACCTGATACTTTTAGTTTAATAGCCTTTTTACCTAAGTTTTTAAGTTCTATTACAGCTAAATCAACGATAGATTTTTCTCCTGATATTACAATTTGTCCCTTTGTATTTATATTTGAAATAGATGCAAAATTTTTATCATTATTATATTTTTCTAAAACTCTATTTATCTCTTCTTCCTTTGATCCAATCACTGCATACATTGAAGTATCTATATGTTTTGAGATCTCAGACATTTTTCTTCCACGAAATTCTGCAATTTTTAAAGTATCCTCACTACTTAAAACGCCTGATTTATATAAAGCTGCAAATTCTCCAATACTAAGACCTGCAACTGCATCTGGATTTATATTATTTTTTTCTAATAAATCACTAATCATAATTTGAAAAGCAATTAATATTATTTGAGTATTTTCAGTTTTAGAAATATCTATTTCATCAGAATAAAAAGACAATTTTTTTATATCTTTTTCCAAATTTATATTATTATAAAATTCTCTTGCTAGATCTTCATTTTCATAAAAATCTTTTCCCATTTCAATTTCTTGAGATCCTTGACCACTATATAAAAATCCTAATTTCATTATTCCTCCATAAATCTACTAATAACTTCTTTTACATTTGTAATTTTATCTAAAGAATCTATATTATCCCCTGTAAAAACAAGTCCACCTTTTCCCATTGCACTGTCATTTAGTGCATCTGTTATACAATAAGGTATTGTGTTTTTATTACAAGTTTTTATACAATTTATGCATTTTCTTGAAGGAATTCTATTTTTTTCTGTATTTTTTATAAAATCATTATTAATAGCTCTTGCAATCATTCCAACAGGGGAATTTATTATTTTTATATCACTTGATTTTGCATTTATTATTTCACTTTTAAAATTAGAAGATGCATCACATTCTCTAGTTACAATAAAGGGAGTTCCAATTTGAATTCCATCTATTCCTAGTTTCATTAATCTTTTTCTATCTTCTTTTGTTCTTATTCCTCCCGCTGCAAATAAATAAATTTTCTTTTTATATTTTTCTTCTATTTCCTTTAAATAATCTTTTATCTCAATAACAATTTCTTCAAGAGATTTTTTTTCTAAATCATCTATATTTTTAAATCCAAGGTGACCTCCTGCAAGAGGTCCTTCTGCAATTACAAAATCAGGAAGCCTATTATATCTTTTAAGCCATGTTTTTATAATTAAACTTATTGCCCTTTTACTAGAAACTATTGGAGCTATTAAAGTATTTTCATCTACAAGTTCTGGAAGATTAAGAGGAAGCCCTGCTCCAGATATTATAATGTCATATTTAAGTCTTACTGCTTCTTTTACCATTTTTTCATAATCATTTATAGCGCACATTATATTTACTCCAATTAATCCTTTATTATTTGCAATTTCTCTTGCTTTTAATAATTCTTTTTCTAGAGATCTAATATTTGCAATAAGTGGATTATCTAAAAAATCCTCTTCTTGATAACCTATATTCACTGCAGAAATAACACCTATCGCATTTTCCTTTGCAACATTTCCTGCTAAATTTGAAAGAGATATTCCAACACCCATTCCACCTTGCATCAATGGAAGTATTTCTTTTTCCTTTATATTGATCTGCATAGTTTTTCCCTTTCTTCTTTATATTCACTATATAATTTCTCAAAAAGTTTCTCTATTGGAAGTATTTCTTTTATTTGCTCTACACTTTGACCTGCCATTATAGATCCATCTTTTAAATCTCCAAGTTTTGCAGATTTTCTAAGAGCACCAAAAGTATAAATCTCTAATTCTTCTTTAGTTGCTCCCATTTTTTCCTTTTCCAAATATTCTCTTGTCATTTTATTTTTTATCATTCTAGTTGCAAGACCATTTATTCTTCCAATTACAATAACTTGAGAATTTTTAGATTTTATTAATTTTTCTTTATAATTATCATGTATTGGACATTCCCTGGTTCCAAGAAGTACAGTTCCCATTTGTACACCAGTTGCACCTAATACTTCTGATGCTAGTATTTGTCGTCCTGATGCTATTCCTCCAGCACTTATTATAGGTATATTTACTACATCAGCTATTTGAGGAGTAAGTGTCATTGTAGTTGCCTCTCCAATATGACCTCCTGCTTCTTGTCCTTCTGCAATAATCCCATCTACTCCCAGTCTTTGCATTCTTATAGCAAGAGATGTTGTAGATACTACTGGGAAAATTTTTATATTATTGTTTTTCCAATAATCAATATACTTTTCTGGATTTCCTGCCCCAGTTGTAATTACCTCTACTTTTTCTTCAACTAATACCTTTGCAATTTCATCAATATCCCAGTGCATCATAATTACATTTACTCCAAAGGGTTTATTTGTTTTACTTTTGCAAATTCTTATATTTTCTCGAAGCTCATCAGGACTAAATCCTCCCGTTGTAATTATTCCAAGACCACCTGCATTTGATACATCAGCTGCAAAATCTCCATTTGTAATATTGGCCATTCCCCCTTGAATAAAAGGATATTTAATATTTAATATATTTTGTAAATTCATCTCATCCTCCAATATTTACAATACAAGTACAATAAGAAAGCCCACCACCAAATCCTGATAAAAGCACTTTTTGATTTTTTTTGAACATATTTTTTTCAAAGATTTCACTTATACAAATTGGTATAGTTGCAGAAGAAGTATTTCCATAATATTTTAAATTAGAATAGTATTTTTCTATTCCACCAACTCTTTTTGCAATACCTTCAATTATTCTAATATTTGCCTGATGAAGTATAAAATAATCTATGTTAGAAATATCTATACCTGATTTTTCAATAGTTTTCTCAATACTCTTTGGTACATATTCCATTGTAAATCTATATATATTTTTCCCATTCATCTCTATAAAGCTACTTTCTCTTTCAATGGATTTTCCAACTAAATGAAGATCTTTACTAAATATACTTCCATTGTCATAAAAAAATTCTTCATTATTTTTCTCATATAAAACAGCCCCTGCGCCGTCTCCAAATAAAATCGCATTTTCTCTATTATTAAAATCTGTATATTTACTTAATACTTCAGCACTTACTATTAGTGCATATTCTTCATTATTTAAATACTTTTCAGCTAAGACCGTTGCAGATACAAATCCTGTACAGGCAATATTCATATCAAAAGACATAGCCTTATTATTAATATTAAATTCTCCAACTATAAAAGATGAAATAGAAGGCATTAAATAATCTTCCGATAAACTTGTAACTATTACTAATTTTATTTTTTCTATATCTTCCTTTGAAAGTTCTAAATTTTTAACTGCAAGTATTGAAAGAGATTTTACATCTAAATTTTTTGAAATCCTTCTTGATTCTATTCCAGTTCTTTTTCTTATCCATATATCACTTGTATCTAAATATTTTTCAAAATAATCATTTGTAACTTCATTATCAGGAAGATACTTCCCAGATTTTAAAATACTAAGTCCCATTTAATACCTCATAAATTTCTCTCGTCTATTTCTAAGTAATAACTCTTCTTCTGTGTTTTTAAGTCTATTTATACTTTCTAAAAGTGAATTTTTTAATCTAGTAAAATTCTCCTTAAAATCATAAATATTTAGTGCCAAATCCTCTTCAATTATTTCATCACAAATATCATAATCATATAAATCCTTTGCAGAAATTTTCATAATTTCAATAGCCTCACTAGATTTTTTAGAATCTTTCCAAAGTATTGATGCAAATCCCTCAGGAGATAAAACTGAATAAGTTGCATTTTCCATCATTATTAAATAATCACTTACACATAGTCCAATAGCTCCACCACTGCATCCCTCTCCAGTTATTACAGAAATAATTGGAACTTTTAAATAAGTCATTTCATAAATTGAATTTGCAATAGCAGAAGACTGCCCTCTTTCTTCAGCACCTATTCCAGGATAAGCTCCAGGTGTATCTATAAAAGTTATTATGGGCCTATTGAACTTCTCAGCTTCTTTCATTAGTCTTACTGCCTTTCTATATCCCTCTGGATGAGCCATTCCAAAGTTTTTTAAAATAGAATCTTCTAAATCTTTTCCCTTATCAATTCCAATAAAAGTTACAACAGTATTATTTATTTTTCCTATTCCACCTATTACAGCCTTATCATCAGAATAATATCTATCTCCATGAAAATAAATTGGTCCTTTTATAATATTTTTTATAAAATCTCTTGCCTTTGGTCTATTTTCATATCTAGATAAATAAACTCTATCTCTCATAGTTAAATTTTTCTTTTCATTTTTTAATTTATTTTCTTTATAGATCTTAAAATCTCTATTGTCTTTCTTATAAAGTTTTTCTTCTCTTATTAAATCTTTTAATATATTTTCAATCATCTAATCACCCTTGATGGTATTCTAAAATTTTAGAGATATAGTTTTTCAAATCCCTTCTTTCTACTATGTCATCTAAAAATCCCTTTTCTAATAAAAACTCTGCCCTTTGAAAATCCTCAGGCAATTTTCTATTTAAAGTTTGTTCTATTACTCTTGGACCAGTAAAACCAATCATTGCACCAGGTTCTGAAATTATAATATCTCCAAGACTTGCAAAACTTGCACTAACTCCTCCAGTAGTTGGATTAGTCATAATAGATAGATATAAATTTTTATTATTTGAATGTTCTCTTAAAGCAAAAGTAGTATTTGCCATTTGCATTAAAGAAAATATCCCCTCCTGCATTCTAGCTCCACCACTTGCACTAAAAGATATTACAGGAAGAGAATCTCTATTTGCCCTATTAAAACAATCAACTATTCTATATCCCACATATGTACTTAAACTTCCCATTAAAAAGGAACTGTCTAATATAAATACATAGGTTTCAAAATCATCAATCATTCCCTTTGCCACAATAATTGCCTCATCTAATCCAGTTTTTTCTCTTTCCCTTTCAAGTTTTTCTCCATAATCTGGAAAATTCAATGGATCTCTATTTTTAAAATCAGAGTTTATAATTTCATAAGAATCAAAAATACTATTTAATCTAAAAATACTTGGCATATTTAAATAATTATTACACTCTGGACAAATATATAAATTTTCTTCTAATTCTTTTTTCAAAGTTAATTTTTTACATTTAGGACAATTTATAAATATCTTTTCTTCCCTTTTTTTCTTTTTACTTTGCCAATATCTTTTAACTTTTTTTAGAATTCCCTTTTTTTCAAAATAATCCAACTAATCACCTACATCTAAATCTAAAGATAATAAAAGAGCATCTAAGTTTTTTTCAATAAAAGATGTATTATAATTTCCCTTTATAAATTCCTCATTAAAAAGTATTGAATACTGCAAAAGAGAATTTGTCATAACACCATCTACTACTAGCTCCTCTATTGCAGATCTTAGTTTTTTTATAGCACCAACTCTTGTCTTATCACATACTATTAATTTTCCAATCATAGAATCATAATAGGGACTAATACTTGATCCTGAATACAAATAAGTGTCAAATCTAATATCTTTTCCACCTGGAATATTTAAAAAATCAACTTTTCCTGCCTCTGGCATAAAATTTTTAAAAGGATTTTCTGCATTAATTCTACATTCAATACTATGAGTATTTATTTTTATATTATCCTTTATACTAAGTGGTATTTTAGATGCTATTTTAAGCTGTTCCTTTACTATATCAACTCCACTTACCATCTCTGTTACAGGGTGTTCAACTTGAAGCCTTGTATTCATTTCAATAAAATAAAATTTATCCTTATCAAGTACAAATTCAATAGTTCCTGCATTTTCATAATTACAAGCTTTCGCTGCTAAAACAGCATACTTAGACATTTTTTCTCTTAAACTTTCATCTATTGATGGACAGGGGCTTTCCTCTATCATTTTTTGATTTTTTCTTTGAATAGAACAATCTCTTTCTCCAAGAGAAATAATATTTCCAAAAGAATCAGCTAGAATTTGAATCTCCACATGCTTTGGATTTTCAATTAATTTTTCTATATACATATCTCCATTATTAAAAGCTGAAATAGCTTCTTTTCTAGCCTCTTTAAACTCATATTCAATATTTTTAATATTATAAACTCTTCTCATTCCACGTCCGCCACCACCACCAGATGCTTTAATTAAAATTGGAAAACCAATTGATTGTGCAATTTTTTTTGCTTCATTTACATTAGATACAACACCCTTTGAACCTGGAACTATTGGAATATTATTTTTTTCCATAAGTTCTTTTGCCTTAATCTTATCTCCCATAGTTTTAATAACCTTAGAAGAAGGTCCAATAAATTTTATATTTAGCTTTTCAACTTCTTCTGCAAATTTATAATTTTCAGATAAAAATCCATATCCAGGATGTATTCCATCACATTTTAAATTAACTGCAGCAGTTAAAATATTATTAATATTCAAATAACTTTCGCTACTTTTTGCACTTCCTATACAAATTGACTCATCTGCAAGTTTTACATGAAGAGCATCTCTATCCTCAGTTGAAAAAACTGCAACAGTTTTTATATTTAACTCCTTACAAGCTCTAATAATTCTAACTGCAATTTCTCCTCGATTTGCTATTAAAACTTTTTTTAACATTTTATTCCTCTATTTCAAAAAGTACATCATCTACAGAAACTAAATCCTCATCTTTAAAATTAATACTTTTAACAATTCCATTTACTGGAGATTTTACCTCATTAAACATTTTCATAGCCTCTAAAATACATAGAACATCACCTTTTTTCACTTCTTTACCTATGTGAACAAAAGAGTCTTCTTTAGGATCAGGCTTAGAATAAAAAAGCCCAACTAAAGGGGCCTTTATTTTTAAATAATCTTTTTTGTCTAAAATCTCCTCTATATCTTTAGAAATATCACTACTTTTAGATATAGAATTCTCGTCAAAAGACTTAATATTTTTCTTTTCAATAATTTCAGAACTTAATTCTAATTCAAAATTCAAATCCCTATATTTCAAATTAGAAAGTTTTAAGTCCTTAAATGTATCCCTTAAAAAAATTAGTTTCTCATCCATTGTTCTTCTCTATATAATCAACAATATCTTTTACAGTTTTTATTTTTTCAAAATCTTCATCTTTTATCTTTACATTAAATTCATCTTCAAAGGACATAGACATCTCAACAATATCTAAAGAGTCAGCTCCTAAATCATCTATTAAAGAGCTATCTATTTTTACTTCCTCTTCATCACAACCTAAATTTTCTACAATTATTTCTTTTACTTTATTAAAAATCATAATTACCTCCATTTAAAATTACATAAATAAATTTATATAAAATTCTTTATGTATTAGTTTTGAACTAATTATAGGTTTTATTCATTTTTTTGTCAATAATTACATAAAAATATTTATATATTTTTAATAATCTTAGTAATTTCTTAAATTTTTACATAAAAAAAGAGCCCTAAGGCTCAATATTTTATATTTTTAATAAATATCTATATACTAAATATATTTGTGCTATTAAAAATAGAATTGGTAATATTTTAAATTTTATCTTTCTTGTTTTGTGATGAAATACATTCATAGCAAGTATTGCACCTATTGATCATCCTAGGGCACAAGACATTAAAAGTGTATGTTCACTTATTCTGTATTTATGATTGATTGCAAGTCTTTTATCTACAAAAAAAAGTATAAAAGACAATATATTCATCCCTATTAAAAAGTAAATTATTATATTATTTAACTGATACATATTTATTTCCCTCTATATAAAATCTAAGCAATTTATCCTTCCATTCTTCTGCATAATCTATTCCCACTCTTTTTGCCTCAACTATTTTAAAATCTTTAAAGTTATCATCTTCTATATATATTTCATCTTCTAAAATACTTATCTTATCAAGATTTCTATCTATTTCCATAGCCATTGTAAGCTTTCCTGGACCATTAGTTAAGTTTTTTTTCTTATAGGAATTTAATTTATTATATTCTAAATTATATCTTGATATAGAAAAATCATCAATATTAGATATTGGCTCTACTGCTCTTATTAAAACAGCTCTTGGATTGTCTTTTTCTTCTGTTACTATATTTAATAGATTATACATTCCATAGGTAAAATACACATAACAATATCCTCCTTCTAAAAACATAGTTTCAGTTCTTTTTGTTCTTTTTCCCTTATAGGTATGGGCAGCTTTATCTTCTACTCCAAGATAGCTTTCTGTTTCTACTATTCTTGCTTTATAAGTTTTATCTTTAGTTTTTCTAACTAATATTTTTCCAAGTAAACTTTTTGAAATTTCTACTGTATCTTTTAAATAAAAACTTTTATCTAATTTCATTTAATCACCTATTTTATATTAATAATTTTTTTTAATATTTATATTATATAATAGATATAGATTTAATATTATTAAATATTAATTATTATTAAGGGAGGACAATATGTCAAAGGAAAAAGAACTTGCACTTGATCTTATTGAATTTATTGATAAAAGTAAAAGTGCTTTTCACGCAGTTAAAGTTACAAAAAAATATTTACTTTCAAATGGATTTACTGAAATTAATTTAAAAGATAATTGGAATTTAGAAAGAGGAAAAAAATACTTCACTACTAAAAATAACTCTGCTCTAGTTGCTTTTAATTTTGGAAATAAAGATGTTTCTGATACAGGATTTAAATTAGTAGCAGCTCATACAGATTCACCTTGTTTTAGGATTAAACCAAATCCTGAAATCACAATGTATAATAGTTATCTAAAACTAAATACAGAAGTATATGGTGGAGCTATATTAAATACTTGGTTTGATAGACCTTTATCTATAGCAGGTAGAGTAAGTGTTAAATCAAATAATCCTCTAGAACCTAAGGAAATGCTAGTTGATCTTGAAAAACCTATTTTGATTATTCCAAATCTTGCAATTCATATGAATCGTGAAATAAATAGTGGTTTTGAATATAATGCTCAAGTCCACACATTACCTTTACTTTCTATGATTAATGATGAATTTGAAAAGGAAAATTATTTAATTAAACTTCTTGCAGATAATTTAGATATTGATTATAAAGATATATTAGATTTTGAAGTTTATCTTTATGCTACTGAAAATGGATCTTTAGTAGGTCTTAATGAAGAATTTATATCTTCTGGAAAACTTGATGATCTTGCAATGGTTCATGCTTCAATGACTGCACTTGTAAATTCACATAATAGTGATTCTACAAATATTGCCATTGCTTTTGACAATGAAGAAGTTGGAAGTAGTACTAAGCAAGGTGCTGGAAGTCCCTTTGTTAAAAGTGTTTTAAATAGAATTGCACTTGCTCAAGATTTAAATGAAGAAGACTTTTTAATTGCACTTGAAAAATCATTTTTAATCTCTGCAGATATGGCTCATGCTAAGCATCCTAACTTTGGAGACAAAAATGATATTACTAATATTCCAATTATTAATAAGGGACCTGCTATTAAAATTGCTTCAAATCAAGCTTATACAACTGATAGTACTTCCTCTGCAATCTATAAGGGAATTTGTGAAAGTGCAAAGGTTCCAGTTCAATTTTTTGTAAATAGATCAGACTTAAGAGGTGGATCTACTATTGGACCTATCTCCTCATCTCAACTACCTATTAGATCAGTTGATATTGGAGGACCTATGCTTGCTATGCACTCTATTTGTGAACTTTGTGGTGTAGATGATCACTACTACACTTATAAATCATTTTTAGAATTTTATAATTTATAAACAAAAAAGGCTATCTTAAATGATAGTCTTTTTTTAGGAGATTTATATATTAATATACAAGCTATATTATTCTACAGCTAATAACTTGTCTAAGTTTTTTTCTATAAATGAAGTGTCATAGTCTCCATTTATAAAATCATTATTTGAAATAATTGAATTTTGTAGCTCTATATTTGTATTTATTCCAAGGATTTTTAATTCTTTAAGAGCTTCTTTCAATTTTATTATAGCTCCACTTCTTGACTCGTCTGACACTATAAGTTTTCCAACCATTGAGTCATAATAAGGGCTGATTTTACATCCATTGTATAAGTAAGTATCAAATCTTACATTTCTTCCACCAGGTAAGTTTAAAAAATCAACTTTTCCTGCTGCTGGTAAAAATCCCTTTAGTGGGTTTTCTGAATTTATTCTACACTCTATACTATGAGTATTTATATTTATATCACTTTGCTTTATACTAAGTGGAATTTCAGATGCTATTTTTAATTGTTCTTTTACAAGGTCTATTCCTGTTAC
Organism: Peptoniphilus stercorisuis; assembly: GCF_017874395.1. Taxonomy (GTDB): domain Bacteria; phylum Bacillota; class Clostridia; order Tissierellales; family Peptoniphilaceae; genus Anaerosphaera; species Anaerosphaera stercorisuis. Next base: position 9,622 of record NZ_JAGGLJ010000002.1, on the reverse strand, counting down.
CATCTCTGTTACAGGATGTTCAACTTGAATTCTTGTATTCATTTCTATAAAATAAAATTTATCATTATCAAGTACAAATTCAACTGTTCCTGCATTTGTATAATTACAAGATCTTGCTGCTATAATAGCTGATTTATACATTTGATCTCTTATTTCATCACTTAATGTATTGTAAGGAGATTCTTCTAATAATTTTTGGTTTTTTCTTTGAATAGAACAGTCTCTTTCACCAAGAGATATTACATTTCCATAATCATCTGCAAGAATTTGTACCTCAACATGTTTTGGATTTTCTATTAGTTTTTCTATATACATTTCGCCATTGTTAAAAGCTGCTATAGCTTCTTTTTTTGCCTCAGAAAACTCTTTATCTAAATCCTCAATCTTGTAAACTCGTCGCATTCCACGACCGCCTCCGCCACCTGATGCCTTTATTAAAATAGGAAGCCCAATATTATTTACTATTTCTCTTGCAGAGTCTATATCTTCTACTTCTCCATCTGAACCTGGAACTATTGGAACATTATTTTTTTTCATAAGTTCTTTAGCTTTTATCTTATCTCCCATCATCTCAATTATATCTGCAGATGGTCCAATAAATTTCATTCCATTTTCTTCTACTTTTTTTGCAAATTTATAATTCTCAGATAAAAATCCATATCCAGGATGTATTCCATCACATTTTAAATTAATTGCAGAGGACAATATATTAGTTTCATTTAAGTAACTATCCTTACTTCTAGCACTTCCTATACAAATAGCTTCATCTGCAAGTTTTACATGAAGAGAATCCTTATCTTCTGTTGAATAAACTGCAACAGTTTTTATATTAAGTTCTTTACAAGCTCTTATTATTCTTACGGCAATTTCGCCTCTATTTGCAATTAATACTTTTTTTAACATAATTATTCCTCTATTTCAAATATTACTTTTTCAGCTTCTACTAAGTCCTCATCACTATAATTTATACTTTTAACAACTCCATCTACTGGAGATTTGATTTCCGTAAACATCTTCATAGCTTCAATAATGCATATAGTTTCATCTTTTTTAACACTTTGTCCAATACTTACAAAAGGCTCTTTTTCAGGAGATTCTTTAGAATAAAAAATTCCAACTACAGGGCATTTTACTTCCACTAGATTTCCCTTTAAAGATTTATTTTCTTTTATATCCTCTTCTACTTTTTCAAGAACTTCAGGACTTTTTTCTAAATCTTTATGCTCTATTTTATTTTTCTTTAGTTCTTTTTCTCTTTCTAAACTTTCAAGTCCTCTTTTAAGTCCAGCTTTTTTTAATTCTTCTTCTATATTTAGCTTTAAAATTTCCTCTTCAAGATTTATTCCTTTTTTATCATCTATTTTTAAGTCATTTTCTTTTTCAAATTCAATTTCAAAGTTATTATCTTTATATTTCAATTTTGTAAGTTTTAAATTTTTAAACGCTCGCTCTAGTGCTTCTATTCTCTCATCCATTTTCAAAACCCCTTAATTTATTTATTTGCTATATTAATCAGTATTTTAATATATGTATTATATAGATTTTAATTTATACTAACTATAGGCATTTTTATATGTTGTATGTAATTGTAAAACTCTTCAAAGTAAAAGTCAATTATTATTTATAAGTTTTTTTCATAATAAAAAAAGGTCTAGTTTAACTAGACCATTGTTTATAAGCTCATCCAAGAAGAATCATTAGGGTTAACTCTCCATTTAGATAATTTATTTAATTGTTTATCATCAATATAATTAATCTCTTTTGCATATTCAGTAAGTTCTTCATAATTTGTAAGGGAGCTGTATTTTAAATTATGTTTTTTAAAATTTTCATGAGCCTCTGGAAGATTATAAGTAAAAATAGAAACTATTCCAAGTACTTCAAATCCAACTTCTTCAAGGGCAATTGCAACATCTATTGAAGATCCACCTGTTGAAAATAAATCTTCTATTACTACAACTTTTGCACCTTTTACAATTTTACCTTCAATTTTATTTTGCTTTCCATGATCTTTTTTTGAAGATCTAACAAATCCCATTGGAAGATTTAATCTTTCTGCAATTAATGCTGCATGTGGTATTCCTGCAGTTGCTGTTCCCATAATATACTCTACATCTTCATATTCTTCTTTAATATGATTTGTAAGGGAATCTTCTACAATTTTTCTTTCTTCAGGATAAGAAAGTATTAATCTATTATCACAATATATTGGAGATTTTATTCCTGAAGCCCAAGTAAATGGCTCATCTGGTGATAGTGCAACAGCTTTAATATCTAAAAGTATTTTTGAAATATTTTTCATTTTTCCTCCTATAGTCCTAAAAACATCTTCTTAATTTCATGATAGCTTTCTACTGGATTATCAGATTTTGTAATTGGACGACCTACTACAATATAGTCACTTCCAAGACTTCTTGCATCACTTGGTGTAACAACTCTTTTTTGATCATTTGTATTTGATCCTTTAAGTCTAATTCCTGGAGTTACTGTAATAAAATCTTCTCCTAATTCTTTTTTTATAACTGGCACCTCAAGAGCGGAACAAACTACACCAGAAAGTCCAGATTTTTTGCCAGTTTTTGCATAACTAAGTACTGTATCTTCAACAGATAAATCATCCTTAATTAAAATACTTTCATGCATCATCTCATCTGATGTTGAAGTTAACATAGTTATTCCAAGAGTAATAATGTTTTCATTTATTTTCTTAGCTTCAATTACAGACTCACTAAGCATTTCTTCCCCACCTGCTATATGGTAATTTATCATATCTGTTTCAAGATTCATAAGTGATTTTGTTGCATTCTTTACTGTATTTGGTATGTCGTGAAGTTTTAAATCTAAAAAAATTTTATGACCTCTTTTTTTAAGTTCTCGAACGATTTCAGGTCCTTCTTTATAAAAAAGTTCCATTCCTACTTTAACAAATATTTCTTCATTGAATTTATCTAAAAAATCCATAGTCTTTTCTTTAGAATCAAAATCTAATGCTACTATTACATCCTTTGCCATAAGTACCTCCCTAATTTATCTTAAACTTTCAACATTCTAACATAGAAAAAAGAAACTGTAAACAATTATTACACTTTTATCTACAATTTCTTTATAATAATTTCAAATATTAATAAATATTTGCCTCAATAGAGTTCATATTTATTTCTCCAGTTGCATTTTCTAGATAAAATATAAAAGAAATATCAAGATTTTCTTCATTCTCAAAAGCTGATATCTTAGCTAGTTCATTTAAGTTAAATTTTATATTTCCAGACTTATCATTAAATTCAAAATCCTTAATTTCATTTCCCTTAATAAATATTTTGCCAATAACTTTTCCATTTTTTATTTTATAATCTAAATTTACACTTTGAGCATCACTGCCATTTTTATTATAAACTACATTATTGACCATTTTTTCATTGGATTTTCTAAATTTATAATTAAATTTATTTTTCGTTTTCTCAACTTCTCCACTTTCATAATTACTTTGTCTTTTATCATCTTCATAAAAGTTTCTAAATTCTCTATAATCTTCAATACCATTCATTCTTGGTATCATCATATTGTGATTTCCCATAAAGAAAAAATTACTTCCAAAGAAAATTATTGGAATAATAAAAGCAAGTCCTAGAGAAATAACACTTAAAATTGCCCAAATATTATTTTTTTTATAAAACTTATGATCTTCTTCTACTTCTCTTTTCTCTCCACAGTAAGAACAATAGGGCTTATCTAAATCTGTATAATTATGACAATTTTCACAAATTACCTTGCTAGATTTTCGTCCAACTAAAATATATAAAATTACTCCTAAATAATAAGGAACTACAACAGACACTAATGTCCAAATAATATAATCATTATTATTTTTATTCTTTGCATCTCTATAAGTCCAAACACCAATAAAAACTATAGACAATATTCTAAAAATTGTAAATGAAAATGGTGCGCTCATTAATGTTATAAAACTTTTCATAATACCACCTTATTATATAATTTAAACTTTAAGATAATTTTTTATATAAAAATAATGGGTAAAACCCATTATTTTTGTGCTTTCATTTGTAAATAAGCATTTATAAAATCATCTAAATCTCCGTCCATAACTCTATTTACATCACCCATTTCAGTATTTGTCCTATGGTCTTTTACCATAGTATATGGCTGAAATACATATGAACGAATTTGAGAACCCCAAGCAATTTGAGAATAATTACCTTGAAGGTCTTCAATTTTTTCTTTCTTCTCTTCTTCTGCAAGTGCTATAAGTTTTGCTTTTAACATATTCATAGCTTGTTCTCTATTTTGAATTTGTGATCTTTCATTTTGACATTGAACTACTATTCCCGTTGGAATATGTGTAATTCTTACAGCTGAATCTGTTGTATTAACATGTTGTCCACCTGCTCCTGATGAACGATATGTGTCAACTTTTAAATCTTCATCTTTTATTTCAACTTCATTGTCATCATCAAGTTTTGGATATACATCTACTGATGAAAAAGATGTATGACGTCTTTTATTAGAATCAAAAGGAGAAATTCTTACAAGTCTATGAACTCCCTTTTCACCCTTTAAATAACCATAGGCATTGTCACCTGTAATTTGAAGAGTTACTGATTTTATTCCCGCTTCATCTTCTTTTAAAAGATCTAATGTCTCAACTTTAAATCCTCTTTGCTCACAATATCTAGTGTACATTCTATAAAGCATACTAGCCCAATCTTGAGCCTCAGTTCCACCTGCTCCAGCATGAATAGATACTATCGCATCATTTTGGTCGTATTCTCCGTTTAAAAGCGTCTCTAATTTAAAATTAGATGCCTTCTTAACTATATCTTCAACTGACTCTTTAAATTCATCATAAAAAGTAAAATCTTCCTCAAGTTCCATAAGTTCAATTAAATCTTCAGTTTCTGATATTTTTTTCATTAATTCTTCATATTTTTCAATTTTTGATTGGTAGTGGTTTTGTTCTCTAATTACTTTTTGTGCAGCTTCTGCATCATCCCAAAATCCAACTTCCATTTGTTTTTCATTTAATCCCTTGACCTTTTCCCTTAGTGTAGGTAAGTCAAAGAGATTCACCTAGACTTTCAACTAAGGATTTCGCTTCGTTTAAACGCTCCTTGTCAAGGTATATATTATGCTCCATAATACAATCCCTCCTTTTATTATATTAACTATAGTATAAATGATATATTTTTCTTTATCAATAAAAAATCACTCCCAAGTCGCCCTAGGAGTGAATTATATTTTAATTATTTATAGATTTTATTTACCGAATTTTTCAATTGATTCTCTTCTTTTTTCCATTGAATCAATAATACTATCAGCCATTGAATCCATTTCATGCTCATTTACATCTTTAATTGCTGATGTTACTAGAAGTCTTTCATTTAGAACATCCATTAATTTAACTTCAGTATCTAAGAATTCTTCCATCTTGTCTCCTGCTTGTGGAGCCCAAGAACCATTTTCCATAAGTGCAAATGTTCTATTTCTAATATCTAATGCCTTTAAATCCATTAGATAATTATGCATCTTAGGATAAATTCCAAGATTATAAGTTACAGATGCAAGTACTATATGAGAAACTCTAAATGTTTCTGAAATTAAATATGAAGTATCAGTTCTTGAAACATCATACATAACTACATTAGTCATTCCTCTTTCACATAATTTAGTTGCAAGAGCTTGAGCAGCTGTTTCAGTATGACCATACATAGAAGCATAAATAATCATTACAGCTTCTTCTTCAGGTTCATATTTACTCCATTTGTCATATTTGTCAATGAAATATCCAAGATCACTTCTCCAAACTGGTCCATGAAGAGGAGCTATCATTTTAATATCAAGAGTTGCAGCTTTTGCAAGAAGAGCTTGAACAAATGGTCCATATTTACCAACAATATTAGTATAATATCTTCTAGCATCATCTAACCAATCTCTATCAAAATTAACTTCATCATTGAAAAGTTTTCCATCAAGAGATCCGAAAGTACCAAAAGCATCTGCTGCAAATAATACTCCATTAGTTACATCAAAAGATACCATAACTTCAGGCCAATGAATCATTGGAGCTTCAACAAAGGCAATAGTATGTTTACCAAAGTTCATTGAGTCTCCTTCTTTAACTTCAATTTCACGACCTTCAATATCAAATCCAAATTGTCTCATAATCATAAATGATTTTTCTGTAGAAACAATTTTTGCTTTTGGATAAAGCTCTAACATAGCTTCTAGTGAAGCACCATGGTCAGGTTCCATATGATTTATAATAATATAATCAAGGTCCCTTCCATCAAGTACAGTTTCAACATTTTTAACTAATTCACGAGCATATGCCCAGTCAACTGTATCAAATAAAACTGTTTTTTCATCCAATAATAGATATGAGTTATAAGAAACTCCTCTAGGAATTGGAAATATATTTTCAAATAAATCTATTCTTTTATCATTAACTCCAACCCAATATAGGTCTTCAGTTACTTTTCTTACATTATACATATATTAGTCCTCCTTTAACCTTATTGTCTGTACTCTGGGAATGTTACTTCTGTAAATCCGTCTTTTTCTTCTCCACAGCTTGGGCACATCCAATCATCTGGAAGTTTTGAAAATACTGTTCCTGGTGAAATATCTGAATCTTCATCACCATAAACTGGATCATATTCATATCCACATCCATTACATACATATAAAGTTTTTGTAGGTGCTAATTTAGCTGGTTTTGATCTTTTCATTTTTATCATAGGTGGAGCTGGTTTTTTCTCTCCACTTTCTAAAGCCTTTGATAATAGTGGAAGAATTTCTAATACATCTCCAACTATTCCATAATCAGCATTTTTAAATATTTTAGCATTAGCATTTTTATTAATAGCAACAATAGTAGTTGCATCTTTAATTCCCTTTAAGTGTTGGATAGCTCCAGAAATACCACATGCAATATATAAGTTTCCGCCGAATTTTTGTCCTGACATACCTACATAACGATCTAGAGGAAGGTATTTTTGAGTTTCAGCAACTGGTCTTGAACATCCTATTGCAGCTCCAGCATTTTTAGCTAAATCTTCAACAAGTTTCATATTTTTCTTATCGCCAATACCCTTACCAGCACTAACTACACGTTCAGCTTCAACAATAGGTGTATCTATTGGAATTCCTACAGTAAAGTCATATCCATCTTTCTTAAGTGCAGCAACAAGTTCATCAACCTTTTCTTGTGCAGAACCATCTTTAAAAATTACATTTTTACGAACACCTGTAATTTGGTTCTTTTGAGCATCAACACCTGCTCTTGCACCTTTTTTCTTAGGTGGTCTTCCTAAAATATGAGAAGCAATAACTACCCTTTGAATTTCATTAGTACCTTCATAAATAGTTGTGATCTTTGCATCTCTGTAGAATCTTTCAACATCCATTCCCTTTAGATATCCTGATCCACCATGGATTTGAAGAGCATCATTTACAACTTCAAGAGCAATATCAGAAGCATATTGTTTTGCCATTGCAGATTCCATACCATATGGTTCATGATGTTCTTTAAGTTCTGCTGCAGAATAAATTAAATATCTTGCAGTTCTTAACTTAGTAGCCATATCTGCTATCTTAAATGAAATTGATTGTTGGAATCCTATTGGTTTTCCAAATTGAACTCTTTCCTTTGAATATTCAACAGCTGCTTCATAAGCACCTTGAGCAATACCAAGAGCTTGAGCTGCAATACCAATACGTCCACCATCAAGAGTTTGCATTGCAATAGTAAATCCTTGACCTTCTTTACCAAGTAAGTTTTCCTTTGGAACCTTAACATTATTAAATATAAGCTCTGCAGTAGATGAAGAACGAATACCTAATTTGTCATAATGATCTCCAAAAGTAAATCCTTCCCATCCCTTTTCAACAATAAATGCTGAAATTCCATGAGTTCCAATACCTGGAGTTGTAACTGCAAACACTACATAAGTATCAGCCTTATCAGCATTTGTAATAAATATTTTTGAACCATTTAAAATATAATGGTCACCTTGTAAAACAGCATTTGTCTCTGTTCCACCTGCATCTGATCCTGCATTTTCTTCAGTAAGTCCAAATGCACCGATTTTTTCACCTTTTGCTAGAGGAACTAAGTACTTTTTCTTTTGTTCTTCTGTACCAAATGCAAAAATTGGCCATGTTCCCAATGACACATGAGCAGATAATATAACTCCAGTACCACCATCTACTCTAGAAAGTTCTTCTACAGCGATTGCATAACTTAAAGTATCTTCTCCTGCTCCACCATATTCCTTTGGAAATGGTAAACCCATGTATCCTAGTTTTCCAAACTCTTCGATTTGTTCTGCTGGAAATTCATTGTTTTGATCTAGCATAAAAGCTATAGGCTTAATATTATCCTCAGCCCATTTTCTAATATCTTTACGAAGTGCTTCATGCTTTTCTGTTGTTTTAAATAACATTCAATTGCCCCCTTTTACTTATAAATACATTAACTCCTAAGAGCTATATTAAAATTATAATAATGTTTATAAATAATGTATTTAAGTAATTATCCTATATCTTACGGAAACGTTTTTATACATTTCTTATTTCTACATTATTAAAATTAAACTGTTCTATTTAAATTAAATACTTTCTATATCCTATAATGGATTTCTTTATTTATATAAACTATACCATTATAGTAGTCTATTTTTATTTAAGTGTCAAGTTTTTTAAAATAATTAATCTAATTTCTTTCAAATACCTAGCAGATTACAGATATTATCATTAAATTTAATAACATTTAAATTGCTTACATATAAATTTATACCCACTTATAATTAAATTCCACAAAATTCATACATTTAAAATGATTTTTTTATACATTTAATTAATATATGTCTAAACTTTTAATAATAAAAACTCTTCTTAATCTAATAAAAATAATTATACAAAACTTATTATTAAAATTAAATTATATAAGAGATTTAAATTACTTATAATACAAATTAAAATAAAAATCTATATCTTAAATAATCTCATAAATTTATACCTTAAAATTAAAAACTTTAAACATATACCCTGCCTCTTCTAAGAGTTTTATTCATAACAATCATCTTAAAATTCAATCACAACTAAAGATTAGATCTTAAAATAACTTATACTAACTAACTTTTAGACAATAAAAAAGATGAACAAATTGTTCATCTTCTTCTTTGGCGGAGAGGGTGGGATTCGAACCCACGTGGGCTTGCACCCTAACGGTTTTCAAGACCGCCCCGTTATGACCACTTCGGTACCTCTCCAATATTCAATTAAACATAAATTAAAATGGTGACCCATGCGCGATTCGAACGCGCGACACCCTGATTAAAAGTCAGGTGCTCTACCGGCTGAGCTAATGGGTCATATGATTTTTATGGAGCGGGTGAAGGGAATCGGACCCTCGCAACCAGCTTGGAAGGCTGGGGCTCTACCACTGAGCTACACCCGCAAATTTTCAATAAAAAATAAACTACAAGGTTTTTTAAGGTAGTTTATTTATTTTTGGCGGAGAGGGTGGGATTCGAACCCACGTGGGCTTGCACCCTAACGGTTTTCAAGACCGCCCCGTTATGACCACTTCGGTACCTCTCCAATA
>NZ_JAGGLJ010000001.1 GCF_017874395.1 Peptoniphilus stercorisuis | reverse complement strand
TATTCAAAAAGCCTTAGGATACTTATCTCCCTTAGAATACAAATTAAAATATCTATAATATTTTATTTGATGTGTACTTGACAGGGCATAGTATCAATAAGCTCTATATTTTTATATTAATTTTTGCATCGCTTCATCTACAAAAAGCTCTGTAATACTGGAGCTAACGGGGGGAATTGAACCCCCGACCTCTACATTACCAATGTAGCGCTCTACCTACTGAGCCACGATAGCATTTCATCTATTATAGCATAATTTATTTAAAAAAGACAAAATAAGCTATCTGATTTTTCAATTTAAATATTTAAGTGCTACATTTATATGAAGCATTGCTGATATTAAAAGACTTCTCTCGTCTATGTCAAAATACTCACTATGATGAGGAAAGTTTGTTTTTTCTGAGCTTGCACTTCCAACATATACAAAGCATCCCTTTGTAACTTCTAAATAATCTGCAAAGTCCTCTGCGCCAAGACTTGGTTTATTTTCTATTATATTTTCTTTTCCAACTATATCTTTTGCAATATTTTCTACAAATTCTGCTGATATTTCATCATTTACAAGTGGTGATGCTGCGTCATAGTTTGAAAACTCTACTTTACAGTTATGAATTTCTGCAGAAAGTTTTGCAATACGCTCTATTTTTTCTAATAAATCTTTTCTAGTTTTTTTATTAAAACATCTTAAGGTCCCCTCCAGTTCTCCATTTGATGCTATAATATTGTATTTTGTTCCTGCACTTATTTTTCCAATAGATATTAGAGCAATATCTTGTGGATTTTTTTGTCTTGATATTATGCTTTGAATTTCAAGAAGTATTGATGCCACTGCTATTGCTGAGTCATTTCCCTGTTCTGGATTTGCTGCATGGGCACTTTTTCCCTTTACTTTTATTTTAAAAATATCGCAAGATGCATTTACTTCTTTTTTATTTATTCCAATTTGTCCTAGTGGCATTTGTGAATTTAAGTGAATTCCAAAGGCAAAGTCCACATCATCTAATACTTTTTCTCTTACAAATATTCTTGCTCCTGCTCCTATTTCTTCTGCTTGTTGAAATATTATTTTTATATTTCCTGAAAATTCATCTTTTTTACTATTTAATATTTTTGTCGCTAAAAGAAGTGAAGCTGTATGCCCATCATGTCCACAGGCATGGCAGACTCCCTTATTTTTAGATACATAATCTACATCTTTTTTGTCAAATAATTCTAATGCATCTATATCTGCACGAAGAAGTATTGTTTTATCACTTTTTGATTTTTCACCTTTTATTTCTGTTAATATTCCAGTTTCTCCAATTTCTTCATAGGAAAGTCCAATTTTTTTAAGTTCATTTTTAATATATTTTGATGTTTCATATTCTTTTAAACTTGGCTCTGGATTTTCATGTAAATGCCTTCTAATATTTACTACATAATCTTTAAGTTCTAAAATCTCTTTATCTAAAATAATATCTTCAAAAATCATTTAATCATCTCCTAAAACTCAATATCCCAAGCTGGTATTGCACTTCCCTTTGAGCTTTCTTCTATTATTTTTTTTGTATCTTCTTCTTGATATACTTCAACTATTTTTTTATATATTTCATTGTCTTTATCTTCAAATCTTGAAACTATAATATTTATATAAGGTTTTGAATTCTTATCAACTGGCTCTAAAAATATTGCATCTTCTGTTGGAATAAAACCTGCATCTGTTGCCACTCCATTATTTATAAGTGATACTGCTACATCATCTAGTGATCTTGCTGTTTGAGATGCGTCCATTTCAATAATCTCTAGGTTTTTATTATTTTCTTCTATATCTTTTAATGTTGGAAAATCTACATTTTTAACTTTTATAAGTCCTGCACTTTGAAGAAGAACTAAAGATCTTGCTTCATTTGTTATATCATCTGGTATTGCTATTTTGTCATTGTTTTTGATTTCATCTACTGATTTTATTTTTGAAGAATAAATTCCAAGAGGAGCTAGTTCTGTATTTCCTATTGCCACTAAATTTGATTTTTTGTCTTCATTAAATTTATCTAAAAATATTTGATGTTGAAAGGCATTAAGTTCAATATCTTTAGATAAAAGTGCATCATTTGGCTGATTATAATCTGTAAATTTAACAAGTTCTACATTTATATTTTCATCTTTTAACTTGTCTATTACATAATCCCATACTTCTTGTTTTTCTCCTACTACACCTATTTTTATAGATGATTTATCAGTATTTCCACAAGCTACAAGTGATAGTGCAAAGGTTGATAAGATTAATGTTAAAGCTAATTTTTTAAATTTTTTCATAATACTCTCCTTAGTGAATTGTTTTTTTTATTAAAATATTTGAAATACCTTGAATTATATATACTATTATTAAAATAATAAACATAGAAACTAATGTTACATCATCTTGAAATCTATTGTATCCCTGAGCTATTGCAAGCTTTCCAAGACCTCCTGCTCCTATTGCTCCTGCCATTGCACTAAGTCCTATTAAACTTATTAATGTAATAGCACAAACTCTTATTAAAGATGGCAGTGATTCTTTTAAATATACTCTTGTAATTATTTCTATTTCGCTACTTCCCATAGCTTCTGCTGCTTCTATAATTCCACTATCTACTTCTAAAAGCACATTTTGAACTTGTCTTGCAAAAAATGGAAAAGTTCCAAAGACAAGTGGCACTATTGCAGCTTTTTCTCCAATTCTTGTACCAACTATTACTCTTGTAAGTGGAGCAAGTATTGCAAGTAGAATAATAAAGGGAATTGATCTAAATAAATTTATTATTTTATCTAATAGACTATTTACTATTTTGTTTTCTAAAATTCCATCTCTTTCTGTTACTGTTAGAATTATTCCTAAAATAAGTCCTATTATTCCTGCTATAATTGCTGTAAAAAACACCATATATATTGTGGATATTGTTGCACTTAAAAATTCTTCTTTTATTGCAATTGCATTTTTAAAATAATTCATAATTACCTCCTAAATTAATCTTTCCACTAGAGTTTTTTCTTCTTCTAAATACTTATAAGCATTATTTATATTTTCAGAATCACCTTCATTTATAACTATTAAATTTCCAAAGGGAGTATCTCCTAAGTATTCAATACTTCCTGATAAAATATTTGTACTTACTTTAAATTTTTCATATAGATTTACTATTAAGGGTTTTTCTGCTGAAGATCCAATATAGGAAAGTTTCACAAGTCTTTTATTTTCATTAAAATCTTTAATATCTAAATGATCTTTTAATTTTTCTAAAGTATTTATTGTATTATTTGCTGTATTTATAAAATTAATTGTCAATTCTTTTTGTGGCTTTGCAAAAATCTCAACTAAACTTCCCCTTTCAATAATCTGCCCCTTGTCCATTATTGCAACTTTATTGCAAATCTCTTTTACAACTTGCATCTCATGAGTTATAAGAACTATAGTAACTCCCAAAGATTTATTTACTTTTTTAAGTAATTTTAATATGGAAACTGTAATTTGAGGATCTAGTGCAGAAGTTGCTTCATCACAAAGTAATATCTCTGGATCATTTGCAAGAGCTCTTGCTATTGCAACTCTTTGCTTTTGTCCTCCTGATAATTCTGATGGATATACATCTCTTTTTTCTTTAATCTCTACAAGTTCTAATAGTTTAATTGCCTTATCTTCTATTTCTTTTTTTGATAATTCTGAATTTTTTAAAGGATATATTACATTTTCAAGAACTGTTCTTGAATTCATTAAATTAAAATGTTGAAATATCATTCCTATATTTTTTCTTTCTTCTCTTAATTCTTTTTTTGATAAATCCATTAAATTTTTATTATTTATTAAAACTTCTCCAGAGCTTGGCTTTTGAAGTAAATTTATAGTTCTTACAAGTGTAGATTTTCCAGCACCAGAAAATCCAACTATTCCATAAATATCTCCTTTACAAACTTCTAAAGAAACATTATTTACTGCATGAAATTTTTCATTTTTTCTATTGAATTCTACATTAATATTTCTTAGTTCTATCATTTTTTTCTCCCACTTTCACTAATTTTGCATAAAAAAAAGCCCTTTGTATTAAAAATACAAAGGACGAATAATCGTGTTACCACCTTATTTTATGTACACCTCACAATATACAACTCTTCAAGTACTATCATACTCTAGCTCTATAACGGGAGCTCCCGTAAATATCTACATTTCGACATTTACCATTAAAGACCATGTTCCCCTTTAATTTTCTCTATCTTCTCTCACCACATGAAGATTCTCTGTAAAAGCTTCCTAAAAGGTACTCTTCTTTTCAACTAGTTTTCTATTTGATTGTTTTTAATATTATAGGCAGGATTTTTTTAATTGTCAAGTTTTATTTTTAATTATTTTTATATTTTTTGCATAAAAAAAGGCCTAAAGTTTATCTTTTGGCCTTTAAATATTTCTTATTTGTCTTCTACAACATATTTTTCAATGTATTCTTCATATGTCATTGAAACATCTCTATATGTTCCATCTGGGAAAAATTCAATTATTCTATTTGCAATAGATGAAATAAATTGATGGTCTTGAGAAGTAAACATAATATTACCTTTAAAGCTAATAAGTCCATTATTTACAGCTTCAATACTTTCAAGGTCTAAGTGATTTGTTGGTTGGTCAAAAGTTAAAACATTTACAGGTTCAAGCATCATTTTAGAAAACATCATTCTAACTCTTTCTCCACCTGATAAAACATTAGCTTTTTTAAGAGCAGCATCACCTTTAAATAGCATTTTACCTAAAAATCCTCTTAGATAAATTTCAGATTGTTCTTCTGAATACTGTCTTAACCAATCAATTAATGTAAGATCTACATCATCAAAATACTTAGAATTATCTTTAGGGAAATATGAACTAGTTATAGTTTGTCCCCATTTAAATTCACCTTCATAATTGTCATCTTCGCCATTAACTATGTCAAAGAATTTTGTAATTGCAAGTTCACTACCTATAAATCCAATTTTATCATCTTTATTTACTCTAAGTGATAAATCTTGTATTAAATAGTTTCCTTCATCATCTTTTGCAGATAATTTTTCACAATTTAATATTTCATTTCCAACTTCTCTTGATAATTCAAATCCAACAAAAGGATATTTTCTTGAAGATGGTTTAATATCATCAAGAGTGATTTTATCAAGAAGTTTCTTTCTACTTGTAGCTTGTTTAGATTTTGATTTATTAGCTGAGAATCTTGTAATAAATTCTTGAAGTTCTTTAATTTTATCTTCTTTTTTCTTATTTTGATCCTTAGCCATTCTTTGTGCCAGTTGTGATGATTCATACCAGAAATCATAGTTTCCTACAAACATTGTAATTTTACTAAAGTCTATATCAACCATATGAGTACATACTTCATTTAAGAAATATCTATCATGGGATACTATAATTACAATTCCATCAAAGTTTGCAAGGAAATCCTCAAGCCAAAGTACAGCTCTAATGTCAATACCATTTGTAGGCTCATCTAGAAGTAAAATATCTGGATTTCCAAATAACGCTTGAGCAAGAAGCACTTTTACTTTGTCTGATTCTACAAGATCTGCCATTTTTTTATCATGAAGATCTGTTTTTATTCCAAGTCCTTGAAGAAGTGTTGCAGCTTCTGATTCTGCTTCATATCCATTCATTTCAGCAAATTCTGCTTCTAATTCTGCAGCTTTCATACCATCTTCATCAGAGAAATCTGGTTTCATATATATTGCATCTTTTTCACGAGCAATATCATATAGTTTTTTATTTCCCATAATTACTGTATCAATTACAATCTCTTCTTCAAAGGCATAGTGATCTTGAGATAATTTACTAAGTCTTGAATTTTTATCTATAGAAACATTTCCTGTTGAAGGATCCTTTTCACCTGATAATATTTTTAAAAATGTAGATTTTCCCGCACCATTTGCACCAATTATTCCATAACAATTTCCAGGTGTAAACATTAAATTTACATCATCAAATAATTTTTTATCTGGAAATATAACACTTAAATTATTAACACTAATCATATATTTCACACTCCAATATCTTAGATATTATAGCATAGAGAGGCTTAAAAGTGGACATATATTTTCTTTTAAAATACAATATTTGTTTAATTAAATATATTTCTTAAATTTTTGCACAAAAAAATCAGCACTTAAGTACTGATTTTCTTTTAATTATAAAGCTGCATCTGTGATATCTGTTAAAAGTGCACCTGTTCCTGCAAGAGTTGCTCCAGAAACTGCATCAATAGGTTCTCCTGCTTTTGATTCAGAAACTACATTTTTAATTTCTTCA
This sequence comes from Peptoniphilus stercorisuis, assembly GCF_017874395.1. Classification (GTDB taxonomy): domain Bacteria; phylum Bacillota; class Clostridia; order Tissierellales; family Peptoniphilaceae; genus Anaerosphaera; species Anaerosphaera stercorisuis. Next base: position 173,928 of record NZ_JAGGLJ010000001.1, on the reverse strand, counting down.
GCTGTTTTTCCAGCAGCAAAATCTTCTATTGCCTTGTAATTTTCCATCATAGATTTAGTTGATTTTCCGTATTCTTTCATAGCTTTACTATATTCTTCATTATTAACTTTTTTAGAAACTAATGGAGATTTAGCATCTTTGTATCCTTCTCCGAAAGATTTGTCAGAATTAGGAACTCCAACTCCATTTTCCATAAAGAATAATTCATCAATATTTGCAACTACTATTTTATCTCCATCTTTTAATACTACTGCATCTGTTACATATTTTTCTTCGCCATTTGCAGTGTAAGTTTGAGCTATTTTTAAATCTTCTACATTGCCATCAAAAGCTGCTGTTGTAGCAAGACTTCCATCTTTTGCTGTTTCAACTATTGCATTTAAATATCCAACAGTGTCTGCAAGAGTTGCTCCAGATACTGCATCTACTTTTTCTCCTGGTTTTGCTTCATTTGCAACTTTTTCAACTTCTTCAATTGTCTTACCTACTGCAAAGTTTTCAATCGCTTCATAGTTTTCTACAATTGTCTTAGTTGCTCCACCCTTTTCAGCCATTAATTTACTGTACATTTCGTTATTAAGTCTTTTTGATGCAAGAACTTTTCCATCAGCAAATCCTTTTCCAAACTCTTTGTCTGTATTTGGAAGTTTTTCATCAGCTGAATCTAAAAATTGAAATTCATCAATATTTGCAGCTACAATTTTATCTCCACTTGTTGCTACTATTATTCTACCAAAAGATTTGTCTCCATGAGGAGCTAGATAACTTCTGTGTAGTATAATTTCTCCATTTTCAGCCTTTGTTTCTTCTGTACTTTCTACTACTGCATTATTATTTGTTGCAGTATTTTTATTATTCGCTTCTTTATTTCCACAAGCAGATAAAAGTAGTGCACATGATAAAGCTGTTGTAATTAAAACCTTTGATTTTTTCATACAATTCCTCCTATATTCATATACTATGATTATATAAAATTGTAAAAAAATTGTCAATTTCAGTTTACTTTTTAAAGCAGTATTTCTTAAATTTAAATTATATTTTTATTAAATAGTAGTATTTCTATTTTGGGTACATATATATAAGAGGTGATACTATGAAAAAGCGTTTATTGTCATTTACGCTACTATTTTTATTTATATTTACAATTCCAAGTTTTGCTCAAAATACCAATCAAGTAGAAGCAAATAAAGATGAAGTCTTAAGACTTAAAAAAGTTTTTAATATTTCTAATAATTTTGATAAATTTAATTTTACTTCTACTAATGTTGAAAAAAATCTATTTTATAGTTATTCTTGGTCTAATAATAAGGGCGAAAATATAAATATAATAACAGATAAAAACAATAATATTATTAGTTATGATAAATATTTAAACTTAGAAGAAAATAAAGCTCTAATTAAAAATAAAGATGAAATTGAAAATATTATTAAAGACTATCTAAATAAAATAGACTCTAATTTATTAAAAGAATACTCTTTAGATGATTTTGATATTAATTTTAAAAATAACTATGCAAGATTTACTTATAATAGAAAAGTTAATGATATCTTTGTTTTAAATGATTATTTATCTATTACAATAGAACTTACTAAGGGAGAACTTTCAAACTTTTCAAGAAGTATTGATAAAATAGTAAAAAAAGAAGACTTTGAAAAAACAAATAATATTATAAATATTGAAAAAGCTAAAGAAATATTCCAAGAAAAAGAAAGCTTAAAACTATCTTATTTCATTAAAGATATAGAAAAAAATACAGTTTTAAATGTATATTCTCAAATTAATAAAAATATGCCAATAGATGCAAAAAATGGCGATTTAATTATTATTGAAAATAATATTATGCCAATATCTTTAAATAGTGAAAAAGAAGCTGCCGATGAAAGTGTAGAACTAACTCCTGTTGAAAAAGAAGAAATAGATAAAATCAAAAATCTAAGACCTATTTCAGACTATAAATCTTATATTAGTAAAAACTTTAATACTAAAGGTTTAAATTTTTCAGATTATAGCTTAATTAATAGTGAAGATAAATATTTATATAGCATAATATATAGCGATAAGGAAAATACTCCAAAAATAGAATTTTACTTTGAGGCTAAAGATTTGAATTTAATAAGTTATGATAAATTTATTCAAATTGAAGATGACAAAGATAAACTTGATGAAAAAACTGCAATGAAGATTTCAAAGGACTTTTTAAATAAACACTTTAAAAATAATAATATTGATTTGAAAAATCCTTCTATTAACCTATATGACAGTACAACTTCTATTAGTTTTAATAGAGTTGAAAATAATAATTATGTAATAAATAATAATATCTCAATTGTAATAAATAATAAAAATAAAGAAATTAGTCATTATAGTGTAAACTTCAATAATCTAGATTTTAATAAAATAGATGATTTTATACCTGAAGATAAAGCTCATGATATTGCTTTTTCAAAGGGTGATTTTGGACTATATTATATATATAATAAAAATACTCCAAAACTTGTCTATACTTTTAATGAAAATACTGCACCAATTCTACTTTCAAGTAATGGTGATGAAATAGACTTTAGTGGAAATCTAATAAAAGAAAATCAAATAATTTATGATAATATTGATAATTCTAAATATGCAAAGGAAATAAACTATCTTAAAACTTTAAAAATAGGAGTTCCTGGAGTAAGTAATCTAAAGGAAAAAATCAAAGAAAAAGATTTCGTCTATTTAGTTAAATCTATTTCCTCTAATATTATTTATAGTGAAGAAAGTATAAAGGATATATATGAATATCCTGCAGAACTTGAATTAAACAAATCTGATTTTAATTCAAAAGACAATATTACTAAAAATAATTTTGCAATAAAGTTAATCGTAAATGTATCAGGATACAAAAATCTTTCTAATTTAGAAAATATATTTAGAGATAATTTATTTAAAGATCAAGAGCAATTATCAAAGGAAGATAAAAACTATTTTGCAATTGCCTATGGTCTAAATTTATATAATGATAGTTTAGCAAATCCAAATATAGAGCTTACTCATGAAGATGCACTATATTATATATACGAACTACTAAAATAAAATGGGAATTTCCCATTTTATTTTTTATTAAATTTTATTAACAAATTTTTAACCTTTCTGTTGTTGAAAATTATCTATTTATGTTATATTCTTTTACTATACTCTTTTTGGAGGGAAAAGAATGAGCCAAGATAACAAAAATAATAATTATTCACGAGAAGAACAAATTGCAAGAAGAAAAAGAAATAAAAAAATAATGCTTCGAAAAAAACAGATGAAAAAAAGAAGAATAATGTTTTTTGTTTTAGTTATTGTAATTATTACAATAATTGTAAAAATCTTTGCAAATTTCATCTCTAATAGAAATTCAACAAAGAAAATATCTTATGAAACAACACTTCCTATTTGGTATTTAGAGCAAGTTTTTAGACAAAATAATGGAAAACCTGATCACTCTAAGATAAATTATCATACTGAAGAAGAAAAAATGCTTGCGGCTTTTGATAAGGCAACAGGTGTTGAACAAAAACTTATGAAGGGAACTAATCACTTAGTTTCTGCTAATGAGTATGCCTATGATACTAAGGAAATTAGATCTTATATTAGAGGAGAAAAAAAATACAATGGAAAAGACAAATTAGTATTTTTAACCTTTGATGATGGCCCAAATACTGTAATAACTCCTCAAATTTTAAATACACTATCAAAAAATGATGTTCACGCAACGTTTTTTGTAGTTGGTAAAAATATTGTAGCAGAAAACTACTCAGTTCTTAAAAAAACTGTTATGAATGGAAATGCACTTGGAATACATTCCTTTAGCCATGATTATTCAGGACTTTATCCTGGAAGAAAAGCTAATGAAAATAAAATTATTGAAGAAGCTAGAATTGCAGAAGGTAGAATGAAAAAAGTCTTTGGAGATGATTTTTCTTGTAAGGTTTGGAGATATCCAGGTGGACATATGTCTTGGGAAAATATTCATAATTCTGATGAAACACTAAGAAAAGACGGTTATGAATGGATTGATTGGAACAGTCTTACAGGCGATGCCGAAAGAAAAGAAGTAAGACCTACTAATACTCAAGAACAAATTAATTATCTATCAAAATCACTTCATCAAAACTTACATTCTGATGTTGCAGTTGTATTAATGCATGATGCAAAAAATAAACAATTAACTGCAGATAGTCTTCAAGCTGTAATTGACTATTTTAAAGAAAATAATTACAAATTTGGAATACTAAGATAAAAAAAGCTTAAAGGTTAAACCTTTAAGCTTTTTATAATTCATAACTATATAAGTAAATATCTAAATTATTTCTTTTATTATTTCTTAGATAATTTATAATTTTTTTATTTTTTCTTTTAAATCCCAAGTGATCATAAAATTCATAATTACAAAATGAATCTGTAAATAAATAAATTTTCTCCACACCTTCATTATTTAGATAACTTTTAAATTTTCTAATTAGCTCTTTACCTATTCCACATCCTCTTACTTCTTCTGAAACTATAAATAAGGACAATACTCCATCATATTCTTCTTTACTATTTTCTAAAAAGTAGTCATAAGTTTCATTTATTTTTTTTGAATCAGCTAGTCTATCCTTTTTCAAAAAGGCAAGTATTCTCCATTTTATTAAATTACTATAATATTTAATATAGTGGTCTAAATGTCTAAATACACTATAATCTGACTTAGCTTGTCCCATTAATACGCCAACTACTTTTCCATCTTTTTCAGCAATGCAAGTATAACTTTGCTCTACAAGTGCTTCATACAGTTCACAGTCTAATTCTAAATCTAATACTTTATCATTTTCTACATAATCTTCTATAAAGAAACTTACATTAATTAAGTCCTTTATCTCTTCATAGTCACTTTTTCTAATCTGCCTATATATAATACCTTCCATAAATATCACCTATCAATCTTACAATTTTCATTGCATTAGATCTTTAGGTGTGAACAAAAATAAACTTCCAAAAAGGAAGTTCTAAAAGATGTGCAAATTTATAATAAATTTACTTATTTATTATAACATATATTAATATTGTTTTCAATTCTATTTATTAAGATACAATTTTCATTATATTAATATTTTTATTTAATATACTAAGTTTTTAAGTAAAATCTGCAATTTTATTTTTTAAATTTATTTTTTTAATTATATATATTAATATTACTAAAGATATTAAATCTGCTATTGGCTGAGATAAATAAAGCCCTTTTATTCCAAATATTCTTGGAAGATTTAATATGATTAATGGATATACAATTCCCTGTCTTACAAAGGAAATTAACATTCCAACTTTTGGCATATTTATAACTTGCAATGTAACTGTTAGCATATAGGAAATTCCAAATACAAAATAAAACAAAACCTGTGATATTAATATTTTACTTCCATAGTCTAATATTATTTCATTTTTGTTAAATAATGATATTAAAGGCTTTGCAAATAATATAAAAAATATACTTATTACAATGGAAATAAAAACAGTCATAATTTTTGTAAATTTATAAGACTCTTTAAATCTTTCTTTATTTTTTGCACCCTTTGCATAGGCTATAACTGGTTGATATCCCTGCATAAATCCAAGTATTATAAATAATCCTATTACTATTAATCTTTGAACTACTCCATATGATGCCAAAATATAGTGGGAATTATTAAGTTTTGAAATTGAAATATTTGTAAGTGCTGTTCCAATTGCCATTGTGATTTGCATAATTGCTGTTGGAAGTCCTATTTTTATTATATTTTTTAACATATCTAAATTTATATTTATATTTTTAAAATCCAATTCTACAATAGATCTCTTACTTAGGTAATACCATAATATTATTATAAAACTCACTATTTGAGATATTAAACTTGCCATTGCAGCACCTTTTATTCCAAGGTTTAGTCCAAAGGAAAACATAAATATTGGATCTAGTATTATATTTAAAATAGCTCCTATTGTAACTGCTATTGTCGTTATTTTTACAGAGGATTCTGCTCTTAGTGAAAAACTTAAGGATTCTGATGGAACATTTACTAATATAGACAAAAACATAAATATTGCATATTCCTTTGCTTTTGGAAGTGTTATTTCTGATGCTCCAAATACTTTTAATATATCTTCCATAAAAAATATTCCACTTAAAGAAAATACTAATCCTATTATTATAGATACTAAAAAAGTTGATGATAATATTTCACTAGATTTTTCTTTTTTATTTTCTCCTAAATACTTTCCAACAAGTACTGATGATCCTGATGCAAATATATTTTCTACTGATGATGATATAAGTATTATTGGAAGTGTAACACCTACTGCTGCAAGTGCTATTTCATCATTTAACATTCCTATATAGAAAGTATCTACTATATTGTAAAAAGCCTTTACTAAAAGTGCTATTATAGCGGGAATTGCAAGTTTTACTATTGCATTTCTTGGTTTTTCTTTTGATAAGATAATTTCTCTATTTTTCATATAGTCACCTTTTATGTAAAAAAAAGCCCAGCATAAGCTGGGTTTTAATTATTTATTTAATAGTGAATCTAGTCTTGCTTTATCAAATCCAACTATTTCTTCTTCATCTACAACTATAACAGGAACTCCAGTGTATCCTTTTGCCATAAGTTCTGTTCTAGCTTCTTTGTCAATTTGAACATTTTTCTCTTCAAATGCAACATTTTTTTCTGTTAAATAATCCTTAGCCATTGTGCAATAAGGACATGTGCTTGAAGTGTATACTACTACTTTACTCATTATAATATCCCTCCTCTTTTTTGAATATACCCCTATAAAACTCTACTTAAACTATGGTTATTCTTTTTGTTTATGCTCAGCATGTTCATATCCTTCTTTAAAAAGTGAAATAACATGCTCATCATCTAGAGAGTATATAGCTTTTCTCCCTATTCTGTCAACTTTTATCAGTTCTTTATTTCTAAGTAATGCTAATTGATGAGAAATTGATGATTGACTCATCTCTAACATATTAGAAATATCTGTTACGCAAAGTGGTGACTGAGATAATGCATAAATTATTTTAAGTCTTGTTGGATCTCCAAGTACTTTAAATATTGAAGATAATAAATTTAATGTTTTTTCATCTTCTGCAAAATCTTTTATATTGGCATTTACATTTTCTCTTTCATTATCACTTAACTCTTTGTAAATCATTTTACCTCCTATATTTCAGGAAAATTAATTGATAAAACTATAAATTCCTCTGAGGTTAAAGTCTCAGCACGTCTTTTCTCATCTATATTAGATACTAATAATGCCTCTTTTATTTCATCTTTTGTAGTATCAAATCCATAAGTTGAAAGAGCATTTATTATAGTTTTTCTTCTTTTAGAAAATCCTGCTCTTACTACTTTGAAAAACTTTTCTCTATTTATATCTGGTAATTCATCTTTAATTTTTAATGTTACTACTGCTGAATCTACATTTGGCTTTGGCATAAATACAGTACTTGGTACTGTAAAGTCATAGACTACATCTGAATAAAATTGTATAAATACAGATAGTGAGCCATAGGCTTTTGTTGAAGGCTTTGCTGCAAATCTATTTGCAACTTCTTTTTGAATCATAACAGTAATAGATTCTAAATTTAAATCATCTTCTATAAGTCTTGTAATAATCGGTGTTGTAACATAATAAGGTAAATTTGCAACTACTTTAAATTTATTGTCGCCAAAATTTTCCTTTATTAAGCTTTTTAAATCAGATTTTAATACATCTTCAAAATGAATCACTACATTATCATAATTATCTATTATAGTTTCTTGAAGTAGAGGTTTAAGTCTATTATCAATTTCAATTGATAGCACTTTTTTTGCTCTTAGTGAAAGTTCCTCAGTTAAAGTTCCTATTCCAGGTCCTATTTCTAAGACATAATCATCCTTTGTTATTTCAGCAGCATCTACTATTTTTGATACAATATTTCCATCTATTAGAAAATTTTGTCCTAGAGCTTTTGAAAATCTAAATCCATATTTTCTTAATATTTCGCTTACTCTACTAGGTTTAAATAATCTTTCCATCTTCCACCGCTTTCACTGCATTTTCAAATTCTTCTATGGATATATTAAAACTATTAAGTTTATTTAAAAACTGTTTTCCATTTCCATGTCCAATTTTTAATATATCTGATACTTTATTTCTTTTTTCATTTGCGCCATCTGAATTTACTAGACCATTTAATCTAAGATCTTTTTGAGTAAATCTTTCAATCTTTTCTTCATAATTTGGTCTTGCTCCCTTAAGAGCTTCTATTATATCTTCAGCACTTGCATTTTCAACACCTATATTGTCTTTTTTCATTGCCTTGCCTTGTGGTAAAAATGCATGTTTTGGATTTTCTAAATTTTTAGCCAAATCTTTTCTTATTTTATTTCCCATATAATCTGGATCTGTAAAAATTATAATCCCACGTCTTTTTTCTATATCTTGAAGTAAAGATATAAGTTTTTTACCATATCCAAAGCCATGAGTTGATATAATTTCTGCATCTACTGCTGCTTTTACTGCTGATATATCATCTTTTCCTTCAACAACTATTACTTCTTTAATCATTATAAAACCTCTTGGTATTTTCATCTGTTATTTTAACAAGTTCTTCAACAGACATATTTCTTAATCTTGCAATTTCCACTGCAGTATATTTCATAAACATAGGCTCATTTCTCTTACCTCTCATTGGAACTGCAGTAAGATAAGGAGCATCTGTTTCTAAAAGTAGTTTGTCTATTGGAACAAGTCTTGCAACTTCCTTCGGTACCTTTGAATTTTTAAAAGTAACCACTCCACCAAGAGCTATATAACAACCTAGTTTTGTATATTCTTTCATTAATTCTACACTTTGAGAAAAGCAGTGAATTAAAATATCCATATTAGGATATTTTTCTTTTGTCTCTTTTACTATTTCAAAAGTTTCCATTGCTGCATCTCTTGAGTGTATTACTATTGGTAAATTAAGCTTATTTGCAAGTTCTATTTGTTTAATAAAGGCTTCTTTTTGAATATCTCTTGGTGAATTGTCATAATAAAAATCAAGACCTATTTCACCAATTGCCCTTACATTTTCATCCTTTGAAAGCTCAATTAACTCTTTTTCTACTTTATCATTATAAGTATCAGCATCATGAGGATGCACACCTATAACGGCATGAATATTTTCATACTTTCTAGCAAGCTCTACAGATTTTTTAGAAGATGCAAGATCTGCCCCAATATTGTAGACAAAATCTATTCCATTATCCTTTAAGTTTTTTATTAAAATATCTCTATCATAATTAAATCTCTTATCATCTAAATGAGCATGAGAATCTATCACTATATCACTCCTATGATATTACAGAACCATCTGGTAAGTCTTCATATACTGTTGCTAGAGAGAAGTTTCCATCTTTATCTTCTGCTCCAAGAAGCATTCCCTTAGATTCAATTCCCCTAAATTTCGCAGGTTTTAAATTAGTAAGAACTAGGATTTTTCTTCCAGTTAATTCTTCTTTAGTATAAACATCTTTAATATTTGATACTATAGTTCTTTTTTCATCACCTAATTTTAAGTTTAATAAATATAATCTATCTGCTTTAGGATGGTCTTCCACTGATTCTACAAGTGCAACTTTAATTTCAAGTTTGTCAAAATCATCAATTGTAATTTCTTCTTTTCCACTTGTTTCTTCTTTTTTCTCTTCTTCTACTACTATTGGTTTTTTAGCCCATTTAGCTTTTTCAGCATTTCTCTTTTTAACAAGTTCTTCAGTTTCTGCATTTAGTTTTTCTATTTCTTCATCTACTTTAAGTCTTGGGAATAATACATTTTTAAGTTTAACTTTTGTTCCTGCTTCTAAAAGTCCCCATTTACTTGCATCTTCCCAGTTTATTTCACCTTTAACTCTAATAGATTTTCTAATAACTTTAGAAGTTTTTACTATAAATGGATTTACTAAAATTGAAATAATTCTAAGTGATTCTGCAAGATTATATAATACAGTATCAAGTTTAGCTTTATTTGCTTCATCTTTAGCTAAAATCCAAGGTGTTGTTTCATCTATATATTTATTACATCTTCTTACAAATTTCCAAATTTCTTCAAGTGCAACAGAAAATTGGAAGTGTTCCATTGCAATATCTACTTTTTGTGCAGTTGATACAGCAACATTTATTAAATCTTCATCAAATTCTGTTTTTTCAGTAGCTTCTGGCACATATCCATCATTGTATTTTTCAATCATTGCAATAGATCTAGATACTAAGTTTCCAAGGTCATTTGCAAGATCTGAATTTAATCTATTCATAAATTTCTCTTTATTAAATGAACCATCTGATCCAAAAGAGAACTCACGAAGTAAGAAATATTTTAATGCATCTACTCCATATAATTTAATAATTGGTTCTGGATATACTACATTTCCCTTTGATTTAGACATTTTGTCATTATCAAATAATATCCATCCATGACCAAATATTTTTTCAGGAAGAGGTAGATCAAGTGCCATTAAAAGTGCAGGCCAAATAATTGTATGGAATCTTATAATTTCCTTACCAACTAAATGAACATCTGCTGGCCAGTATTTATTAAACTGCTCTTCATCAGTTCCATATCCAATTGCTGTTAAATAGCAAGATAATGCATCTATCCAAACATATACCACATGTTTATCATCAAAGGGAACTTTAACTCCCCAGTCAAATGATGAACGAGTTACAGATAAATCATCTAATCCTTCTTTTAAGAAGTTATTAACCATTTCGTGTTTTCTTGAATCTGGCTCAATAAACTCTGGATGATCTTCATAATATTTAAGAAGTTTATCTCCATATTTTGAAAGTTTAAAGAAATAAGATTCTTCCTTTTGTAAATGTGTTTCTCTGCCACAATCTGGACAATTATGTCCTTCTAGTAATTGAGCTTCAGTCCAAAAAGATTCACAAGGAGTACAGTAATATCCTTCATACTCATCTTTGTAAATTTCTCCCTTATCATATAGTTTTTGGAATAATTCTTGAACATTTTTCTCATGTTGTGGATCTGTAGAACGAATAAATGCATCATAATCAATATCAAGTTCTTTCCATAATGCTTTTATTGAATCTACAATTTTATCTACATATTCCTTAGGAGAAACTCCTAATTCATTTGCTTTTTCTTCAATTTTTTGACCATGTTCATCTGATCCAGTTGTAAAAAATACATCATATCCTTGTAGCTCTTTGTATCTTTTAATGCAATCTGCTGCAACGGTACAATATGTGTGACCTATATGCAAATTGTCACTTGGATAATAAATAGGTGTAGTTAGATAATATTTTTTAGACATATTTCCCTCCAAATTAAAATATCCTCCGCCAATAACAACGAAGGAACTGCTGTTTACACTTTAGTGCCTGTTTTTTCACAAAATGTATATATGAAAATCGTAAGTGTATTAAGTTAAAAAAATAATATTATTACTTTCTCTAACTTATAGATATAGTAACCTTCCGACTTGTTTAATCTTTATAAAATTATATTATAATATGAAGGTTTTTTCAAGTATTCTAAATGCAAGAAAGAGCCTTAGGGCTCTTCCTCACTATAACAATGAAATTTTACCATTAAGTATAGAGTTAATTAATAATATTTATTATGACTATTCTTCTTTAGCTCCATCTTTAACTACTAAAACGGAAACTTTTGATTGGTTTATAACTTTATTAGATACTGATCCAAGAAAAGTTCTTGAGAAAGCACCAAGTCCACGGTTACCCATAATAATTAAATCTGCATTATGATCTTCTGCAAATTTTACAATTTGATGAGCTGGATTTCCACTTGTGTAGTAAGTTTGAATTTCATAAGGATACTTAATAAGTTCTCTTTCTACATCTGATAAAACATACTCTGCCCTATCAACATTAGCCTTATCCATCTCTAATGTATATGGGAAATTCGTAGGATATTGCTCAAAAACAGTTGTCTCTGGAATAACTGTTAGTATCATAAGTTCAGCTTCAAACTTTTCACCTATTTCACGAGCAAGTACAACTGACTTTTTAGAACTTTTTGAACCATCAATTGGAACTAATATTTTCATTAGCAATCCCTCCTTCTTATATAAAAAATATACCCTTGTTTCAGCTTATTAATCAAGTAAAGCAGTTTTGATTAACAAAAGAGAAGTATCTCTACTTCTCTATTTATCTTATTTATTAAGTTCTAAATTATTATATATTTCAATTAATTCCTTTTCACTTGCACCTTTTTTCATAATACTTACTAAAAGTCCATTAGATTCAAAATCTATTGATCCCTTTGAATAAATAATATCTATTCCATTAATATTTATTTCTTTTATATTTTCTCCACCTGTTTCATAGGCATTTTCTGGAGTTGATATTCTTTCAGATAAAACTATTTTTTCATTTTTATTATTTTCATAAATAAATGTAGCATATTCTGATTTAATATTTTCATCATTTTTAAATCCTTCTGCCTCTACAAAAGTATATTTACTATTTAAAAGTAAAGGTTTAAAAGCTAATGTATTTAAATATTTATCTAAATTATTATACTTTTCTACCATTGCATCACTGTCATTGTCAGAATAATAAGTTGTCTTTCCACTTTGTCCATCTAAGGCAGATCCTGTAATTAATTCACCTTTTTTATTATAAGTTTTCTCACCATATTTTATTTCTTTTAGAATATTTCCATCTTTATCAAAAACTTGTCCTATTGCATCTTCTGGGATTTTTTCTACCATTTCTGATGGATCAATATTTTGTTTTTCTTCAACTACAGAAATTCTTTCTGATGGAATTACTATTTCTTTTACCTTAGTAAAAAATTCTCCAGCAAAGGTATTTGCTGATACTGATACTAATAAAACTCCTGCAATAGCTGCAACTTTAACTCCATTATTCTTCTTTTTATTTTTCATATTATTATAAACCTCTTTTTTTATATCTTCTTTATCATTTTCATCTGACATATAAAGATTATTTAATTTTTCAGTAATATCTAAATCTTTTTCATTAGAGGAAATCTCTTTTTTATTTTTCATAGTAAGCCTCCATTTCACTTCTTAATTTCTTTACTGCTCTGTGATTTATTACACCTACATTTGATACAGAAATATCCATTAAAGAAGCTATTTCAATATTAGTAAGCTCTGCTCCATATTTGTAAGAAATAAGCATCTTTTCTTTTTCTTCTAATTCCTGAACCTTTAATCTTAAATAATCATACTCTTCAAGTTTTTCTATATTATCTTCAACATATTTTTCACTAGAGAAGAAATCTTTAAATTTATCTATAGAAATCATTTTAAATTTATTTTTCTTTCTGTAATAATCATAAATAGTATTTCTAGCAATAGTAAATATCCAAACTGCAAGATGAGATTTCTCTTCATTATAAGTATCTATATTCTTATATATCTTTATGAAAATATTTGATGTAATATCATGAGCATCTTCTTTATTATTTACTCGATAAGAACTAAATTTATATACTCTTTCAAAGAATTCATCATATATTTCATCAAAAAGTTTCTCTTTAGAAAATTCATTATCTAAATTTACAATATTGTTTTTTAAATTTTCCAAATCAAAGACACCTCTTTTCTAATAGCGCTATTTGTCTTGCAATAGTTAATACGTTTGAAAAGACAAAACATTACAAAAAATATTAAAGTTTATAAAATTTTTTTACATTATTTCATAAAAAGCCTAATACTTCAACATTTAAAGTCTTTTTACTGATATAATATTTCTACATTTAAATTTAATTTATGGAGGCTAATATGTCACAAAAAAATGAAGGATTTAGTTCAATCCTAGGATTTATCCTTGTAGCAATAGGGCTTGCCCTTGGTATTGGAAGTTTGTGGCGTTTTCCCTATGTAGTTGGCCAAAATGGTGGAGCACTTTTTATATTAATGTATGTAGCAATTATTTTAGTTATAGGTATTCCATTAATGACAGCTGAAGTTACAATAGGTTTTACAACGCAAAAAACGGCAATAAATGCCTATAAAACTCTTTCTCCAAATTCAAAATGGTACTTAGCAGGTTATTTACATCTTGCTGCAGCTATTGTTATATTAGGTTATACTGCATCAATTTATGCTTGGATTTTAAAATATGTAATTTCAAGTATTTCAGGGGATTTTGTAGGACTTGATACTAAGGGAGTTATAGACTTCTTTGAAGCTTTTAGTTCTAATAAAAAACTTGTACTTATTTATTTTTTAGTTAATTATGCTTTAAATATCTTTGTAATTTTAGGTGGAATTCAAAAGGGTATTGAGAGAATTTCTAAAATTCTTCTACCAGCTCTTTTTGCAATTATGCTTGTTATTATAATAAATGCATTAAAACTTCCTGGATCAAGTGAAGGACTTAAATTTTTATTTAAACCAGATTTTTCAAAATTTACATTTAATTCCCTAATAACTTGTCTTGGACAGGCATTTTTTGCCCTTGGTCTTGCAATGCTTGGATCAATGGTCTTTGGTTCTTATATTAGAAAGCCAAAGGAAAAAATATTTAAATCATCAAGTCTTGTTTGCTCAAGTCTTGTATTTGCAGGAATAGCAGCAGGTCTTATGATACTTCCAATTGTATTTGCAACAGGTCTAAAACCAGAAGAGGGCGTTGCACTTACATTTCTAACTCTTCCAAATGCCTTTAACTTAATAAGTGGCGGAAGATTTTTAAGTATTTTATTTTATTTTGGATTTTATATAGCAGCTTTTACATCAAGTGTTGGAGTACTTGAAGCAATTGTTGGTCTTTTCATAGAAGAATATGATTTATCTCGTGAAAAAGCTATTGCTCTTGCATCTGTATTTATAATTCCAATTGCAATTATTTCTATTTGGTCTAGTAATTTCTTTAACTTTATGGACAAATTACAAAATAATTTTATATTGATAATAGGAGTTCTTGCAATAGCAATATTTACAGGATATGTATGGGGTATTGATAATTGTATTAAGGCTGCAAATATTGAAAATATTTTTGTTCAAAAATGGATGAAAATTTCAATTAAATATATTGCACCAGTTTTAATAATAATAATATTTATTTCACAATTTATAAAATTTTAAAATTAAAGGACAGATATCTGTCCTTTTTTTGCACAAAAAAATAACTGGATAATCCAGTTATTTTAAATTGCTATTTTTTCAAAACCTCTACCACTTATCTCAGCAGTATCTGAAATAGCTATAAAGGCTTTTTTATCTTCTCTTTCAACTAGTTTTTTAACTTGTATTAGTTCTCGTGATGTACATATTAAATAAATAACTTTAACGTCTTTATTTTCATATCCACCTTCACCGTCTAAATAAGTTATTCCCCTAGCTACTTTTTCTTGAATTAAATGTGCTATTTTTTCATTTTTTTCACTTATTATAAATACTTGCTTCTGTCTTCCAACTTTTGTTTGAATTACATCCCCAATTTTAAAGGATAGTGCAAGTGATATAAGTGTATACATTGCCTTATCAGGTGTATAAATAAAAGCACTAGCTCCAATTATAAAGAAATTTACTAATAAAAGAACTTCACCTATTGCAATATTATATTTTTTCTTAAATATGGCTGCTAAAATATCAAATCCACCAGAACTTGCATTATTTTTAAATAATATTCCCACTCCAAGACCTTTTACAATTCCTCCATATATTGCAGCAAGCATTATTTCATTTGTAACTGCAAAACCCTTAGGTGCTAAGCTTTCAAATAATGAAACTGCAACTGAGGATATAAATATTGAAAAAACTGTAAATATTGAAAATTCTTTATCTAAAAATTTAATAGATAAAAACATCAGTGGAACATTTAATAAAAATATTAAAAGTCCAAGAGGAAGTCCAAATAAGTATTCTATCATTATAGCAATACCATTTACTCCTGATGATACCATGAGATTTGGCTTTAAGAAAAACACAATAGAAGCAGCTATTAAGCTATCTCCGATTATGATACTTAGAAACTTTCCTACAACTTCTTTTTTGTCAAAATTGAACTGACCATTCATTTTTTTAAATAGTGACCTCCAAAGTTTTATAAACAATAATTTAAATTAAGAAATTATTTTCTCAATTTAAAACCTATTATATACTATTTAAGAATAAAAGGCCAAGAATTCCTCATTAAATGGCAATTTTTTTAAATCCTCTACCACTTATTTCTGCTGTATCTGATACAGCTATAAATGCTTTTTCGTCTTCATTTTCAACTATATTTTTAACTTTAATAAGTTCTCTTGAAGAACATATTAGATAAATAACTTGTAGGTTTTTATTTTCATAAGCACCTTCTCCATCTAAAAATGTAACTCCTCTTGTAGTTTCTTCTTGAATTAATTTTGCAATTTGTTTATTATGAGAACTTACTATAAATACTTGTTTTTGCTTTCCAACTTTTTGAGCTACAATATCTGAAATTTTAAAAGATAATGTAAGTGCGATCATAGTATACATTGCCTTATCTGGAGAATAAACTATAGCACTTAAAGCTACGATAAATACATTTATTAATAAAAGCATATTTCCAAGGGCTATATTAAAATACTTTTTCATACTTGCAGCTACTATATCAAACCCACCTGCACAGGACTTATTATTAAATACTATTCCAGATCCAATTCCCCTTATAACTCCTCCATATACACAAGCAAGTACTATTTCATTAGTAACTACAAATCCATCAGGCTTTATAAATTCAAAAAATGCAATAGACATAGACAGTGCAAATACTGAAATTATAGTAAGAATTGAAAATTCTAAATCTAAAAACTTAATTGATAAAATTAATAATGGTATATTAAATAACAATATTAATAGTCCCAGTGGAACTCCTGTTATATATTCAATCATAACTGCAAGACCATCTACTCCTGCAGATACCATTTGATTAGGCTTAAATAAAAATACTAGAGCAAAAGCAGCAAGTGCATCTCCTAAAATTATATTAACTACTCTTTTTAAAAATTCACTTCTATCTAAATTTAGTTTCACAACTACCTCCTAATAACATTATTAATAATATTGATATATCTGAGTAGAATTTATGTAAAAAATCAATATTATTAATAATTAAATTTCAATCCTCAATCTTCTTCCCTATTTCCCTTATGTCTTAATCTCAATAAATTATTTAAAATTTTTAAAAGTATTTATAGTATTAATAAAAAACAAATTATTTATTAAATAAAAAAACAAGAGCATAAGCAGAAATAAAATATCTACTAATACACTTGAAAATTTTTTAAAAGGTTTTATTAATTTAAAATTCATCATTACCTTCTAAATAGCAAGTCTTATTATTTAATTAAAATTCATCTTGTCCCTATAATAACTTACTATTATGATAATAGAACCAATACTATATTAAATATTTATTACATTGTCAATTACTTTTCAAAAACATTTTCCCATATTCTTAGTAATTAAATACCAAGACATATTATAACTAATTATTCTACAAAGTAAATAGCTTTTAAGCATTTAAAATTATTTAATTTATCACTAGATTTAAACATAAAAAAAGAAACCCTTTTCAGTTTCTTTTTTTCTAATTTATTAATGATTTTTAATATATTCCATTATCTCATTATGATATTTTTCTAAATCCATTTCCTTAGCATAAGTTTTCTCATTTAAAACTAAATCCATCATATATCTTGGTTTTTTTCCACCATAAGTCATAGACTTTATACAAGATACACAATATACAACTACATCATCACAGGGCATTTGATCTGCTCTTCTTTTTTGAAATTCACGAACTTGTTCTAATGGAAATTTTCCAAATAAATTGTCACCACAACATATTGAATTTGTACCACTAAATTCAGATTCTTCAATTGAAATATTCATCTTTCTAAGAAGACTTCTCAAAGAACTGTGGACTTGAGGTTTTAATCTATAAGAACAAGAATCATGTACAGAAACAGTTAAATCTTCATATTGTGGAAGTTCTAAATCCTCTATTTGATCTAATACTTCCCATAATGAAATAGTATTAATACCTTCATATAGAGATCTAAATCTTCTATCACATCCAGCACAATTATTAATAATTGTAGATCCCTTAGGAAGACCTGGATCATTATGACAACAGATACTATGAAGTTTTACTGGTCCAAAATATTTATTTAAAATTAAAAGCATCTTATCTACTGCTTCTTTATTGTGAAGAGTTAATGCACATCCTGGATTAAAATAGCACTTATCTCTATTTATTTCATCTAAGCTAATACTTTCTAAATACTGAACTTTTTCCTTACTCATTAATACCTCCAAAATATAATTTATTTTTTAAATTTATTTAAATCTAATCCCTCATGCTCTAGAAGCCAAATCTTCTTTTCTACTCCACTTGCATAGCCTGTTAAGCTTCCATTTGATCCAACAACCCTATGACATGGTATTATAATAGAAACTGGATTATGACCTACTGCTCCACCTACAGCTTGTGCTGACATGGACTTTAAATTTCTTTTTTTTGCAATTTTTTTTGCAATTTCTCCATAGCTTATAGTTTCACCATAGGGAATTTCACATAATATCTTCCAAACATCTTTTCTAAATTCTCCTCCAATAGGTCCTAGAGGTATATCATCAATACTTGGATTTTCCTTATTAAAATAACTATCTATCCATTTTTTAGATTTTTTAAATATTTCTAAATCTTCTTTTAATTCCATTTCTTTAAATATAGTATCTCCATGATATTTTTGCCCTTCAAACCAAAGTCCAATTAAGCTATCTCCATCAGATGCAAACTTTATATTACCTAGTGGTGATAAATAATTCATTGTATATATCATATAATCCTCCTAAAATACTTTTAATTTATTAGAATTAAAATTTAAAAAATCATTTTATTTTCATCAATTTATTATAACATATTAAAAGGATTAATTCCCTTAATTTCAAAGATGAAAAGCTTTTTATTATTTTTAAAAAACAATAAAAAAACCTAAGAGAAAAATCTCTTAGATCTTTATTTTTTTATTAAATGACATATCATTTCACAATGACTTGTTCTTGGAAATTGATCAAGTGTCTTTAAATTTTCTATAATATATCCCCTATTTAAAAATTCCTCAATATCCCTTACAAAAGTTACAGGATTACAAGAAATATATAAAAATTCCTCTGGATCAAAATTTATAATATTTTTTATAGCCCTTGGATTTATTCCCTCTCTTGGTGGATCAAGAACAATTATATCTGGATTATATTTTAAATCCTTTACAGCATTAAAAACATCATCACAAATAAATTCTACATTATCTAAATTATTTAACTTTGCATTTTCTCTTGCTGATAAAACAGCATCTTCTACTATTTCAATTCCCAAAGCTTTTTTTGCACTTTGTCCAAAAATTTGAGTAATAGTTCCTGTTCCTGAATACAAATCAAGTAATACCTTATTATCTAAATCACTAATCATATCTTTTGCTAGAGAATATAGAACTCTTGCAGAATCTGTATTTGTTTGGAAAAATGAAAAAGCTGATACTTTAAATTTAAGCCCTAAAATCTCTTCATATATATAATCTCTTCCATATACAGTTTCTACTCTTTCAGGAATAATAGCATCAGATACTGAATTGTTAAAAGTGTGTAATATTCCAACTATTTTTCCGCTTAAATCTAACTTTAATAAATCTTCATAATATCTATTAAAATTAAAATCACTTGATGTAGTTACTAAATTTACTAAAATTTCTCCTATTGAAGATCTTCTAATAACTAGATGTCTCAATGTTCCAGTATGTCTCATTCTATTATATTTCTCAAGCTTTTCATCAAAAAACTCTCTTGTAAATTCTCTTATAATATTAAAATCTTCATTTACAATATTACAATTTGGAGTATTTACAATATCATGGAAATGATTTTTTCTATGAAGTCCTAAAGCTAAAGGACCATCTTTAAACTCATCTCCAAAAGTATATTCCATTTTATTTCTATAAGCTTCATATGTTGGACTTTTTAAAAATTTATAATCCTCAAAATAAATTTCATTTTCATCAAGTAGTTTTTTGATTAAACTTTCTTTATACTCTATTTCCTTATCATAGCTAAAAGTTTGATAAGTACATCCACCACATCTATTAGAATGTTCACAGTAAGAATCTTCTTCTAAATCAGATTTTTCTAATACTTCTACAAGTTTTGCTTTTTTTCCTCTAGTTCTTTTTATTGCAACTTTTTGACCAAGGATTCCACCTTTAAAATCATATTCATAATCTCCATCAATTAATTTACATTTGTTTGGAAATTCAACATCCTTTACAATACCTTCTATTATTTTATTCTTTGCCATATCAGTCTCCTTAAAAACTAATTTTATTATAGAATTAGCTATTTATCAATAATCATTTTAAAATATATACCTCTGTGGTAAAATTTAACTTATAAGTAAAGGGAGGATTTAATGAAACATAAAAAAATATATACTACTATCTTTGTACTTGCATTGATTTTATGTGGTTTTTTATACTTTTGGTTTTTCATAAGAACAGTTGGTGCTAATACTATTCCTGTTATAACTTACCATAGTATACAAGATGAAAACCCTGAAAATAACGAATATATAGTTGAAACTAAAGATTTTGAAAAAATGGTAAAGGGACTATCTGAAGAAAACTTCACATTTTTAGATACTTATTCTCTACTTAATATTATAGAAAATAAAGAAAAACTTCCAAAAAATCCAGTATTAATTACCTTTGATGATGGATATAAGGACAATTATAAAAATGCCTATCCAATTCTTGAAAAATACAATGCAAAAGGAACTATATTTATAATAGGTTCTTATGTTGGATCTAAGGGAAATTATTTAAATTGGGATGAAATTCAGGAAATGGCAGATTCAAATGTAATAGATATACAGTCACATTCTTATAATCTTCATGATCTTTTTGAAGATGGAGAAAATAAGGGAAAAACTTGGCTAAGTGCAAAACTTAAAGATGAAAGTGATGAGCACTACTATGAAAAAATTAAAAATGATTTAATTTGGAATAATAATCTAATCTATGAACACTCTTCAAAGTTCCCAGTAGCTCTTGCCTATCCTGGTGCTATGACTAATGATATTGCCCTTCAAGCTGTTAAAGATTCTGGAATCTCAATTGGCTTTGTTGGTGCAAATAAAAGAGCAAGTAGTCTTGATAATTTAGATAGCTATGAAATAAAAAGATTTCATGTAAAAAATAACTCAAATGTAGAAAATATAATTAGATTTTTACATTCTAATAATAGGTGATTTTTTGGAAAAAGAAATAATAAATATAGACAATAAAGTAATTGTAAATATATATTCTAATAGTGAATATATTTATAATTATAAAAGTGCAATTAAGTTTTTTGACAAAATAGCTTTTAACAATAATTCTAATAATATAATTGTAAATAAAGAAATTTTTTCTAAGAACTTTTTTAAAATATCTAATAATTTATTTAATAGACTTTTTAAATATCTAAATAGAAATAATATAAAAATTGCAATTATTGGAGATTTTTCTATCTATGAAAATGAAGAATTATTAGATTATATTTATAGTATTAATAAAAAAAATTTAGCCTTCTTTTTATATACAAAAGAAGAGGCAATATATTCATTAAAAAAAGGAGACTATTAAGTCTCCTTTTTTAAATATCATAAATTATACTAATTGATCAAGTGATTGTTTTAAATCAGCAATGATATCATCAGCATCTTCAAGACCAATTGATAGACGAATTAGTCCTTCAGCAATTCCTGAAGCTGCTCTTTCTTCTACTGTATATGGTGAGTGAGTCATACTTGCTGGATGTTGAATAAGTGTTTCTGTATCTCCTAGTGATACTGCAACTTTACATAGGTGACATCCATTAAGAAGTTTGATTCCTGCTTCTCTTCCATCTTTAAGTTCAAATGAAATCATAGCTCCTGGAAGCATCATTTGTTTTTTAGCTAGTTCATATTGTGGGAATGATTTTAGTCCTGGGTAGAATACTGCTTCTACTGCTGGATGTCCTTCTAGGAATTCAGCAACTTTCATTGCGTTTGCACAGTGTTTTTCCATTCTGATATCTAGAGTTCTCATTCCTCTTCCTACTAAGAATGCTTCGAAAGGTCCCATAACTGCACCAGTCATGTCTTTTAAGCCTACTCCTCTTATTTCATTAATAAGTTCTTGGCTACCTACTGCAAATCCTGCAATAACATCTCCATGTCCATTTAGGTATTTTGAAGCTGAGTGAACTACAATATCTGCTCCTAGTGGAATAGCTCTTTGTACATATGGAGTTGAATAAGTACAGTCTACTACTAATTTACATCCTTCATTTGCATGAGCAATTTCTGATATTGCTTCAATATCTGAAATGTACATATTTGGGTTTGCTGGAGTTTCAAGATAAACAACTTTTGTGTTTTCTTTCATAGCGTCTTTGAAGTTTTGTGGATCTCTTGGGTCTACAAATGTTACTTCAACACCATATTTTTGGATTCCGTGGCTTAAGAATGCAAATGTACATCCATAAAGAGTTTTTGATGCTACTACATGATCTCCTGCTTTTAGAAGAGTCCATAAAGTTGAAGTTATTGCTCCAATTCCTGATGCTGTAGATATTGCGTCATCTGCTCCTTCAAGGTCTGCAAGTTTCTTTTCAATTACTCTATTTGTAGGGTTTGAAATTCTTGAATAAACATATCCTTCTTCTTCTCCTGCAAATCTTCTTCCACCTTGTTCTGCACTGTCAAATACGAAAGTTGAACTTTGATAAATTGGAGTAGCTAGTGCTCCGTATTTATTGTCTTCATATCCTGCATGTATTTGTCTTGTTGCAAATCCTAAATCTTTAGTGTTTTCCATTGTAAATTCCTCCTAATTTTAATTAACTTTTAACTTTTAACTTTTAAGTAATAACTTTTAATTTTGTCTACCCCATAGTTTTTCGTCCATAGAGTAGACATATATTCACAAAGCTTCTTTAATTAAGCTTTATTTTCTGCTGCTTGTTTTTTTGTTTCAGACATTGGTTGCCATTTTTCAAAATCCCATGGGTTCTTCTTAATATAACCATCTGCAAATGGGAAGAATATTGATGCAATAACTATTATTGTTAGTGCAAATTGATACCATAAAAATGGCATGATATCAAATGGTGAACATTCTCCATTTGTAAATTGAACAGCCATTAAAAGTTGTGCTCCATAAGGTATAAATCCTTGCATTATTGATCCAAATGAGTCAAGTAGTGATGCTGATCTTCTTGGGTCTACTTGGAATTCTTCTGATATATTTCTTGCAATTGGTGCTGCTATTATTATTGCTACTGTATTATTTGCTGTAGCAGCATCTGCTATTGAAGTAATAAGTGCAATACCAACTTCTGCTGATTTTCTTCCCTTAACAAATCCTTTGATTTTATTAAGTAACCAATCAAGTCCACCTGCTTCTTGAACCATAGCAGCAAGTCCACCTATTAACATTGATAGTAAAAATATTTCAAACATTCCTAAGAATCCGTCATAAATAATATTACTACATTCTAAAAGTCCAAATGTTCCATAGTAAAGTCCTATAACACTTGATAAAACTGTTCCAAGAGTAAGTACAACAAATACGTTAACTCCTGCTACTGCAGTTACAAGTACAAATACATATGGTACAACTTTTATAATATTGTATTCTAAGTTTTCAATAACTGGTACAACTTCAGGTCTTCCAAAGATAAGAAGAAGAACTACTGTAATAAGCATAGCTGGAATAGCCATACCAAGGTTTGTTCTGAACTTATCTTTCATTTCAACACCTTGAGTTCTTGTTGCAGCAATTGTTGTATCTGAAATAACTGATAAGTTATCTCCAAACATTGCTCCACCAATTAATGTAGCTATGATAAATGCAATTGGGATATTTGTCTTTTCAGCAAATCCAACTGCTATTGGTCCTATTGCTACTATAGTACCAACACTTGTTCCTGTTGAAATTGAAATGAAACATGCGATAACGAAAATACCAACTGCTATTAAGTTTGGTGGGATTATTGATAATCCTAAGTTAACTGTCGCATCAACACCACCCATTGCAGATGATACTGCTGAAAATGATCCAGCTAATAAGTAAATGATACACATGATAATTATGTTTTCATTACCACAACCCTTAACAAATACGTCAAATTTGTCTTCAATGTTTCCTTTTAAAATTAAAAATGCTACTATAATTCCTAATAAAACTGCTATTGGGGATTTAAATCCATAAAATCCCATTGGATCTCCATTTGCTATAAGCGTTATTCCAATCCCTAAATATGAAACGATAAATACTATAAATGGTATCAGTGCTACTGGATTGGCTTTTCTGTCCTTTCCATTCATTATTAATCCCTCCTATTAAACTCAATCTTAGCTTAACGTTTTCCTAGATGCCCATGATTCCTAAAATGTCAAAACAATATTCGTACAAAAATATTCACAACTATTAACAGCTATGATTATATGCTCCGTTTTTTATTTTGTCAACGTTTTTATGAAATTTTTAATTTTAATCAAAAAACATCTTAGAGGTAGAACCTCTGTCTTTTAGTGAAATATAATTTATTAAAAATACATTTTTTTAATTACTTATATATTTTTAAGTGTTTTTTCTTGTTTTAAATAAATATCTTGGGGTAAATTGTATTATATTATATTTTTTCATTTTTAACAATTCTTTTTATTTGCAAACTCTTTCCTTTTTTTCATTTTATAAAAATTATCCCATTTATAAGATTTATTTTTATTTATTCATAGTTAATATAAGTAATCCATAATAAAGTTATGAAATCATTATCATATTAAAGTGATTTTATATATAGGTTTTGTTTTTTAATCTTTTATATATATTAAACATAAATTTTCATATTTTAATTTTATTAAAGTAAAATACTTTAATTTATTGTATATACCATAATAATTTTTTCGCACAAAAGCTTTCACAAACTATTTATAATTTTTTTAAAGCTATATTTAGAGTATATAATAGAAGGAAGTTGTTCAACTCTAGTTAGAATATTTATTAAAATATCTAATTATAGTAGTTCTCATCTTTTATTGTAATAATAATTTATTATTTCACCTTTTTAAAATTATAAAGTTTTTATCTATAATTAATTTTATTGTCACTACATAAAAAAGTTTTATTTAATACTATCTTATAAACCTTATTTATATTCTCATATAATCTATTCTTTAAAATCACAAAGTATTTACATATAAAAAATCTTCCTTTTACTTTGCTTTGATAAGATCTATTTAGAAAAGGAGGAAATTATGAAAAATTTCAAAAAAAATCTTAGTATATTTCTATTGTTAATTATTTTATTCTCAACAAATACTTTTGCACAGTCTAATAATACAGCTAAAAATGTAATTGTTATGATTCCCGATGGTATGAGTGTAGAGGCTCTTAGTTTTGCTAGATGGATGACAGAGGATAATAAGTTTACTATTGATGATTTAGCAACAGGACTTGTAAGAACAAATAATTCAAATACTCCAATTGCAGATTCTGCTCCTGCTGGAACAGCTATGGCAACAGGTATTAAAACTATATCTCCCTATATAGGAAGCTATCCCCTAACTTCAACTATGCCAGGTAGTGATAATTTTAATAAAAATAAAATTAATTTTCCCGTTGCCAATGTTTTAGAAGGAGCAAATAGACTTAATAAATCTACTGGAATTATATCCACCTCTAATATTCAGCATGCAACTCCTGCTGATTTTTCAGCACATCATCTAGATAGAAATGCCTATGAAGAAATTGCAGAACAACAAGTTTACCAAAATATTGATATTGTCCTTGGTGCAGGTTCTAAATATCTAGAAAAAAGCATTAGAAAAGACAAAGAAGATCTCATAAAGGAAATCAAATCTAGAGGATATGATTATATTACAAATACTCAAGAACTTAAAAATTCTAAATCCGATAAAATTTGGGGCTCTTTTAATGAAGAGTCTATGTCCTATGACTTAGATAGAGATGAAAAAGTTGAACCTTCTTTAGCTGAAATGACAGAAAAAGCACTAGATGTTTTATCTAAAAATAATAATGGACTATTTTTAATGGTTGAAGGATCGGAAATTGATTGGGCAGCCCATGCAAATGATCCAATTGCTCTTAAGTCTGATATTTTAGCTTTTGATAAGGCAGTTAAAGTTGCTAAAGATTTTGCAGATAAAAATCCAAATACTATTTTATTAATCGCTTCTGACCATGGTACTGGTGGTATTACTTTTGGAAATAATAATATTTCAAAGGGATATGATAAAGTTCCCCTAGATGAATTTACAAAAATCATTAAAGATGCAAAAATAACTTCAACAAAACTTACAAAGCAAATAAATAAAGATAAATCTAATATTTCAAATCTATTAGAAGAACATTATAATATTAAGGATTTAAGTACTTTAGAAATTGAAGAAATTAAAAACTCTAAAAGTATGGAAAACACAATTAATAAAATTATAAGTAATAGATCAAATATTGCTTGGACTACTGAAGGACATGTTGGAGGAGATGTTGCTCTTTACTGTTACTCTACAAATGAAAATATAAAACCACTATCAGGTACAGTACACAATTCCGATATTGGAAAATACCTTGCTCAAATTCAAAATATAGATCTTGATAAACTTTCAAAAGAGCTATATATTCCTGCAAGAAAATCTTTTGAAGATAAAGGAGCAAAAGTAGAATTTATATCTTCTCCTAATCAAATTTTAAAAGTTACTAAAGATAATACTTATATTGAGTTTTTTGTTAATAAAAACTACTGTATTATAAATGGAAAGAAAAAAACTTTAAGTGGTCTTATTGTATTTAATGGTGAAAAAGTCTTTATACCAAAAGATGCACTTTCTCTTATTAATTAATCTCTTTACTTGGGGAGAAAACTCCCCAATACATAATGGTTATTTAAATTTGTTTTTTCTTATTATAATAATTTTTTCACATAAAACCCTAACTTAATTATTTGTATTTTAAATAGTATCATATTTACACTATATAATAGAAGGAAGTTGTCTAAAAATATTTCAAAAACTGATTAAAAGCTCTTATTAAAGTCCTTATATAATATTTCTATAATAAAAAATTATTATCTATTATTTTTAAAATTACATACTATTTACATATTATTAATAATATGTTTACTAAGTTTTATTAAAATATAATTAAGATATAAAATACTGTTTTATTTATAGAAAGGAGTTTTATTATGAGATACATTAAAAATAATTTTATCTTAGTTTTTATCTCTCTTTATATATTAATGTTACTTTTTATTAATTCTAAACTTTTTGAATTTTTATAAATATTTAATTTCCCATAAAAAAAAGACTTAAAAATAAAATTTTAAGTCTGATTTTCTTTTTCTAACTCTTGTTTTTCTTTTCTATCTTTTACTTTTTTAAGTCTGAAAAAATCCTCTCTTTCCTTTTCAGCTAATATATTTTCAATTTCATTTACAATATCTGTATATTTAGGAATTTGAATTTTATCTAAGGCATTTGCTCTTTTTTGAGTTTTCTTTATCTCTTGTGCAAGTCTAAATACAGATGTCTCAACTTGAGCAAGTTCATATATTAAATACTCAATATTTATCATATCAACTGTTGCCTCATCAAAGGCTGTTGTTGTTTTATGAATTGAATATTCAGTTTTTAATCCTTCTTTTTCATATTTAATTTCAGGGATTTCAACTCCCATTACAGATCTTGAAATAATTTCATATTCCTTCTCTTTAGGAGTTGATTTTGCAATTTCATACATTGACTCAGATCCCATTGTAATAGTTGCATCTTCTAGGGCTGTGTAAGATTCTTCAAAAGTTTTTTCTATTACTTCTTGAAGTTTCATTGCCCTTTTATTTAGATCCATCATTTCTTTTATTAAAACAGTTCTTTTTTTGTCTAATAAATCATATCCTTTTTTTGCAAAGTTTAAAGCTGATTTTGTAGCTATTAAATTCGCTTTTGTCGGTACAATTTTTTTAGCCATTGTTAATCACAGCCTTATTTAAATATTTCTCCCTTAATTTTGGATCAATTCTATCTAAGCTGTCCTCTGGAAGAAGTTTTAAAAGTTCCCATCCAAGATCTAGTGTTTCATTTATATCTCTATTTTCATCAAATTTTTGAGTTAAAAATCTCTTTTCAAATTCTTCTCCAAATTTTAATATTTTTCTATCATTTTCAGATAAGTCCTCTGCTCCAATGATTTGTGCAAGAGATCTTACTTCTTGAACTCTTGAATAAGATGCAAAAAGTTGTGATGACAAGTCTGAATGATCTTCTCTTGTAAATCCATCTCCTATTCCATCTTTCATAAGTCTTGAAAGTGATGGAAGTACATTTATTGGTGGATAAATTCCAGATTGATTTAAATCTCTTGATAATACAATTTGACCTTCTGTAATATATCCTGTTAAATCTGGAATTGGATGAGTTATATCATCATTTGGCATAGTTAGTATTGGAATAAGTGTAACAGATCCATCTATTTCTTTAATCATTCCTGCTCTTTCATAAAGCATTGCAAGATCAGAATATAAATGTCCTGGGTATCCCTTTCTTGATGGAACTTCTTCTCTTGAAGATGATACTTCACGAAGTGCTTCTCCATAGGAAGTAATATCTGTCATTATTACAAGTACATGTTTATGTTCTTCATAGGCAAGATATTCTGCAGCAGTTAGCGCACATTTTGGCACTATAAGTCTTTCCATAATTGGATCATCTGCATAATTTATATACATTGCTACTTTTTCTGTTACTCCTGCATTTTTAAATGCTTCTCTAAAATAGTCTGCATCATCGTGTTTTACTCCAATTGCAGCAAAAACTATTGCAAAATTATCCTCTTCATCATTTGCAGAAATTTTAGCTTGTCTTACTATTTGTGCTGCAAGTTCATTATGAGGAAGTCCAGATCCTGAAAATATTGGAAGTTTTTGTCCACGAATAAGTGTCATCAAACAGTCTATTGAAGATATTCCTGTTTGAATAAAGTTTCTTGGATATTCTCTTGCAACGGGATTTATAGGCCTTCCATTTACATTATAAAATTTATTAGAATAAATATCTCCGCCCTTATCTATTGGCCTACCAATTCCATCAAATACCCTTCCTAAAATTCTATTTGAAAGTGGTATTTCAAAGGGCCTTGCTTCAAAGGTAATTTTAGTATTATTTGTAGAAACTCCAAGATTTTCACCAAAAACTTGAATTGTTGCTGAATCTCCATCTATTTTTACTACTTGGCCTACCATTTCACTATTAGAATCTGTTGATTTTATTTTTACTACTTCATCATAGGCCACTCGGTGCAAGTTTGAAAGTTCAATTAAAGATCCTTCTACTTGATCTAATAATAAATATTCTTTTTTCATCTTATCACCTACTGTATATATTTAACTTCAAGATTATTATAATAAGCTCTAATCTTGTTGTTAAGTTCTACAAACTTAGAAAGTTCGTCATTTTCAATATCGTATTTCATATTTATTACATCAGCATATATTTTATCATTTCTTATTTTTGAAATTGGAATTGCATGTGATACTGCATCTTTTCCACATTCATATAGAAGATCAATTGTCTTTAGCATTTCAAATTGTTTTTCTAATGGAACAAAAGTATCTATTTTGTTAAAGGCATTTTGTTGTAAAAATGCAACTTTTACTATACGACATATTTCAAGCACAAGTCTTTGATCATCTGGAAGCACATCTTCACCAACTAGCATTACTATTTCATTTAATTTTGATTCTTGATGTAATAAATCTAAAAATTTAGATCTTAATGCTGGAAGATCTCCATCAAGTCTTAAATCATAATAATTTTTAAGTTGTGCAATATATTCTGAATAAGAATCCATCCAGTTTATAGCTGGATAATGTCTTGCATAGGCAAGTTCCTTATCAAGAGCTAAAAATACATTGACAAATCTCTTAGTATTTTCTGTAACTGGTTCAGAAAAATCTCCACCTGCAGGTGATACAGCACCAATTAATGTTACTGATCCTTCTTTTCCTGAAAGTGCATTTACATAACCTGCTCTTTCATAAAACTGTGCAATTCTAGATGGCAAATATGCAGGATATCCTTCCTCTGCTGGCATTTCTTCAAGACGACCCGATATTTCACGCAGTGCCTCAGCCCAACGAGATGTTGAATCTCCCATAAGTGCTACATGATATCCTTGATCTCTAAAATATTCTGCCATTGTAACTCCTGTATATATAGAAGCTTCACGAGCTGCTACTGGCATATTTGAAGTATTTGCAATTAATATAGTTCTATCCATTAGAGGTTTTCCAGTATTTGGATCAATTAGTTTTGGAAAATCTTCAAGAACTTCTGTCATTTCATTTCCACGCTCTCCACATCCAATATATACAATAATATCTGCATCACAATATTTTGCTATTTGATGCTGAGTCATTGTCTTACCAGTTCCAAATCCTCCTGGAATTGCAGTTGTTCCACCCTTTGCTATTGGGAAAAACACATCAAAAACTCTTTGTCCTGTAACTAATAAACGATCAATAGGAAGTCTTTCTTTAGATTTTCTTGGCACACGCACTGGCCACATTTGATACATTTTTAAATTGTGAATTTTTCCTAAATCATCTTTTACCTCAACAAGATCTCTTTCAATATTATATTTTCCGTCTTCAACTTTTTTAGTTACAATTCCATTTACTCCAATTGGAACTAAAAGTCTATGGGTTATAATATCTGTTTCTGGAACTTCACCAAAGATTTCTCCTTCATGAACTCTATCTCCAATATTTACATTTATTTTAGTATCCCAAAGTTTTTCTTCATCTAGAGATATAAGTCCAATTCCCTCTGGCATAAAATTTCCATGTTCAGCTTTTATCTTATTTAATGGCCTTTGTATTCCATCAAACATATTTGATATCATACCAGGTCCAAGTTTTACAGAAAGTGGTGATCCAGTTGATATTATCTTCTCATCTCGTTTAAGTCCCGAAGTTTCCTCATAAACTTGAACAGTTCCAAGATCCCCTTTAATTGATATTACTTCACCAATTAATTTTTTATCTCCAACTACAACCATTTCTCTAAGTTTAAAGTCCTTCATATTTTTTCCAATTACAACAGGACCATTTATACTTTTAATTAATCCACTTTTCAAGCTTGCTCACCTTCTTTTCTAAGTGAAAAGTCTAGAAGCTTTCCAATTTCATATTTTTTGTCCTCTATTTTTTCTTTTAAAGAAGAGTCAATATTATAAGTTTTTTGCTCATCAGAAACAATAAAACCACCTAGAAGATTACTGTCTAATTCCTCATAAATAAAATTAATATCTCGTCCATTAGTTAAAGATATAAGTTCATTAAAAAGTTTATCTTTATCACTAATTGTAAGTTTTAAAATATAATTTCCATCATCAAGTTCTTCAAGAAGAGTTCTAAATTTATCTTTTTCAAACTCTATATATTCATCAGTACTAGTAAATTCCAAAACTTTTTTCTCAAGTTCTTCAATTAGTTTTTTTCTAAGTTCTTCTGTCTTTTGAAGTTCAGCTATTCGCTTATCTTCAGCAACCTTACCTAAAATTTCATATTTTCTTTTTTTAGCAAGACTAGTTCTTCTTTTTATTATTTCATCTGAATTTTTTTCAAGTTCAACTTTTTTCTTTTCAATTTCTTCTTCACATTGTTTTTTTACTTCATCTAATTTTAATTCACATTCACGTTCTTTTGTCTTATATACAATTTTGTTGAACATTTCCAACTTATTTTCAAGTAAAATCATAAATCATCCCTCATTATCCTACTTTAACTCCTATGGATTCTTTTATATATTTAAGGATAAAGTCCTTGTCCTTTAGTCCACCTTTATCAGGAATAGTAACTACTAAAGGGAGCTTTTTTGAGAGTTTTACCTTTATTACTTCTTCTTCTATTTCTTTAAAATCACTTTCAGTTAGAATTATTATTCCTAAATTTTCATAATCTTTGTAGATTTTAAAGTTTTTCTCTAGCTCTTCTAAATCCTTACAATACACCCCTTCAATTCCTGCAAGTCGTATACCTGCAAGTATATCCATACTTCTAGATATCATTAATGATCTCATTATAATCTTCCAAGAATAATTATTGAGATGATTAGTCCATAAATAGCAATACCTTCTGCAAGTCCAATAAATATTAGAGTTTTACCTAAGAATGAAGGGTCTTCTGATACAGCTCCTATTGCAGATGAACCTACGCTACCTACGGCAATACCAGCTCCAAGTGCTGCAAGTCCTGTTGAAAGTGCTGCTCCTAAAAATCCCATTCCACTAGCAGAATCACTTGCACCAGCTGCTGTTACAGCTTGAGGTATTACTGTTACAAGGGCAAAAGCTATAGTTGGAATAAAGGCAAATAAATTAACTTTCATAACTTTTTTTAATTTTTTCTTATTTGCTTCAGTTCCTTTATATACAAGATAAAATCCTGTTGCTATAGTAAATAGCACAATTAGTGATGATAATATTAGTACTTTTTCCATATTAATTCTCCTTTAATTTAACTTTTGCAGGTTCAAACTTATATCCATCGCCTGTAAAATATTTACTAAATAATTCATAATATTCAAGTCTTAAACTTTGAATAAATACAATTAGACCTTCAAGTCCAATAATTATTATATTTCCTACTAAAAGTACAATAAAGTTTCCTGCACTATTCCCAATCATTTCTCCTAAAGTTTGAAATGCAAGGAAAAGTCCAACGTGGTTTATTGCAAATGCTCCAACTCTTATAAATGAAATAATATTACTTAATATTGAAATCAATGTCTCAAGTAATGAGAAAGATCCTTCTATATAATATCCACCCTTATCATTGTTGGGATATGATATTTTTTGTTTTGATAATTTTTGATAAAGTGGTCTTTTAAATATCATTAATACAAGAGATATTAAAATTATTATTCCTGCTACAGAATTTGGAAGAAGTCCCTTTTTAGCAACTAAATTAAGCCCAATATTAATCATTGATAAAAATATTAAAAATCCTGCAATTCCATCTTTTCCAAAAACTGCCTCTTCAACTTCATTATTTCTAATCTTATTAACAAATCCTAATACATAGGCAATTACTAATAATAAAACTCCAAAACCAACTGATATTCCAAGCACTTGATTTATATTTTCAAAGGGTCTCATCCATACTGCTGGAAGAATCTCTTCTGATCCAAAAACCGAACCATATAAAACGCCAAATACCATTGATGACAATCCAAGACATCTTAAAAGTGCGCCAAAACCATCATTTCCTTTCTTAGATAAAATTAATCCACCTAAGAAAAATATAGCCCCTTGACCTAAATCACCAAACATTGCTCCAAATAAAACCATATATGTCAAACCTAGAAACACTGTTGGATCAAGCTCTTTGTAATTTGGTGTACCATACATATTTATTAGTAGTTCAAAGGGTTTAAAAAAATTTCTATTTTTAAGTTTCGTTGGAGGAGTTATCTTCATCTCCTCAGGTGTTCTAAAATCAAGAGATAAATCATCATATTCCATCAAAACTTTCTTCATATCATCAATATCTGATACAGCAATCCATCCTGATAAATAGAAAAATTTATTTGATCTTGCCATAGATTTTTTAACTTCTTCAATCTTTTCATTTAGAAGCATTCTAGCAAGTATCTTCTTTAACTCATCTTCTTTTTCATTAATAAGACTATCTCTATAATCCTCTATTTCTTTTTTCTCTTTTAGTAAAGCTTCTTTTTCCTTAGAAAGCCCCCCTAAAATATCCTCAGCAGTTCCCTTATTTTTTCCAAGTATATCTACATCAATCCAATTTAAACTCTTTAAAACTCTGTCAATTTCATTTGAAACTTCATTTGGATATATAGCAAGATATACCTCATTATTTTCAATAGTTGCTGTATGATAAATCATAGCTAGAATATTTCCATAATTTTTCTTAAATCTAAATCTAGCTTCCTTATCTAAAATTCCAAACCTTGCTGTAAAATATTTTAAATTTGCAAGATCCGATAGATCAATTTCAACATTTCTAAAAAGATCGTAATTGCTTTCTATACCTTCAGTCTTTTTAATTTCTTTATTAATATAATCTAATCTATCAATTTTTACCTTTAAATCATTGTAAAACTTATCAAAATCAAAGTTCTCCTTTAAATCTCCTATATACTTATCTTCAATTGATTTAAAAGAGAAAAAATTCATAAGTTCCCTTGCTCTTTTTACTATAAGCTCCTTAGAACTATCCTTTTCAAAAGGCGAAACATAGTTAAGTTCAATTGTTTTTTCAATATTTTCTTCACTTTCAAGATTAAAAGCAAAGGCATTAGAGTCAATTTCAAGTTGTGAATTAATAATATTTACAGATTTTAATCTTAAAATGTCAATAATAACATTGTCCATATAAGATAGATCTCCTACAACATTCATCATTTTCATTTTTTCTACTGCCACTAAATTTCACTTCCTTTATAACTTCTTACTAAGTATTTAAGTGTTTCCTCAAAGGAAATATTAAATCTTGTCGTTTCCATAATTGCACTTATATCTTTAATTTCTGCATCTAAAAGAACTATATAAGAAAGAAGCTTTCCCATAGTAAAAGTGCTTTTTGAAAATTCTTTTTTTGCAATATAATATAAATATCTATTTGACCTTCTATCCATATAAATATCAGTATTTGTAGCATCAAATAAAAATTTGTATTCAGTATTTAAAATTTTATTTACAAACTCATCTAAATTTTCTGAATAACACAATTCTCTTAAATCATCATATTTTAGATTACAACCTCCAAATATGCAAAAATTAATTAACTCCTCTGGCAAAAGTTTGTAATATTTAAGACCTCTATAAATCCAAATAATATTTAATAAATCAATTTTTTTACCTAAAATATTTTTAACTGCAATCTTGTCATCATTAGCAAAACCCTTAGAAATATTTACTAGATTTGAATAATATAATCTATCTAAATTCATCTCCATATAAAAAAGTATTACATCATTTTCCTCCTCTTGATAACTTTGGAGCACTCTGTAATACTTAGTGTTTTTTAGCGAATTAATAAAGGTTGGTATATCTGTTGAAGAGTCAATTTTAAAATTCGGATCATTATTCATAATTACAAACTTTGAACTTAAATCTTCATAACCTTGATTTCTTTGCAAAACCCTTAGAACTTTTTTAATATCTGCAATCTCAAATTCTAATAATAATGCATTTATATATTTCTTATAATCATCTGTTAAATAATGAGATAATTTTCTAATTTGAGTTAGCTTATATTTTTGCAAACTAAGTTCTGCTTCATCAGTTCTATTATGGGGAATAAGAAGTTCTCCTATTTCAGAATTATCCTTTAGATAATTTACTATTTCATTTACATTATCTAAATGAGCTAAATTAATATAATCAGTATCATCTAAAAAATTAGAATACATCTTGTCAATTTTGGCATTTACTGCAGAAAATCTCACAATACTTCTCATACTATTCTTCCTTACCTAAAATAAATCTATTAAAGGCCTCTTCAAGTAAAATTTCTTTATTTTTTTCAAATAAAACATCTACTTTTTTTAAAGATTCTTCATTTTCAGATTTTCTTTTATCCACCTTTTCTTCTGCCTCTTTTAAGATTTCATCAAATTTTTCTTGAGCTATTTTTTTAGCTCTTTCATTTGATTTATTTTCCATATCTGTAAGAGTTACTCTTAAATCTTCCCAATCTTTTTCAATTTGAATTTCCGTCCTCTCTGTAATGTCCTGAGTTTTTTTGTCAATCTCTAAGATACCTTCAATTCTTTCTTTCAAAATATCCCTTCTTTCTAAATTAATCAGGGTTTTAATATTACGTCGATATATTTTATACCTCATTTACAAAAAAAGAAACTCCTAGAAAGCGCATTCTTGCACATTTTAGAAAACTTTCAAAAACATGTTACTGTATTAATAATATAAATAAGTACATAACTAAAGTTTAGTCCCAAAAAAAATTTCTCTATAACCAATAAAAAAAATAAAAGGCTAAATATAGCTATTCTATATAAACCTCTTATTCCTTATTTTAATAATCTTTTTTAGTTTTTTTGTTTAATATCCTAATCTAACTCATCTAAATCATGAGATTCTATAATTATTATAATTTTTTCTGCATACTTTGGATCAGTTGCATATCCACATTTTTTAATTGCATAAGCTGCTTGCTTATAATCCTTTGCATCTCTTACTGCTTCATATCTAGGTGCTGTTCCTATTAAAAGTCCATAGTGCTCAAAAGATTCATTAATAGAAGTATATTCCCTAAAGGGCTGATTAATTTTTATTTCTTTTCCCTTTACAAACTCAGAAGTCATTAAATCCTTTGAATTTGAACTACTATTTGATTTTATTCCAAAATAATTATTATAATCACTTGAAAGCCCCGAAGTCCCCCAGCTACTTTCCAAGGCAGATTGTGCCAAAACTACACTTGGAAATAAATCATATTTTTTTGCAACTTTTATTGCAATTGGCTTTGCCATATTAATATATTCATCTCTATAATCAACTGGCTCTGAATAATTTCTATCCTTATTTTTATTAAAAATTAAACTTAAAAATACAATAAATATTACACTAAAAAAGAAAACTCTATTTATTTTTCTCTTTTTAGTATTTCTTCTTCTTCTTTTTTTAACTCTCTTATCCATTAAAATCCTTTCTAAGAGATGTAGACAATATATTCATCTCAGTTCTGTATTTTGCTACAGTTCTTCTTTTTATATCTATGCCCTTATTATTTAAAATATCTGCAATTTTTTGATCAGAAAGTGGCTTTTTCTTATTTTCATTATTTATAATATCTAATATTTCCTTTGATATGTAATCCTTTGATATATTATTATTATTAGATTTTAAACCACTTTGGAAAAAGTAATTTAGAGGATAAATACCCTTTTCACATTGTAAATATTTATTTTTTGTAACTCTTGAAATTGTAGATTCAGAATAATCAGTTAAATCAGCAATATCTTTTAAAGTCATAATTTTAAGTGGATCATTTTTTACAAAAAACTCTTTTTGAAAATCTATAATTTCACCTATTACAATTTTAATAGTATTATTTCTTTGATTAATTGCATTTATTAAAAAACTTGCAGAATTAAACTTATTATCTAAATATTTTTTTGTACTATCATCTATATTTTCACTCATAAGATCTTTATAGTAATTATTAACTGATAAATCAGGGTTAAAACCATCTTTAAAACTTAAAATTACCCTCTCATCTTTTACATCTACAAAAAAATCAGGACTAATATATTCCGTTGAAGTATTATCAGTTAGATACCCAGAAGATGGTATTGGATTTAAAGACTTTATAATTTTTATTTTACTTTGTACTTCTTCAATAGTTATATTTAAAGACTTAGAAATAATATCTAATTTATTTTTTGCTATATCTTCTAAATAGTCCTCAATTAAAACAACTAATTTTTCATCACTATTATCTACTTGAGCAAGTAAACAATCCCTTAGATTTGCTGATGCGACACCTCTTGGCTCAAATTGTTTAATAATATTTAAAATTTTTTCTACATCTTTTTTATTTATCTTTAAACAATCACTGATTTCATCTATTGTCATTCTTAAATAGCCATCATCATCAATATTTTCTATTATAAAATATCCTATATTTAATTCTTTTTTGCTTAAATCTAAAGCAGTAAGTTGTTCAAATAAATAATCAACTAATAATAAATCCTTTGCAATATAATTTTCAAAACTCTCTAGCTCATCAGAAGAGAAATTTTTACTATATCCCTTTTTTGAATCTGTATTTTTAAAATCTTTACTAGTTGGACTATAATCAATCATGATATTGTTTTCCGACTCTTTACTAAGATAAGAATTTAACTCATCAGTATTATATTCTAAAAGTGTAATTGCAGAAATAAGTTCAGTACTTAATTTTAATTCCTGTATTTGATTAATATTTAAATCTAATCCCATAGCTATCACCGAGTATATTATAACATGATAAAATACTATATTATCTAATATTCTTCTCTTCTTAATTAAATTTTTATTACATAGATTATATCAATAAATATCTATATAATTCCTAAAGAAATTCTTAAAAATTCCTTAAATAAAGTATTTTTCTATGTTTTTCTATTAATGTATACTATAAATAGTACATATTTAATATAAAAGGAGTTTAAAATGTTTAATAATAATTATGAAGTAGCAAGTAAAGATTTTTGGCAAGGCAGAATAGATAGTGAAACTGATTTTGATTCATTTAGATGGCATCAATGGGTTCAGTTTATAGATTTAAAAGATGAAAACTTAAAGCCCTTTAGTGAAAAACTTGGATTTTGTTTTTTAGGTTTTAGTAGTGACTATGGTATAGAACTTAACAAAGGAAGAGTGGGAGCAGCACTTGGACCTGAAAGTATAAGAAAAGAACTTTCAAATCTTCCCTGCCATTTTTCTGAAGATACTATGCTCTATGATGCAGGAAATATAAGTGTTGAATCCTTAAGTCTTGATGAAGCTCAAGAACTATTAAAAAAAGCAGTATCTAAAATACTATCCCTTAACTTATTTCCAATACTTCTTGGAGGAGGACATGGCATTGCCTTTGGACATTATAAAGGAATAATAGATTACTTTAAAAATAAAAAAGAAATGAAAAATCTAGGAATTATAAACTTTGATGCACATTTTGATCTACGTCCCTATGAAAATGGCGGAAACTCTGGCACAATGTTTAGACAAATTCACGACTTAGCAGAAGAAGAAAATTTAAACTATTCATACTTTTGTCTAGGAATTCAAAAGCATTCTAATACTAGAAATTTATTTAAAACAGCAGATGAATACAATGTAAAATATATACTTGCAAAGGACCTATTAAGTAGCGACTATTATAATACCTTTGAAGAACTAGATGACTTTATAAGAAAACAAGACCATCTATATATTACAATTTGTTCCGATGTATTTTCATCAGCCTTTGCACCAGGAGTATCAGCACCTCAACCTCTTGGACTCGATCCTGAAATTGCACTTATTCTATTAAAACACATACTATCTTCTGAAAAAGCAATTAGTTTTGATATAGCAGAAGTATCACCTAGATTTGATCAAGACAATATTACATCAAATCTTGCATCAGTTATAATATTTACACTTGTTACAACACTTAATAGAATATACGACAAAAGTGCTATATAGCGCTTTTTTTAATCCTTAATCAACAATTTTTTATAACTAAAATCTATTAATTTTGCAAAAATAGGTGCTGTAAATAAAATAGCAAATACCCCAACAGTTAAAATAGTCTCTCCACTAGAAATCCCCATAGAAAGTGGAATAGAAGAAATCGCCGCTTGAACAGTTGCCTTTGGCATATAGGAAATTGTAGTAAATAATCTTTCTTTCTTATTTAAATCACTTTTTAAAATTGCAATATTTACACCAATTGCTCTAAATATAAGCCCAAATATTATTACAATAAGTGGAAGATAAGATAATTTAAAAGCATAGGAAATATTTACACTTGCTCCAACAAGTACAAATAATAAAATCTCTGCAAAAACCCAAATACTAGAAAAAGACTTAGACAAATCCCTTGCAATAGATTCACTTTTTTTCTTTAAACTTGCACTAAAAGCCATTACTGCAATTAGCCCTGAAAAGGGAATAGTTGATTTAATAGTATTTTCAAAAAATAATAATACAAAAGAAATACTAAGTAAAATTAATATCTTTTTTTCATTTATAATATTAAATTTCTTAAATAGAATACTTAAAATATTCCCAAGTATAGATCCAAATAATATTCCAAGTAATATTGAGATTGGAATAGAAATAATACTAAAAATACTTACACTTCCACCAGTTCTAATACTTAAAAGTGCAGTAAATATAACTATTACAAAAATATCATCAACAGATGCTCCAGCCATTATTAAATCAGGAATTCCACTTTTTCTTCCATATCCCTCATCTATTAATTTTAACATCTTTGGAACAACTACAGCAGGTGATACTGCAGCTAAAACTGCTCCTAGAATTAAACTATCTATTGCTGAAATATTTAAAACTTTTGGAGCAATTAAATATATTCCAAAGATTTCAAAAGTAGCTGGCAAAAAACACATTAAAATAGCAGAAATACCAACCTTTCTTAAAATATCTAAATCTAAATTAAGCCCTGCTCTTGTTAATATTACAACTAGTGCAAAAGTCCTAAGTTCTCCAGAAATATTTAAAACTGATTTGTCAATTAAATTAAAACCATAAGGTCCTATAATAATTCCTGCAATTAACATACCTAAAAGACTTGGCAACTTTATCCTTTCAAAAAAACTTCCAAATAATATACCAAATAAAATAATAAGTCCCAAACTAAATAACATAATTACCTCCATTTTGCGCACAAAAAAAGCCAATGATCTCTGCAAAAGCAGAAGTCATTAGCTTATTATCGCGGTTTTGGTTACCATGGGAAACTTCATTCCCAAGATTATTATATATAAATATTAGATTTTGTCAAATTTATTCAACACTTTCTACAAATCCTCTTTGTCTTTGAAGTATTTTTGACAAGATAATACTTACTAAAAAAGTTACTATTGCAGGTATTACCCATCCAAGACTTAAATCTGCAAAGGGAAGTTTCATAAATAAATCATATAATAATGGCACTTTTATATTTAATGCTTTAAAGGCATCTACTAATGAAATCGCCATAGTTACATATATCGTCAAAGTATATACAAGTTTATTTCCATCTAAATACTTATCTAAAAATGATAATAGTACTAGTATTATTGAAACTGGATATATTACAACAAGTAGTGATAAACTATATTTTAATATTGTATTTAATCCAAAATTTGCAAGGACTAAACTTGAAAATGTCCATATTCTCACCCAAGTTCTATAAGATAATCTATTTTTAAATAAATTTGTAAAATAAGCTGAACATGATGTAATAAGCCCTACACTTGTAGTAAGACAAGCAAGTGTAAATATTACAGCTACAAGGATTGCTCCAAAATCTCCTAATAAATATTTTGATACTTCTCTTAATACCTCTGCTCCATTTGCAGTATTTGGAAATAATGATGTACTTCTTGCACCTATTATTGCAAGCATTAAATATATAATCATTAATATACTTCCTGCAAGTATTCCTGATTTAGTTGCAATTGATAATATTTTTCTATCATCACTTATATTAAATTTTGAAATAGTAAGATATATTACAAATCCAAAATTAAGTGCAGCAACAGCATCCATTGTATTATATCCATCTAAAAATCCACTTACTGCAGGATTTTTGCTATATTCCCCAATTGGAGCTGTAAAACTTGGCATTTCTTTAAATAAAGATACTACAAATAAAAATAAAATTAAAGTTAAAAGAGTTGGTGTAAGTATTTTTCCCATTCTCTCTACAAGTTTATTTGGATTTAAGGAAAGCCAATAAGCTATTCCAAAAAATACTAATGTATATATAAGTAATGCTATTTTATTTGAAAAAGTTTCTGGCAGATAGGGTGCTACTGCCATTTCAAAAGGTACACTTCCTGCTCTTGGTATTCCAAGAAGAGGTCCTATTGAAAGATATATTAATACAGTAAATACAGTTGCAAAAACTTTATTTACACGACTTGCAAGATTTTCAAGTCCTTTTGATTTTGCTACTGCTATTACTCCAAGTACTGGAAGAACTACTGCTGTTATACTAAAAAACATCATTACTAAAAGCATATTTGTTCCAGACATTTTCCCTGCCATTGGTGGAAATATTAAATTTCCTGCTCCAAAGAAAAGTGAAAATAACATTAAACTAACCATTATAAATTCTTTTTTTGATAATTTTTCCATTTTTACTCCCTTTCATCAATCATAAATTACTACTTTCTTACATTAGTTATAATCTTGATCAAATCTTGCAAGAGTACAAATAGAAATTGTGAATTAAAATGATTTTGAATAAAAAAAAGCCCTTTGTATTATAAAATACAAAGGGCGAAATATCCGCGTTACCACCTTTATTCCAATTTTCATTGGCTCTTAGCAAGTATCCATCAATACTGTGTTTTTGTAACGGAAAACAAAGCCGTCAAGCCTTACTTTTATTTCAGACTGCTCCTAAGAGATGATTTTCAGTAAATTATATTTTATAGGCTCTCACCAAATGCCCACTCTCTGTAAAAACTTTTATCTACATACTTTTTCTCTATAAAAGGATTTAATTATTGTGATTATAATATACTCTATTAATCATTTTGTCAAGTTATTTTGATAATTATTTAAAATATCAATTTTTTAGTTTTTTCCATTTTCTTATTTTAGTCCTAAAAGTTTTAAAAGGTGCAACTGTATTTATATGTATCCATTTCCATATTGGCCAATTAGATTTCGTACTAGATGCCCATTGTCTTTTGTCTCTTTCAAAAAACTCTTCATCACTTAAATTTTTAACAAGATCAATAATTTTATCTACACTATTATTAAACTCATCTATTAATCCCTCTAAGGAATATTTTTCATACTGTTTATAAAAATCTTCATATAATCCCCTAGATTATTCCATTTATAATCTTTACTTGGAGTTTTTACATCAATTCCCTTTTTATTTTTATCTTCCCAAAAAAGTATTAGATTCATCCAGCCTAGTTGATAGCTAATCATCTGTGCAGGGGTTCTATCTATTTCATCAATTATTATATCTTTTTCATTTTCTTTAATGCTTTCAAATTCATTTATAAAAAGTTCTTTTCGTTTTATTATTTCATCTATTAATTCTTCTTTACTATTATAACTTTGCATATTCCCTCCTTTTTATTATATACCCAAATTAAAATGGAGCATATAAAATGCTCCACTTACAATATTGCTTCTAATGGTGTCCAATCTGTAATTTTACATTGAACATTTTCCCCTGTTTTTAATCTAACAACTTCCCCAATTTGTCGCCCTATTACTGCTTCAGCAAGTGGTGCTTCATGAGATATTCGTCCTTCGATTAAATCTGCTCTTTCTGGCTGTACTATTTCATATTCCTGAATAAAACCATCTGCTAAGTACTTTATTTCAAATGTGTCCCCCACATCTATTCCAGTATTTATTTTTGGTTTTTCTTCTTTAACTTCCTTTTTCTTCTTTTGTAATTCATTTAGTCTTTTTCTAATTCTTTCTTTTTGAATTATAGACTTAATTTCATAGTCGCTTAATTCACGCTCTGTATAATTTTTGCAACCACTACTTGTCTTACATATATCGTGTATTTTACACTCACTTTTTTCAAGAATATATATGCATCTAGATTTATGCCTTCTTCGGTTTTTGTGTTTTAAGCGAACCTTTCCAATAGATTTATTAAATACAAACCCTCCTCTTTTTTTGTTCACTTCACCACTGTAATATGATTATATCACTAAAGATTAGGTAAATGCAAACTTTTAAATAAAAATAAAAAGAGTATATAAAATATACTCTTTTTATTTTGCTACTTTTGCAAATACTTTTTTACTTTTCATTGTCTTAGAAAATACCATTGCCATTGTAAAAGAAATTATCGCTGGCATTACCCAACCTAGATTTAAACTTGCTAGTGGTAAATTCATAAATAAGTCATTTATTACTGGTAATTTAAGATTTAAAACCTTAAATCCATCTACTAAAGAAATAATAAGCACAATATATACTGTTGATCTATAAACTAATTTATCTGATGCAATAAATTTGTTTAAAAGTGACATTGCAATTAATGCTATTGCAACTGG
The DNA here is from genome assembly GCF_017874395.1 of Peptoniphilus stercorisuis. Classification (GTDB taxonomy): domain Bacteria; phylum Bacillota; class Clostridia; order Tissierellales; family Peptoniphilaceae; genus Anaerosphaera; species Anaerosphaera stercorisuis. The sequence goes on along the minus strand of NZ_JAGGLJ010000001.1, from coordinate 130,034 downwards.
ATAAATTACAGTAATTAAAGATGATGTGTATTTTAATATCATATCTAATCCAAAGTTTGCAAGACATAAACTTAATAAAATTAATATTCTAAGCCAAACTTTATAACTTAATTTTTCTTTAAATAAATTTGTAAAAAATGTACTAGTAGATGTTACAAGACCAATACTTATTGTAATACAAGCAAGTGTAAATATAAGTCCTACTATTATAGCTCCAAAATCTCCAAATAAATATCCAGAAACACTACTTAATATTGCAGCTCCATTTTTACTTTCTGGAAATAAACTTGCACTTCTTGCTCCAATTATTGCAAGCATAAAATATACTACCATTAGAAGTGTTCCAGCTATTATTCCTGCTTTTTTAGTTACAGATAAAACTTGTTTTTCATCACCTATATTAAAACTTGCAATAGTTGCATATATTATAAATCCAAAATTTAAAGCTCCTACTGCATCCATTGTATTATATCCATCTAAAAATCCCTGTATTCCTGGATTTGTTCCATATATTCCAACAGGATTACTTGCACTTGGAAGTCCCTTTATTATTGAAGTTGCAAATAAAAGTACTATTAATATAAGTAGTGCAGGTGTTAAAAATTTTCCAATTATGTCTATTAATTTCTTAGGATTTAAAGATAAAAAATAAACTATAGAGAAAAATACTATTGTATATAGTAAAAGTGCTATTCTACTTGGAAATATTTCTGGTAAATATGGTGCTATTGTCATTTCAAAAGGTAAACTTCCAGCTCTTGGAATTCCTAGAAATGGTCCTATGCAAAGATATATACAAACTGTAAAAATAACTGCAAATAAAGGGCTTACTCTTCTTGCTAAATTATCAAGTCCTTTAGTTGTTGAAACAGCTATAACTCCAAGTATTGGAAGAACTACTGCAGTTAATCCAAAACATATCATTACAATAATCATATTTGTTCCAGACATTTTACCTGACATTGGTGGAAATATTAAATTTCCTGCTCCAAAGAAAAAAGAAAAGAGCATTAAACTAACCATTATAAATTCTTTTTTTGATAATTTTTTCATTTTATATACCTCTTTAAATAAATTAATTGTTTTTTTGATAAACAATATTTACCCAAGTTTTTTTAAAATATAGTATCCCAAACTATTTTTTTATAAATTTTTTTAGGTCTATAAAATAAAAAGATAGCTAAGCTATCTTCTTAAAATTATCAAATTATGCAGAGTGACTAAGAACTTTTTCTAGATTGTGTTTTTTTACAAATTCATCTAATACACTTTCTAAGTTTAAATCTCCCTTTTCATCTAAATCATAATAAACCCTTGCAACTGGCTTATTAATATTTATTATTCTAGATAAATCTATTGGAGTTCCAATTATTACAGAATCACAATCTGTATTATTAATTGTCTCTTCAAGGTCCTTAAGTTGTTCTTCACTATATCCCATAGCAGGAAGAAGTGTTCCAATATCTTTATATATTTCAAAAGTTTCAGAAAGTTTTCCAACTGTATATTCCCTTGGATCTACCATTTCCAATGCTCCAAATCTTTCAGCAGCAACAGTTCCTGCTCCAATTTTCATACAGCCATGTGTAAGAGTTGGACCATCTTCTACAACTAAAACTTTTTTACCCTTTATAAGTTCTGGTTTATCAACTGTAATTTTTGATTCAGCACTTATTATTTTTGCATTTTTATTTAAATTATTAATATTTTCTGTAACTATTTCTATTCCCTCTTTTGTTGCAGAATCTATTTTATTTATTATTGCAATATCAGCAGACTTTAAACTTACCTCTCCTGGATAATAGTTAATTTCATCTCCTGGACGAAGGGGATCTACTACTGTAAGTGATAAATCTGGTTTATAAAAAGAGAAGTCATTATTTCCACCATCCCAAAGAATAACATCACATCCATCAGGATCATTTTCTGCTTCTTTTAAGATTTTTTCATAGTCCACTCCTGCATATATTACATTTCCACGAACTATATGAGGCTCATATTCTTCCATTTCTTCAATAGTACAATTGTGTTTTTCAAGATCTGATACTTCTGCAAATCTTTCAACTATTTGATCTTCTAATTTTCCATAAGGCATTGGGTGACGAATTGCTACAACTTTAAGACCTTTTTCCATTAAAATTTCTATTACTTTTCTTGAAGTTTGACTTTTTCCACATCCTGTTCTTACAGCACATACTGAAATTACAGGTTTATTGCTTTTTATCATTGTCTTATTTGGTGCAAGAAGTTTAAAATCAGCTCCAGCTTCATTTACAATTGCACTTATATTCATTAAATCTTTATATTTTATATCACTATATGAAAAAACACATTCATCAACATTATATTCTTTAATAAGTTCTTCTAGCTTATCTTGAGAATAAATTGGTATACCACCTTTATAAAGTTTGCCTGCTAGTTCATAAGGATATTTACGATTATCTATATCAGGAATTTGTGCAGCAGTAAAAGCTACAACATTATAATTTTCATTATCTCTATAATAAGTGTTAAAGTTATGGAAATCTCTACCAGCTGCACCTATTATTATTATATTTTTCTTGCTATACATCTAATCATCTCCTATGTTTTTTAATTTTAAAATAATTGCTAAATACTTTAAAAATTAGAAAATCTGCAGTATAAACTAATTTTTAATATAAAAAAAAGCCCGTCTCAACTAAGAGACGAGCATATTAACCCGTGGTACCACTCTAATTGTATTTCTCCTTTTAAACAAAATTAAAAATACAACTCTTTCAAATTAACGCTTTGATAACGTAATGAGATACTCGAAATTCTTTGTCCCATTCATCTTTGCAACTCTCTTCAAAAATACTTTTGAAATTCTGGCTCTCACCTAATCCAGTTCTCTGTAAAATCTAATCATATATTTACTCTTTGCTTCTTCGATTTTTTTGATATTGCATCCTATCTTACTTGCCAAAGATATTTTTGTCAAGGGATTTTCAAAATGTTTTTTTATTTTCTTTTGTATTTTAAAAATTCCACATTCATTTTTTAGCTTTTAAAATATACAATTAAATTGTTTTTTTATTCAAAATCAACTATTAAAATAGTTCTTTCTCTATCAGTTTAAAGTGTGAATTTATCGCCAATTTCTCTACCTAATAGCTCTTTTGCTATTGGAGAATTAGCATTTATCTTATTATTTAAAATATCTTCATTTTCTAGAACTATCTTGTATAGATCCACTAAATCATCTTCTACATATTTTACTTCTACTAAACTTCCAACTTCTACTGTTTTTCTATATTCATCGTCAATAAAATCTATTTGTTTATTTTGATTTTCTTTTTTCTCTGTTTTTTCTTTTTTTAATTTATTTTCACGATATTTTTCAAACATTTTTCCCACTGTAGCATTATAGAGATTTTTATCCATTTCTTGTTTTGGAATATCACTTTGAATAAGTTCATCATTTATTTCTTTATTTATTTCTTTTTCTTTATAATACTGACAGTGACTACTTCCTATACAACTTTCATATTTTTTGCAATCATATTTATCCACTAAATAAATACATCTTGATTTATGCCTTCTAGAATCATCTTCATCCATTGTCAAATAACCTATGTTATATGGCACTTCTATAAAAGCATTTTTACTCATTTTATACCTCCATTAATTTTCCTCTAAAGATTATAAATTCTATATTCTATTTATCAGATCTAGGAAGTATTTATATTGCAATTAAGTAAATTTTATATATTTATTTAGATTTTTCTATCTCATCAATATAACTATAAACTGTTACACTTTTTATATTCATTCTCTTTGCAACATAGTCAATACTGCCCTTCATATTGAAAATACCCTTATTGTTCATTAACTTAATTTTTTCAATTCTCTCCTTTCTATTTAATTTTTCAACATTTACATCTGACAAAGTTTTGTCTATTAATTTTTCTACTATTTCCACTACATTTTCATCTTTTTCATTAAACTCTCTATAATTTTCTAAATGACTTTCTAAATAATTTAGAGTTTTTATTATTTCTTCTGTTTTAAAATTTATTAAAATACTTCCTATAATTTTCTTCTTTAATTTTATTGGCATAAAAGATGCCTTAATTATTTTTCCATCTTTTGTATAATAAAAGTTTGATTTATATCCCTTATTATCTAAATCTTTTTCTAATATTTTTAATAAATCTTCACTTAGATTCATTCCAATTTCAGTATTTGTAAAATTATTTTTAGATATATAAATAGCTGTATTTTCTAAATTATATATAATTACTTCACAATCACTTCCATAACTTTCTGATAACATTTCTGCAAGTTTTATATAATTTTCTAAATTGTTGTTTTCCATCTTTTCCTCTTCATAGCTTTAATATTTTATTTAATTTTATTTTATGTAATATTTAAGTTTTTTTCAACTTTATATTAAAAAAGAGAAGATTTCTCTTCTCTATCTTTGTAATAAAAACCTAACTCTATTTATAAAAGTTTTTGTATATTCTTTATTTTCTCTAATTTCAATTGCTCTTTCTGGATAATTTGTAATTATTGCATCTATATTTAATCTAAAATATTTTTGCATTAAATCATCTTCATTAATAGTCCAAGCAAAAAGTTTTATATCTCTTTTTTTAGCATCTTCAATTATATTTTTACTTATAGAAAAATCTTCTAATACTAAAAAATCATGATCAGTTTCTGGCAAACTTCCAAAATTTAGAGGAATTATATATCCTGTTTCTATTTCAGGATCTATACTTTTTATTTTATCTAATACTTCTAAATCCAGGGATTGAACCATAAAATGTTTATCTACCTTTTTTTTCTTTAGAAGTTTTACTAAGTTCTCTTCCATTTCATCACTTTCATAGCCATGAGGTTTTACTTCAATTAAAAGTTTTATATTTCTTCTCTTTGCAACATCTATATATTCACTAAGAGATGGAATTTTTTCTTCATAGCCCCTTTGTTTTATAGTTAATTTTTGAAGTTCTTCTAATGTGAGATTTCTCACCTTTTTATTTTTCCCAGTTAGCCTCTTTAAGTTAAAATCATGCATTACTACAAATTTTCCATCTTTAGTCTCTTGTATATCCATCTCAACTGCATCTGCATGGACATTTGCAGCTTCTTTTAAAGCTCTAATAGTATTTTCTGCAGCATTTGTCGTATTTCCTCTATGAGCTATTACAAGAGTTTCTGGCTGATATACTACTGTTAATAGTGAAAATGTATTAAATCCCATAAATATTAAAAGCACTACTATTATTATTTTTTTAGCACCTTTTATTTTCTCAAGAATTTTCTTAATAGAAATTGGCTCTCTTAGTGGATATTCGTGAGTTTTCTCAATAAACCCTGTACTCTCAACTATTACATTTACTATAAGAGGTTGTATTAAACCACCTAGTAAAAGTATTACTATTTGCATTAAAGTAAGAGATATTCCAGATGTTATTGGAGATATTATCGGAGCATATTTATCTGTCAAAAGTACAGGAATTATACAAATAAATAAAAACAAAGACATAATCAAACCATAAATAACTGTTGTAATTAAAATTAAAATTCCATTTTTAAATGTTTTATCCTTTGAAAACTCCATACTTTCTTTCATTGAATTTAGTATATTTTTATCACTTGTTCTAATGAAAAAGTACATAGTATAAATAAGTCTAAAGGCAAGATATACAAGTGCTAGTACAAGTACAAAATAAATAAATTTTCCAAGTTTATTAAGTAACATTTCATCTACTATAAAGTTTGGAATTTTAATCCAATCAGTAAGTTCTGATCCAAGTCCTATTGAAACTATAGGCAAAAGTAAAAGAAAATATCCAATAAATAAAAAAGAATAAATACTTAAAAAATACTTCGCCTTTTTATTTAGTTTTCTCAATATATCTTTAAATGTATAAAACTCATTTTTAACCTGTGCATCTGCAAGTACAAAATAATACCCAAGCTCATAAAATATAAATAAAATAGAGAGTATCAAAAGCGCTATAATTAATAAAATACTAATTGGATTTTCAAATAATCTAAAAAAGTTTTTATTTGTAATATTATAAACTCCTGCTTCATCTAATATTTTTGTAAATAAATAAGAGAGCATTGGAAGTATTAATAGTATTCTAATACCTTGAAGAACAACCATACTTACAAAATAATCTGAAAAATAATGCTTTAATCTAAGAAAACTATTTTTTATAATTTTAAAACTGTTCAAATTATCACCTACTTATTATAATAATTTTCTATATTAAATATTACCATATTATAAATCATATAATCAAAATTACAAATTAATATATTTTACTAAAAAAAATACCTATGGCTAAGCCATAGATACTTTATATTAATCTTCTTTAATTTCTTGATCTTCTGTATTTAAAACCTCTTTAGCATTTTCTGCTATCTCTTTAAGATTTTCTTTTACTTCATCTACTTTTACTATAAATTCCTCTGTTAAGGATTTATAATCTTCTGAGGCATCAGATACAAAATTATAACTTCTAAGTTCCTTGCCCTTTAGTTGAATTTCTTTTACTGTATCATCATCACGAATCATATTTTTAAATACAAATAGATCTTCTTCTTTTGCAATTTTATTTATTTCTTCAATTTCAACAGCTGAAGTTTCAGAATCATCATAACGCATTATAAGAATACAAATACTTTGATTGTCCTCAATACTTTTTTTAATATGTTTTATAGTATGTTTTAAATTTTGAACATCATATCTTTCTGGTATTACAGGAACTACTATAATCTCTGATTGATATATTGCCATAGTAGAAGCCATATTTTCACAAGATGTATCATAGAAAATATAATCATAATTTTCTTCAACTTCTTTTATATGCTCTCTAATACTTTTTTTAATTTCTATATTATTTATATTATAATCTCCAGGAATTAAATCAATATATTCTGTCTTAACTAAAACCTCATCTAATTTTACAATATCCTCAAGTAAAGGACTTATAGTATTTTTATTTTTTATATCAAAACTTTGAGTAATACTATTTTTATAATCTAAATCTACTACTAAAATCTTTTTTCTTTTTCTTTCAAGAAATAGTGATATTTCTCTAACAAAAGTTGACTTACAACTTCCTCCCTTGTCATTATAGACTGCTATATACATCTTCTAAACTAATCCTCCAATGCTTTTAAATCAGAAATAAGTCCATTTATTTCCTCTTCATTTGTCCTATAACTTGTTACAAATCTAAGTACTTTTTCACTATCACTTAGAGGTTGAATTTCAAAGGCATTATTTTCTTCTAAAGGCTTAATTTTTTCTATAGGCATTTCTATAAAAATTTGATTACTTACAGGTTCTTGATTAAATTTAATATTTATTTTTTCAAGTTCTTCTGCAAGTTTTATACTCATATCATTAGCTTTTTTTCCAAGCTCATAATAAAGTCCATCTTCAAATAGAGCTAAGAATTGTGCCCCTGTAATAAATCCCTTTGCTATTACAGATCCTCTTTGACGCATAAAGTTTCTTAAATTGTGCTTAAGCTCTTCTTCTACTATTACAAGTGCCTCTCCAAACATTGCACCATTTTTTGTTCCACCAAGTGTGAAAATATCACAAATATCACAAAGATCTGAAACTTCTATATCTGATGCTGCAAGGCCCACTGCCATTCTAGCACCATCTATATATAAATATAGACCATATTCTAAACAAACATCATAAATTTCTTTAATCTCTTCATAAGAATAAACAGTTCCAAGCTCCGTTGTCTGTGAAATATAAACAAGTTTTGGAACAATATGATACTCATCAGTAAAATCCTTTAATCTATTTAAAAGTAAATCCTTAGATAATTTTCCATCACTTGTTTCAATAAGTTCAACCTTATGTCCAGTTGCCTCAATAGATCCTGTTTCATGACCTACAATATGTCCACTTTTAGCTGCAATAACTCCCTCATAAGGAAGTAAATTTGCAGAAATAGCTATAATATTTGCAATAGTTCCACCAGCTAAAAACTCTATTTGAACATCTTTATTTTCAAGATCTCTTTTTATACATCTTTTTGCTTTTTCAGAATATTCGTCAAAGCCATATCCTATATTTCCCTTTTCCTGAACTTCACTAACTTTTTGATATACATTTTCATGACATAAATCATTATAGTCATTTAAAAAAATATTCATAAAGCACCTCCATATATATATAATTATATCTAACCTAATGATATAATTATATATGAAAGCGATTGTAAATGAAAATGTTTTAAGAATTTATTATAAGAAAGGAGAAATTATGGTCAAAAAAGACAAGCATGGTGCCAACTTATTTGAACTTTCTAAAAAATTTAATTTTAAAATAGAGGATATTCGTGACTTCTCGTCAAATATAAATCCCCTAGGTCCAAGTAAAATTGCACTAGAAAAACTAAAAGAAAATCTAAATTTAGTAACAACATATCCAGATCCTGAATATATTGATCTTAAAAACTCTATTTCTAATTATGTAAATGCAAATTTTGATGATATTTTCTTAGGAAGTGGTACAACACAACTATTAAGAGAATATATTAGCCTAGTTAGTCCAAAAAATTCCCTTCTTTTAAGTCCTTGTTATAGTGAATATGAAAATGAATTATCTAAACTTGATGGAACTATTCATCACTATAAACTTACTGAAGAAAAGAATTTTAAAATAGATGTTAAAGAAATAATAGATTATATTAATGAAAACAAAATAGAACTTTTCGTCTTTGCAAATCCAAATAATCCAACAGGAACTATATTAAATGTTGAAGAAATTGAAGAAATACTTCAAAATACAAATACAAAAATTTTAATTGATGAAACCTATGTAGAATTTACTAATACTTTAGTTTATTCCTCAATTCCACTTACAAAAAAATACAAAAATCTCTTTGTCACAAGAGGAGTAAGTAAGTTTTTTGCAAGTCCTGGAATAAGACTTGGATATGGAATTACATCAGATGAAAAGACAAAGGAAATCTTCTACAAAAATTCAATGCTTTGGAATATAACAATATTTTCAGATATTATGGGAAGATATATGTTTGATGATACATCTTACCAAAATACAGTTTATAATTTTATAAGAGAAGAAAGAGACTATGCAACTTCTGAACTATCTAAAATAGATAATATCAAAGTTTATAGATCAGAGGGAAACTTTGTACTTTGTAAAATTTTAAATGAAAAAACTGCAAATGACTTAAGAGAAAATCTTCTAAAAGACGCTCTTGTAATAAGAGATTGTAGTTCATTTTTAGGACTTAATGAAAAATACTTTAGATTTTGTATTTTAGATAAAGAAGACAATAGAAAATTAGTAGAAAAAATTAAAGACTTTTTTAATTAAAAATCAAACAAAGAAATTAATAAATGATTAAGGTAGATAACTCTACCTTTTCTTTTTATATAAGGAGGTATTTATGCAAATTCACAAAGGTAAATTAAAAGATTTAAAAGAAATATGTAGACTTTATGAAGTGCTTTTTACAAATATGGCAGAGCTTCAAAGTGACTACATTAAAGTAGTTCCTCAAGATGAAAATTTTATAAAAATGGTAATTAATGACAATAATTACGATATTTTCCTAGCTGAAGAAAATAATACCTTACTTGGCTTTGTAATAGTACAAGAGATGAAAACAAGAGAATATAAATGTATAGTTCCCCACAATTATTCCTATATTATAGATATAGTTGTAGATACAAATAGTCGTTCTAATGGAATTGGCAAACTTTTATTAGAAGAAGTTAAAACTTGGTCTAAAAATAGAAATCTAGAATATGTAGAGTTAAGTGTTTTATCTAATAATTATAGAGCTATTAAATTATATGAGAATTTTGGATTTAATGAATATCAAAAAAAATATGAAACTTCATTTATAAATAAAAAAAGATGGCTGAGCCATCTTTTTCTTATTTTAGTATTTTCTATCTAAATCAACAATATTAATTAATTCTTTATTTTCTTTTAAGTTTTCAAGATTTTTTCTTGCACATCTTACAAATCTTTCATAATTGTCCTCTGCTGTTCCTGAAATATGTGGTGTAATATATACATTTTCCATATCCCAAAGTGGGCTTTCTTCACTAAGTGGTTCTTCTTCAAAGACATCTAGTGCAGCTGATGCAATTTTTCCCTTTTCCAAATATTTAATAAGTGCTTTTTCATCTACTACATCTCCACGAGATATATTTATAAATTTCGCACCATCTTTAAATTCTTTTATTAAGTCTTCATTTACAAAATACTTTGTCTTTTCTGTTGATGGAAGTACAAGGACTACATAGTCTGCAGTATTTAATTCACTATTTAAATTTTCTAAATTTACACATTTATTAAAATACTCTACATCTCGTCCATTTGTATTATATCCGATTATTTCAAGATCAAATCCTGATAGTCTTTTTGCTGCTTCTTGTGCAATATCTCCAGTGCCTAAAAACACTGCTTTTTTATTGTATAAATTTCCTGTAATTGCTCGTCTTTTCCAAATTTTATTTTGTTGATTTTCTATATTTGTCCTTGCATATTTTTCCATTGCAAGAAGTGAATATACGATAAATTCACCTATTGGCTCTGCATATGCTCCCTTATTGTTGCAAAGTATAATTTCTTTTTCTTTAATATAATCAAGGGGTAAATAGTCAATTCCCTGAGAATATAAAAATATATATTTTAAATTTTCAAATTCTCTAAGATCCATTCTCTCAAATAACATTGATCCACATAATATTTCAAAGTCTCTACTATAATTATTATTTCCTATATCTTCTTTTGAAATTTTTTCAGTTTCATATCCTAATTCCTGCACATATTCTACAAAACTTTCTTCTACACTTCCTAAAAATGCAACTTTCATAAAGACACCTCTTTTCTTAATTATAGCTTACCCTATTTTTCTTATAGGTCATCTTCTATTACACTTGATTTAGAATAAGCAGATACTTTTGCTTCAAAAAAGTCTGTTTTAATTGCATTTGGATCTGAGTATTCTCTTACCCAAGTCATTGAACTTGGCTCTTTTTCAAATCCTTCATATAGCATTTCAAATCCAAGTCCTCTACATCTAAGATTTCCTAAATATTTTAAATATCCTTCTACCATTTCCATTGTCAAACCTTTAATATTGTCTCCAATAACATAATTTGCCCATTTTATTTCTTCTTCTACACCTTGTTTTATCATATTTCTAAAAGTTTCAATATTTTCACTTGTAAAAAGTTGAGGTTCTTCTTTTTTAAGCTCTAGTATAATAGATCTAAATAGCCATAAATGTGTGTTTTCATCACGATTTATATATCTAATTTCTTGAACTGTTCCTGGCATTTTTCCAATTCTTCCTAGAGAATAGAAAAACATAAATCCTGAATAAAAATAAATTCCTTCTAATACATAATTTGCAACTGCTGTTTTCACAAGATTATAAGAAGTTCTATTATTATAAAAGTCATTATATTGATCTCCTATAAACTTATTGCGTTCAAGAAGAAGTGGATCGTCTTTCCATAGATATAATATTTTACTTCTCTCTTCTGGAGAACATATTGTATCTAGTATATATCCATAACTTTGTGAGTGTATAGCTTCTTGATAGGCTTGTATTGTAAGACATAGATTTACTTCATTTGCTGTAATATACTCAGCTAGATTTGGAAGATTTGCAGTTTGTAGCGAGTCTAGAAAAACTAAAAAAGACAGAGTTTTATCATAGGCTCTTTTTTCATGCTCATCAAGATTTCTATAATCTTTTATATCTTGAGATAAATTTATTTCTTCTGGTATCCAAAAGTTATTCATAGCTTGACGATACCAATCACTTACCCAACTATATTTCATATTGTTAAAATCATTTAAGTTTGTAGTATTTCCATTTATCATTCTACGTTTACTTAGCTCAATATCTCCATGTTCGTTAAATAGAGCTTTTCTCTTTAATTCTTTCATTATTCCTCCTTATGCTGAACAACTATCACAATCTTCTACCTCAAGAGATTTACCTCTTACATAATAAATAGTTTTTACCCCTTCTTTGTAAGCATTAATATATAATCCCAAAATTCTACTCATTGTATATTCAGTAGTTATATATAAATTTAGTGATTGTGATTGATCTATATGTCTTTGACGAATTCCTGCAGCTTTTACTACATAGTTTTGATCTATTTCGTGAGCATTTTCATATAGCCAAAATGTTTTTGGATTAAGCCCTGGTGCAACTCTTGGCACAATTTGTCCCTTTTTCTCCTCAAGGAAGTATCTCTTCATTACAGGATCTACCGCAGCAGTTGTTCCTGCAATAATAGAAGTTGAGCCTGTTGGAGCTATTGCCATTAAATAAGCATTTCTTATTCCAAATTTTTGAACTTCAGATTTTAATTTTTCCCATCTATCTGAATTATAATCTCTATATTCAAAATATTCTCCACTTTGCCATTTTGATCCTTCAAAATAATCATAATGTCCCTTTTCCTTTGCAATATTACAACTTGCCTTTATTGTATAATAATTTATATTTTCATATAGTTTATCTGCAAAGTCAAAATGCTCCTCACTTTCAAAACTAATATTATTTTTTACAAGACAGTGATGATATCCACTTGTTCCAAGTCCAATTGATCTGTATTTTTTATTTGTGATTTTTGCATAAGGTATTGGATAATAGTTAAGATCTATTACATTATCAAGTGCACGAACTACAGTATTTATTATTTCTTCAAGTTCTTCATTATTATTTACATCAATATTTCCAAGTACAAGTGATGCAAGATTACAAACTACAAAATCTCCAGCCTTTGTACTTTCTACAACTATTTCTTCTCCATCAATTATTTTTATTTCTCTTTTTGCAAGTTCTATTGCACTCATATTTTGAGCAATCTCTGTACATAAATTTGAACAGTAAATCATTCCCTTATGTGCATTTGGATTTGCTTCATTTACAATATCACGATTAAATATAAAAGGAGTTCCAGTTTCAACACAAGATTTAATAATAAGACGAACCATATCTTTTACTGAAATTACTCTTTTTTCAATTCTATCATCATCTACACAGTCTAGATATTTTTCAAGCCATTCTTCCCCATAAGAATCCTCAAGACAATATCCTTTTACAGATTCTATTTCATGAGGGCACATCATATACCAATTTGCATCTATATCTTCATCAGCAAGTTTCCAAAAATAATTTGGTACACAAATTCCTGGAAAAACATCATGAGCCTTCATTCTGTCGTCTCCATTATTTGTCTTAAGTTGTAAAAATTCTGCAATATCCTTATGCCAAATATCTAAATAAACAGCAACAGCTCCCTGTCTTACTCCTAGTTGATCTACTGCAACAGCTGTATCATTTGCAAGTTTGATCCATCTTGAAACTCCCCCTGCAACACCTTTAAATCCACGAATATCTGAACCCATTGCACGAACTTTTCCAAAATAAAGTCCCATTCCACCACCATGTTTTGAAACTTGAGCAAAATTTGTAATAGATCTATATATTCCATCTAAACTATCAGGCACAGTATCTATAAAACAAGAGGACAATTGGTGATAGGGCTTTCTAGCATTTGACATAGTTGGAGTTGCCATTGTAACTTTTAAATTACTTAAAATATCATAGATTTTTTTAGCCCAGATAATTTTATTATCACCCTCTGGTATTGCAAGATGCATTGCAATTCCCATAAACATCTCTTGAACAGACTCAAGAACTTCTCCATTGTGATTTTTTATTAAGTATCTTTTCATCACAAGATCAAGACCACTATAATTAAATAGATTATTTCTACTTTCATCTAAATAATCTTCAAGCTCATCTATATCACTACTTGAATAATTCTCTAAAATATAACTTCCATATAAATTTTCATCAGTTAAATACTTTATCTTATCTCTAAAAGTAAAAATCTCAAGTCTATTAGTAATAGATTCAATAGACATTTTTATTTTATAAGATAAAAATCTTGCAGCAATAAACTCCCACTTTGGAGCTTCCTTTGATGTAAGTTCACTTGCAGCTTTTATTAAAATATTTAAATACTCTTCTTCATTCATATTTTCCTTTGCAAAGGAAGAAAATTTAGAATATAAAAAAGACAGATTATAGGCATCTTCTTTGTAATCTTCTTGAATATTTTTCATAATCTCAATAATATTTAAATCCTTAAAATAATCTGAAAAATCTTCAATAGTTTTTCTCATCATATGATGAGAGGCTCTATATAAAATATATGACTTCACAACTGTATAATAGTTATTTTCAAGAAGTGTAATTTCTACTAAATCCTGAATTTCCTCTACATTTATCTCATGGCCCTTTGGAAAATTATTATGAATTTTCTCCTCTACACTTTTTGCCATTTCCTTTATTTTTTCTTCATCTATTGGTTTTCCAACACTAATAAATGCCTTTTTCATAGCTCTTTCAATTTTGGAAATTTCAAATTCCTTCTCTTCGCCACTTCTTTTTCTAATCTTCACTTTACATTCTCCTATACAAACTATATTTAAACTATATTTAGTTATTTCCTTTTTTCCACTTATATAAATATACCATATATAGTATACCCTTTAAACTCATTTAGACAAAATAAGTATAGATTTTTTTATCTTTTATAATGAATTCTATTGATTAATTTTTATATTTTAATCTTTTTATTCAAAATTTAAACAAATGCTTACAATGGATACAATATAGTGACAAAGAGGCTGATTTATTGAATTTGCATTTTTTTTATAATATAATTAGAAATAATACCTATGAAGGGGGAATTTTAAATGAACTCAGATTTTCAAACACTCCCCACTGTAGTAAAATTAAATCCAAAAGATAAAATTCAAATCATAAGAGCTGAAATTACAAGAGATTTAAAACTTGCAATTGATATTTTAAATGTAGATGATAAATCAATTACAGATATTACCTTTAGTATAGTATTCAAAGACGAAAATGATAGTTATCTCTTTAATGGAAGCGAATTTTTTTACTACAGCAAAAATCTGAATATTCAACCACATACAGTTTACTATATAGAGCCTTTTGTAATAGATGAGAGGTTTAATACAGCAAGAAAAATAGAAATTTATATAAAAAATATAACTTTTGTTGATGGTAGAGCTAGAGAATATAATAATTCTTCTGAAAAAGAATTTACACTTCCTATAATACCTGACAAAAAACAAGAAAAAATAGAATCCATCCTTGGACCTGAGATTTTAACCTATGGTGAAAATTTAATCGACGGTTGGAGATGCGTATGTGGTGCTATAAACGAAAAAGAGTCACAAGAATGTATCAACTGTAAAAGAAATAAAAACTTTGTTTTAAATAATTTAACAGAGCCACTTATTAATCTTAAACTTTTAAATACACTTTCTGGTTCTTTAGAATATGATGAGGAGAAAAAGGATATTCTCACAAGTAATCTAACTCAAACTCAACTTACAAAAATAGCTCCAGAGGCAGAAGAGTTAGAAGAAAAAAGAGTAAATCCTATAGATATTGTTCCCGTAAAACAAAAATCTAGTTTAAAAATATTTTTAAAGGTTTTGGTAACAGTATTAGTAATTTTTGCATTATTATTTGCTGGAATTTTTGCATTTAAGTTTTTTATAAAATTAAAAACAACACATCAACTAGAAGATGCAAGAGCCTATGTTGCATCAGGAAAATACGAAGATGCACTTGTTCTTTATAATGATGTTAAAGAAAATAATAATAAAAAAGATATAAATTCTGAAATTGAAGATACTAAAAAACTTCTAGAATCACAAAGATCCTATGAAAGAGGAAATGACTTAATATTAAAAAGCGAATATTTAGCATCAGTTAAAAGTTTCAAAGAAGTAATACCAGAAGATACTATTAACTTTTCTAATTCTCAGGATAAAATATCAGAACTTGAAAATATAATACTTCAAAAAGCTAAGACAAAACTTAAAGCTTCTGATAAAAACACAGCTTTGAAAATAGTAAATGACTATTTAAAAGTAGTTCCAGAATCTGCAAATGCAATTAATTTAAGAGATATGATCTTAAAAAATTCACTTGAAGAAAAATCACTTGAAGAAAAACTAAATGACTCTATAGAAGAAGGTTTTGAAACTGATAAATCCAGAGCTAAAATTACAAAAAAAGCTGAAAACTTACTAAACACCTACCAAAAAGTTCGAGCTTCAAAGGGAAATCTAAGAGTAAGTCCTAGTATTGATTCAGATATAATAGTAGTGCTTCCAACAGATTCAGACCTATATGTACAAGAAACTAAAATTGAAGGTGAAGAGAGAATTTGGTGTAAAGTTGCAGCTAAAAATGTAAATACAGGAGAAGTTTTTCATGGTTGGATATCAAATAAAATCATGGAAGAAGGAACTGATTTATAAAAAATAAAAGAGATGAATATTCATCTCTTTTTTCTTACATTTTATTCTATTAGTTTAATAATATTTATAATAGGCTCTTCATAAGGGTGCTTTATTTCAATTATTTTTCTAACTTCGTCTAAATCTTCTTCTTTAATTCTAAACTCCATTTTAACTTCGTCACATTCATGTACAACACCAATTTCTCCACTAAAAGGATTTGCACCTTCAATAGGTCTAAAATGGCCCTTTACCTTTGTTGTAGCAAAAACATAATCATAGTTTCCTTCTCTTAAAACATTACTTTCATTTAATCCATTTACTATTTCTACAACATATTCTTCAGGTATAAATACCTCTATTTTTAAATGATTTAACATTATATCACCCCACTTTCATTATATATTAGCAAAAAATTTTTTTCAATATCTTCCATGTATAAAGTATGAAAACGTGTTATTATTACTCTTGAGGTGATTATATGAAATTATTATGTCCAGGACCTACATCTGTAAATGAAGAAGTTATTAAAGCTATGGCAAATTGCAAAACTAATCCAGATCTAGATCCAGAATACAAGATATTCCACAGAAATATGGAAAAGAAAATCTCAAAATTACTTAATACAAAAGCAACTAGTTTTATAATGCTTGGAGAGGGAATTTTAGGCCTTGAAGCATCAATTGTTTCACTTATGGAAAAAGGTGAAAGAGTTTTAGTTATATATAATGGATTTTTTGGAGAGGGCTTTGCTGATTATGTTAGATTTTATGGCGGAGAAGCTGTAAAATACGAAGATGATTTTAGACATGGAATAAATCTTGAAAAACTTGAAAATTTCCTAGAAAAAGATCATGACTTTAAAATAGCAACAATGGTTCACTGCGAAACTCCATCAGGACTTACAAATGATATAGAAGCAATTTGTACATTACTTAAAAAATATAATATTTTAACTATTGTAGATTCAGTATCTGCAATGGGTGGAGAAAAAATAAACTTTGACTCATCAAATGTAGATTGCTTACTTGGTGGATCTCAAAAATGTATTTCAGCACCTGCTGGACTTACTTTAGTTACACTTTCAGAATCTGCAAAAGAAAAAATTGAAAATAGAAAAGAAGAAATTCCTAGCTACTATATGAATTTTAAAAATCATTATGATTGTAGCTTTGCACCATTTCCCTACACTATGAATGAAAACCTTGTCTATGCTCTTGATAAAGCACTAGATATTACACTTGAATCTGACTTTGCAAATCTTCATGAAAAATACGCATCATCTACTCGTGAAGTATTTACAAAAGCTGGATTTGAATTATATCCAAAAGACTCTTTTTCAAATACAGTAACTGCAGTTTTAGTTCCTGAAGAACATAATAGTAGTGAAATTGAACTTGCCCTTCAAAAAAAAGGCATTATTATCGGTAAAGGCGTTGGACCTTTAAAAGAAAATATCATAAGAATTGGACATATGGGACAAAATATTAATTATGAAAACTTTGAAGAATTATACTCCTCTCTTGATGAAGTTTTTGAAGAATTAAATATTAAAACCAATGAATCTCTTCTTGAGTTATTTAAGAAAACTAATGTAAAATAATGAAAACTGGTCATATTCAATGAATATGGCCTTTTTTTATTGAAATCCTCTCTTTTTTGGTATATATCTAAGGATATTTAGAAATTCTTTAGATTTTATTAATATTTTTTTAAAAATCTTATATTATAATTATTAAAGCAATTATAAATTGGAAAAAGGGGGAAATTCCATATATGAGTAAATTCATTAATATAATAAAAAACAATAAAAAAAAAGTAATTATTCTTTCTGTAATTATTATTGTACTTCTAGGATTTTTTGCAATAAAAAGCAAATCTTCTAACAAAGGACCAGTAATTGCAAAAAGTGAAACTACTACACTTGCAAAAAAAGACTTAACTAGTTCTGTAAATGAGTCAGGTACTGTTAAAGCTGAAAAATCAATGCAAGTTTTTACAACAAAATCTCTTCCTGTAAAGGAAATTTTTGTAAAAGTTGGAGATAAAGTAAATGAAGGAGATATTATAGCAAAGCTTGATGACTCTTCTATTAAACAACAAATAGCACAAAAAAATGCAGCTATTAGTTCAACTAATAAATCTGCAGGCACTCAAATAAAAAGTGCAAAGGACAAATTAAATGAAGCCCACAGAAATAAAAACGAGGGCACAAATACAGCTTTAATATCTGCAAATAATGCTGTTGTATCTGCTTATGATGCATGGCAAGCTCAAGAAAAAATATATAATGATTTTAAAAAGTCCATAGAAGAAGGATATAATGAGCAAATTGTTGCATCTGAATCTTCAAAAGACAGTTTAAACTCATCTATTAAAAGTGCAGAGCTAAACAAAAGACAATCTGAAGAAAAGAAAAATGAAACCTATGACAAAATTTCAGAAAATGAAAATAAAGCAGATGATGCAAAAGATGATGTGAGAAAATATGAAAGAAGAGTTAGAGATTTACAAGAAGATGTTGATGATGTAACTGGTATTGAAAATACTATTTCTAGCATTGAAAATAAAATTTCTAAACTAAATCCTAAAAATGACAAAGAAAATATAAAAAAACTTGAAGAAGAACTTGAACTTGAAGAAGAACTTGAAGAAGAACAAAATAAATTAGATAATTATGATAGTTTTAGCGAATTAAAAAGAAATTTGGCAAAGGCTGAAAAAGATTTAGCATCTGCTGAAGCTGATAAGTCTAAATATGAAAATATTGCTGAAGAATCAAGAAATGCAATTGACTCTATAAATAAAGAAATTGAACAAACTACTCTTGCTGCTGAAAATGCTAGAGAATCTCTAGCTACTAATTACAAACAAGATTTGTCTAGTAAAAAATCAAGAGAAGATATGTTAAAAACTTATAGATCTAGTGCAGATACTGCACATAATTCATATATTGCCGCTCTTGAAAACTTAAAATCAACTGAGGTGTCAGTAGATGATGAAATTCGTGCTTTAGAAAATAATCTAAAATCTGCAAATGCAGGAGCAGATAATTCTATGAATGCAGTTGATCTTAAATATTTAAAAGAAGATTTAGCTGATACTATAATAAAATCACCTGTAAGTGGTGCTATTACAGAGCTTGATGCTGAAATCGGAACTGCTCCAACTTCTGCTGTTGCAAAGGTTGAAACTTTAAATAAGGTAATAGTTGAAAGTCATATTAAAGAATTTGATGTAAATAATATTAAACTTGGAATGAAAGTTGAAATCACAAGTGATGCTTTAAGTAAAAAAGATGTCTTTGAGGGAAAAGTTATTTCAATAGATCCAACTCCTGAAAAGAAAGCTCAAGGTGCTACTTCAAATGAAGTCTATTACAAAACACAAATTGAACTTGTATCTAAGGATCTTTCAAAATTAAAACCTGGTATGAATGTTCGTGTAAAATATATTCTTGAAGAAAATAAAGATGTATTTGCTGTTCCATCTACTGCTATTTATGAAAAGGGAAATAAAAAGTTTGTCCTTGGAATTAAAAAATCAGCAAGTGGATCTACTATTCAAGAATATGAGGTAAAAACAGGTTCTGAAAATGATATTGAAACTATAATCACAGGAGATAATGTAAGAAATAAACTTATAATTATAAATGCACCAGAAAATTATAGTAATGGTATGGAGATAAGTGTAGAAGACTCCCCAGAAATTAAGTAGGCGATAATATGAAAGAAAAAGTAATTTCAATGCGTAATATCACTAAAAAATATTATATTGGAGAACCAAATGAACTTGAAATATTACATGGAATAGATCTTGATGTATATTCTGGAGATTTCATTTCAATAGTTGGTCAATCTGGTTCTGGTAAATCAACTCTTATGAATATTATAGGACTTTTAGATAGGCCAACTACTGGCGATTATGAACTTGGTGATTTAGTAGTAAGTGAGGCAAAGGACTCTGAACTTTCTCAAATTAGAAATAAAAGAATAGGCTTTGTATTTCAAAGTTTTAATTTAATTCCAAGATCTAATGCCCTTTCAAATGTTGAACTTCCAATGCTCTATGCTAAAATACCAAAAAAAGAAAGACAAAAAAAGGCAATGGAACTTTTAAAACTTGTAGATATGGACGAAAGATATAATCACAGACCAAATGAACTATCAGGTGGACAAAAGCAAAGAGTTGCAATTGCAAGAGCTATGGCAAATAATCCCGATATTATTCTTGCTGATGAGCCAACAGGAGCTCTTGATTCAAAAACTGGACGAACTGTTATGGACTTGTTCCATAAATTAAATAAAGAAGAAAAAAAGACCATTATTCTAATTACTCACAACTACGAACTTGCTGAGGAAACTAGTAGAATTTTAACTATGAAAGATGGCTTTTTAGAAGAAGAGTAGGTGAAAAATGGATATTTTAGAAAGTGTAAAACTTGCACTTGAGGGTTTAAGATCTAACAAAATGCGTTCATTTTTAACTATGCTTGGTATTATTATTGGTATTAGTTCTGTAATTTCAATTATGACAATTGGACGAGCTATGAGTGATTCTGTAAGTAAGTCCTTTGACTCTCTTGGAAATACAAATATATTTCTAAGTGTAAGTCCAAGATCAGGTTCTCAAGATTATGACACTATGGCAACTATGCAAGATACAGACTATATGACTGATGAAATGTTAGATGCTCTAAAGGAAAGATTTCCCAGTGAAATAAAATCAATTGCACTAGATGGCCCTTCAAAATCAGGCTTTGTACGCGATGGTCGTAAAAAGGCAAATATATCTTTAAACTCTGTAAATGAGGGAACTAAGGATTCAAATAATATAAAATTACAAGCTGGACGATTTATTGAAGAAAAAGATTTACAATCTAATAGGTCTGTTGCTGTAATTTCAGACAAAGTTGTCAAAAAAATCTTTAACAATAGCAATGAAGAGGCTTTAGGAAATGAAATCACAGTTTATCTTGATGATAAAATGGAAGTTTTTTCTGTAATTGGTATTTATAAATTTGAACAACAAAGTTTTGGAGGATTTGGTGGTGCTGTTAATTCAGATGATGTAACTACATCTACTTATATTCCTCTAACTACTGGAAAAAATTTACTTTCAACAGAAGACACTGAAGATGGATATAGATTTGTTACTCTATCTGCATCAAGTAGTGAAATTTTAAAAACACTATCTACTGAAGTGGCAGACTTTTTTAATAATACTTATTATAAAAACAATGACAAGTTTGAAATCCAATCACAAAGTATTGAGTCTATTACAGATGAGGTAAATAAAACTCTTGGCACAGTTAAACTTGCAATAGGTGCTATTGCTGCAATATCTCTTCTTGTAGGTGGTATTGGAGTTATGAATATACTACTTGTCTCTGTAACAGAAAGAACTCGTGAAATAGGTATTAGAAAGGCTCTTGGAGCTACAAATAGAGATATTAAATCCCAATTTATAATAGAGAGTATTATAATATGTATAATCGGTGGACTATTAGGAGTTCTCCTTGGTACAACTATTGGATTTGCAGGAAGTAGTTTAATGAAGATGCCTACTTTCCCATCTCTATTGTCTATTATTATTGCAGTAGGTTTTTCAATGTTTATTGGAATATTCTTTGGATATTATCCAGCAAATAAAGCAGCTCAACTTGATCCTATTGATGCACTTAGATATG
Organism: Peptoniphilus stercorisuis; assembly: GCF_017874395.1. GTDB lineage: Bacteria > Bacillota > Clostridia > Tissierellales > Peptoniphilaceae > Anaerosphaera > Anaerosphaera stercorisuis. Next base: position 107,973 of record NZ_JAGGLJ010000001.1, on the reverse strand, counting down.
AATAGAATTTATAAAAAGCAAGGTTTAGGCCTTGTTTTTTTATATCTTTTTTTAGATTTATAATATAAGATACTTAAAAAGAGGTGTATATGAATAATTTTTTAAAATCTTTACTTTATTATTTTATTGCAGGTTTTGGAATAAGTCTTACTGTAATTGCAAATATTGGAGTCAGTTCTTATAGTTCTATGAGCTTATCTCTATCACATATTACTAATTTAAAATTTGGAACTATTATGACTATATTAAATTTAATATTTTTACTTTTATATTTTATAATTTCAAAAAATAAAAACCTAAAAAATATTTTTATAATGTTTATCTCTCTTATTTCCTTTGGATATGTAACTAACTTTTATCTATATTATGTACTTAAAAATCTATCTTTTGATAATTATATATATAATATATTTCTATTTATTCTAGGAACTATTATTGCAGGATTTGGCTCAGGGCGAGTTTTAAAACTAGATATTTTAAAATTTCCACTAGAAGCCTTTTGCAAAGAACTTGGAGAACTTACAAAATTTTCCTTTTCTTTTTATAGATATTTATTAGATTTTATTTTTACAATACTATCAATATTTTTATCCTATTATTTTTCTGTACCATACTTTATAAGAGAGGGCACTATTATTAGTTTATTTTTGCTTCCTGGTGTTATTTCAATATTTAGTAAAGATAATAGTTTAAAATCAAAGTAAAAAGCAAGGTTAACCTTGCTTTTATAATTTTTTATACATTTTTTTAAATTCTTCAAAATTAATATTATTCTTTTCTAAAATATTTTTTATTTTTTCAATATCCCTATGTTCATCAAGATTTACTTTTTCAACTAATTCACTTGCCATCTCAAGAATATCACTTTCTTTTATATCCTCAATATCTATATGATTTAATATAAGAGCTGACTTTATTTTTGCACTATAATAATTCTCAGGATTTACTCTTGGATATATTAACTTATCATTAATATTTGCAACTAAACTATCATATTCTAGAACTTCATCATAGTATTTTCTTATTTCTTCTTGTTGAAATATAGAATAATCATCAAGATCTATATCTAAATCTTCTAAATCTCTAATTAATCTTTTTTCTATTCGCTCTTCTTTTTTTCTTTCAAAATAATTTTCACTCATTTAATTTCCTCCTATAAAATTTTCTTTTTTTCTTATTACCCAAATTTTACAAAAAAATAAAAGCAGAATTAAATCTACTTTTATCTTTTTCCTATTTTAAATTCTCTATCAATAAAATCTTCATAAAAATCTCTCTCATGACATACTAAAATAACAGTTCCCTCAAAATTAACTATTGCCCTTTGTAGCACTTCTTTAGTTTCTTTATCTAAATGGTTTGTTGGCTCATCTAAAAATAAGAAGTTGTATTCTTTTAATATAAGTCTACAAATTTTCACCTTAGACTGCTCTCCTCCACTTAGTGTACCCACTGCTTGCTCAAGGTCTTTAGACTCTATTCCACACTTTGTAAGCTCACGTCTAATACGCTCTGTCTTAAGTCTTGGAAACTCATCTCTAATTATTTCTAGTGGATTTAAAGAAGGATCTTTCCAATTCAATTCCTGCTCATAATATCCTATTTTATGATCTTTAGAAAATTTAAAAGATCCATCAATTTTTTCAATTTCTCCATATAATGTCTTTAAAAGAGTTGATTTACCTATTCCATTAAATCCAGTAATTGCAACTTTTTCTCCTGTTTGAATTCTAAAATTTAGTGGTGGCAATAGTGAATAGTCATATCCTACTTCTAAATCTTTTACAATAAGTGTATTTTCAAAAACTCCATTGAAATATGAAAAATCAAAGTTTGCAGTTTTACTTTCTGATGGTGGAGTAAGTCTATCTACTCTATCTAGTTGCTTTTGTCTACCTCTTGCTATTTTTGAATTTACACCTGCTTTATTTCTTCTAATAAATTCTTCAGTTTTCTTAATATGAACTTGTTGCATTTCATAACTTCTAATATAGTTTCTTTTATATTCATCTTTTAGTCTTAAAAACTTATTATAATCTCCATGATATTTTTTAATATCTTGAAACTCAATATCTATAATAGTATTTGTAACTGATTCTAAAAATTCTATATTATGTGAAATAACTATAAATGTTCCCTTAAAATTACTTAAATATTCACTAAGCCATTTTATATGATTGTCATCTAAAAAGTTTGTCGGCTCATCAAGTAATAATACATCAGATTTCTCTAGTAAAAGTTTTGCTATTATTACCTTAGTTTGTTGACCTCCTGATAATTCACTAAGAAGTTTATTTTCTCCAAAGGAATTTATTCCAAGTCCAACTATTACCTTATCTATTTCACTTTCTATTTGATAAAATTCTCTTTTTTCAAGTTCTTCTTGATATTTTCCAATTCTATTTAATAATTTTTCATCATAGTCCTGTGCAAGTTCTTCATACATTTTATTTAATTCTTTTTCAATATCAAATTCTTCTTTATAGGCTTCTTTTAAATATTCTAAAACAGATATATTATCTGATTTTAAATGCTGTTTTATATAGCCTATTTTTATATTTTTTTGCCAGATAATTTCTCCGTCATCTGGAAGTATTTCATTAAGTAAAAGTCTAAATAGTGTAGATTTTCCTGCACCATTTTCTCCTACAAGTCCCATATGCTCACCTTTATATAACTCAAAGGAAGCATCTTCAAATAATTCTTTATCTCTAAATCTATGTTTTAAGTTTTTAACTTCTAATAAACTCATAATTTCCTCCTAAAATAAAAAAGAAGGCTTTAGCCCTCTTATTGACAATAAAAAAAGACTCCATACAATATCAGAGCCTTAAGCATGACAAAAAAGCATGATCATAACCATACTTTTCACAACCTAATATCTATTTGAATTTATTTTTTTAGGCTCTGAACAATATTAAACTTTTTTAGTTTAGTACAGAGCTTACTTTTATAATATATCTTTTATTCATTCTATTCATTATTATCACCAGATTCATACTATAAAGATTTTTTTAATCTTTGTCAAGTTTATATATAAATTTAATAAATAATTAATATTTTTTTAAAATTTATATCATACAATATAATAGGTGATGAAATGAAAAAAATACTAAAAATACTTATTACTTTTCTTTTAATAATATTAATCTATATATTAATATTTAATTTTAAATCTTTAAATTTTAACAATTTAAGTGATTTAAACAAAAAGGCCCTAGAAGAATATAATACTGCAATGTCTTCTAATCTTTGGGAAGGATACTCTTTAGATCATCCAATGATCTTAATTGAAAAGGGAGATTTTTTTAATAATAAAAAACACAGTATAAATCTCTATAGGAAAAATATTTTTTTAGTAAATGTAGATATTAAAAGTCCCCTTGCTAAGAAAATTAAAATGCCAAAGGATTTTAAACTTCAAAAAGTCTATAAACTAAATAGATTACATCCTCTTGCAATAAAGACAATAAGTCCTATTGGAAATTTTTCTTCAATAGATGAAAATTTAAAATACAAAAATTATAATAATATTTATAAATTTAAATATGGTAAAAACAATTTTAATAGTGCTAAAAAATCACAAGAATTTATTCCCTTTTTGTCTCATGAATTCTTCCACTACAATATGCAAAAGACTTGGTCTATTAAAAATGAATATTTAGATATTATAAATAATAAAGACTATATTTCCCTAATTGGACTTGAATATAAAATTCTTGATAATATAATGAATAATTTAAACAATAAAGTTCTTTTAGAAAATTATTTAAAGGAATATATTGTAGTTTCTCGTGAAAAAGAAAATATCAATAAAGAATATTTTAATACTGAAAAAGACTATGAAACTATTGAAGGATCTGCAACATATATTGGAATGAAATATGGAAATTTTGTAAATACTCCTCTTCCTTTTTTAGAAGGTGCTAGAAGAGATGAAGATAGAAGTTTTTATTATATTTTTACTGTAGTTGCAAATTATGACAATTATATAAATGAATTAAGATACTCAAGATATGACAGTGGCTCTTTACTTCTTTTTGCTCTTAATAATTTAGATTATAATTTTTATAATAATTTAGAAAATAGTACTATTTATAAGGAAGTTGAAAAATACAATAAAGATGATTTAAATTCTTTAGATTTAAATTCTATTAAAGAAAAATATGATTTTAAAAGTATTGAAATAGAATCCTCTAAAATTTTTAATAAGTTAAATTAAAAGAAGCAAGATTTCTCTTGCTTCTTTCTTCTAATAGTCCTGATATTAGAAGAGTTTATTTTAGGAAAAATAAATAACTTAGTCTTCACTTCTCAATATATTTATGTCTTTACCATCCATTACTCTATTCATATTTCTTACAGAGCACATTTTTCCACACATTGTGCAACTATCTGAAAATTCTGGTGTTGATTCTTTTCTATAAGTTCTAGCCTTATCTTCATCTATACTTAATTTAAAGATTTCTTCCCAGTTTAATTCTTGTCTTGCATGGGCCATTTTAAGATCCCATTCTTCTGCTCCACTTACACCCTTTGATATATCTGCTACATGTGCTGCTATTTGTGATGCAATAATTCCCTCTTTCATATCATCAAGAGTTGGAAGTCTTAAATGCTCTGCTGGTGTTACATAACATAAAAAGTCCACTCCACAGCTTGCTGCTATTGCTCCACCTATTGCTGATGTTATATGGTCATATCCTGGTGCTATATCTGTTACAAGTGGTCCTAATGTATAAAAAGGTGCATCAAAGCAAAGTTTTTTCTCAAGTAATACATTTGCTTTAATTTCATCAATTTTTATATGTCCTGGTCCTTCTACTATTACTTGAACATTTCTCTCCCATGCTCTTTTTGTAAGTTCTCCTAGAAGGATTAACTCTGCTATTTGTGATGCATCTGTTCCATCATCAATACAACCAGGTCTTAGAGAATCTCCAAGACTTATTGTCATATCATATTCTTCACAGATATTAAGTAATTCATCATAGTATTCAAAAAATGGATTTTCTGCCTTATTAAGTTCCATCCAAGCATATAGAAGTGATCCTCCTCTTGAAACTATATTCATAACTCTTTTATTTCTTTTAAATACATCTGCAGTTGCATTTGTTATTCCTGCATGAACTGTAATAAAGTCTACTCCATCTTCACCATGTTTTCTTGCAACATCTAAAAATTCCTTTGATGTTATATCTTGAAGTTCCTTATCATAAAAACCAACAGCATCATATACGGGAACTGTACCAATCATAGCAGTTGATCTATCTATTAATTTTTTTCTAAATTCTTCAGTTTTTCCATAGGAAGAAAGATCCATTATTGCATGAGCATTCATTTTTATAGCCCAATCAACTTTTTCAATTTCCTTATCTACATTTGGGCAATCTCTTGAGATTCCAAGATTTACATTTATTTTTGTACTAAGTCCCTTTCCTATACCACAAGGTTTTAAAGATTTATGATTTTTATTTGCAGGAATTACAATTTGTCCCTTTGCAATTCGCTCTACTAAAAGATCAATATTAATATTTTCTTCTTTTGCTACTATTTCCATTTCCTTTGTTATTATGCCACGTTTTGCAGCATCCATTTGTGTAGTGTAGTTCATTTAAATCTCCTTTTAGTTTTAATTTTAAATAAAAAAAAGCTGTACACCAAAAAAGGTATACAGCATAAATTACTATAAAAATAGTCTGTCGCTAATCCCTTCGTTGGCATTATCCAAATCAGGTTCTTAGGGTCAGAAATAACATTTCTATCTCAGCTTATTAATATAAGCACCCCCTTAACTTTATTAAGTTGTAAGTTAATCTTACTACTTTTTTAAGGATTAGTCTAGTTTAAGTCTCATTGCATTTATTGCAACTATAACTGTACTTAGCGACATAAATATTGCACCAATTGCTGGATTTAGCATAATACCAATAGGTGCAAGAATTCCTGCTGCAAGTGGAATTGCAATTAAATTATATCCTGCTCCCCACCATAAATTTTGAATAGTTTTTTTCCAAGTGTTTCTTGAAAGTTTTAATAAATTTAAAATATCCATAGGATCTGATTTCACAAGTATAATATCGGCTGAATCAATTGCTACATCTGTGCCTGCTCCTATAGCCACTCCAACAGTTGCTCTTGCAAGACTTGGTGCATCATTTACACCATCTCCAACCATCATAACTTTTTTATCATTTTCTATATATTTTTTTATAACCATCTCTTTGTCTTCAGGCATAAGTTCTGCATAAACCTCATTTATTCCAAGTATTTTTCCTACGTTTTCAGCAACCATTTTATTGTCACCTGTAAGCATTGCTACTTTTATTCCTTGACTTTTAATTTTAGAAATAATTTCACTTGCATTTTCTTTAATTTCATCACCTTGTGAAACTATTCCAGAAACTTTATTTTCTATTAATAAAAAACTAATTGTATTTCCAGAAGAAGCATATTTATTAAACATATCCTCATTAAAATCAATATTATTTTTTACTAAATAAGCTCTATTTACAATCATTACTTCTTTATTATTATAAATACCTTTAAGTCCAACCCCAGAAATATTTTTAATATCTAGTATATTTGCACTTTTTATATTTAATTCTTTTGCCTTATCTAATATTCCAACTGCAAGAGGATGAGAAGAACCTTCTTCTATTCCTGCAATAATAGATAAAATTTCCTCTTTTGAATATTCACTATTTAGAGAATCAAAATAATTTAATTTGAAATTCCCCTCAGTTAATGTACCAGTTTTATCCATTACTATATAATCAAGATTTCTAGACTCCTCAAGTCCATTTCTGTTTTTTATTAAAAGTCCATTTTTAGCTCCAATTGAAGTTGACCTTGCACTTACTAGTGGAATTGCAAGACCTAATGCGTGAGGACATGCAATTACTAAAACAGTAACCATTATTTCAATTGCAATATTTATATTATTTGAAACTATAAACCATACTATAAAGGCTATTATTCCAACAGAAAGTGCAATATAAAATAAATATTTTGCAACCTTGTCTGATAAATTTTCCATTTTTGACTTGTCCTTTTGTGCTTCACTTACAAGATTCATAACTTGTGCTAAATATCCACTTTCTCCTGTTGCACTAACTTTTACTGTAATAGTTCCATTTCCATTTATTGAGCCTCCTATTACCTTGTCCTTTATATTTTTTTCGACAAGTTTAGATTCTCCTGTAATCATTGACTCATTTATTGATGTTGAACCCTTTATTACTTCTCCATCAGTTGGCACAATCTCTCCAGCTCTTACTAAAATATTATCATCTTTTTTTACATCTTTTAAAGATATAACTTCAATGCTTTCATCAGATTTTAATAAATTTGCATCACTTGGAAGAAGTTCAGCCATCTTTTTAAGTGCATCTCCTGCATCTCCTACAGCTTTCATTTCAATATAATGACCAAGTAGCATTATTAAAATTAAAGATGCAAGTTCCCAGAAAAAATCCATCAACATATTTTCTAAATGTAAAATATTATTTCCTATAAAAGCATAGACACTATAAATATATGAAACTGTAATACCAAGTGAAATAAGCATCATCATTCCAGGACTTTTCTTTTTTAACTCATCTCTTGCACCAGATAAAAATGGCTTACCTCCATAGAAAAATAAAATTGTAGAAAGTATTAATACAACCCAATCTGAACCTTTAAATATAATTGTAAAAGGAAGGTTAATACCCATCATTGGTGATAAAATTAAAATCGGAATTCCCAAAAATAATGAATATATAAATTTCTTTTTAAACATCTGAGCATGGTGAGAATGCCCACCCATTGCCATATGTTCCTGTTCATTCATATTCATATGTTCATGTTCATTCATATTCATATGTTCATGTTCATTCATATTCATATGTTCATCTTTGCTTTTTAAATTATCTTTTTTCAAATTTAAATCATCTTCTTTTTTATCTTTAAAATTATGATTATTTTTAGTATTCATTAAATTTCACTCCTTATTCAAATATCCAACTATATTTATTTTATAGCCCCAATTTATTTATTCAAACATTTGTACTATTGTATTAAAGTTTTTTATGTTATAATCTAATAAACTAATAGATATAGTATTTAATACTAGATAAAGAGGTGTTTAAGATAAATAATCAAATTATTAATATAATAAAAGATTTTAAGATGACAAAATATGAAGATTTACCAAGTTTTGATCTATATGTTGATCAATTAATTCAAATAGTACAAGAGGAATTAAAACCATTTTTTTTGCTTTCAAATAGCCAAAAATTAACTACTTCTATGGTAAATAATTATGTAAAGTCTAATGTTATGGATAAGCCAATTAAGAAAAAATATAATAAAGAGCAACTTTCAACATTAATTTTAATTACATCACTTAAATCGGTTTTTTCCATAGATGAAATAGACCAATTTATTAAACAAATTATAAATAATGAAGATTTTCAAAATTCTTATAATAAGTTTTGCATATCTTTAGAAACATCTATAAAAAATCTTTTTCTAAATAATGAGTATAAAGTTTTACAAGAAAAAAATTCCATAGATATTATTGTAAATGCAGTAGTTTCAAAATTATACATTCAATTAAAACTTGAATTGTTAAAAGGAGATTTTATTAATGAAGAATTTAGATAAGAAAAATATTTTAGTAGAAATTTTAAATAGTATTACTCATGGAATAGGAGTTATTTTAGGAATTGTATTTTTAATTATAATGATTGTTCAATCTTCTAAAATGCATAGTGGTTTAAGTGTTGCAAGTTTTGCAATATATGGCAGTTTTTTTATATTTATGTTTCTTGCAAGTACTATTTATCATGCTACAACTTTTACAAGATTTAAAAATTTCTTTAGAATTTTTGATCACAGCTCCATATTCTTTTTTATAGCAGGATCTTATACTCCTATTATAATAAATATCTTAAGTGGTAAAGAAAGAATTATTTCAATTTCTCTAATTTGGGCTATTGCTCTTATGGGATTTTTATTTAAAATATTTACTTATGGTAAGTATGATAAATATATTAAAGTTTCAGTTTTACTTTATATTGCAATGGGCTGGCTTGCAATTTTTCTAATAAGACCTATGATACTTTATACATCTTTTAAATGTGTCTTAATGATTGTTTTAGGTGGAATTTTATATACAGTTGGAACTTATTTTTACAAACAAAAATCTTCACAATATAGTCATGTAATATGGCATTGTTTCGTGCTAATGGCCGCTGTTTTTCAATTTATTGGAATATATGATTTGATTTAATTTATACTTTTAATCAAACAATTTTCTTATTATATCTTTTTTATAAAAATAAGATTTTTCTATTGTATCTTTTTTAATCTTTATATATAATACAGTCTTTGGAGGGCTTTATGAATATAAGAGAATATAATAAAACAGATAATAATGAAATCTTTAATTTATTTTACAACACTGTTCACAGCATAAATACTAAAGATTATTTAGAAGAACAAGTAAATGTTTGGGCTAAAAAAGATATTGATATTGATTGTTGGTGTGAAAAGTTTATAAATAGTTATACTATTATAGCTGAGGAAGATAATAAAATAGTTGGTTTTTCTAATATAGATAATGATGGATATCTTGATATGTTATACATTCACAAAGATTATCAACATAAAAATATAGCTTCTGAACTTTTAAATATAATTGAAAAATATTCTAAAGACAATAATATTTGCCAAATAACTACTTATTCTTCAAAAACTGCTAAAGACTTTTTTCTAAAAAAATATTTTGATTTAGTAGAAAATAATATTGTTATAGGAGATAATGTTGAACTTGAAAATTATTTAATGAAAAAAGAAATAAAAATAGGCTAATTAATTAGCCTATTTTTTATTTAAAAAAAAGATGCCTAAGCATCTTCTTTAATTTATTTTCCAAGACAAGTTTTACAATTATCAAAGTCTTTTAAATTTTCTTCTAATACTATTCTTAGATTTACATATTTTACATTTTTAATAAATCTACAATCTAAACTATGACATTTGTTTGAATTTTTTGAATGTGCATATTTTATATTTCCAAAGGATAATATATATACGCCCATTAAAATAATTAAGTTTGAGTATAAAATCTTAAATATACTAGACATTTGTCCTAATATTGGCATATTTCCAAAAAAGTCCTTAACTACTAAATTCATATTATTATTATTTAATAAGTTTCTTTTTTCTAAAGAAATAAGTAAGTCTTTATTAAAATTATTATTTTTAAAAGCTTCTTCAGCTATTGAAAAATATAATTTATTTACAAATATAACAAATCTCTCTCTTTCTAAGGGATCTATTCTACCAATAGTTTTTAAAGCAAGTTGCTCTAATTCTATTTCACTTTCTATATTGAGATTTATAAAATTATAATATTCTCTTTTAAAGTCAGTAGATACAAATAGTTTTTTAGCGTATTTATTTAAATCACTTCTAAAATCTTCTAAATAACTTCCATCGCTAAATAAAATAACTTGTTTAAATAGCTTTACATAATCTTCAATCATAAAATCATAATAGTTTTCTAAACTCTTATTAAAATCTTTATTAATCACTCTATTCCTCCAATAATTTACAATATACCTTTTATTATATTACTAATATAGATAAAATCAAAATTTTTATATAAAAAGTATTATTTTTAGTCCCATTTTTAAAATTCACAAAAAAAATCTATGAAAACTCATAGACTTTTATTTTTAAATAAATACTGCACTTATTAAAACTATTATTCCAAGTATTATTCTATATATACCAAATACTTGAAAATCATGTTTTTTAATATATCCCATAAATTTAACTATTACAGCATAAGCTACTGCAAAAGATACTACTGATCCTATTAGAATTAATATCCATTGATAAGATGTAAAAGCAAGTCCAACTTTAATAATCTTTAAAAGTGTTGCTCCAATCATTGTTGGAATTGCAAGGAAAAATGAAAATTCTGCTGATGCTGTTCTTGAACATCCAAGTATCATTGCTCCTATTATTGTTGCAGCTGATCTTGATGTGCCAGGTACCATTGCAAGACATTGGAAAAATCCAATAAAAAATGCAGTTTTCAAGCTTATTTCATCAAGAGTTTCAAATTTAAAGCTCTTTGTCTTATTTCTTCTTTCCATTATTATTATAATAATTCCATAAAATATAAGTGCTATTGCAACAGTTATCTTATTAAATAAGTATTTGTCTATTAAATCATCAAATAGTAGTCCTAGTACCATTGCTGGTATTACTCCAACTATTATCTTTGCAATAAGTCTCATAGTTTTCTTATCTAAGTATTTAAATCTTTCTAAAAAGCTAAGTTCATCTGCTTTTTCTTTTCCAACTCTTTTTACAAGTTTCTTTTTGTCTAAGGGATTTAATGTATTAAAATAAAGAACTACTACTGAAAGTATTGCTCCAAGTTGTATTATTACATTAAATGCATTTTGAAATTCCTTAGGTTCAAGTGTTAAAAACTCTCCAACTAATATAAGATGTCCTGTTGATGATATTGGAAGAAATTCTGTAATTCCCTCTACTATTCCAAGTATTAAAACCTTTAAAAAATCCATTTAGTCCTCCATAAATTTTTGATTAATCTCTATAAATTCTGTAAGTGGCTCTATTAATATATTATATGTTTCTGAACTATTTACTATTTTATATGATCCATCTTGTTTTTCTAAAACTAATTCTATTATAGTTTCCTTCTTTTCATCATATTTGTCTAGCTTTTTTGACAGTTCTTTATAATATTGTTCGAATTTATTAGCAAAGTCTTCTTCATTTAATTCTGGTCTATCTATTTTTAATACTTCATCTTTATAATCTGTTCCATCTTGATATTCTAGTTTAATTTTAACAATTCCATGATTTTTATCATTTTTAGAACTTAATATTTCATAGTCAAAATCCATTGCCTTTTCATAAGCTAAATCATTATAAGATTTAATTGCCTCTGTAACTTTATTTAAATCTTCTTCAGATTCTATTTTATTTTTTTGAATTATTCTAAATCCATCACTAATTCTATCTGTAAAATCTTTTAAGACAAAAAATTCATTTTCATTTGCATAATAACTCTTTGTCTTTTCATATTCTAAATTCTTTAAGCTATCTAAATAATCTGATGCAACATTTTCTGGATTGTTCTTTCCACATCCTACTAATAGTAATAAAAGTGTCAATATTGGTATTAGTTTCTTCATATGTCTATATTTCCTTTTCTAAGTTTAAGAATTTTGTAAATTCCTTTTTAAATGCTAGCTCTATTGTACCTGTTGGTCCATTTCTATGTTTTGCTATTATAACTTCACCAATATTTGGCTTTTCAGATTCCTCTTTATTATAATATTCATCTCTATATAAAAACATTACAACATCGGCATCTTGCTCTATTGCTCCTGATTCACGAAGATCCGATAAAATCGGTCTATGATCTGTTCTTGTCTCTGGCATACGTGATAATTGAGAAAGTGCTATTATTGGAACTTCAAGTTCCTTTGCTATTGCCTTTAGATTTCTAGATATTGCAGAAATCTCTTGTTGACGGGACTCTACACGTCCACCCATTTGCATAAGTTGAAGATAATCGACTACTATAAGGTCTAGTCCTCTTTCTATTTTTAGTCTTCTACATTTTGCCTTTAATTCTAGTGGTGATATTCCTGCTGTATCATCTATTTCAAGTTTCATTTCAGATAATACTGGCATTGTATTTATAACTTTAAGCCATTCATCTTCATTTAAATTACCACTTATTACCTTTTGAAGATCTACATGGGCAGTAGAAGATATAATTCTTTGCACAAGCTGATGCCTACTCATCTCTAGAGAAAACATTGCAACTGATGCTCCAGCCTTTAAAGCTGTATTTGTTGCTATATTTACCATTAAAGCAGTTTTTCCCATAGATGGACGAGCTGCAAGAAGTATAAGATCTGATTTTTGCATTCCAGATAGTTGATTGTCAAGATCTACAAATCCTGTAGTAAGGCCTGTTAATTTATCAGGATTTTGTGCTCTTTTTTCCATTTGTGCAAAGGACTCAAGTAGCACTTCTTTTACTGGAACAAGACCTGTTCTATGAGAGTCTTGAGTTATGTCAAAGATATTTTTTTCAGCTGATTCAATAATTCCATCTATTTCTGCATCTGATGAATAAGATTTTGAAATTATAGAATCACTTACTTCTATAAGTCTTCTAAGAGTTGATTTTTCTTTTATTATTTCGCAGTAATATCCTGTATTTGCAATTGCTGCAACAGAACTTGTAAGATTTGCAAGATAAGATAATCCTCCAACTTCTTCCATTACATTTCTTTTTTTAAGTTCTTCTGAAACTGTTACTATATCTGCTGGCTCATTTCTATTATATATAGAAAGAACAGCTGAATATATTTCACCATGTGCTGGTGAATAGAAATCCTCTGGTCTAAGAATTTCAATTGCAGTTGTTATTGCATCCTTTGAAAGCATTAGAGCACCTAGTACAGACTCCTCTGCTTCTTGATTATGTGGTGGAATTTTTAGCTCCATTTTTTCACCTCAATTAAGGAAACTCTAAAATATCTTTTGAAAGTATTTTAGAGTCTCACATTTTTTTATTCTGTTACTACTGAAACTTTAAGTGTTGCTACTATTTCAGGATAAAGTTTTATATTTACATTTTTTACTCCTGAAGTTTTTATATTATCACTAAGTTCAATTTTTTTCTTATCAATTTTAAATCCAAGTTGTTTTTCAGCTGCAGTTGCAATGTCCTTTGATGTTACAGCACCAAAAAGTTTTCCATTTTCTCCGCCTTTTGCTTTGATTTCAACTTTTGACTTTTCAATTTTTTTCTTTAATTCTTCAGCTTCTTTTTTATTTTCAGCTTCTTCTTTAGCTTCAATAGCCTTTTGTTTTTTCCATTCTTCTAAATTTTCAGGTGTTGCTTCTATTGCAACCTTTCTAGGAAATAGAAAGTTTCTAGCAAAACCATCCTTTGCCTCTACTAATTCTCCTGCTTTTCCCAGTTGTTTATGGTCTTTTATTAAAATTACTTTCATTCTTTCTCATCCTCTTCATAATATTCTTTTATTGCATTTATTAAACTTTCTTCAGCATAATTTACATCTGTTGATTCAAGTTGAGCTCCTGCCATATTTAAGTGACCTCCGCCACCTAGTTTTTCAAGGATTAATTGAACTGAAATATTTCCTCTACTTCTTCCTGATATATGAGTTTTTCCACTAGAAACAGTTATTACAAAACTTGCATTTACTCCATTTATATCTAGAAGTTCATCTGCAGCTTGAGCTGCTATTAATATAGAGTTTGGAGCTTCTCTTTCCATTTTAGAAATAGCTATTTCATTAAATATTATCTTTGTATTATGCACTACTTCTGCTTTATTTAGAAGTGTATCTAAATCATCTTGGAAAAGTTGTTTAACCTTAAACATATCTGCTCCAGCTCTTTTTAATATAGATGCTGCTTCAAAAGTTCTAACTCCAGTTTGGAAACTAAAGTTTTTCGTATCTACTACTATACCACTCATTAGAGCATCTGCTTCAAAATGAGTAAGATTTAATTCATCATTCATATAAGTAAGCATTTCTGTTACAAGCTCACTTGTAGAAGATGCATAGGGTTCTACATATGTTAATACAGGATCTTTAACAAATTCCTTTCCTCTTCTATGATGATCTATAATTACAACTTGTGGTGTCATCTCTAAAAGTTCAGGTGCCTCTGTAAAGGAAGGTTTGTGATTATCTACAAGTATTAATAGTGATTTTGGAGTAATATTATTCATTGCATATTCTCCTGTTACTATCATATTATATGTTTCTTCCTCTTCTTCTTTCATTCTATTTAATAGATTTTCTATTGAAGGATTAGAATTATTTAATACAATATGACCTTTTTTACCTCTATTTAATACAGCTCTAAGCACTCCTATTCCAGAGCCTATTGCATCCATATCAGCATTTTTATGTCCCATAATATAAACATCACTTGCTCCATCTATTAATTGACGAAGTGCAATACCAAGGACTCTTGCCTTAACTTTATTTCTTTTTTCAACGGCCTTTGATTTTCCACCAAAGAACTCATAATTGTCATCTACTTTTACTACAGCTTGATCTCCACCACGTCCTAGTGCAAGATCTAAACATGTATCTGATTCTGCATAAGCTTCCTTATAAGATAGTCCAAAAGAAGATACTCCAATTGAAAGTGTAATTGGAATTGTATTTCCCTTATCAAGTTCTCTTAAATCATCAAGTAAATCAAATCTCTTTTCTTTAATTTGTTTTAATGATTTAAAACTCATAACTACAAGATACATATCCGTATCATATTTTCTTACAAGAGCATCAAAATCTTCAAAATATCCTCTTATTGTAGAGTCTATTTCTGCAATTAATTGTGGTCTATTACTTGATGGAGCAGAATCCATTGCCTCATCAAAGTTATCTACTTCAATTCTTGCTACTATTGAATTACTATCAATATATTTTCTCTCTAGCTTTTTAAAATGTGTCTCATTAATAAAATAAAACATCATCATTCTATTTCGATCTGAATTTGTCTTTGATACATCAATTAAATTTGGATAAACACTATAATTGCTATTTTCTATTGTTATTGGAAATGTATTTTTTAAACTTCCATCTAAAACAGATTCTATATCAATTCCATTTATTAAATCATTTAGATCAGCATTCATAATATCTTGATCTTTAAATAAATTTAAAAAGGGCGTATTATACCAAATTATTATTCCCTTTTCATCTGCTATTACAAGGGGAAAAGGCATACTAAAAACTGCTTGTTTAGTTACAGTATCAAAATCATCACTTATTTCTTCAATATACTTTTTAGACTCTTCATTTTTAATTTTAATATTTTTCAATAAAGTATATACAATATATACATACAAAAATACTGCTACAAGTCCTATTAATGGCGTAAAATAAGCGACAATAACTATTAATAAGGCCGAAAATATAAGATAATATTTAATATCTTCTACAGAATACTTACTATTCATATAATCACCTCTTAGTTAGGTACATTTCTAAAGTTTAATAAAACATCAAAAAATCCTAACACAATAAATATAATTTGTACACCTGGTATTATTAAGGCACAAACTATAATTAAAATTTGTAAAATACTTGCCATTCTAGCTTTCATCATTAAAAACTTAGCTACACTAAGTCCCTCAAAAAGTAAAAGAGTTCCCATTACAATTACTATATTTTCTATAATAACAAAATAATTTTCTCCAATTAATTCTTGAAATAGAAATACTCCTGCTACACCTATTATACTACTAATTACAATACCATTTGGTAGTCTAAAAAATATAAAAGAACTTGGTTGCATTATTATTTTATTCTCTTTTAATAAAGTTCTTCCTGTTATTGTATAAGTTGTATATGAAATAAATAAAGACATTAAAAGCAAAATAGCTGGCATTATCTGAAGTGTTCTATTATATATCATTGTAATATTTGATGTTGAAAAATCAACATTAACACTTGCATCTAAAAGCTCTTTTTGCATTTCTATAAATTTTGAAATTGTATCTTGTGATTTTAAAGTTTCAGGAGTTATTCCAAAAGTATAACTTATAAAAATCATTGATACAAAAAATAATATTGCATTTATAACAATAGTTGTATTTACATCGTATTTATTTATAATCATATAATTAAATATCAGAATCATTGGCCCAAACATTGTAAGTACAGAGATTCCAACTACTGGAGATATTAATATTGCAAGTATTAAACACACTCCAATAAAACACCCCATTACTTTTACTATACCTTCTTTTAAAGACTCTGCAACAAACATTGCAGGAAATAAAATATATAGCACAGGAAAGAATGATCCAAGCAATGCTATAAGAGAAGATTTAGTCATTAATTTTAACAAATTATTAATGGTTTTTTTATTCAAAGAATCACTCCTAACTATCTTAGTTTACCATATTTAGAAGTTTTTTTATAGTATTTGAGCTCTTCAATATAAGTATATAAAAATTAATATAAAATTCGTTATTCCTCATAGTGATATTCATTTCATTTTATGGTATACTAAAAATAGTATATTTATTCTTAAAGGAGAACAATTATGATACAAAGTTTAGTTAAAGCATCAAATATTTTAGAGTTTATGAAACCAGTTAATAAGGAATATACTATAGCTGAAATTTCAGAAGGTGTAGATATTCCACCTAGTACTACTCATAGAATACTAAACACATTAATCGGATGCGATTATGTAATGAAAGATGAAAGAACTCATCTTTATAAACTAGGACCCGGACTTATTTCTTTAGGTATTGCTGCAACATCTAATATTAATCTACAAGAAGATGCCTATCCTATTTTAAAAGCACTTTCAAAGGTTACTGAAGAAGATGCCTTTTTAATGATAAAATCAGGCAATAAAGGTCTTGTTATAGCAAAAGCTGAAGGCCCTCACTCTTTAAAAGCTGTAGAGCATTTCGGTCTTGAAATTCCTCTACATATGGGCGCTATAAGAAAAGTGCTTCTTGCTTTTCAACCTGAAAAGTATATTGATTTTTATTTAAATGAAAAATTAACACCTTATATTAATGGTGGTGTTCCTGATAAGGACAAACTTATAGCAGAGTTAAAGCATATAAAAGAAACTAATATTTCAATATCTACTTCTGAATATATTAAAAATGGTGGAGGAATAGCAGCTCCTGTATTTGACTACAAAAAAGATATTGTGGCATCTATTGGAATAATTGCACCATCTTATAGAATTACACCTGATAATCAAGAAGAACTTGTAAAACAAGTTTCTTATTATGCAAATGAACTTTCTAAAAAACTTGGATATTATTAAAAAAGTCTTGCCATTGGCAAGACTTTTTTATTTATTACATCATTCCCATTCCTGGATTCATTGGCATTTCTGGTTCTTTTTCAGGTATTACAGCTACTGCTGCTTCTGTAGTTAGAATCATAGATGCAACAGATGATGCATTTTGAATAGCTGATCTTGTAACCTTAGTTGGATCAACAATTCCTGCTTTAATCATCTCTTTATAATTGTTATTAAGTGCATCATATCCCATTCCCTTTTCAAGGCTTTTTACTTTTTCAACAATTACAGAACCTTCAAGTCCAGCATTTTCTGCTATTTGACGAAGTGGAGCTTCTAAAGCTTTAAGAATAATATTAACTCCTGTTCTTTCGTCTCCTTCAAATTCCTCAGCAAGTTTTGAAACTGCAGCAATACAATCTACAAGTACAGTTCCACCTCCTGGAACAATACCCTCTTCAACAGCTGCTCTTGTTGCAGATAGAGCATCTTCTATTCTTAATTTTCTTTCTTTAAGTTCAACTTCTGTTGCAGCTCCAACTTTTACAACTGCAACTCCACCTGATAATTTTGCAAGTCTTTCTTGAAGTTTTTCTTTGTCAAATTCAGATTCAGTTTCTTCAAGTTGTGCTTTAATATGGTTAATTCTATCATCTAAATCATCTTTAGATCCAGCACCATCTACTATTACAGTTAAATCTTTTTCAACTCTAACCTTAGCACAGCTTCCTAAATCTTCTATTGTAGCATCTTTGATTTCTTGACCTAAATCAGCTGAAATAACACTTCCACCTGTTAAGATTGCAATATCTTCAAGCATTTCTTTTCTTCTATCGCCATATCCTGGAGCTTTAACACTTACAACATTTAAAGTTCCTCTTAATTTATTTAATACTAAAGTAGCAAGAGCTTCTCCTTCTAAATCTTCAGCAATAATTAAAAGTGGTTTTGATTGTTGTAAAACTTGTTCAAGTAATGGAAGAATTTCTTGTATATTTGTAATTTTCTTATCAGTAATTAAAATATATGGATTATCAAGTTCAGCAACCATTTTTTCATTATCAGTTACCATATAAGGAGATACATATCCTCTGTCAAATTGCATACCCTCTACTACATCAAGGCTAGTTCCCATTGATCTAGATTCTTCAACAGTAATAACTCCGTCTTTTCCAACTTTTTCCATTGCTTCAGCAATTAAGTGACCAATTTCTTCATCAGCTGCAGAAATCGATGCAACTTGTGCAATTGACTCCTTAGTTTCCACAGGTTTTGAAAATTCTTTTATATTTTTAACAGTTTCATCAACAGCTTTTCTAATTCCCTTTTGAAGAATCATAGGATTTGCTCCTGCTGCTAAGTTTTTCATACCTTCTTGAATCATAGCTTGAGCTAGAATTGTAGCAGTAGTAGTACCATCACCAGCAACATCATTAGTCTTAGTAGCTACTTCCTTAACAAGTTGAGCGCCCATATTTTCAAATTTATCTTCACATTCAATTTCTCTTGCAATAGTTACACCATCATTTGTAATAAGAGGTGAACCATATTCTTTATCTAAAATAACATTTCTTCCCTTAGGTCCAAGTGTTACCTTTACAGTATCAGCAAGTATATTAATACCATTAATTAAACCTTTTCTTGCATCTTCTGAAAATTTAATTTCTTTTGCCATTTTTTCTCCCTCCAAAAATTACTTTTCAATAACAGCTAAAATATCTGAAAATTTAATAATTGTGTATTTCTCTTCTTCAAGTTCTAGTTCTGTTCCAGCATATTTTGAAAATACAACTTTATCTCCTATTGAGATTTCACCTTGTTTCTTTTCATCATCAGAAATACCCTTTCCTATAGCAATTACTTCAGCTATGTTGGATTCTTCTTTTGCAGAAGAAGGAAGTACAATACCAGATGCTGTAGTTTCTTCTTGTTCAACTTTTTTAATTACAACTTTGTCCTCTAATGGTTTTAAATTCATAATATGCCTCCTAATAATTATTTTTCTTTTTTAGCACTCACAATGTTTAAGTGCTAACTTTATTAATATAATAATACATTTCAAAAATAAATTCAAGTATTTTTGACATTTACTTACCTTCGTTTTGACATTTTTTTACCATTGATTTTCTCTATTGATATACCCAGTTTAAATACTTTCTCACAAATTAATATTTATATTGCTTTTTTATATAGATAGGATTAGAATATTCTCATTGTTCAAAATTTTAATAATATTTTAAAAGGTAGGTTTGTAAATTGAATCTAGTTAAATTAAGCAATAATGTATATTTCACATCTTCTACATCTTATGAGAACTATCCAAATATTGGATATATTAGAGGAAATAAATACTCTATTATGATTGACTCTTGTAGCTCAAAAGAATACTTAAAGGATTTTGAAAATTCCTTAAAAAATAATAATTTTAGAAATCCAAAACTTACTATTATTACTAATTATTATAAAGATAAATTTAAAAAAGAAAATTATCTAAAATCAAAAACTATATCTTCTATTAATATTAATAATAAAATTAAAAATGCTATTAATTGTACAAAGGGATCAAATCTATGCTTTTCAGGTAAAACTACATTTTCTCTTGGAAATTTAACTTGTGAAGTCTTAGAAATTCCATCACCTTATTGTAATGAAGCAGTATCTGTATTTGTAAAAGAAGATAAAATACTATTTTTGGCAAATGCCCTTACAAGTAATAATAATCCTTACAATATAAACAATGCAAAAAAACTATATAAGATGCTTTATGCATTAAATTTTAATAAATGTCTTTTAGCACATTTAGATAAAATCTTTACAAAAAATGAAATTATGAATATATTAGAAAATCAAATAGATGAAAATAAAAAAAGAATGGCTTAAAACCATTCTTTTATTTGCTTCCCAGTTTATTTTCACGACCATAGAAGAATAAATACTGTTGTGCAATACCTGCATATTCTTTAAATAACTTTCTTCCCTCATTTGCTATTTGGTTTTTATTAGTTTCCTTATGAAAGTACAACTCTTCCATAACTCTTTTTATCCAAACATCAACAGGAAAAGACTCAGATCTCTTAAAAGAAAATAATAAGCAACAATCAGCAACCTTTGGACCTACTCCAGGCAATTTCATAAGTTCATTTCTTGCATCTTCCAAATCTCCATTAAAACAAATATCAAAATCTATTTCATTATTATTTATCATAATTGCAGATTCAACTATTCTCTTATCACGAAATCCTACCTTTGCAAACTCCCTTAAATCCTCAACTTTTGCACGAGACAACTGCTCAGGACTTGGAAAAGCATAGTATTTTTTTCCATTAATCTGCTCAATTAAATCGCCATACATCTCAGAGATTAACTCAACAGATTTTTTTATTCTTGGAATTTGATTATTTGCAGAAATAATAAATGTAATAATCGTCTCAAAATTTGATTGATTTAAAATTCTAATACCTTCTCCATAATCAATACAAGTCTTTAAAATCTCATCTTTTGAAAGAACTTCCTTCATTTTATTATAATCTCTATTTAAATCAAAATAGTCTTTCCATATATTATTAAAATCTTCTTCATTTACATTACTTAAAATAATATTATTTTTCTCTTTCTTTACATTAATAACTCTATTAAAAGCTACATTTGTAAAAGAAGAATCCTCTTCTTCATTCCATCTAAAAGCTTGCCCACATTTAAAAATATGTGCAGGCTCAAAAGAATCTACATTTTCTATTATATATTTTTCCATATTTCACCTTTTAAAAAATGGCACAGTTTCCTGTACCATTATTTCTCACTAAAATGTTCCTTTAAGTAATATGAAAGTTTAAGTAGTGAATCATTAAGTCTAATATTTTCAATGATTACATCACTATCTTCTGGCATATGAAAATCTATTGGTGCGAAATTCCATATTCCCTTTATACCAGCTTCTATTAGTGTATGAATAACATCAATTGCATTTTGCTTTGGAACTGTGATAATACCTACGTCAATATTGTTTTCTTTTACATATTCTTTCATCTCAGAATAAGGAAGGATTGGTACATTATCCACTTTTTCCCCTATAAGTTTATCATTTGTATCAAAAAGTGCTTCAATTTTAAAGCCACTTGCTCTAAAATCGTCATACTTTGCAACAGCAGAACCTAAAGAACCTGCCCCAACTACAATAGTCTTATAAGTGTGATCCATCCCTAAAATCTTATCAATTTGATTTCTTAAATCAACGGCATTATATCCATAACCCTGTTGACCAAATCCACCAAAGTTGTTTAAATCTTGTCTAATTTGAGACGCTGTAAATCCGGTTAATTTACTTAACTCAGATGAAGAGATTCTCTCAATATCTCTATCTATTATTTCTGTTAAATATCTGTGGTAAATAGGCAATCTTCTAATTACTGTTTCCGAAACTTTACTAGCCTTATTCGCCAT
Source organism: Peptoniphilus stercorisuis (assembly GCF_017874395.1). Classification (GTDB taxonomy): domain Bacteria; phylum Bacillota; class Clostridia; order Tissierellales; family Peptoniphilaceae; genus Anaerosphaera; species Anaerosphaera stercorisuis. The sequence continues at coordinate 85,656 of NZ_JAGGLJ010000001.1, read as the reverse complement.
TGACGCACCTCCCTTTATGTTAATATTATATCAAGCTTTCCATAATTTGTAAAATTTGATAAAATTAAAGTCTGAGGTGTAAATATGTTATTAAGTATATCCAATATTAAAAAATCCTATATTACAGATCCTGTACTTGATGGTGTATCTCTTATAGTTGAAGAACATGATAAAGTTGGTTTAATTGGAAACAATGGTTCAGGTAAAACTACTTTATTTAATATAATAACTGGAGAAATATCTAAAGATGATGGCGATATATTTATGCCAAAAGATTTAAAAATAGGATATTTAAAACAACAACTTCATATTGAAAGTGAAGAAAGTATTTATAAAGATTGTGAAAATATATTTGTAGATTTAATAAATATGGAAAAGAATTTAAGAAAACTTGAACATGAGATTGCAGATCCAAATTGCAAAAATTTAGAAAATCTTATGAATAAATACGGCAAACTCCAAGAAGAATTTCAAGAAAGAGAAGGATATTCCTACCCTTCTAAAATACGAGGCACATTAATAGGTCTTGGATTTAAAGAAGAGGACTTTGAAAAAAAAGTAAAAGAATTATCAGGAGGACAAAAATCACGTCTTGCCCTTGCAAAACTCTTACTAGAAGAACCTGATCTTATGCTTCTTGATGAGCCTACAAACCATCTAGATATAAATGCAATATCTTGGCTTGAAAAATATTTAAAAGACTTTAAAGGTGGACTTATTTTAATATCTCATGATAGATATTTTTTAAATAATGTTGTAAATAAAATAGCTCTACTTGAATATCACAAATTAACTATATTTAAAGGAAACTACTCATCCTATGCAAAAGAGCGAAAAAAACAAATAGAACTTTTAAAAAAGCAATATGAAGATCAACAAAAAGAAATTAAAAGACAAGAAGCAGTAATAGAAAGATACTTAGGTCTTGGTAGAGAAAGATTTATAAGACAGGGTAAATCACGTCAAAAACTATTAGACAAAATGAAAAAACTTCCACCACCACAAGAAGTTAAAAAAACTCAAATAAGATTTGCTCCAAAATATGAATCAGGACGTGAAGTTTTAAAAGCGACAGACTTAGAAAAAGCCTATGATGACAACTTAATATTTCAAAATATAAACTTTATGGTCTATAAAAAAGATAAAGTTGGAATTATTGGACCAAATGGAGTAGGTAAATCTACACTATTTAAAATAATCACAGAAAAATTAGAAGCAACAAGTGGAAGTGTAGAATTTGGATCAAATGTAAATATTGCCTACTTTGATCAAGAAATGGAAAATCTAAGTGATGAAAAGACAATTATAGATGAAATTTGGGACGAATATCCAACACTTGATCACTTTCAAATAAGAAGATACTTAGCACAATTTCTCTTTGTAGGTGATGATATCTTTAAAATCATAGGTGACCTATCAGGTGGAGAAAAAGGTAGAGTTTCACTACTTAAAATAATGCTTCGTGGTGCTAATCTATTATTACTAGATGAGCCAACAAACCATTTAGACATAGACTCTAAAGAAATCTTAGAAGAAGCACTAAATATTTACGATGGAACTATTATCTCAATATCCCATGATAGATACTTTTTAAACTCCACTTGCAATAAAATTTTTGCAATGAGTAAAAATAGTATAGATGAATATCTTGGAAACTATGACTACTATCTTGAAAAAACAACAATTACAGAAGAAGAGGACGAAGAAATAATCTCTAAAACTGAACTAGACAATATTAAAAAACTAAAAAGACAAGATAGACTTAAAAAGAAAAAAGAACGAGAAGAAAAAGAAAAACTTGAAAAAGATATCCACAATATAGAAGAAAACATTAAAAAAATTGACTTAGAACTTTCTAGCCCAGAAATATATGAAAATTTAGAAAAAGTACATGAACTTTCAGACAAAAGAGATGCACTTAATATTGAGCTAGAAGAACTTTATGAAATTTGGTTTAGCTTTGAAGAATAAAATCCTATGAAAATAGGATTTTTTTATTGTAAAAAATGAATATCCACAGAATATAGACAATGTAAACAATTTTCATGAAAAATTAGCTTTAAAATATTTAATTAACATAAAACTTATCAACAGTTTTATATATAAACAATAGTTTTCAACAAAGTTATGCACATACTCAACAGCTCTAATTTACACACTTATTTTCTTTGTTTATTAAATATACTTGATAAACCTCTATTCTATGCCATTCATCTTAGTTTTTACTAAAAAATAACTATAAACAGCTTTAAGCCTTGATTATAAGCTTATCCCCAAAGTTATGCACATTATCAACAATATTCTGAACATACTTTTTTGTGGAAAGGTATTAATACCCATGAAATAATGTACTAAATAAAGATTAAAATTTATATGTATAATATAATAAATATTAATACTAAAAAAACTTTTACTTTAAAACAATTTTAATTTTACATAAAAAAAAGACACCAAAGTGCCTTTTATAAAAATTGTTCAAATATATTTTCTTTTAAATTTTGAACTTCCTTTTCTCTTTCTTCCTTCTCTTTTTCTATTTGTTCCTGTGACTTAGAAATTTTAATAATATAGTTTTTAGGATCTTGATTGTCAAATTCAACAGTATATCCTAAATTTTCAGAAACAAATCTTAAAGGAACCATAGTTCTATTATTTATTACTTGAGCAGGAACATCAAGTTCTACCTTTTCAGTACCTACAAGAGCATTTTTATTTCCAATTTCAAGAGCAATTCCAACACCATCTTTATTTGCTCTAGCAACTCTATTGGCATTGTCCCAAGAAATATCAGCACCCATTGCTTCAAATACAGCTCTAAATGGCACTAAAGTTCTATTCTCTTTTATAATAGGAGCTTGATCTTTAAAATCTATTGCAACATCATTTATTAAAACTGAAATATTTACATTGCTTTTTTCTGCTATAAAAATTGAAGTAGGTCCATCAGCTTGTCCAATTATCTCACCTGAGCCTTCCTCTGTAACTAAAGACACAGCCTCAGCAGCATATGAAATATTTGGAGCAATTATCATAGACATAAAACAAAACGCACTTAAACCTAAAACCTTTAAACTCTTTCTCATATTTCCTCCTTAAAAATTTAAATTTTATCTAGATTTAGTTTATCATATAAATTATAAATTCAATATAAAATTCATTAAAAGCATAATATTTGATAATTATAAATTAGTTCCAAATGTATTTATACATACAATCTTGAACGGACGGTTAGGGACAACCGTCCCTACAAATAGGTCCGAACATATAAATCTTTTTATTGTAAGGAGCTTTGTCCCCAACGCTCAACATACAATGCATATATTTACACAATTAAAGATTAGTTAAAACCCTTATCATTCAAAGATTTCTTTAATACATACAATTTAAGCGGACGGTTAGGGATAACCGTCCCTACAAATAGGTCCGCACATTTAAATCTCTTTACAATAATAATTTTGAAATGTCAGTTGATATTGTAAGGAGCGTTGTCCCCAACGCTCAGCATACAATGTATATATCTACACAATTAAAGATTAGTTAAAACCCTTATCCTTCAAAGATATTTTTAATACATACAATCTTGAACGGATGGCTCACGACAACCGTCCCTACAAATAGGTCCGCACATTTAAATCTCTTTACAATAATAATTTTGAAATGTAGGTTGATATTGTAAGGAGCGTTGTCCTCAACGCTCAGCATACAATCTATATATCTTCACAATCATAAATTCCTTCCAACATACCTTTAATTATATCCACACAATAAAAAAGACCACTTTCGTGGCCTTCTATTATTTTGCTACTTCTTCTTTTGCAATTTGTTCTTCTTTTTCATCTGCAAACATAGCTTCTAATTCTTTTAATTTTTCTTCTTCTTTTTTAGCTAGTTCTTCATCACTAATATTATATATATCAATCATATATATTGGAGAATTTTCATTATCAAATTTAACTTTATATCCTAAGTTTTCTGAAATAAATCTTAGTGGTATCATAGTTCTATTATTTAATACTTCTGCTGGTACATCAAGATTTACTTCTTTCCCATTTACCTTAGCTACTTTTGATCCAATAATAAGTTCTATATCCATATCATCTTTTTTAGCACTTACTTTTTGAGCTTTTTGATCCCATTTAACTTCTGCTCCAATATTTTCAAGTAATGCTCTTACTGGTACTAAAGTTCTATTTTCTTTTAGTACTGGTTCTTGATCTTCAAAATAAATTTCTTCTCCATTTACTTTTACAAATATCATTGGTCCTGATATTTCTTGTGGACTTATTCCACTTATCATTGTAAAGTATTCCATCATTGTAATTTCTTTTACTGATGTTGGAAGAGTAATTTCAACATTATCTACTTTTTTAGAATTAGTAGTCATAGTCATATTCATACTAACCATATTTTCTACATTTAAAAGATATTTAATTTCTTGAGTATATGAATCTTTATCAAATGTTGTTTTTGAAGAAATTTTTGATCCTTTTAATGTTTCTTCTACAAGTTTAGTTTGTTCTTCAAATTTTTCTTTATTATAAGAATTAACCATTTCTTTTAAATCTTCTTTTTCAATTGGCATTTCAAATTTTTTCATTAATTCTATAATTGGTTCTTCAAATTCCGAATAGTTATTTACAACACTATCTACTGCATTATTAAAATCTTTTACAATATCATTAATACTTGCCTCATAGGAATAAGTATTGTCTTTAACTTTTACATCTGTAGATGGCTTAAATCCTTTAAATGCTTTTTCTACAATCCCAAAAATTTCTGCTTCAAATTCTTTACTTTGCATATATTTTGTAATTGTTTCAATTTTTGCTTGGTCAATCGTATTTGCACCTTGCATTGAATTTGCACCTATATTAATAGCTAAATAATCTTCTTTTATATTTTTAAGTTCTTCTGAAGCTTCATCTCCTAGCATATCTGTAAAAAATTTCTTTTCTATATATGCTTTTTCATTTGTTGCAAAAATATTCATATTAACTTCATCTGGAATACTTACTGGAATTTCTTCTCCTAGTTCTTTTGCCATAGATTTTATAGCTTTAAGATCCATTTTCATATTCATTTGCACAAGATTTTGCCCTTTAGATTTTCCTTTTAATTCCATTGGAATACTAAATTTAATTGCTTTTTCATCTTTAACTTCAACTTCAATATTTGCCTTTGCATCTATTGATGTGCCTTCCCATTGTGAAACTCTTTGTAATTCTTTAGAATAGCTCATCATATTTGGACTACATCCTACTAAAGAAAACATCATTACAGCAATCATTAAAACTGCCATTAATCTTTTTTTCATTTTATCCTCCTTATTAACACAACTGTGTATGTAACATATACACATTATATTCTTAGCAGTCATTTCTGTCAACAGTTGCATTTACATATTTATAAAGGATTTTATATGAACTATAGTCATTTATTTGCATAAAAAAAGACTAACATAAGTTAGTCCTTATTTCTATATTTAGTTGTATTTATCATATTCTAATTTTTAAACAAAGTGTTTAGGCTTTTAGCATTTAGCTACAAAAATATTCAAATTATCCTATGATATCTTTGAGTACCTTTCTAATCGCCTTAGAAAGGTTTTTAAATTCACTTTTCATTGGAATCACCTTTCCTTTATACCCTAAGCAATATCCCTTTTGAAATTTTCATTGGTATCACCCAAGTCTTTCATAAAATAGTTATAGCTTCTTTAAAATTTTCATTGGTATCACCCAAATCTTTCATAAATACAGTTATAGCTTCTTTAAATCTTTCATTGGTATCACCCTTAAGATATTAAGTTATTTTACATTCACAAGTGTTATTATAATATTACCCTGTGTTTTAAAATTTAAACTTTTCTAAATAAAATTTTTTTAACTTTTATTCTATCTTAAAGCTGTGATATAATCTCCTTTAGACTTATGGGAGGATTAATATGAATAAAGAAAACATCAAAGTTGGAATTGTCGTACTAATTTCTTGTGGTATTCCTGCAGTTGTGCAAAGGGCCTTTGGACCAAGTCCCTATATGCTATCTCCTGGAATGCTTTATGTATTATGGGCAGTAATAAACTTTTTATTTATAACTACTGTTTCTGAGCTTAGCTCTCAGTACACAAAAGTATTTAAATTAAAAAAACTTAAAATGCAAAAAATGACATTTTTCGTAAATTTAATTGTTTATTATAGTTTTTTAATATTTATAAACTTATACTTTACTCAACAAATATTTATTAGAGACAATCAAACTTTAAACAGATTTACTAGTGTATATATACTTATTGTAATTTTAATAGCTTATTTACTTAATTTAAATTCTGGGCAATTTCCAGAAGAAAATGAAACTGATAGTACTAAAATTTATAATATGAGAGAAAAAGGACCTTTTAAATTTGGTAAAGAAAAATTTGCAACTCTTATTGGAGAGTATGAAGATGGATTTGTAATGGGAGTTCATAGTTTTAAATATGAAGATATTAAAAATATCTATAATGACAAAAAACAAGATTCTCTAGTAATAAAAGGTAAAGATGAAGAGGGTAATTTTAGAATTTCAGTAGCTGCTGAAAAATCTAAAAAAGAACTTAAAGATATTCTTTTAAAAGCTAATAAAGAAAATAAATTAGTTAATGGACAAGTTAACTTATAAAAAAATAACCACCTAAGGTGGTTATTTTTATTTTATATTAAAGCCTTGTTTTTCAATTGATTTTAAAACATCTTTTCTAAGTTCTATTATATTTTCAAATTGTTTTACTACTTGTTTTGAAAAAGAATCTGATCTTCTTCCACTCATTCTTGTGTCATAATAGTGAGTCATTTCTTCATCATAGTCTTTTATTTTTTCAAGATAATTGTCAAATCTTTCATATTCATCTGTAAATATTTTAAGTTCCATTGGCATTCTTGGTTTTAATTGAGGATCTTGTGCTGGATATCCAAATCCAACTCCAAAAACAGGAAAAGTATATTCAGGAAGATTTAAAATTTCACATACTGAGTCATAATCATTTAAAATTGATCCAAAATAAACTGCTCCCATATCCATAGATTCAAGTGCCACTGTCATATTTTGTGCTGCAAGACAAGCATCTGTAAATCCTTGGAAAAATCTATCCATATCTTTATAAGTTTTTGCACTAGAGTTCATTTCTTCTAATATACTTTTATTTCTATATATATCTACAATAAAAACAAATAGTTCAGGGCATCTTTTTAAATATTCTTGATTTGCAATTTTAGAAAGTTTTTCTCTTTTATCTATATCTTTTACTCTAATTATAGAATATTGTTGCATTCCAGTTGATGTTGCAGTTTTATTTAATACATCTAATAGAGTTTTTAAAACTTCATCACTTACTTCTCTATCTTCAAATTCTCGAATTGTTCTGTGATTTAATTGTTTCTTTATAGTTTCATTCATCTTTAACTCTCCTTTATATATCTTTTACTTTTTTCTCTTCTAAATCAAATTTATTTTTAATTGCCATTGTTGGACAAACTCTCTTACAGTCTAAACATCTAATACACTCTGGACTATTTGGATTTTTGTAAGGTTCTATATGCATCTTACAAGTATTTGTGCACTTATTACACTTAATGCACTTGTCCTTATCTACTTCTAATTTGTAAAAAGAAATAGGATTAAACAATCCATAAAAAGCTCCTAAGGGACATATATATTTACAAAAAACTCTATATATTAATATTGAAAATACTACAAATAATAATGCAAGAAACACTTTCCAGGAAAATAAAAAACCTATTGCACTTCTTAAAAAACTATTTTTTATAAGTAAAGGTGCTGCTCCTTCAATAATTCCTGCAGGGCATATGTATTTACAAAAATATGGATCTGAATATCCCTTAAAAATTGAAACTATAAAAGGCAGTGCTATTACAAATATTATAAGATTAAAGTATTTTAAAAATTTAAGTTTATTGTGAATACTATCTTTAACCTTTATTTTTTTAGATTTAATCTTATATAATAAGTCCTGAATAAATCCAAAGAGACATAAATATCCACAAAAAAATCTTCCAAAAGTAATTCCAAATAAAATTAAAAGTCCCATTACATAATAACTAAATTTTTTATTTGATCCAAGAACTGCTTGCATAGATCCTATGGGACAAGCTCCTATGGCTCCTGGGCAGGAATAGCAATTTAAAACAGGCACACATACTCCCTTTGTAGGTCCTGTATATATTCGCCCTTCTAAAAATCCCTTTAAATTTCCATTAAAAAATAATGCTCCTAGTCCTTGAATTAAATGTCTATTATCTTTTTTAAATATATTAACCAATTCCAATACACTCCATACAAATATTTGCAGCTTTTGTCAAAACTATTCCCATTTCACCTGTATATATTCCATAGCTTATAAGTAAAATTGAAAATAAAAGTAATGTTTTTTTCATAATATCACCTAAGTTTATATTACCCTATAATAAACTTATTGCAATAAAAAAAGAGCATATAAAATGCCCTTTACAAAATTATCTTCTTACAAAGATTTTTTCTAATTTACCAAAATAGTTTTTTGCAATATTTACTTTAAATACTTTTGCTAAAAATAACATTACTAAATTAAATAAAATATTATATATAATTAGAAACTTAAAAAGTTCTATTAAATTACCACCTGTTGAAAAACTAATATCTATTGTTCCTAAAAACATATTATAAAAATATGTTGCAATAATAGGCATAATTATAAACCAATATTTTTTTATACTTTTAGACAATTAATCACCCTCCAAAATTATATGCTTTTGCATATTAAAACACTTTTCATTATAAAGTCTTCTTGTTTCTTTATTGTCTTTTTACTTAGCTTCATTTCAAGCCTTATTATGAGATACCCAAACGTAAGTCTAAATAATATTAAAATTGATATTTAATTTCAATAAATTCATTATACTCTTTAAAATTAAATTATGATAGATGAAAAGAGCTTAAAATAGTTAAGGTTTTTCAAGTTTTTCTATAATTATTTCTATACTTTTTTAACTTTTCTATAAGATTTTGCAAAAATAAATATTCCAAAAAATATTAAATTTATAATAATTGCATCTATTGTGTCATTTAAAGATATAACTTTATTTGCTATTTCTCCACCTGATACCATTCCAGCTAAATTATTATTTAAATAATGTATAATTACACAAAGCCAAATATTTTCTGTTTCCATATAGCACATTCCCATAAATATAGACATTGCTATACAAAAAAACACCTGTATTAAAACTTGATATAAAAAAGTATCTGGGCTGTAATAATATAATGAAATAAAAATATGCCATACTCCCCATATTACTCCAAGTATTATTACACCAATTCTCTTACCAAAAATCTTTTGAAGTTTTGGTTGAAGAAAGTATCTCCATCCAAGCTCTTCTCCAAAGAAAAAATAAAAAGAAAAGAAATAATTTAAAAATAAAATTAAAAATAATAAAATATTAATATTATTAATCATATTGAAAAATTCATCTCTATTGAAGAAAAATGCCATAAAAGATCTAAGAGCAAATAAAAACACAAATAAAATTATAAAAAATATAGATTTTCTACTATTTGTAAATGTATATAATCTCTCCTCTCTTACAAGTATTGACTCTTTAAAGTATATTGTAATGAGAAGTAGATGAAATATTGCCGAAGAAATCCCAAAAATCATATTAAAAATTTCATTTTGAAATAATAGTCCAAGCATTAAAATAATATATGAAAACATTGTAAAAATTGTAAATAGAAAATTAAAAGTAAAAAGTATATCTTCATGTTTTTCAGTTTTTAATTCTGCAATCATTACAGAAATAGCAGGAATTAACATTTGAACTGCCACTAGATTTGTAATAGTCATATTATCCTTTAAAATATATGCCCATCTTAAAGATAAACCTAATATAAATGTTGTAATAATTAATACTATAAAAAATATCTTCATTTGTTTTCTTTCTAATCTAGTTATCATACTTTCCTCCTAATATTATTAATCATATTATATAGTAAATAAATAAACTTTTGTACATTAATATTCATAATCTCTGGGTAATAAATAAATAGGTGATATTATGGATTATAAAAAATTAAATGAAAAAGAATTAAAAGAAAAACTTACAAAAATTGAATATGATGTAACTCAAAACGCTCATACTGAAATGCCCTTTTCATCAATATATGACAACTTCTATGAAGAGGGAATATATGTAGATATTACAAGTGGAGAGCCACTTTTTTCATCAAAGGACAAATTTAATGCAGGCTGTGGGTGGCCAAGCTTTTCTAATCCAATAGATGAAAATAATATTAAAACAAAAGATGATTTCTCCCATGGATTAAATCGAACAGAAGTAAAATCAAATATTGGAAATGCTCATTTAGGTCATGTCTTTGAAGATGGTCCTTTAACACTTGGAGGGCTTAGATACTGCATAAATGGAGCAAGTCTTAAGTTTATAAAAAAAGAAGATTTAGCAAAGGAAGGATATGAACAATATTTAGAACTATTTGAAATATAATTAAATAAATTGAATATTTTTTAAACAAATTCCTACTTTATTAAAAAATTATATTTATTTAATGTAATTTGTTGACAAAGGCCTTAAAATTTGATATTCTATCAAAAATAATTTATTTAAGGATTGAGACTGTATTTAATCAAATTGATTAAATACTTTTATTTTAGAAATATTTAATTATTAATGAATAGTTTTTTTATAAATATCCCTATAAACTTTTAAATATACAAACTTTTAAACATAGTATTAATCTCCTTCTTAAATATTTCTAATTAACTTTATAGTATTAAATAAATTAATTTACACATTCATAAAAAAGAGCTGTTTGGCAGTTCTTTTTTATTGAAAATCAAAGATGTCAAAGTTTTATCGCAAATAAGACAAAATCTATATATTAACTAGTTTTTATATGGTAAAATCTTTTTAATTCTTACATATTAATATTAAAAGCAGGAGGTCAAAATGGCTAAATTTAAAAGTTTCTTTAAAGATCAATTTATAAAAGTATTTTGTATGGTTATACTTTTATTTCTTTCAGATAAAATGTAAAAATATCTACTAAGCTAAGATTACTTAGCTTTTTTTATTTGCAAAAAAAGAAGAACTAAATTTCTTAGCTCTTCTTATTATTTATTATTTTATTTTGCAAGTGATCCCATTGGATCCCAAGGTTTTAAGTGTTTAGGTTCTTTTTCCCAATTTTTAAGGATTTCTTCTGATAAATATTTTTTATTTATAGCAACTTGATACATATATTGATCAAACCATCTATCAGTCATTACAAGATATCCGTCTTTTCCTGCATCTTTACCCCAAGAGTTTTCCACTCTCCATCTTGTAGAATTTCCATTTTCATCTAAATCTACACCTTGAAATACCATTGCATGAGTCATTAATGATTCTGAATAATCAAGTCTTTCTTCCTTAGTCATATCATAATCTACTTTAAATAAATCATCTACTTTAACAGCTTCAAGATCAAGCACAAATCCATCTCTTGAGAAGAATTGTCCAACATCACATCCAAACCATACAGGTTCTCCTGCTTTTAATTGTTCAATAGCTGCCTGTTTTAATTCTTCAATTGGAAGGTTGATATATTTTACATTTTTTCCTTCTACTACATTTCCTAAGAAATCAACAGTATAAGTTTCATTATATGGCTTGTCCTTAGTAGGAGCATTTATAATTGAAATATATTCATTTAAATCTTGTTTTACATATTTTTTAAAGAACTCTTGTGGAGTAATATTTTTTTCACTTATAAAATTATCATCTTTATCTCTTACTTCAAAATCAAATACTTCTGGAGGAGTTCCTAAAGAAACACATAATGCTCTATGAACATCTTCCATGTATCCCTCTACCATTTTTTCAAGTTCTTCCATAGATGCACCATTTTCGTGAGATGATCTTAATTTAGAAGCATAAGTTCTTAGAAGTTTTGTTAAATACTCATCCATAAATCTAGTACTTTCAGAGTTAGCAGATTCTGGCATAACATCTTTTGGAACAACACCATATTTATCTACAAGATTTACAAACATATCCCATTGTCCACCATCTCCAAGGGGATCTGATAATAAATGAGCTAGAAGTCTTCCATCTAAATCTTCATCTAATGTTTTTAAAATACTATTGAAGAAATAATTTGATTTTTCAAGTTTATCATAAAATAATGGATAACTTTGTGATAATTCAAAGTTTTTAAGGTTTAAATCTTTAATAATTCTATATCTAAAAGTATTAAGTGCTGCAAACATCCAGCATCTTCCTGATTGCTTTTGATTTGTAATTTCACCTTGATTTAAGTTTATTGAGAAGCTGTGTCTTTCAATACCCTCAATCTTTTTATTTGTTGCAGCTTGTGCAACTCCATTTGTCATAGCAGCATTTTGTGCTATTCTATTTCCACGACAATTGTCAAATTTTTCATTTAATTCTTTTATCTTTTCTACTTTAATGTCCATAACTTCCTCCTGTTATATGAATTTTCGTCCAAATATATATAATTTAATATACCACTTAATAATCATTCTCAAACTTATTAAGTAAATTATCTACAATTAATCACTATAATATCACAATAGCTCTTTATTTTAAAGAATAGTAGTTATCATTTACAATACTATTTTAGTATATTTCTAATTGATAATTGATTTATATTCATTTTTGGCTTATAATCCTTATTATAAAGCGATTTATGATACGACATATTTCTAATTGATAATAATATTTAATAAGAGGTGTAATATGAGTTTTGTTCAAACACTAAGTTTTGACTTATTTATAGATGGTCATCACGCAAGAGATCTAATCTCAAATAGTGAAGAAATTAATAATTTAAAAAATTTTCTAGATAGTGGATACTTTTATAAAACAACAGAACCACTAGACTCTAGAGATGAGGTCTTTATAATAAATGGAGATTTTTACAAATGGGACAATAAAATGCACTTACTTCTTTTAATATCATCAGATTCCTTTAAAAACTCTAAAAAATTAGTAATAAATGAAACAAATTCTTTTAAATACAAAAACGAACTTTCAATAACACTTTCACTTATTGCAATATTTTTACTTATTTTTAACTTAAATAAATATACATTTTCTATTTCAACTGTATTATTTATTTTAAACTATATAATTTACAAAAAATAAAGAGCAGATATCTGCTCTTTTTAAATATTTATTAATTTTACTTTATTTTTATTTACTTTAATTAACCCTTCTTCTTCCATTCTAGACATCTCTCTTGAAAGTGCTGATCTGTCACAGGATAAGTAAGATGCAAGGTCTGATCTCTTAAAGGGAAGCATTATTATATTGTCACTATACATATGATCAAGTCTTTTAAAATACTTTATAATCTTTTTTCTAAGAGATTTCTCAAGATAAATATCTACTTTATAATTCAATTCCTCAGTTTGCATATTTTGAAGTTTTATTATATTTTCCATTATATTTTTGCGTATGGCACAATTACTCTTTTCTTTTTTAAATATAGATTCTAAATCTAATATTAATATTTTAGAATTTTCTATTGCAATAAAATCCTTTGATTCATCTTTTATATCAAAAATAAAGCTTTGATTTTTAAAAAATCTATTGTGTAATATTAATTTCCCATCTTCATCAGAGCTTATTAAATCAATTACTCCATCAAGTATTATTGCAGATGATAATGTATTTTTGTCTATATTTAAGTATTCTTTTTTATCATAATTTTTAACATATCCATTTAGGCATTTTATAGCCTTTGAATAATCTTTTTTATCTATATTTTCAAAAAATATAATATTTTCTAAATTATTCATAATAAAACCTCCTATGTTGCCATGGCAACAGATAATAATTATCACAAGTATATAATATAAGTATAAATACTTCAAAGAAATTCCTATTTTTGAAAGGATGATATTATGAAAAATTTACCTAAATCAAAAGTTTTTAAAATTATAGATTCAATTCCTCTAAAGGAGCATCATACTATTTCAAAGTCTTTATCTAATAATGCAGATTTAGATTTTATGCTTTTTTCACTTGCAAAGGATACAGATATAAGTAAGGAGCATTACAATAATCAAAGTATTTTTTATGTATTAAAGGGAAGTATTAATATACTTGATAAGTTTATAAAAGAAGATAATATTTTTATTACTCCAAAAGAAAGTTTACGTGGAGTAAGTACAAAGGAAGATAGTGTATATTTAGAAATTAGTTTTAATGGAGATGATTTTATGAAAAATATAGAAAAAGGACAAGTTATAAATTTAAAAGATCAAATTGATTATATTTATGGAGGTATTTCAAATTTAGATATTGTTTCTAAAGATGGTATTAAAATAATGCTTATGGCCTTTGATAAGGGTGAGGGACTATCTGATCATGCAGCTCCAGGAGATGCTATGGTAATTGCACTTGAGGGAAGTGCAGATCTTAAAGTTGGAGATGAAATTCACGAAATAAAAGCTGGTGAGCAACTAGTATTCCCAAAAAATATTACTCACAATGTCTTTGCAAAGGAAAAATTTAAAATGGCTCTTATTTTAGTAAGAGATTAAAAAAAGAGCAGAAAATCTGCTCTTTTTTATATTTCTAATTCTTCATTTGGTTTTACTGAAAATATTTTATATTCTCCACCACAAACTTCTTTTATATTTTCACAAATTTCACCTAAGACTTCTTCTCTAAATTCTTTAGAAGTTTTAGAGTTTCCTTGTATTACTAAAAGTACATTTTTAGTATCATCAACTATTTTATAATCATCTGCATCTCTTGCATCTAAGTAAGCTGCAATTCCCTTATTATCTCTATATACAAAGTCTCCTACATGAACTGGCTTTGATCCTCCACCTACTGGTGTAAATGTATCTGCCTCATCTGCAAAGGTAAACTCTATTGGTCCTTCAAAGGAATCTGCATCATGAGCTCCTATTGATAACATACTTTTTAGTGAGCCTATATTATAAATATCTATTAATGTTTTTATTCTAGGCATTTCTCCACGTCTTTTCATATTGTTAATTAATGCTTCTGCTGATGGTGGATACCTCTTTAAAGATCTTCCTATTTGTCTTGTCTTTTCTCTATAACCCTCTAATATTTCATTTTCTTTTAATGTTTCATCTGAAATATTAAGTGCATTTTCTGTAACTTCTTTAATTTCTTCTTCAAACTTTTCAGGAAGAGGGGCATCTATATCTACATTTGTAAGAAGTGCTGCTACTATTGCATCTACTCCAAGTATGCTTCCAACTCTTTCATCAATAATAAATTTCATATGTCCTCCTTTTTAATAATTTATTTTAAATTCGCCATTTTCTATAATAATTTCATCATCTAAATAAAGCGTTGGTTTTAATATTATTCCATCTAAATGACAACTTGCAGAATTCTCTCCTCCAAAAGAAGTATTTGTTCCAAAAGCTATATGAACTGTTCCAAAAACTTTTTCATCTTCTAGTATTATTCCTGTAAGTCTTGCTGCTGGATTAGTTCCTATTCCAAGTTCTGCAATAGTATGATTTTCTTCACTTTCAAATAGTATATCTAGCTTATTTTCTATATCGCCTTTTAATTCTACTATTTTTCCACTTTCTATTTTCATATATAGTGGATTTTCTAAAAGTCCTATTCCAACCATACTTCCATCTATAATAATTTCGCCATTTACACTACTTTCAACTGGTGCAATAAAAGCCTCTCCCGATGGAATATTTCCTGCTTCTTTTTTATTTATATATACTCCTGGTGAATTTATTCCCTGTCTATCTTCTAAATTAAATTCTAGTACTTTATTATCTTTTTCAATTCTTGCATATTTTGCCTTAGTTAATTTTTTAGACAATTTTTCTGTTAATTTTAAAACTATATCAAAATCTGCATTAATAGCTCCATTTATAAACATATCTTCTGTAATATTTGGCATAGAACCAATTCTAGTCCCACTACTAGATGCCTCTGATCTTGCTAAGGTGTGAGTTATAGAAACAGTTGTTGGAGCAATTACAACATCTACACTTCTCATAAAATCTGCAATTTCTTCTGGAGGTTCTTCTCCATTTACATCCCTTGGCTTCATAATAGTCATATATACATTGTCTGTTATTTTTCTAGCTTCATTGTATAAATTTTGTGCAATATTAATTTTATTGTCATCTGTAAGTATAAGAACGCTTTCTTCTTTTTTAATACCCATACAATCATTAATAACTTTATTATACCCCATGATAAATCACCTTTTTTATTTTTATAAACCTTTATATAATATCAATCCTAACAAATAGGCTAAATTTAATCAAATTATAAAAAAAGAAAGTAGAAATATCTACCTTCTTAATCTTATTTTAATTTTTCAACTATTTCATCTATGCTAAATTCTTCTTGTTCACCTGTTTGCATATTTTTAAGTGAGAATTTTTGATCCTTTACCTCTTGTTCTCCAACTACAATAGTATATGGAATGTCTAAATTATCTGCATATTTAAACTTCTTGCCCATTTTTGCTTTTTCTGTATATAAAACTACTTTTACGCCCTTTTCTCTTAATTCTGATACTAGTTTTATTGCATCTAGCATTTGTTCTTCCATTGGAATTACCATTACATCTACTAAACTTTTCTTTTGTGATTTGATTATTTTTGCTTCATTTAGTTGATAGAAGAGTCTTGATAGTCCTATGGATATTCCCACGCCTGGAAGTTTCATATCTGTATAAAAGCTTGCAAGATTTTCATATCTTCCACCAGAGCAAACTGATCCTACTTTTGGATAATCATCAAGAGTTGTCTCATAAACTGTACCTGTATAATAGTCTAGTCCTCTTGCTATTTTTAAATCTACTGCAAAATTCTTTTTATCTACTCCAAAAGCCTCTATATATTCTACTACTGTTTTAAGCTCATTAAGTCCTTCATTAAATACTTCATTTTCAATATTTAAATCACTAAGGGATTCTAAAATTTCTTCACTACTTCCTTTAATTGAAATAAAGTTTATTATTTTTTCTGCAGATTCCTCAGAAACTCCATTTTCCATTAATTCTTTTTTAACAGAGGCATTTCCAATTTTATCTACTTTATCTACAGTTCTTAAAACTTGTACTGTATCTTCTATATCAAGTGATGAATAAAAACCATTTAAGATTTTTCTATTATTAATTCTAATTGTAAAATTATCAAATCCTAAATCTTTAAAAGTGTGATAAATTACAACAGGAATTTCTGCATCATTTACTATATCTAGCTTTCCATTTCCAATTATATCTATATCACATTGATAAAATTCTCTAAAGCGTCCCTTTTGAGCCTTTTCTCCTCTATAAACCTTTCCTATATGATATCTTCTAAAGGGAAAGGACAATTCGTGAAAATGCTCTACTGTATATCTTGCTAATGGAACTGTAAGATCAAATCTTAGGGACATATCAGTCTCACCCTTTTGGAATCTATAAATTTGCTTTTCTGTATCTCCACCACCCTTAGCAAGTAATACTTCTGACTTTTCTATTGCTGGTGTATTAATTGGCAAAAATCCATGTTTTTCATAGTTCTTTCTTATAGTATCAAGCATTTCATTAAATAATATTTGGTCCTGTGGC
Organism: Peptoniphilus stercorisuis; assembly: GCF_017874395.1. Taxonomy (GTDB): domain Bacteria; phylum Bacillota; class Clostridia; order Tissierellales; family Peptoniphilaceae; genus Anaerosphaera; species Anaerosphaera stercorisuis. The sequence continues at coordinate 68,021 of NZ_JAGGLJ010000001.1, read as the reverse complement.
AACAATTCCATAAATCCAGGAAGTGTTGATGGTTTTACAATTTCTGTCATTTTATCCCTCCGTTATCACGATATTTTATTAATTTAATATTTTATATCATATTTATTTATATTACCAATTTTTTGTATAAATTTCCTTATTTTCTCAAAGATTTTAAAAGTTCAATCTCTTCTTTATATCCATCTAAATCATTTGGAGTTTCTAAAAACATTGGAATATCCTTTAATCTTTCATTATTTACAATATTATTAAAAGTATCTAGTCCAATACTCCCCTCACCTATTTTCTCATGTCTATCCTTATGAGATTTAAAAGGATTTTTTGAGTCATTTAAGTGAATTGCCTTTAAATATTTAAGACCTATTACTCTATCAAACTCATCTAGAACATAGTCTAAATCTTCTACAATATCATATCCTGCATCATATATATGACAAGTATCAAGACATACTCCAAGTTTTTCTTTAAGTTCAACTTTATCTATTATTCTCTTTATCTCATCAAAACTTCTTCCAACTTCAGTTCCCTTTCCTGCCATTGTTTCAAGTAAAACTGTAGTTGTCATATCTTTATTTAAAATTTCATTTAAAAGACTAGATATCATATCTATTGCAAGATCCACTCCCTGTCCCACATGAGATCCTGGGTGAAAATTATATAAATTATTTGGAAAATACTCCATTCTTTTTAAATCATCTTCCATTACAATATGAGCAAATTCACGAACATGCTCCTTATCCGAACAAGGATTTAATGTATAGGGTGCATGACATAGTATTTTACCAAAACTATTTTCTTTCATAAAATCTTTTAAATTATCTGCATCTTTTTCATCAAATTTTTTGGCACGAGATCCCCTTGGATTTCTCATAAAAAATTGAAATGTATTTGAATCAATATATTTTGCATCTTTTCCCATTTGTAAAAAACCTTTAGAAAAAGATTGATGTGCTCCTATTACAAAATTATTCATTATATCACCTTTTAATATTCTACCATAGTTTTAGACAAAAAAATAAAAGCCCTTATTTTGAGCTCTTATTTTTATTTATTTTTCTAATTGTACTTCTTACCATATCTGGAAATGTGCAAGTTAATCCAACAAATCCAATTATATTTCTATCACTTATTTTACAATTTATACAGTATTCTTTTTCACAAGTTACCATTCCGCACTTTTTGCAGGTATTTATTTCCTTTTTCTTCATAATACCTCCTTGTTACTTTATCTCTACCCCAATATTTATATTGTAATAAAATAAAAGCCCATAGGAGCTCTTATTTTCCTTTTTTTCTATTAAATTTTATTCCACCAAATAGAGATGTTCCAGCATCTAGGATATTATTTCCAAGTCTTGTTATTTTAGATTTGCAATTATGGCATATATTTGCCTTTGAAAATAATACTCCCCCACAAAATTTACAAACATTTTCTTTCTTTTTCATAAGTATCCCCCTAATCGCTATATTTTTATAAATTTTTTACCCTGCTTTTTTAAGAAAAAACTTCCCTAGATAAACTTTAGAATTTCCTTTATATTTTCTTTTCTTATTCCTCTATTTTTAAAGCTTCTTACGACTTTACTCGATAAAAATCTACTGATTTGTTATAATATTACAAAAGGGGGAATTTTAATGTTTGGTAAAATTCTTGTAGTTGATGATGAGGCAGCTATTGCTGAAATTATTCAATATAATTTAACACGTGAAGGATATGAAGCAAAAATAGCACATGATGGTAAAGAATGTCTTGATATTGTAGAAAAAGAAGACTTTGATCTTATTATTCTTGATGTTATGATGCCTAAAATCGACGGTTTTACTGTTCTTAAAGAAATTCGTAAAGAAAAAAATATTCCAATTATTATGCTTACAGCAAAAGAAGAAGAGGTTGACAAAATACTTGGTCTTGAGCTTGGTGCTGATGATTATGTTGTTAAACCTTTTTCCATGAGAGAGCTTACTGCTCGTGTTAAGGCTATTTTAAGAAGATGTGATTTTGAAATGGAAAACTCCGAAAATCCAGAGGTTATTGAAGCAGGAGATCTTGTAATAGACTTAAATAAATATGAAATCAAAAAAAGAGATAAAGTTATAGATCTTACTCTTCGTGAATATGAACTATTAAAATTTTTAGCTTCAAATAAGGATCAAGTTTTTTCAAGAGAAGAACTTTTAGAAGAAGTTTGGGACTATGACTATTACGGAGATATTCGTACTGTTGATGTAACTGTAAGAAGACTTCGTGAAAAAATTGAAGATAAAGACAAAGAATTTAAATATATTTTAACTAAACGTGGAGTTGGATATTACTTTGGAGGATAAGTATGTTTAATAGTATTAAATACAGATTTATTACAATATACTTTTTACTAGTTCTTCTAGTTATGTCCATTGTAGGCACATTTATTATTAATAGACTTGAAACTCAACAAATTAATAATGTAGCTGAAAATATGAGTCAAACTCTTGATTCGATAAATAGAACTTCAACATATATGACTAATAAAAATTGGCAGGAGCAAAATTCTGAAATTTCCAACACTTTGACGGAGTGGAAACTATCACCTGATGAAAGTATCTATGCTATATCAGGAAGTAAATCTCCAGAGATAATTGCATCTACAACAAATAGAGATGAACTAATTAAGGGAACTAATGCACTTTCTTATAAGATTTTAAACTCTGAACTTGTACTTAGTGCCTTAAATGGTGAAACTACTGATGCAATTGTTGTAAATAATAATAGTGCACAAAGGGAAAAACACATTGCTATGCCAATTTTTTCATCTGATGGAGATGTTCGTGGCATCTTATATATGACTCATAATCTATCTAATGTATATAAGGTTATAAATGATGCTAAAATAATTCTTACTTATGCAACTATTCTTGCACTAATCATAACAACTGTACTTGGATATTTTATAGCATCATCTATTACAGAACCTATTCGTGATGTAACTAAAACAGCTAGCGAAATGGCAAAGGGAAACTTCGATCAAAAAGTAGAAGTAAAATCAAAAGATGAAATTGGTAATCTTGCTTCTATGTTTAATTTTTTAACAGAAGAACTTAAAGTTACAATTAATCAAATGGATCTTGAAAAAAGTAAGTTAAATACTATCTTTAACTATATGGCAGAAGGTGTTATTGCAATTGACAGAGATGGATACTTAATCCATGTAAACCCTATTGCTCGTAAAATATTAAAACTTGATGAAAATGCACTTTTCAAAAAACAAGACCTTGGAGATTTGAAAATTTATAATTTAAATTATTATGATACATCTTCTCTTCAAGGTGAGAGCCAAGTTGAAATTGATGATAATTTTTATAAGGTTAAATATGCTCCTTTTAAAAGAGAAAATATGGAAAACTCAGGCATTATAGTTGTTTTACAAGATATTACTAAGGAACATAAACTTGATATGATGAGAAAAGAGTTTGTTGCAAATGTATCTCATGAGCTTAAAACTCCAATTACAACTATAAAAACTTACACAGAAACTCTGCTTGATTCTCCTGTTGATGAAGAGCAAACTAGATATTTTTTAAATGTTATAGATAGAGAAAATAATAGAATGGCAAGACTTGTATCTGATTTATTACAACTTTCAAATATGGATTATAATAATTATAATTTTGATCTTCAAGAAGTTGACACCTATGATATTATAAATCAAACTCTTGATGGACTTGCTGTTTTAATTAAAGAAAAAAATCACAATATTATTATTGATGTACCTGTTGATATTAAAAATATAATTGCAGATAGACACTCTCTTGAACAAATTCTAATGAATATAGTATCTAATGCTGTAAAATATACTGATCCTTCTGGAGAAATTAAAATTTCTGCATCATCAAATTATTTTAATGTAAATATAGTTGTAGAAGACAATGGTATTGGAATTCCTCAAGAAGACTTAAATAGAATATTTGAAAGATTTTATAGAGTTGAAAAGGGACGAAGTCGTGCAATGGGTGGCACTGGACTTGGACTTTCTATTGCAAAACAAACTACAAAAGAAATGGGCGGAGATATAAAAATAGAATCAGATTTTGGAAAAGGTACAAAGGTTACTCTAACCTTTAAGGCAGCCTAGGTGATAATATGAAGAGAAAAGAAATTTATTTGAATTTAAGCTTAATTCTACTTATTGCCCTTATGATAGTTCAAGCAAGTTTGCTTTGGATTAAACTTCCAGAACTAAAGCAAAAAACAATAGTTCAAGAACAATATAATACAGAAGATATATTTAAAAATCTTTTAAAACCTAAAAAGTTAATAGTTAATTTTGGAGCAAATAATCATACAGTATTATATGATTTTCCAGAAATTTGGAATGAATATGTAGATGTAATATCTTCAATATTTATGCAGATTTCAGATAGTAATTTAAGTCTTATAAGTCCACAGGAATATATGGACCTTCAAAAGGAAAAATCAATTGTATTTTCATTTACTAAAGAAATGACTGCAAATTTATTTTTAAACTTAATTGGAAAATCAACTCACTCAGAGCCAAAGACAAATATTGTAATAAGAGAAATTTATATTTCAAATGATGATATTGTAATTTCAAACTCTAAGGGGATTTATAAATTAAAGATAAACCTTGGAAAAGATCCAACATCTAAAATAGAAGAGCTTGCTAAATTTAGCACTAGAAAATATGAAAATTTTTATGAAAAATATAATATTGCAAAAAATATCTATATTCCAATAAATAATAAAATGACATATAGAGAAATATCTTATAAAGATGAAATTTCAGATATGGAAAAACAATATAAAAACAATCTTGCATCAAGAGTATTAAATCAAAATATCGACTATATAAGAGAGATAACTCAAGCTGATGGAACTACCTATATATATGAAGATAGATTTTTAAAACTTCTTTCTTCAGGAATAATTAATTATGAAAATCCAGAAAATTTTCAAATAAAAGAAAATAACTTATTCCTATCTTTAAAAACAGCAATGTCTTTTATATCTTCTAAAATGGGAATATCATCATATATTAGATTAAATAAAATAGAACCTATAAAAGAAAAAGACAACTTAGGATATAAATTTACCTTTAACTTTACAGAGGACTCTATTCCTGTATATTTAATAAGCAATAAATTATTTGATTATATAGAAATCGAAGTATATTCTGATCATGTAAAAAGTTATAGACAAGTTTATAGATCATCTATAAAAGAACCTGAAGAAACTTATAGAGAAATTGCAGAAACTACCATAGAAGAAATCATCAAAAATAATTTCAATAAATTTGTTGAAAATTACAATGGCATTGATGAAATTGAACTTATTGATATAATACAAAATATTGATGATATTGACCTTGTATATATTGATAGTGATTTAAATGATAATATTTCAAAACTTGAGATTAGCGTATGTATTACTTATAAAAATAGAGATTTGTTCTTCTCACTTGATGATGGCAAATTTATAATGGAGAGATAGTATGGATTGGGCAAAGGCAAAAAGTATATTAATAGTTGCTCTATTGATTACAAATATTACACTATTTGGATTTAACTTTTACAATCATAATCTTACAAAGGATAGTTCTAGATCTAAAAACTTTGCAAATGAAACTATTGAACTCTTAGCAGAAAAGGGAATTAAAGTTAATTCTTACATTCCAAGATCTGAAAATAAACTTCCAACTTTAAGAGTTGAGTTTGAAAATTATAATCCAGATGAATTAAATAGTAAATTTTTTGAAAGTCTTGGAAATGTTGAAAATCCAAGTACGGATTTTTCAAAAGTAAATTATGCAACAAAATTAATTACAATAATGAACAATAGAAGAATGAGATATGAAGATTCTAGTATGACAGAAGAATATAATCTTACAAAAATATCAGAAGCTCAAGATATAGCAACTGATTTTCTATTAGAACATGGCTTTGATACAAGAGATATGGAAATAACTCATACTGAAAAATCAGACAATCAATATATTATAAACTTCTCAAAAATTCATGATGGAATTGTTTTAGAAAGATCTTATACAAATTTTGTAATAGATAATAGAGGCGTCATATCAATGGATAGACTATGGCTTAATGTAACTGATATATCACAGTCAGAAGTCCATCTAATGCCTGCTGCAAAGGCTCTACTTACACTTCTAGATGACAACGACTACTACAATAAAACAGTTAAAAATATAGATGAATGCTATTATTTTGATCCAGAAGAACAAGGTTATGTAGAAGATATTACAAAGGCAGAAAGAGGACGTGCAATTCCTGCTTGGAGAATTCAATTTACTGATGGAGAAAATATTGAAATAGACAACTATTAAAAAAAAGACATATTTCTATGTCTTTTTTTATACATATTTTATTATCATTGGCATTAAAACCACTGTTATTATTCCTGCTACAACTATAGAAAGCCCACTCATTGCACCTTCTATTTCTCCTATTTTTCTAGCTCTTGATGTACCTATGGAGTGAGTTGCTGTTCCAATGGCAATACCAGTTGCAATAGGATCATCTACACCAGTTTTTTTAAGGAAATTAGGTCCACAAATTGCACCTTGAATCCCTGTAAGCATAATGGCAACAGCAGTAATAGCTGCCATTCCACCAAATTCATTTGTAAGTTCAACTGCAATTGATGTAGTAATTGATTTAGATAAAAGTGAAATTGTAAGTGGAAAATTAAATCCAAATAATTTTGAAAAAAACATTACAGAAAGTAAAGCAGATACACTACCTGCTAAAATTCCAGCTAAAATAGCAATAAAGTTTTTCTTTAAAATATGAATTTGTTCAAATAATGGAACGATTAAAGCAACAGTTGCAGGACCTAATAAAAAGTTTATGTATTCTCCTCCAACATAAAAGTCTTCATATGTTATTCCAGTATAATATAAAAAAATCATAGATAATATAACCGCAATTAAAAGCGGATTTGCAAGTGGACTTTTAACTTTTTTAGAAATCAAAGTACCTATTGCATAAGTAATAATTGAAAGCAAAATTCCAAAAAGTGGATTACTACTCATCTAATACCTCCTCTAGAACTTCTCTTTTCTCTAAAGCTCTTTGTACAATTTGTACAACATGGCCTGTTACAAATAAAACTATAAAAGTTGTGATAAAAAGCATTAATAGTATTAACAAAACCTTTCCCTTAACATTGTCCATTTCATTTATCATAGCAACTCCAGTTGGTACGAATAAAAAAGGCATTATGTCAAGAAGTCTTGTAGTTACAGGTTTTATGCTATCTGCTTTTACAATTTTAAAACTTAATAATAAAAATAATAAAATCATCCCATATACAGGCGCTGGAATAGTTGCGGGAATTATCTCTCTTAGGACAAGACCTGCAAATAAAACACCTATATATACCCCAAATTGATATAATGTGTGCATATTTCTCCCTTCGCTAAATTATAAATTAACTCAATAATAGTATAATGTGTATTTTTCAACATTTCAAGAAAATATTTTCATAAATCATAAAAAATCACAAAAAAAATGTATTTATTAAATTAATAATAAATACATTCTATCTTTTAATTAAACTAGGCTTACAAATATTGGCATTAAAAGAACTGTTATTATTCCACAAATTCCAATACATAAACCACTCATTGCTCCTTCTTCTTCTCCAAGCTCCATAGCCTTTGAAGTTCCAACAGCATGAGATGCAGTTCCCATAGCAATACCAACAGCGACAGGATCTTTTACCTTTACAGCCTTTAATATTGAAGGTCCTGCAACAGCTCCAAAAACTCCAGTTAAAACAATTGCAAAAGCAGCAATAGCTGGAAGTCCTCCAAACTCAGCAGCAACATCAACACCAATAGCAGTAGTAATTGATTTAGGTAATATTGAATAAATTAATTCAGTATTTAAATTAAATGCCTTTGACATAACTAAAACAGTAATTAGTGAAGTTAGTCCACCTGCAAAAATACCACCTAATACAGCTACTATATTTTTCTTTAAAATGTCTAGTTTTTTATAAAGTGGTACTACCATACAAACTGTAGCAGGTCCTAATAAAAACTTAATATACTCTCCACCCATCTTAAAATCTTCATATGGGATCTTAAAGATTTGAAGAAATGCAATTGAAAGCATTATAGAAATCAAAAGCGGATTTGCAATTGGAGATTTAGTCTTTCTAGCAAGATATGCTCCGAATTCATAAGTAATAATCGCAAGTAAAATTCCAAAAAAAGGATTATTAGTCATTTTCCTTCTTCAACCTCCTTTGAATAAACTGAACTACATGCCCAGTTACAATAAAAGTAATAATATTACTTATTATTATAATTAATAAAACCTTTACTAAACTTCCCTCTAGAGTTTTAAACTCTGTTATCATTCCAACACCAGCTGGAACAAATAAAAAGGCAAGGTTTGCAAGTAATCTACTAGATACAGGTTCTATCTTTTCAACCTTTACTACATTGATTTTTAATAATATAAATAATACTATCATTCCGTAAACAGTTGCAGGTATTGGAAATGGTATTACCAGTCGTAAAAGCGTACCGACTAAAAGGGATACCATTAAAACACCTATTTGAGCTAAAACACTCATACTTCCCCTTCTTTCTTTCATATTAAATAAATAACTTCTATTAATATAAAATTATACTTGTTAATTGAATGTTTTTCAATACATCCTAAGCAAATCCCTTAAAATAAACAATTTTTCAAATTTAAGTATTTTTTGTTAACAAAAATAATACTATGTGTTAGAATAATCTTCTGGAGGTAATGACATGAAATTTTGTTCGCTTGCTAGCGGATCTAGTGGAAATTGTGAATACATTGAGTACAAAGATACAAAAATTTTAATAGATGCCGGCCTTTCTGGAAAAAAAGTAGAAAATCTTTTAGACAGTATTAATGTAGATATAAAATCTATTGATGCAATATTTGTAACACATGAGCATATTGACCATGTTAAGGGTGTTGGTGTACTTGCTAGAAGACATAAATTAAAAGTTTTTACAAATGAAGATACTTTTAATTCAATGATTCCTACTACAAAGGAAATAGATCCAAACAATGTTTTCTTTTTTGAAAACGAAAAACCATTTCAATATAAAGATCTATATATAGAACCTATTAATTCTTTTCACGACTGTTCAAAAGGTAGTTGTTTTACTATCACTGGAAATAAAAAAATATCACTTGTAACAGATACAGGCTTTGTTGACCAAAATATAATGGAAAAAATATCTGATTCAGACCTTTATTTTATTGAGGCAAATCACGATAAAGAAATGCTTTTAAGTGGAAGTTATCCTTGGTCCTTAAAGCAAAGAATTTTATCTAATCATGGACATCTATCAAATGAAAATACATCAAATATGCTACAAAAACTTTTAAAAAGAAATAAAGAAATTGTTATGCTTTCACATTTATCAGAGGACAATAATCTACCTAGTGTTGCATCAAGAACTGTAAGAAATTCTCTTTTAAATAAAAACATAAACGAAGGAACTGATTATATTTTAGAAGTTGCCAAAAGAGAATGTGCATCTACTATGTATGAACTATAATAAGGGGGCTTAAATGAATATATTATTAACAAATGATGATGGAGTTTTTGCACCAGGAATAGCTGAACTTGGAAGACAATTATTAGAAAAAGGCTATAATGTAACAATTGTAGCACCAGAAAAACAAAATTCTGGAAAGAGCCATGCTATTACATTAATGAAAAAATTAATCGTAAAAAAAGTTCACATTGAAGAAATAAATTTAGATGCATATAGCGTATCAGGAACACCAGCTGATTGTGTAAGAGCAGCACTTGAAATATATGGCAATAAGTTTGACTATTGCTTTTCAGGATGCAATCTTGGATATAATGCTGGTATGGACATATTGTACTCAGGTACAGTTTCAGCAGCTATAGAAGCAAATGTATTTAGAATACCATCAATTGCTGTTTCAGCACAATATAATAGAGAAAATACTAATTATAAAACTGCATCAAAAGTTGCAATTGAAATTTTTGAAAAAGTTCATAGTCAAATTAATGATGCAATAGTCTTAAATGTAAATGCACCAAAACTTGAATATGAAGACTTAAAAGGTATTAAAACTTGCAAAATTGGTGGCTCTGTAATGGACAAATACACTACATTTAAAATAGAAAATGGATATTCACTAGAGCTTCATGGTAGAAATAAAAGTGAAAATAAAGAAAATACTGATAGACACTATTTAGAAAATGGTTATGCTACAGTTACACCACTACTTTATGATTTGACAAGCGACTCATTACTAAAATCATTAAGGGAGTATATGAAATAAAATGAACGTTAAGCTTTGGAAGAAGAGAGAAAAATTAGCAGAAATTATTTTTGCTATATGTTTAGTTATTGCTGTAAGTTTCACATTTTTATGTGATATTGTTACAAATGGAAAAATAGTATTTTTTGTAATAATGGGACTTTTAGAAGCAAGCTTGCTTGTTTTAATATTTTCAAGTATAGTTAGCTTAGTAGAACTTTATATTAATAAATACAAAATTAACTTTGAAAGAATTGTATCATTAGCTATTTATTTTATAATGTTTGCAAGTTTCGGATATTACTTTAACTTAATTTACCTAATATAAATGAGAAAAAATAAAAACTATGAAAAATGAAATATATTTTAAATCCTCAAATAAAAAAAATGACATTCGTGCCTTAATATATGACTGCGAAAAACCTACTTTAATTGTTCAAATGCTTCATGGCATGTGCGAACATATAGAAAGATACGAAGAATTTGCAGAATTTTTAAATGCTCACAATATAATATTTGCTGGAAATGACCACTTAGGTCATGGCAAATCTACAGATTATCTTGGATATTTTGGCACAGGAGATACAATTGAATATGCAGTAGATGATGTAAATAAACTATCTCTAATATTAAAAGAAAAATACGACCTACCAATAGTCTATATCGGTCATAGTATGGGATCTTTTATATTGAGATACTATATTTCAAAATATAATACAGAAAAAATAGTTTTAATGGGAACTGGATATATAAATAATATCTCAGCCTTCACATTAAAAACACTATCTAGTATTATCGCCATTTTAAAAGGTGAAAAATATACAAGTAAACTTTTAGTTAATCTTACTACTAATAAATTTGCAAGAATGGTCAAAGGAAATAAACATGACTGGATTAGTTTTAATGAAGAAAATATAAAATCCTTTGAAAATGATCCCTATTGTAACTTTGACTTTACAGTAAATGGATATAAAACTCTTGCAAACTGCCTTCTAAAAATAAATAATAAAAATAGACTTAATAAAAGCAATAAATCTACAGAAATATTATTTATATCAGGAGCAGAAGATCCCGTTGGAAACTTTAAAAAAGGTGTCTTAAAAGTTTATAAAATTTATAAAAATGCAGGATTTAAAAATATTAAATTTAAGTTTTTAAAAAATATGCGTCATGAAATATTAAATGAAAAAGAAAAAGATGAAGTCTATAAAATACTATTAGATTATTTAAAGAAGTGATTAATCACTTCTTTTTTTATGCAAAATTTATTGACAAACGATAAAACTATGCTATAATTTATTTATCGTTAAACGATAAGGAGGCAATATGAAAAAAGCTAATAACATACTTTATTATTTAGTTAAAATAGGTTTAGCATTTACTATTCTTGGACTTCTTTTATTTCCAGGAATATTTACTACATTTTTAAAAGTACTCTATGGAGATAGTAGTCTAATAGCAATACCAAAACAAAAAAGTTTCATAATAGGAATAATCTCCTTTTATACACTTTCTATCCCCTATACAATTATAATTTTTCATTTAAATAAAATTGTAAATCTCTTAAAAAAAGAAAATTACTATAATAGTATTATTGTAAAAAAACTAGAAAATATATCCTTAATATTTTTAATCTTATCAGTACTATATCCATTAATAAATATATTTTTATATTATGGATTTAATATATTTTTATATGCATTTACAATAATCCCATCAATAATCCTTCCTTTTTTAGGAATTGTACTTTCTCTTTTATTTTTTATAGCAGCAAAATTCTACGAAAATGCAATAGCTATAAAAGAAGAAAATGACCTTACAGTGTAGGTGATAAAATGGCTATAATTGTAAACTTAGATAAAATTATGGAAAAAAGAAATATTACACTTACAGAACTATCTGAAAAAGTGGGCATTACAATGGCAAACCTTTCAAATTTAAAAAACCAAAAAGCTCGTGCAATTAGATTTTCAACACTTGATAGTATATGTAAAGCGCTAGATTGCAGCCCAGGAGATATTTTAGAATATATAGAGGATAATAGTAATGAAAAAAATAATTAGATTTATACCATTTATACTAACAGCAATTTGTTTTATTTCATATAATATCAAAGGATCTTATATTGATACAAATGGATTTTTAATAGAACCTTTCTTTTTAATTCCAATGGCATATATTTTTTTCTTTGTAGGAATAATACTTAATATAATTTTACTAATTAAAAATTTAAACAAATAAAAAAAGCAGTTATATAACTGCTTTTTTTATTATCATTATTAAAATTGAAAATATCCAAAATTAATAATGCATATTAAAAAATAATTTTTCAATATAATAATAACATTTAAATCCACGCACCCCACTTAAAACTACACTTAATATATCGTTGTTTAACATCGCTATAGGGGGAAAAGTGTATCATATACGGGCTTATCTAATTAAGCAGGATGCGGCCTTACGGCTTGGGGAAAAGTTGTTTTAATCCACACATCTAATGATGCGACAATTGCTTTATTTTCACATATAATATGTGATATTTTTATCCACGCACCTAAAAAGGTGCGACTATATCCTAAGCAAGATCCTAATATAGTAAAAATATAAGTATTATTTATAATTCAATTCTACTAAGTCACCTTTTTCATTTCTTTCAAAGGTATTAGGTATATTTTCTACTATTCTATACCTATTAAAATCTTTTAAATTTGGATCTTGTATCTCTAGTTTAACACATTTATGCACTTTTGAGGCAGGATAATCTCCAATTTTACTTTTATGTTTAAACCAATAAAGTCTACTAACCTCCATACTACCCTCAGGTCTTGAAGAAGAAGCATCATTTTCAAAAATAGTCAGTAAAGACTTTTTAAGAATCTCAACATCATTCTCATTAAAACCAGTTATCTCCGAAAGTTGCGGGTTAATACTTCCCACAATTTTATAAGTACCAAACTCAACTCTATGTTTATTTCCCATAGTATCAGAAGATCTTATAGTTGGATTTTTTTTATTAGAGACACTATTTACAGATTTTGTAATTTGCATAGAAGAAATCTCAACAACCTCTTCACTTATTCCAGTATGAATACTTACAGGTCCTCTAATTCCAACAGAAATACCCTTTTTATTATTAGCATTCTTACCAAAGGCAAAAACCTGTCCAAAACTTCTAACATCAGTCCAAATACTACTTGCAATCTCTACAATCCTATCAGGATCGCTTTCAGTTTTTAGACTTGGTATTTTTTCAAATCTCTCTTGTAAACTCTTACAATTATCAATCTTTCTTTCATTTGATTGGACAAAGACACTCTCGCCTAAATCCATCATTCTATTTCTTATTTTTCTTTTTAAGCACACATCAGAAATTTCACCAAATCCATCATAATCTATTCTTGGTCTATTCCCATTTAAAGGATCCCCATTTGGATTGGCTTTTTTTACTGTTACATACATAATAAAATCATACTTGTGATCTAAGGCCATAACTACTCCTATATATTTTCATTTATTATTTCTCATCTCATACTCTTGAGAATAAAATCCAAGTAAAAACTCACCATTTAATGGACCATTATTATAAAAATCCTCACCAGAAAAAGACAATATCACATCTGCGACTAAATCTTTATAATAATTATTTAGATAGGGTAAAAATTGATTATACACCATATTCCAAACTCTACAAGGGCTTTTTGAGAAAAACTGCATATTTCTCTTTACAATTGTAAATTTAACCTCTTTTTTTTGTAAATTATAAAAATCTTCCTCAAAAAAATTTATAATAGCTAAAAGCCTACCATATAAATAATCCCTACTTGTATTTTTATAATCAATATTTAAAGTATATTCCCTATTTTTCTTTCTACTATAATAACTTTTATAAAAAGCACAAGTTGTAGACAAAAATCTCCTCCAAGACAAATCATCAAGTAGCATTGGATTAGTAGCATTTCTATATAACATATTTAACAAATCAATTGAAATATTTTCATCCTCACTAATACTTCTAAAAATTCTTTCTAGAGTACTTTTGTATAAATTTTCCTGTTTTCTTTCACCACAACAAGCCCTTATAATCTCCTTAATAGAAGGAGACTTATAAATATAATTTTTGTTTTTATTTTTTATTCTCAAAAATTCCCAAGACGTATTCTTTAACCATTTCTCAATATTTAAAATGTAATTTTCATATAGCATTTCACTATAATAATTTACAGAAATCCTACCAGCAGTAGGTGAATCCAAGACTAGAAGATGTATTCTACTATCAAAATCATTAAAATTTATATCTTTAAACTCAATAAATTTACTATTTATATAATCAATATATAAAGACTCAATACAAACTCCATAACTAGATTCTATGTAATAACAATCTTTAAAAATATTTGGAAAAGAGTAGTTTTCATTAGAATAAATCAAAAAAACTTTACTAAATATATAAAAACCACTACTATTAATTAAATATCTTAAAGAATTATGTAACTTCTCACTTACCTCATGTCCAATAGACAAAGCCTCAACAGGATTAACAAACCTTCCCTTAAAAGTAAAATTTCTCTCATCATTACTTGAAATAAGCTTTGCTGGAGAAGAAGAATTTAAAATACACTTTTGATGCTTAAGCGTAATTCCCATATACTTTCCCGTAATATAATCATAATCCTTAACTGGATTAGCTAAATTCAAATAATATCCATAGGACTTTTGGATACTTATATTTTTTTCAACCTCAACAATATTACCATTATTTAAAACCCTAAACCTAACAAGAGATTTTATTACATTTGAAATAACTAAAGATAAATCACTCTTTTTACTATTACAATAATTAGACAAAAAGCCCTCACTATCCAAATGCAATACATCTTCCTTAATTAAATCTTGCAAAATACTTTTTTTTCTAATATAAACATTAATTGCCCTTAAATAAATCAAAGCCTCCATAGGATCAAAATTATAAATTACATCAGAATTATATCTAATAAAATTAATCCACTTTTCATTCTCTTTCAAATAAGATTTAAAATAAAGTCCCCTAGAAAGATCATTATATAACTTCTTATTACAATTTTTTTTATTAATATAATTTACAATATCAGAAGATAAATACTGCAAATTATCAAAAAGTGGGTGAGCAAATATTCCACTAGTCCTACTTTGAGACTCTATTGACACAGGTATCATAGTCCTTAGATCCTTTTTATCTACAACTTTTGCAAATAAAAAATCACCATCTAAATTAATAACAATCTCAATATAAGCATTCTTATTTGAAAAACCATAATTAGTAAGCTTCAAAGAACCCTTACTAGAAGAATTCATAAGCTCATAATAATCATACAAACTTTCTAAAAGAGCCACAATCATTCCCCCTCATAGAAAATTTCTTCATATAAATCATCTACATCTTGAATATTATCTTGAGAGAATTTTTTCATTCTAAACTTTCTTATCTTTCTTACAGTCTTAATATCCTCTGGCCTCTTAAAATAAATAACACCTTTTTCCATCTCTGGCTGCCATAGTCTTATTTCAAAAGAAGAATCCATATTCTCATCAGGATAATTAATACCATGAACCATAGTACCTAAAGGAATAGACGAAAGATTTTCATAAAAAGAAACACCCTCATCAAAATCAAAAGGCTCAACATAACCTTGACACTCACGAGTACCAAGAAATATATCCCTTCTACCGCCCCTTGAAAGAACTCTTTTTGCAATATTATGATGCTTATTTTCATTCCAATCATCTTGCAAATCAGGCCTATTTTTATTAAACTCAAAATGAGCAGAAACATGATACTCAACATTTCTTAAATAACAATAATTAGAAAGATCATTCTCCTTAAAACTATCCCTATACTTCTTCGTCTTAACCCCAATTGATTGAGTACTAATCCTATTTACAATCCTAACCTTATCAATATACCAAGTAATAGATGGCTTCCAATAAATTGACTCAGTAATTCCCTTTAAAGCCTGATAAGTAGGTACTTGATAAGAACACTTCTCACCACCAACCCTCATAATAGGATTAAAAAAAAGCGCATATCTACCCCAAACCTTATATTCTATTGAGTTTCTCATTTCTCACCTCAATTCCAAAAATAAATTAATATAATAAAAAATCAATTACTTTACATACTTTGTTAAAATATAAACTATTATAAATAAAAAAATAATTATAACAAATCACTAAACATAAACTAGTTTATATAAAACTTATTTCTTCCACAAATCTACACTAAGTTTAATCAAGCATTTAACCAACTTAAAACTAAAACTGTATATTGTTCATTTTAGTAATGTACATATTGTAACGCATAATGATAAATTTATAAACACCTAAATTATAAATTTTATAAAAAAATATATAAACTAATAATGTTCAAATCATGACATTAAAGCATAGTATTACACATACTTCCATATCTTAATATATTTGTTCTTCTTAAAGATGAATAATAAACTATTTTCCAAATATAATGAAAATAAATCATACATAAACGAAAAACATCATTAAAAATACACAATATTTTATCTTATAAAATAATACACTTAAAAAACACTAAAATAATATAATTAAAATATAATATATAAAATCTAAAAAATATTTTAAACAAACGTTTTCATTATATATGAAATAACCTCTCTAAAAATTTTATGAACATTAAACATAGTTTGTTTATACTTGTATATTAACATAATATAAATTAAAAATATAGTACCATTTGTTAATTTATACTTAAACTCACACATTTCTATCCATACATCTCTTAACCCTAGTATCAACTTAACAGTAGATAATTTCAATCCACGCACCCTTGTGAGGGTGCGATAACAACGCAACAGGTTTTGATTATGGCATAACTCTTGTTTCAATCCACGCACCCTTGTGAGGGTGCGATGTATGGGTACAAGAGAAAATTCCTAGTAAACCTATTGTTTCAATCCACGCACCCTTGTGAGGGTGCGATAATAGTAACAATTACTATCATATGTGTAGTGTTTAGTTTCAATCCACGCACCCTTGTGAGGGTGCGATTATCAAATCCTAATGCTTGTAGTACGGCCTTTAGATTGTTTCAATCCACGCACCCTTGTGAGGGTGCGATTGGGGCAAATTCTAACTCCCTTATATCTTTAAATGTTTCAATCCACGCACCCTTGTGAGGGTGCGATAACTACTAAACAACTTGCTGAACGTTGGGAGTGCAACGTTTCAATCCACGCACCCTTGTGAGGGTGCGATGTGTTGCCATCTTAACTTCGTTACTCATGAGTTTATTTCAATCCACGCACCCTTGTGAGGGTGCGATAGAAGTAATAAGAAAGAAAAACAATTATAAAGTCGTGTTTCAATCCACGCACCCTTGTGAGGGTGCGATACCAGAAAATCTAGTTATACCAAAAAATGAAATAGGTTTCAATCCACGCACCCTTGTGAGGGTGCGATGCATACTATACCAATCCATAGAGCGACCTTCTACGTTTCAATCCACGCACCCTTGTGAGGGTGCGATTTGTATTTACTGTTGAAATGGTAGAAAATTATTTGTTTCAATCCACGCACCCTTGTGAGGGTGCGATGAACAGAATTCACAGCATCAGAAATAGAAGAACTGTTTCAATCCACGCACCCTTGTGAGGGTGCGATTCTTTTTTTTTAATTTTTGTCAACTATTTTTTTAATGTTTCAATCCACGCACCCTTGTGAGGGTGCGATATAATAAGAGAGTTGGGAGATGTGCAAGGTAAAACGTTTCAATCCACGCACCCTTGTGAGGGTGCGATCTTTCAGTTTCTGCTTTAGTCTTAGATCTTACTTGTGTTTCAATCCACGCACCCTTGTGAGGGTGCGATTTGAAGAATATAGAAAGAAAATCCAGGAGGTAATGTTTCAATCCACGCACCCTTGTGAGGGTGCGATTTGAGTTAGTCGGTTCTTGGATATGGCTAAGTGGTCGTTTCAATCCACGCACCCTTGTGAGGGTGCGATATCAAATTGTAGTGTTACAACTGCAAGAGAGTTCTTGTTTCAATCCACGCACCCTTGTGAGGGTGCGATAAGCAGTTTTCGAGCAAGTTTCAATTCCTGCCAAGTTTCAATCCACGCACCCTTGTGAGGGTGCGATTGTACCATCTTCATTTATTTTCTTTCCATATATTCCGTTTCAATCCACGCACCCTTGTGAGGGTGCGATTCTCCATTTTTCATATTTAAAGGCTCATTTTCTTGTGTTTCAATCCACGCACCCTTGTGAGGGTGCGATAGTATATAGTAATTCATGACACAGGCAATTATTCGTTTCAATCCACGCACCCTTGTGAGGGTGCGATTTTATATGGTCGTGATGATTTAGATGTATCAAGGGTGTTTCAATCCACGCACCCTTGTGAGGGTGCGATAACTAGTTTTTAAGCCGTTTAGGCTGTATAATTCTATTTTTATACTTTTTAGTAATATTAAAACCAGCTATTTATATGCTATATTCTTCGTTTTTTGCGCGAAGCTTATAGGTGTTTTATGTTTAATATACTTTCGCACTAAAAGATTAGTATATCTTCTATATCATATTCAGTATTTTTACCTAAGGATATTATTTTACTATCTATATTTTTTCCAAGTTTAAATATCTTAATATTATCTTTTTTTAAGTCCATTAAGTTTTTAAGGTCATTTTCAATTGATGGAAGCATATAGTTTTCAATTTTACATTTAAATACTGAGTTTTGTATTCTCTGACCATAATTTTGACAGTATTTTGCAACTTGTCTTAATCTTTTAGCTCCATTTTTATCTTTTGTACTTACATCATAAGTTATTAAAATATACATTTTTTCACTTCCATAAAAAAGGAGGATATAATTCTAAGTCTCCTCTGATACTTCTTGCTAATAACATTGATTGAATATAGGGAATCATTCCCCACTGAACTTTTTCTTTTAAGTAAGGATGTGTTATCTCTTCTAATTTTTTACTTCTTATATTTGAAAATATTTTCTTTTTTCCTTCATCTGTTATTAACACTACATTATTTTCAAGTATTCGAAAATCTTCTATTGTTATTTGTTTTTGATTTACTAATGTTATTGCCATTCTATCAACTACTGGAGCTCTTAGTTCTTCTACTAGATCAAGTGCTAAGGATATTCTTCCTGCTCTGTCTGTATGCATAAATCCAACATAGGGATCTAGTCCTACAGTTTCTAGTGATGATGCTATTTCATAGGATAATATTGTATACAAAAAGGAAAGTAAACTATTAAATGGATCTAGTGGTGGTCTTTTACTCCTCTCTTTAAAATAAAAGTCATCTTTTTGATTTAATATTAATTTATCCAGTACTGAAAAATACATTTGAGATGTTAGCCCTTCATATCCTCGAAGTTCCGCTTTATTTTCTGAGCTCCATACTTTTTTAGAGTAATATTTTAACATTTGTGCTACATCTGCTATTTCCTCGGTTTCAATTCTCAACGAATAGTCTCTTACTGCTCTATTTAATACTATTCGTTGGTTATGGATTTTTCCAGATATAAAAGATTTTGCATATTTTAAAGATTCTATATCTTCTGATATTTTATACTGTTCTTTTCTAAGATGAACATTTCCCTTTGTTTCTCCTACTACTCTTGCAAGAAATCTTCCGTTACTATTTAAAAATGTTAAAGATATATTTTTTTCTGCACATTTGTACATAAGTTTTGGGCTTGCTCCTATATATCCACAAGTTACTATTGCTTCTAGATTATGAAGTGGTAATCGCCCTAAAGTTTCTCCATTATCTTTTATTAAAATATTTTCTCCATCTAAGGCAAGATATACTGATGGTGTTGTAATATACAAGGTATTTAATATTTTTCTCATAAATCTAACCTTCTATTTATATAATTAACTACATCTTCTTTATTGCTTAAATTTGGCATACATATTTCATTTACTGAACAACTTTTACACTTTTTTGAAATTCTTACTTTTGGATTTTTCTTTTGTTTATATATTCTATGCATTTCTTCTACAATGTTTTTAAAGTTATTTATATCTTCTTCTGTGAAATTAATTTCTTCTCTTTTTCGAGTTTTATTATAATAAATAGCTCCTTTTCTTATTTTTGTTACAAACATTTCTTCAAGAGATATACATTGTGCTAAAAGTTGCATTTTATCACTTTCATCTTTTTTAATATTTCCTCTTTTATATTCCACTGGATATATAATATATTTATCTTTTTTTTCTTTTATGTTTATTCCATTTTCATCTTTTATAAATTCTACAATGTCACATTCTCCTGTTAGTTTGTAAGTATGTGATTTGATTGGCATACTTCTTATTACAAAATAATCTTTTCTACTTTCTTTAAGGTTATTATCATGTGCTCTTTCATGAATTACTCTTCCTTCTGCTGTTAAAAAATTTTCTTGCCATTGATCTTCTAAATAAAGTATAGCCCATTGTCTTTTACAAAATACAAAATGTTGAATGCTTGATATATGAAGATAGTCTTCTTCCATTTTATTTACCTATTAAGTTTACTATTTTTCCTTCTTCTTCTTTTTTAAATTCTTTAGGTATATTTTCTACTATTTCATATCTGTCAAAGCTATTTTTTTCAGGATCTATAATTTTTAAGTCTACACTACTATGAATTTCAGCTGGTGAATACTTACCAAGTTTAGAGTTATGTTTAAACCAATATAATTTATTTACTTCCATACTTCCTGCTGGTCTTGCTGATGAATAATCATTTTCAAATATATTAATTAATGCTTTTTTTACAGTTTCCGCATCTTTTTCTGTAAATCCAGTTTTTTCTGCTAGTTGTGGACTTATTGTTCCAACTACTTTATATGTTCCAAATTCAACTCTATGTTTCATTCCCATTGTATCTGGTGTTTTAGCTGATGGATTCTTTTTGTTTGTTGTACTATTTACAGATTTTGTAATTTGCATTGAAGATATTTCTACTTCTTCTTTACTTTCTGCTGTTTGAATACTTACAGGTCCACGAATTCCTATTGAAAGCTTGTCTCCAGAAAAGGCAAATACTTGACCAAAACTTCTCACATCTATCCAATTTTCACATACTGCTTTTGCAAGAACATCTTCATCAGCTTTTTCTAATCCCTTCTCTTTTTTTAAAGCATCATATCTATCTTTAAGACTTCTATGTTCATCTACTCTTTTATCATCATTTTGAACAAATACATCTTCTCCAGATTCAATTAGTCTATCTCTTATTTTTCTTTTAATACATACATCTGATACTTCTCCATATCCGTTATAATCTATTCTTGGTCTATTTCCATTTAGTGGATCTCCATTTGGATTTGCCTTTATTACTGTAAAGTACATTATAAAATCAATTTTATTTTCTAATATCATTATTTTTCCTCCTTATTTTTCTTTGAAAGTTCTTTTATTCTTTGTCTTATTTCGTATTTTTGTGAATAATAACTAAGTAAATAATTCTCTTCTAAGGCTTTATTATTTGAAAAATCATCTTCATTAAATTTCGAACTAATTTCTTCTAATAATTCGTTATAATAGTTAGTTTTTACGCCTACTGTATCTAGGTACGGAAGTATTGCATTGTGAATTATTCCCCAAATTTTATAAGGACTTCTAGAAAACGAACTCATATATCTCTTTGCATTTGTAGTTCTTTTTCCTGCATCTTTAATATATATTGCATAATTTTCCACTTCATCTGCCACTGCAAGAAGTCTTCCATATAGATAGGACCTATCTTTGTTTTCATATTCAAGTGTCATATAGTTATACTCCTTTTCTTTTCTATTTATATAAAAATTTCTTATTACACTACATGCTACTGACAGTACTTTTTCATATTCATACTCTTTCTTTTTTTTATTATCTTTCTTTTTTTTATTATCTTTCTCAAAACTCATTGGGTTTGATGCTCTTTGATATAATTTTTTTACGATATCTATTGGTATTTTTCTTCCATCTACTATAGATATAAATAGCCTTTCATAAGTATTTTTATAAAGACTATCATTTACCATTTTTCCATAGGCAGATTCTATTATTTCTTTTATTCTAGGAGTTTCGTTATAATATTGACCTTTGTATTTAAATTCCCAAAATGTATCTATATACCATTTTTCAAGTTTATCTAAATAATCATTTATATTTATTTCTTTATAGTAAAGAACTGAAACTCTTCCTGGTACTGGTGAGTCTAATATTAAAATATTTATATTGTCTTCTCTTTTAAATTCTTTTTTTCTATAACCATTTAACATAGAGTTTATTTTTTCTGCATAATTTCTTCTTGTTATATCTTTTATTTCTAAATCACTATCATCAAAAAGATTACCTCCTATTTTTGGAATACTTTGATTTTCATTTCCAAATATTAAAAAAACTCTTTCTTTTTGTCTACTTGCTTGATTTTTTATTAAATACCTTAGTGCCATATGAGCTTTTTCACTAGTATAATATCCTATGGAAAGGGCTTCTTGATCGTCTATAAATCTTCCTTTAAATGAGAAGTTAGCAGTATCATTTGACGATATTAATTTTGCACCTGAACCTGCATTTAAAATATATTTTTGATGTTTTGTTGAGATTGGTGATATTTCACCTGTTATATAGTCAATATCTTTTTCATATTTCTGATTTTTTAGATGATTATAATAAGCTATTTGCAAGTCTTTATCTTTTTCTATTTCATAACCTCTTTTATTTTTTTTATCACTTATTCTAAATTTAACTAATGCCTTTTCAAAATTGCCACTACTTATTTTTTCTAGTTCAATTTTTTCATTATTTTCATCTTTATTTGTAAGTTTTTGATTTTCATCTAAGTATAAAATTTTCTCTTTTACAAGGTCATCTATTATACTTCCACTTTCTATATAGTTTTTTATTGTATTTAGATATGATAGTACTTTTTCTTTGTCATAGGATTTATCACTATCTTTTTCAACTGATTTTATAAAAGAACTTAATTCTTCAATGTAAGATTTGTAATGATCTTCATTTTCCAAAATAGGTTTTTTATTTTTAAAAGTTGAATATTCTTCTAAGTTTTTTGAAATATATTGAATAGTGTCAAATAATGGATGCGCAATAATTCCTCTTGTTCTACTTTGAGAGTCACTTGTTGCGGGTATTATCGTTTTATATTCATCTTCATCTACTAAATTAGCACTTATAAATCCTTTATCCCTATTTAAATTTATATCCACATAGGCTTTTTTTGTCGTAAATCCAAAAGGCTCTAATTCAATATCTAAATCTTTTTCATTTTCAATCATATAATCATAATAATTATATAAATTTTCTAAAAGACTCATTATTCACCTCCAAATATCTCATCATATGTTGCTTCTACATTTTTAAAATTATTTTTATTAAATTCTTTTTTATCATATTTTCTAAGTAGTCTTACTATTTCAATATCTTCTGGTCTTTCAAATTCTATTATTCCATTTTTCATAATAGGTCTACAAAATCTTATATTAAAATTTCCATCTTTACTTTCATCTGGATAGTCTACTCCATGAACCATTGTGCCAAAGTACATCTCTTCTATATTTTCATAGTAGGATTTACCCTCATTAAAGCTAAAAGGAGCAACATATCCTTGACACTCACGTGTTCCAAGAAATATATCTCTTCTTCCTCCACTATTTAAAGATCTCTTTGCAATTGCACTATGTTTATTTACATTCCAATCTTTTTTTAAATCAGGCCTATTTTCATTAAATTCAAAATGTGCAACAACATGATACTCTACATCTCTTAAATAGGAATACATTGAAAGGTCTGATTTTTTTTCTTTATTTCTTTCATTGTATTTTAGTGTCTTTATTCCCACAGATTGACTTTCTATTTTATTTACTATTCTTACTCGATCTATATACCATATAATAGATGGTTTCCAATAAATCGATTCTGTAATACCCTTTAATGCTTCATAGGTTGGGATTTGATATGAATACTTTTCTCCACCAACTCTCATTATTGGATCTGAAAAAAGTGCATATTTTGCCCAAACTTTATATTCAATTTGATTTTTCATACTTCACCTCAAAATATAAAATCCTCTACATTTTCTCCCTCTAAATCTAAACCATTTTCTCCATAATATGTACTTACTAGTGCATATATTCCTTCTATTTTAAGTTCATAAATCGCCCCTTTTTCAACTAAATCTTTAAATGTATTTTCATATATATTTAAAGAATATCTTTGTGATTTTTGTAAAATTTTCTTAATATCTGGTATTTCTCTTTGAGAGTTTAAATTCTCAATTATATCTTCTCCCTCTTTGTAGGGAACTATTATAGATTTATTATTTTCCTCTATTACATAAAAATTTTCTTTTACATCTTTTATTGCTGAGTTAAGAACTAACTTTCCTGCTCCAGGCTTATTGCTATTTTTGCCATCATTATTTATAGAAAATAAATCAGAAAGAGTTGTATTTTTAAATATAAAATCATATTCTTTTTTATCTATTTCATCATTTTCACATTTAAAATACTCATCTAGAGATGCTTTTGATAGATAATCAAAGTTTTCTATTTCTTTTCCATAAGCTAATAAGTCCTTCATAATATTTTTCCCTTTTTGAATATCCTTTAAATTTTTTAAACTTTCTCTACTTGGACTAAAGTTTACTATTATTACATCTGCTATTTCTCTTTCTTTATTTCTATTGCATCTTCCAGAAGACTGAGCTATTGATGTTAATGAAGATAGAGATCTTATTACTTTTTCAAAACTTATATCCACTCCAGCTTCAATTAATTGAGTACTTATCATAATTAATTTTTTATCTCTTTTTTTATCTTGAATATCTTTTAATTTCTTCTTTGTTTCTTTAATTATTTCACTTCTGTGTTCTGGACAAAAATTTGTATTTAATGTAATTACTTCATATTCATCTGATGAAATAGAGTTTTTTACAAAATCTACAGTTTTTTTAGTATTTACTATAAATAATATTGAACTTACATCTTTTATTTCTTCATTAATTAATATATTTACATCTTCTTCTGTTGTTAAAATATTTTCAGTCTTATCTAAAATATTTACTCTTTTAAATTTCTCAAAATACTTTTCTTCATTTTCTATTAATTTAATAGGCTCTTTATATCCAAGCCTTATTAAATCTTCATTAAATTTAGGTTGTGTTGCAGTCATTAAAAGAATTGTTGTATTTAAATATTTTTCTAAAAATCCTATAGCATAAAAAAACAATGTTCTAGTATAGTATGGAATTGATTGAACTTCATCAAATACTATTACCGAATTTTTAAGACTATTTAGTCTTCTATTATTTCTCGTTGGTTTTGAATAAAAAACATTTAAAAACTGAACTAATGATGTAAATATAAGATCATTATCCCATCTATCTTCATAGGTTTTTTTCTTTCTAGAATTGATATATTCTTTAAAATCCCCTATTTCCTCTTCATCTCTTATTACATTTGAATGAAACTCTAATAAGTTTGATCCAGTAGCTTTTTTAATCACTTCTGCATTTTGCTCTATTATTGAAATATAGGGCATTATATAAATAATTCTTTCTTTTTTATGCTTTATTGCATGATTAAGCGCAAACCTCATTGAAGAAATCGTCTTCCCGCCACCGACAGGTACTGTTAAATCATATATTCCTTTTTGCAAAGAACTTTTTTCTAAACAAATATTTGAAATTTCGCTTCTAAGTTTATCTATTTCATTATTTACTTTAAACTTTTTAATATACTTTTCTAAATTTTTACTATAATCTATAAATTTATTTTCTTGTTCTTCATACTCTAAATTCAAATCAAAATTAAAGGCATCAAGCCTATCTGCATCAATTAAAGCTGAAAATAAAAAATTAATTAAATTAGATATATCATATCTCTTATTACAATTTTTCATAAAAACTTTAATTTCTTCTAAACCTTTATTGAAAAGTTTTTCAAATTCTTCCTTTTCTATTATGTATTTGTAGAAGTTTTCGATACATTCCTCTTCATATTCAAAATCTCTATTTAATCTATTTAAAAAATCTTCATTGCCATTTATATCTATAAAATTATTAAGTCCTGTGTGATGTGACATTACGACTTGAGCAATTATTTCTTTATATAATTTTGATATTGAGTTTTCTTCTATATTATATTTATAAATAAATTTAGCGCCAATCGTTGAATGGTCTGATTTTGCAGGCACTTTAATAGACTCATCTTGAGTTGACATATAAGATTTAATTAAATATTCAGTAAAAGAATCTCTACACTTGCCCATATCATGTAAATATCCTAAAATCTTTCCAGTATTCTTAAAGCCTATACTGTCACAAAAAATAGAACAAATTCGAGAAACGTTTTCACAATGTTCAAGTATACTTTGCTTTTTTCCAAAAGAATTTATATGAGCTATTAGATTTACCATATAATCACCTCTTTACTTGTATATTAACATATCCAAATTTTAAATTACAGTTTTTAAAAAAAATTCTCACTGGACTCATCAATTCTTTTCATTACAGTAACAATATAAACTTAAAATCATGGTCCATTAATATATATAGTTCTACTATTTAATATTTATTTCTTTAACAAATTTTATAATTCAAATAATAATTTTTATTTATTTTATCGTTATTTAATTAATTATATATTATATTACTATTTACCTATCTCTAATAACTATCATTTTTTATAATATCATAAAATTTTATATATTTATTTTTTATGGTTTTATTAATAAATTTTGTCATAAAAACAATATCATCTTTAAAGTTTCATTTAATATAAAAAACTCTAATGATCTTTTCTTGTAGTTAATTTCTACAATATTAGTTTATCACTAGAGTTTTTTATTTTTTAATAGTTTAATAATAAATCTTTAAATTATTTCTTTGAATTTCCTCTTATATCTACGTTAATAATTTGTTCTATATTTTCTCCTCGATACCCATATATAAAGCTAGTTAAATTTGCTGTTGAACATGAATGATTTGGTATTATTTGAATTCTTTCTGATACTTTCAAATCTTTTGCTTTTACTTTTCCAACTTCTTCAGATAAACTTTCTATTACAGCTTCAGAATGTCCAATTATTTTTCCATGTCCTATTATTGAATCATTACCATGTGCACCTTTATCAAGTCCTATACTCTTTGCTCCCGCATCTAAAAGATAGTCACCGTCTCTTGGATTTGATATTATTGAGGCCAATACTCTAAGAGCGCAATCTTCTTCTTTTGCAATTCCTAAAGACATTTGAATTGCGTCTAAATAAACATAGTTTCCTGGATGAAAAATATTTATTACATCACTTTCAACTGCATACAAAAATGTAGGTGTTGATCCAGAACTTATTATTTCATAAATAATATTTTCTTTATCTAATTCATTTTTTACATATTTGAGAGTATTTATTTCATCTTCAACATATTTTTGCACTTCAGAATTTTTAGTAGCACTATATACATGACCAGGATGTGTAGAAATTCCTTTAAATATTAAGTTTTCATATTGATTAATTTTTTTAATCGTATCTATAGCATCTTCTTTTCTTACACCAAATCTATGAAGTCCACAATCTATTATTAATGTATAATTTATTTTTATATCTTTTTCTTTTGCAATATTATTTACAATTTTTGCAACTTTAACATCATCAATTCTAAGTATAAAATTTGTCTTTTTTGAAATCTCAATAATTCGTTTTATTGAAATAATATCACTTACAGGATAAGCATACATTACATTATTAAATCCAACATCCGCTGCTAGTTCACATTCATCAAGCGTTCCGCAAAGAACTCCATTGGATCCAAATTTTTTTTGCATTTGCAATATCTCTGAAGATTTATGAGTTTTTATCATAGGCCAAATCTCTTTGTTATTCTCACTTGCCAGTGAATGGAATTTTTGTAAGTTTTTTTCTAATATATCTAAATCTAAAATTATAGACGGAGTTTTAAGTTCATTTAGTTTCATTTTTATCCCCCTTTAAAGTAAAATAGCTTTTAAAATGAATACAACTATTATACCTGTTATTGATTGAGCAATTGATGCTACAGTAAAAGTTTTATAAGCTGTTCCCGTATCTATTCCCATAGTAGAAGAAGCTACCCAGAAATAGTCATCATTAGCATGAAATATCATTGATCCACCAGATGCACATGCAAGCATAGCTATAACTCGTCCCATTGGAGAACCCATTCCTAAAACATCTAATAATGGAGCTAACATACTTGCTGCTGTTACCATTGCAACTGTTCCAGATCCTATAGCTGTTCTAAAAATTGCCCCTATTATAAATGGTGCTAATATACCAATGTCGATTCCAGAGAAAAAATCCACTAAAATATTTTGAAGTTCTGATGCTTTTAATACTCCTCCAAAAGCTCCTCCTGCTCCTACTATTAATACAATCTGTCCAGCAGTCTTTAAAGATTCCCCGAATTCTCCATCAAAAGAATATACTGATTTATCCCCAGGAAAAATCTTAAAATATCCTATTAAAGCGATTATCATACCTATCAATAATGCTATCATCGGAGTTCCCACAAAATTTATAATATTTACAGCTAAATTATTAGCTCCTTCTTTCCCTATTGTCATATCTGAAAATGTCTTTATTAACATTAATATTACTGGCAATATAATTGGAATAAATGACATAAATGGAGATGGCAAAGTATGGTTTTCATCTAATTCTTCAATATCATCTGGTACAAAATAATATTTTTTACCCATTTTATCACCAAGAAAATGAGCTACTAACATTACTGGAATGGAAACTATTGCTCCAAATCCTATAACATATCCAAGATCTGCGCCTAAAATTCCAGCTACAGCTAAAGGTCCTGGAGTTGGCGGAACAAACATATGAGTTGCATGTAGTCCCATTGTAAGAGATACTGCAAGTGCAGTCATAGATATTTTAGTATCTTTTGAAATTCTCTTTGCGATTGGTGCAAGTAATACAACTGCAGCATCACAAAATACTGGAATCGATACCAAATATCCTGTTATTGCAAGTCCAAGAGATGCATGTTTCTCTCCTGTAACTTTTAATATACTTTGTGCCATAGTTTCTACTGCACCACTTTTTTCTAATAAAGATCCTGTAACAGTACCTATTGCAATTACTATTCCAATTCCTGCAATAGTACCTCCCATTCCTTCAGTAAATGCTTCCAATGCATTTTCCATTCCCATTCCTGAAATTATTCCAAAAGTAAAAGATGCTGCTAAAAGTGAAAAAAATGGATGAATCTTAAGCTTTACAGTACCAATTATCAATACAGCAATTCCTATTAAAAGAGCTAATATAGTTATAAATTCATTATTCATTTTTTCCTCCTATAAGTAAGTTTTTAAATATTCTTGCATAATATTTTCAGGGACAAGTTTACCACCAGTAGCCCAAATAATATGCGTAGAATTCTTCATTTTATCATTTAAACTATTGTCTTCTAAATAGTTTTTAGATAATTCATATTCTTTTAGTTTTAAAGGTCCTTCAAATGCTGCACAAGAAGAGGGTTCTATTTTTATATTTTCTGTTTCATTTAACAATCTCATATAATCAAATAGTTTTTTATCCTCTACTGTGAAAATACCACTTAAGATAGGTTTCATAATAGATCCAACAAAACCAGAAGGACGTCCTACTGCTAATCCATCCGCTTCAGTTTTCCCATCAATTCCAAAGTCTTGAACCGAAATTTTTTCATTAAGTCCTGTTGCCATTCCTAATAACATAGATGGAGCATGCGTTGGTTCTATAAAAAATACATGTGCATAATCACCAAAAATCTTCTTTAAACCAAAAGTAACCCCTCCAGGAGAACCTCCTACACCACAAGGAATATATACAAATAATGGATTGTCTTCATTTATAGTAATGTCTTTTTCTTCAAATTGCTTTTTTATTCTAAGAGCTGCAACAGCGTAACCTAAAAATAAAGTTTTAGAATTTTCATCATCTACAAAATATGAATTTGGATCTGCATCAGATTCTTTTCGTCCTTCACTGACTGCTGCTGTAAAATCACCATCATATTCTCTTACAATAGCGCCTTTTGATCTTAATAAATTTTTCTTCCATTCTTTTGCATCACTAGACATGTGAACAATTACATTAAATCCTAATGTAGCAGAGGTTATACCTATCGATAATCCTAAATTTCCAGTTGATCCTACTTGAATTGTATATTGTGAAAAAAAATCTCTATTGCTTTCACTTGCAAGCACTGAATAATCATCTTCTATAGTTATTAAATTATTTTCTAATGCTAATTTCTCTGCAAGATATAGTACTTCATATATACCTCCACGAGCTTTTATCGAACCCGCTACTGCAAGGTGCGAATCCATTTTAAGATATAAATCACCTTCAAATTCCGATCCATTTTTTATTTTATTTTCAAGTTTGTCTATTCTCTTAAGAGGAGATTCAATCACTCCGTTATATTCTTTTGTGTCTTCAAAATATTTCATTAAAAGTGGAGCGAACCTTCTTAATCTTTTATCTGCTTCTTTAATATCCTCTATACTAATATCAATGTTTTCCCAAGCTGTTTCTCCATATTTAAGATCAGGATTAATCCAAACTGTTGGTTTTAAATCCTTTACATTATCTAGTATAGGCTCTTTTTCTAAAAAATTTTTGATATCCATAAAACCCTCCTTAAATTTAAAAATGATAAACGATTTCTTGCTTAGATATTATAATAGCACTGCCAAAAAGTCAACTGTATTTAACTATTATTAAATTACATTTAACTATTTTAAATTTATTCATTATATAAATACTCAAATATAAAAATTATGATATAATTAAATTCATTAAAGAGGTGATTACACATAAATATTAAATTACTAGGTGAAAAAATTAAATCTGTACGAATTGAACATTCTATGTCTATTAAACAATTAAGTGAAATTATCGGAGTCTCTTCTTCACTTCTAAGTCAAATTGAACGCGGTTTAGCTAACCCATCATTAAATACTTTAAGAGCAATTTCAGATGCGCTAAACGTACCAATATTTTCTTTATTTATGACTGAAGATAACGAAATAGGTGCTGTCGAAGTAGTAAAAAAAATAGATAGAATTAATATAAAAGATGGAGATACAGAAGAAAAAAATGTAGAATTACGCTATGATTTACTTACTCCAGATTTAAAAGGGGCTATTCAACTTTGTGAAATGATTCTTGCACCAGGAGAAATCAACTCTACAAGTCTAAATAGACATAATGCTGAAGAAGTTGCCGTTTGTACTATTGGTGAAATAACACTTATATTAAACGATAAATCTATTCTTTTAGAAAAAGGCGATAGTGTTAGAATAGAAAAAAATACAGGCCACAGATGGAAAAATAATACTAAAGATTTTACAGGTATAATTTTTGCAATATCTCCACCAATTTTTTAAATTATTAATATTTAAAAATATAGTATTATTGAAACAAGTGCTATCTATAAATTAATAATAACAATATGACAATTTGATTTAGATATTAACAATATGAACTATATAAAACCTACTATTAACCACTGTATTCTATAGACACTAAAAGATTTGTAAAATAAAGAATTATATCACTATATATAAATATTTGAATTTTAAAATCTGAAAATAATTTAGTAACTAATACAAATTAAGATTTATTATACTATTCATATAATTCTATTAAATATCTAAAAAATTTAAATCTACTACTGAATTAGAGAAACTAATGTCAAGTAATATAGAAAGTATAAAAAACTATTTTTAAGATAATAAGAAAGATCCACTGGCTTAGCTAGTGGTTTTTAATTTACAGGCACAAGGACCTTTTTTACTTTCTAAACCTAAAAGGTATAAAAAATTGCCTATCACTTACTATTTCTTACTTAAATAGATTTGATGCATCAAAGGTTAATTATCCTGTTAATTCATCATTTTTTAACTTATTATTTATATATTCTTCTATCATTTTTTTATTTCTTTCTACCAAATCAATACAATATCCCCTATGCCAAAAACTTCTATTCCTATAATTATATATTAAATTTTGTCATAATTAAATATATAATTATACTGATTTTCACTTTTAGAAATCCTATAAAACTTAATATGATAATTTGGGGTGGTATTTCTAATAAAATATGAACATGATCTGAACATACTTCTGCTCATATTTTATTTAATCCCTTCCTATTACAAGACTCTATTAAAATTACTCATATTTCCGATCTTCTATATCCATAAAAATTTTTTATTCTATATTTTAGTACAAACACTATATGATATTTACAAGTTTTATTTTATTTTTGATAAATTATGTATATTATTATTTAACATAAAAAACATCTAGTGATTTTTCTTGTAGTTTACAGTCTACAATATTATTTTATCGCTAGAGTTTTTTTTAATGATTTAACGCTAAAACTTTATGGAACACATAGTCTAATTGGAGATTTTCTATTTACAAAAAGACATTCAGTTGTAAATATCTGAACGTATCCAAAAAACTTTAACATTTTCATCTCTCTTACATATCCAAATTTTAAATTACAGTTTTTAAAAAAATAAAAAGGTGATCTCTCACCTTTTTATTTAGTTACATTTTCATAAAAGTTATTTATCTTATTAAAGGAATTAAAAAAACAAACAAAGGAGTTTATTAAAAAAATATAAAAATTAAAGGGTAATAAACTATACCCAAGACTTAATAAATAAGTAATAAATAATCTATATATAAAAATATAACTATACTTATTATACCTAATATCTTATCTATAATAAAGCATTACTTTGCTAAATTGATAAATTATTTTATTTTTTATGTAT
The DNA here is from genome assembly GCF_017874395.1 of Peptoniphilus stercorisuis. GTDB lineage: Bacteria > Bacillota > Clostridia > Tissierellales > Peptoniphilaceae > Anaerosphaera > Anaerosphaera stercorisuis. Next base: position 34,872 of record NZ_JAGGLJ010000001.1, on the reverse strand, counting down.
TTTTTTGCCATTTTAGCAATAAAAAAGAGAATGAACTAATAACTAATCTTAAAAGTTCACTCTCTTAATATCTTAACAAAGTCATCCAACTAAACCTTTTTGGTTCTATCACTATTTTATCTACCTTCATTCGTCAATATTTTACATTCTAGTTGTAATATTTTCGTTAAATCATATAACTCGATTCCATTTTTTTCTTCTAAATTTAATCTATCCTTTAAATCTTTTTTTGTCTAATTCCCAACTCTTAAGAATTAGAAAATTTTCAGAACGACTAAATTTAAATTCTTTATAATCTAATAATTTACATTCTTTACACTTTTTATATTTTTAATTTAATTAATTTTTTACATTTTTACATTTTTTACATTTTTACATTTTTACATTTTTTACATTTTTTACATTTTTTAATTTAATTAATTTTTTTACTATAGTGTCGTCTTTAATAATATTATATTAACTAGCTTTAGCAAATACAATTTAGTCAACATCTATATCAAAGTCCCACTTAGGACTATTAAAAATCACGTTGGATGAAATTGTCAAGATTCACACCAAGTGAGTTGGTTGTTTCTTATAACTCTTTCTTGGTATTAATTATTTACCCAGTGTAATTCTTTCTAAACACTTTCTATAAAGTTTTTTAAATTTATTTATTTTTTTATAAAGCGCTATTTTTCAATATTTTTTATTATATTTTCTAAATTTTTAATATAGTTTTTTGACAATTTAATTATATTTTCTATTAATTCTTTTTCATTTTCAAAGTTTGGATTTTCATTAAGAGCTATTTCTATTATTGAATATTTTGTAATATCTTTTATTTGATTTTCTACTTTTATATCTTTTAATAATTTTATATATTTATTTTTTATTTCTTCATTTTGTCCCATTAGCCAAAGTTCAAATCTCATTTTTTTATGATTTAAAACTATTCCAAATCTTAATTGTTTTTCTCTTAATTTTTCATTATATATTGAAAAGTAACTATAATCTAAGTTTCCTGGTGAAATATATCCTGTTTTATATTGATCTTTGTATTTTTTTGAAAATTCACTTTTTATACTTGCAAGTAATTCTATTAAGTATCTATATGTATAGCTTAAGTTTTTTTCTATTAAGGTTTTTTGATAGTCGTTTATTAAGATATTTATTTCTTTATTTTTCATTCTTTCTCCTTTGCTTTTTATTTAGTTTTTTTATAAAATTATCTTGAGGTGATTTTTTGAATTCTAATCATGAGTTTTTCATGAATGAGGCTTTAAAACTTGCACAAATTTCCTATGATAATGGTGATATTCCAATAGGTGCTGTTGTAGTTTTAGATAATAAAATAATTGGATGTGGATATAATAGAAAAGAACTTCTTCAAGATGGTACTGAACATGCTGAAATTATGGCTCTTAAGGAGGCTTCTAAAAATCTAAATTCTCATCATTTAGATGATTGTAATATATATATAACTCTTGAACCATGCGTAATGTGCGCCGGTGCGATTTTAAATTGTAGGATTAATAATGTTTTTGTTGGTGCTAGGAATAAAAGGTTTGGAGCTTGTGGTTCTTATATTAATATTTTAGATATGGATTTTAATCATAGGTCTAATGTATTTTTTGGAGTTCTTGAGAAGAGTTGTTCTAGTATTATTTCAAAGTTTTTTAAAAATTTAAGAAACAGTAAAAATTAATTAAACTTTTACTGTTTTTTCTATTATTTTATTTGAAATTATTCCTATTATTATTCCAAGTACTATTCCTGCTAATACATCTGTTGGATAATGTACGTATAGGTACATTCTTGAAAATCCCATTATAAATGCAAATATAAAAAATACTACTCCCCATTTTTTATTGTTTAGATAAACTGCTGTTGCTGCTGCGAAGGCTGAGTAAGTATGTCCTGATGGGAATGAATATCCAGATGGTGGATTTACTATTATTGGCACTGAATGCTCTATATATGGTCTTATTCTGCTAAAGTATGGCTTTAAGATTCCATTTCCTATTATTGCACAAAGCATTAATGATAGTGATATTGTAAGTCCTAGTTTTCTTGTTTTTTTATTTAGTAAAAATATTACTGAAATTATTATAAATACTATTCCACCTGATCCTAAAGCTGACATTATGCTCATTATTTTATCTAAAAAAGGATTGTGAATTTTTGCTATTTCATTTAATATATTAATTTCCATGTTTTCCTCGCTGATTTTATTGTGTATTTATTATATGAATAATATGTAAGAAAGAGAGATTTCTCTCTCTTTTTTTATTTACATTCTTGTTTCTTCGTCAACCCAAGCTTTTGCTTCAACAACTGATTCTTCTGTTGGCACTTCTACTCCTGTTTCTGGATCTTTTGAATGGATATCTGCATATAAGTCACTACCAGGTCTTTTTTCGTCATTAATTGCCATTTCTTCTTCAATTTTTGCTTTTAGTTGTCTTTTTTTGGCTTCCGATATGTTCATATTCTTATCTACCATAATATTCCCTCCATTTATATATATATCTTAATCTGCTAATTTATTAACATATACCCTATTTTTAAGTTTTTAAATAAGGGGTATAATTATTTATAGTTAAATTGTTGTAATTTTTTTATTTAATGTTACAATAATTTGTTAAAAAGGAGGTAATTTATGGTAAAAAATATTCTTTCTAATTTGAAGGAAAATAAAAAATACGCAATACTATCTCCAATTTTTGTAATAGTTGAAGTTTTTATGGATATCGCTCTACCTTATTTAATGAGTCTTATAATCGACAGAGGAATTTCAGCTAAATCTAAAGAAGATTTATTAAAAATTGGAGTTTTACTTATTTTAAGTATAGTTATTGCCTTTGTTTCTGGAATTTATTCTGGTTATTTTGCGACTAAGGCTTCATCTGGTCTTGCAAAAAATTTAAGAGAAAGTATGTTTAATAATATTCAAAGTTTTTCTTTTGAAGATGTAGATAAGTTTTCAACTGGCTCTTTAATTACTAGAATGACTACAGATGTTCAAAATATTCAAATGGCTTTTCAAGCAAGTATTAGAATAGCAATTAGATCTCCTCTAATGCTTATTTTTTCTTTTATTATGAGTTTTAGAATTCATAGGGAGCTTGCTATGAACTTTTTGTTTATTTTTCCAATTATAATTCTTGGAATGTATTTGATTATATCAAAAGCTCATCCTATTTTTTCTCAAATATTTAAAACTTTTGACCGATTAAATACTATTGTTTCTGAGAATTTAAGCGGTATTCGTGTTGTTAAGTCTTTTGTTAAGGAAGATCATGAGATTGAAAAGTTTAATGATACTTCTTATGATTTATACGAAAAACATGTTAAGGTATCTAAGCTAATGGCTTTTGGTATGCCACTTATGCAATTTTCAATTTATTTAATTACAATTTTAATTGCTTGGTTTGGTGCACATTTTGTAGTTGTTGGAAGTCTAACTACTGGTGAGCTTATGAGTCTTATAACTTATGCTTTTCAAATTCAAATATCACTTATGATTCTTTCTATGATTCTTGTTCAGGTTACTATATCTAGAAATTCTGCTGAAAGAGTTTCTGATGTTTTATCTGCTACTTCTAGTATTAGAAGTCCTAAAAATCCTGTTTTAGAAGTTGCAAATGGTGATATTGAATTTAATGATGTATATTTTTCTTATGTACATGATTCTGATAAATGTGCTCTTAAAAATATAAATTTAAATATTAAATCTGGAGATAATGTAGGGATTATTGGCTCTACTGGTTCTTCTAAGACTACTCTTATAAATCTTATTCCAAGACTTTATGATACTTTGTCTGGAAATGTAAAAGTTTCTGGTGTTGATGTTAGGGATTATGATTTAAAGACTCTTCGTGATTCTGTTTCTGTAGTTTTACAAAAAAATCAACTTTTTACTGGAACTATTATTGAAAATTTAAGATGGGGTAATGAAGATGCTAGTCTTGATGATGTTATTAAGGCTTCTAAAATTGCTCAGGCTCATGACTTTATTTTAAGTGAAAGCGATCAGTATGATGCAAAAGTTGAAAGAGGTGGCACAAATTTCTCCGGTGGTCAAAGGCAAAGACTTTGTATTGCAAGGGCTCTTCTTAAAAAGCCTAAGATTTTAATTCTAGATGACTCCACTTCTGCTCTTGATAATACTACTGAGCAAACTTTAATAAATGAACTTGATAAAAACCTTCCTTCTATGACTAGAATAATAATTTCTCAAAGGGTTAATTCTCTAAGAAATTGCGATTATATTATAGTTATGGATAAGGGCAGAATAAATGGTATTGGTACTCATGATGAGCTTGTAAAGACCAATAAAATTTATAATGAAATTGTAAGCACTCAAGTGGAAGGGGGAGATTTTGATGCGTAATAAAGAAAAAACTAAAAGTAATCTTTTGTCAGCAGAAAATAAAGAAGTTACTAAAAGGCTTTTTAAATATATCTTTAAAGATGCAAAGCTTAAATTTTTCTTTGTTCTTATTCTTGTTGTAATATCCTCTTTTGTTGGTGTTGCTTCTTCACTTTTTATAAAGGTGTTAATTGATGATTATATTGTGGTTTTAGTTAATCAAGGTACTCCTGATTATGCTCCACTTATTAGTCTTTTAATAAAAATGGGAATTATTTATGCAATTGGAATTTTATCTACACTGACTTATTCTAGAATGATGGTAGATATTACTGAAGTAACTTTAAGAGATATGAGAAATGATTTATTTGCTCATTTACAAAAACTTCCAATTTCATACTTTGATACAAATTCTCATGGAGATATTATGTCTCACTTTACAAATGATATTCAAGCTCTTGAAAGAATGATTGCAGATGTGCTTCCTGGTCTTTTTTCATCGATTATGACTATTTTTGCAGTTGGATTTGCAATGATATATTCTTCTATTATTCTTACAGTTGTTGTATTTATAACTTTAATATTTTTAATTTTAGTTATGAAAAATGTTTCAAAGAAATCTTCAAAATATTTCTTAAAACAACAACAAATGATTGGTAAGACAAATGGATATATTGAAGAGATGATTGATGGACAAAAGGTTGTTAAAGTTTTCTCTCATGAGAAAAATATAATAGATGAGTTTAATAAAATAAATTCTGATCTTGCAGAAAATACTATGCTTGCTAATAGATATTCTCTATATTTAATACCTATTGTATTTAATATTGGAAATCTTCAATATGCTTTTATTGCAATTATTGGAGGACTTCTTGCTATATCTGGTAAGTTTGGAATTACAGTTGGTACTATTGCAGCTTTTCTACAACTTTCAAAGTCCTTTGGTGGACCTATGAGAAATATATCTCAACAAATGAATCAACTTATTATGTCTCTTGCTGGAGCTGTAAGAATTTTTGATTTATTTGATGAAGTTGAAGAAGAAGACAATGGAAATATTGAGCTTGTTAGAATATGTAAAGACGATAGTGGAAATATTAAAGAATGTAGTGAAAGAACTGATATGTGGGCTTGGAAAGATATTCAAGATGAAAAAGAAGTATATACAGAGCTTAAAGGTGATATTAGATTTAAAAATGTAAACTTCTCCTATGACGGCGAAAATGATGTACTTCACGATATATCTCTTTTTGCAAAGCCTGGACAAAAACTTGCCTTTGTTGGCGAAACTGGTGCTGGTAAGACTACTATTACAAATCTTATAAATAGATTTTATGAAATTCAAAGTGGTACTATTACCTATGATGGCATTGATATAAAAAATATCAAAAAAAGAGATTTAAGAAAATCCCTTGGTATGGTTCTTCAAGATACAAATTTATTTACAGGTACTATTAATTATAATTTAAGTTATGGTAATCCTGATGCCTCTTCTGAAAAAATCATTGAAGGAGCTAAAAAAGTTCAAGCAAATCACTTTATTGAACTTCTTCCTGATGGATATAATACAAGAATTTCAGGAACTGTATCTGATTTATCTCAAGGACAATCTCAACTACTTTCTATTGGTAGAACAGAAATATATAATCCACCTGTTTTAATACTTGATGAGGCAACTTCATCTATAGACTCTCGTACAGAAAAACTTGTTCAAGAATCTATGAATGAGGTTATGGTTGGAAGAACAACTTTTGTAATAGCACATAGACTTTCTACTGTTCGTGATGCCGATGCGATTATTGTACTTTCAAAGGGTAAAATCATTGAAAGAGGATCCCATGATGAGCTTCTAGAACAAAAAGGTGTATATTATAAACTCTATACAAGTGGACTTGAATAATAAAAAGGACTTCTAATTTTTTAGAAGTCTTTTCTTATATAAATCTTAATCTTATCTCAATTGACTTTTACACTTTCCTAAACTAAAATTAATCCAAGGGAGTGAGATTTTTGGACAAAAAAACATATTCTTCTTTTAGAAAAATACTAGTATATTTACTTATCTACATAGCAATAGGATATGTAATAATTCACTTTGGTTTTAATAAAAGATATTTAATTTTCAATGCAGGACTTTCCTTTATACCATATATTCTCACATCATTTTGTGCTAATAATAAAGATAGAATTTTACTTTGTACTATACTTACACTTATAGCAATAATTTTTTATCCTAATGCTATATATATGTTTACAGACTTTACTCATATTAAAACTAAAGAATATTATGAATTTGTAAATGGTGTTGTAACTTACAATATGGACTATCTTGTATGGATTAAACTTTCTTGTGAAGTGTCTCTTATTACACTTTCTCTAGTATTGTCTTTTGAATCTTTTTTAAATATTTTAAAAATAGTAAACTGCTACAATCATTTAGTGGCAAGCTTTATAGTTTTATTATTTTTCTCTGCTATTACAGGAATAGCTCTTTATTTAGGAAGATTTTTAAGATTAAACTCTTGGGATATTTATAAAATAAAAGAGATTTTTATACATTTATTGCATAATTTGACTACTAATGACTATATTTTAATTGGAGTTTTTGCAGCAATACATTTTGTAATAATTTTAATATTTGCAAATTTAAAAAATAATTAAAGGAGTATTATGAAAAAATTTACTGGTTATTTTGCATCACATTTTTTTAATGATGCAATGTTTACATGGACTGAAAAAGTAGCATCTAGAATTGAAAAAGAAACAGAGCTTTCTCTATATGTTCCTCAGAGAAATAGCTCAATTAATGATAAGAAAAATAATGATGATATTATTACAGATATAGCTATTTCAAAGGCTGATACCTTAGAGCTTAAATCTGCTAATATATTAATAGCAAATCTTGATGGACTTACTATTGATGATGGAGTTTCTGCAGAGATTATGGCTCATGGAGTTATTTCTGAAATGGAAGATGAATACAATATAAATACTGATTTTCCAAGAATGATTATAGGAATTATAACAGATATGAGATATGCTGGAACTGGAGACAACCATCTTTATAGAAATCTTATGATCATTGGCAAGGTAAAAGAACATGGTCATATTGTAGTTGGATATCCTTCAGATGATAGCTATATTGATGAGGTTATAAAACTTATTAATAATTTTATAGAAGAACATAAATAAAAAAAGCATCAGTGATTATAAGTACTTATACTATTACTTAAATCATTGATGCTTTTTGTAAGTTCTGAAATTTTAAACTCAATTCTAATTAGCAAATAGCAAGATATTGCAATGGGAAATCCAACATTTGCTATTTGATTAAATAACTCTTCCATAATTCACCTATACTATATCTTCATAATTAATTTCTTTAATATATGCCTTTGTAAATTTTTCTAACTTTCCAACTTTTCCCACAAATAACTCTGAGTCTATTACAAGACTTGATATATTATTTATTTGAGATAGTTCAATATTATCTATTGGATCATCTAATGAAATTTTAAACTTTTTCTTTCCAATATCTTCAAACTCAATTTCTAATATTTTATTATTTTTCAAATTATGCCTCCTTTGTTAATAATTCTTCTATTACAGTTTTTGTTGCTAAATGCTCTTTCTTACATAATGAGGACAAGTCCTTTGCAAAGTCATAAATATCTTCAAGCTCTGCTTTTTCGTTTAAATTTGAATAAGTTTTAGTCTTTTTAAGTTCTCTTCCACTTTCACTAAGTCCATTTTCAAATTCAAGTTTAAGTTTTCTATTTAAGATTTCTTTTTTTATCATTTTCTCACCTCCACTATATACATAGTAAATTTCTTAAAAAGTTGCTATTATTATTCACAAAAACTTAAAATCAATAAAAAAATATCCACAATTAAAGACATTTATCTTCAACTGTGGATATTTATTATGCTGCATTTCTTATATTATAAAATATATTTTCGCATATATTTTGTATTTTAAATAAAAATCCCTTTTCACTTGCACTATTTGTAAGGACTAAATCAGTTTTAAAAACTTCCTTATCTCCCATATAATAGCTTACTTCTCCTACTATTTCTCCTGCTGGAAGTGGTGCTTTAAGATTTTTTCTAATATTTACTTTTGTGCTTATTTCTGTCTTATTGTCCCAAAGTGCTGTTCCAATTTCTTTTGGATATACATTTGTTTCTTCTTCGCTACAACCTTCTATATTTACCTTTGTCACAATATCTTCAAGATTATTAACTGGAATATAGGAATAATTTTTAAATCCATCTTCCATAAGTCTTCTTGATGCAGAGTATCTTTGCCAATCACCCTTTGATCCTGTTGTAACTCCAATTAGTCTAATATCCTTTGTAGATCCATCTTCAGCCCCATTTTTAAGACCTGTTGCTATAAGACATCTTCCTGCTGCATTTGTATATCCTGTTTTTAATCCATCTATTCCCTCAACTACTCCAAGAAGTGGGTTTGTATTGTATTCATGATATTCTCTATCTGTTTTATTTAACTCCTGTATGCTTGTAAGTTGCAAAATATTTGGATGAGTTCTAATTAGTTCTCTTGTTAAAATAAACATTTCTCTTGTTGTCATTTTATTATAATCTTCTATGGAATAATCTGTAAGACCTGTTGGATTTACCATATGTGCATTTGTAAGACCAAGTTCTTTACACTTTTTATTCATCATATTTACAAAGCCCTCTTTTGTTCCTGATACATGCTTTCCAAGTGCTGTAATAGCATCATTTCCAGAAACTACAAGAGAAGCCTTTAAAAGATCATCTACAGTTATTTCTTCATTTTCCTTTAGTTTGTAAGTTGAACCAGTAAGAGAAGAACATTCATGATCTATTTTTACAATATCATCTCTACTAATAGTTCCATCTTTAATCTTATCTAGCACTACAAATACTGCTACAAGTTTTGAAGTAGATGCCATTGCCCTTACTTCATCAATATTATATCCTTCTAATATTTCACCTGATTTATAATCTCCTAAAATATAGGAACCAGTTAATTCTTCTAAGCCCATTTTGTTGAATTTATCTATTTTAATTGCCTCTTCATATGTAGCTCTTTGAACTCCATTTCTTGTTGGAACATATATATTTTGATCACGAATTTCTACATGTTCCTTTAATACATTTTCATCAATAGCTTGTGCAAAAGAAGTTGATGGTACAAGTAAAGTACAAGCTGCTAATAAAATGCTTATAAATTTTTTCATTATTTCACCTCGTTAGCTATTCTATCAAACTATTATAGATTATTACAGAAAATAAAAAAAGTAAATAGATCTTATTTAATATAATTATAATAATATCTTAGATATTAAAAGAAAAAAGAGAGGAATTACTCCCCTCTTTAAATTACTCCTCTTAATAAAAATAATATAAATAATATTATTAAGACTAAATATACTATTAAAAGTCTTTTAAAAAACTCTTTATTTTCTTTTTTGGCATATACTAAAGTTGTTATCATTATTAATGCCATAACTACATACTCCATATATCTAATATTTTTATTATATACTCCAGTTTTTAATTTTATTTGAGAATAAACAAATTGAAGTATTAAAAATACTATAGATAAAGAGATTAATATTTTGTTGAAAGTTTTTTGTTTCAACTTATCACCTTTAACTATTTATTTTTTTATATTCATCTAATCCTATTTTCAAAAGATTAATAGCTTTTTTCAAATCTTCGCAATTTAATACAAAAGCAAGTCTTATTTGTGACTTTCCAACATTAGAATCATGATAAAAACCAAATCCTGGAGCAACCATTACAGTTTCACCATCTAAATCAAAATCAGTTAGCATCCACTTTGCAAAATCTTCAGCATCCTCTACTGGAAGTTCAGGCATTACATAAAATGCTCCCTTAGGTGCATAAGTTTTAACTCCATCTATTTTTTGAAGCTCTTCATATACACAGTCTCTTCTTCTTTGGTATTCTTCATTGATTTCTTTAAAATAACTATCTTGAACATCATATAATTTTGTTGCACCAATTTGTTCAAGAGTTGGTGCTGCAAGTCTTCCTGTTGCAAGTTTAACTATCTCAGTCATAAGATCTTTATTTTTACTTGCAATAGAACCAATTCTAGCTCCACATGCTCCAAATCTCTTTGAAATAGAATCAAGTAAAATAAGTCTATCTTCTATTCCCTCGATTTCTGCAAAGGACATAAATTCTTTATTATCATATACGAACTCTCTATATACTTCATCAGCTATAATAAATAAATCTTTTTCTATAGCAACTCTTGCAACTCTTCTAATCTCTTCTTCTGTATATACAGCTCCAGTTGGATTTGAAGGATTTGAAAGAAGTACTGCCTTAGTATCTTCATTTACTGAATTTAATATAGTCTCATAATCTGGAAGTTTATATCCATCTTCTACTTTTGTATCAAAGGTTTGAGGTTTGATGCCAATTTGTCTAAAGATTGTATAGTAATTAGAGTAAAATGGATTACAAGTAAGAACATTATCACCTAAGTCTGTAACAGCTATTAAAGCAAAAACTAAGGCTTCACTTGCACCTGCAGTTATGATAATTTCATCTTCTGCATCATAGGCGATCGCGCGATCCTTATAATATTTACTTGTTGCTTCTCTAAGCTCTAAAAGTCCCTTTGATGGGGCATATCCCACTCTATCTTGATTGAAATCTTGAACGGCCTCGAAAAACTCCTTAGGAGTTCTAGTATCTGGCTCACCAATATTTAAGTGATATATTTTTTTGCCACTTTTCTTCGCCGCATCGGCATATGGTGTTAACTTTCTTATTGCCGAATAGGGAACTTCTTTTACTCTTTGTGATACTTTCATCTTCTTTTCACCTCTTAAGAATTTGTTTTTAATCTTAAATCATTCCCATAAAATTTAATAGGAATAAATTTTTGAAACACTCTTGAAAAGACTCTATCAGTATAAGTACTTGACAACTCTTTTGGTGATAAATTTGTTGATATTAAAGTTTTTTTACCGCCAAGTAGTCTTTTGTTAATAATGTTAAAAATTCCAGAAGCAGTAAAGGAATTAGTCATTTCTATTCCAAGGTCATCTACAATAAGTAGATCTGAGCTAAAAAGTTGAGAGTACTTTAAATTACTTATTTCAGTTCTTCTAAACTTTTGCTCCTCCATTACTTCACAAAGTGTAAAAGCAGTTTGATAAACTACATTTACATTTTCATCTAAAAGTTCCTTTGCAATACAATTTAGCATAAAGGTCTTACCCTGTCCTGTTGGACCATAGAACAATAGATTTCTGTCATTTTCATCATTAAAAGTCTTGATAAAATCTCTTGAAATTTTAAGAATCATCTCCATATTTTCCCTAGGAGATAAATCCTCATCATTATATTTTTCTTTAGAGAAAACACCTAGATCAAAGGTATTAAAATTTTCTCTTTTCAATGTATAGGAAAGATTACTAATATTATAAAGTTCTCTTGCAAGTTTATTTTCCATACAAGAACATCTCTTGCCATTTGGAAGTTTTCCTGTATCCTTGCATTTATTACAAGAATAAATCTCATCAAGATAATCTCTAGAATATCCAGCATTCTTTAATAAGCTTTCTTTTTTGCCCCTAAGGGCTATTATCTCAGCATTTGCTCTTTCACGAGCATCTTCTGAAGGATTTAAAATTTGCTCCTTTGCAGCAATAAATCCAATATTTTTTATAAATTCATCTATTTCTTTAATTTGTGGAATTTCAGAGTAAATCTTAGAAGTTCTAAATTCTAAAATCCTATTATTTTCTCTTCTTAACTCCTCATATTCTCTTTCAATATCTCTAAAAATATCCTTCATATTACTCTCCTAGCGTCTTTAGAAAATCCTCACGTTTCTTTCTTGCAAGATCTTCTAAATCATCCTCAGAATAATCATCAGAAAGTTGTTTAAAATTATGAAATTTCGTCTTTTGAACACTTGATTTAGGTTTTACATCTTTAGTTTTAATATCTTCAAGATTTTTAATGCCCTTCTCTTGCCAATTCATAAGTATTCTATTTACATATCCAAGATTTGGGTTACTAATATTTATACACTTATCACAAGCTGCATAAACAACATCAATATCAAAATTATATTTTTCAAACCAATCATTTACAATATCAAAATCAACTTTAGTATAAGGTTTAAAACCTATACCTATTCTATTTTTGATTTTCATAAATCTATAATACTTCTCATCATATTCAATATAACTTTTTTCAACATCTTCCATAGTTCTAATGTTTTTTTCTGACCAATTTCTAACAATTGCTTCAATATAACTTAAACTATTTATTTCTTTTACATTTATCGAATAATTAAAAGCCTCAATTATTAACTCCACAGGCATATTGTAAATATCTCGCCAATTTGCAATATCTTGTTTCTGTGCAATAGTAAGCCTTGCGCCCATAAGTTTATCAGCTTGAGACAATAAATTTGCAATCTTTGGATCATCAAGTATTGAATTTTGATTTCTTCTTGTATCTTTTTCAGGAACAGAGTAGATATTTTTAATATATAATTCCTTTAAATTTACAAATTGTATACTAAAATTTTTCTCATCTCCAACAAAGACTTTTTTTATAACTCCATTTTTCTCCCAATAGTCCCAGGCCCTAAGTACATCTGATTCAATAAGACCTAATAAATCTGCAATTAAATTAGAATCAAAGCTTTTAAGCCCCATCGATTCCTTTGCAAGTTTATACCCCATTAAATAGACCTTAACAAAATTCCCATCAGCCATTGGCATAAAATCATTAATAAATATATTTTCAATAGGAGTATCTCCTAAATCCATACTTAAATTTTGAAGTTTGAAATACATTTTATCACTCCATTGAACTTATTTCTATCTAAAACCATCTTATCTACATAAAAAAGAGTTTTCCCCATAAAATTTATAAAAGAATCACTATTTTCTCTATAATCAACTATTGTATCATCAAAATATCCATTTTCATAAAAATTCAAATGAGTTGAAACTTTTTTAAATCCAACTTTACTATATAAACTAATAGCTCTTTTGTTAAAAGTTGCAACCTTTAAAGAAATCTTTTTTTGATCTAAACTATTAAAATAATAATCCATCATATATAGTAAAATTTCACTGCCATATCCCTTATTTATCTCACTAGGATCTAAAACAATACCTAAAGTTGCAGACTTTATTAATTTATTAAAATATTTAAAACTAATATAGCCTATTGCAAAATCTTCCTTAAATATGGAAAAATACATATTATTTGGATTTTGCGTCTTCCAATTAAACCAGTCTTTCAATTCAATATCTGTATCTTCATAAAAATTATAATCATCAAGTAATGGAGTATTATGTCTGCCCCATTTTTTAAAATCATATACATCTTCTAATTTCATTTTCCTATAAGAAAAATTTTTACTCTTTAGCATATTCACAACCCTAATATAATAGTTTTATTTCTTCATAAATTTTAATGATTATTCTATATTATAGATTATATATATAAAAAGAACAAAGTTTTTTATACAAAAAATAGGCCTTTTGGCCTATTTTTGTTATAAATTTTCACTTTTAAAATATTTATCTATATTTTATTTATGAAAAATAAAAAGATATTCATGAGCTAACAATAAAAAATTATATTTAATACTGTTTGTTTTCCAGAATCCCGTTGCCCTACAATTATGCTGTTCTTTTATAACTATCTCTTTTAATATAAACCCTTCTTCAATAAATATATTCATTATATTAAATCCCATTGGAATTACATGACCTTTTTTCCTAGTATCTCCCATTAGAACTGCACAAAATTTTTCTTCTTTTAACACCCTATAGCTTTCCTTTGCTACCAATTTCATAGATTTATAAAAATCATCAAGTTTCATAAGAGATAAATCTCCATCAATGTCTTCGCTATATTTTATTATATTTGAATAAGGAGGATGCATCATTATTAAATCTATACTATCACTCTTTAAAAAGTCAAGATTTCTAGAATCTCCTTTTCTCAATGTAACATTGGATTTAGTATTAGAATCAAATTTAATTTTCTCTTCACATATCTTCAATGCTTTAGGATTTATATCAACTCCTATTATATTTCGATTTAATATTTTAGCTTCAATTAAACTCGTTCCTGAACCTACAAATTGATCTAATACTAAATCATCTTCTTTTGAATATCTTTTCAAAATATTTCTCGGTATGTATGGAGACCAATTCCCTCTATATTTAGAATCATGAGTTGCCCATTTTCCTCTTTTCGGAAAACTCCAAACAGACGTATTTTCAATTTCAAAATCTTCTAATTCAAATCTATCTATATTCAATACTATCCTCCTATTACAATATCCTCTAAAACCCCATTTTCTAAATCTTTTATATTCAATATATTATCTATTTCATTAAAAGCTTCCTCTAAAGGATTTTTTGCTGTTTCCCATCCCTTCCCATCAGTTATCCATACAAATTTTGTATTCTCATTTTTATTTATTAAATTATTTAATGTAATAAATTCTCCAGCAGTTGCTTTTAATTTTGAACCGCCACCATTATAAAAATTAGTTTCTATTAAAATAATCTCTTTTCCTTTTTTTATTGCAAAATCATACCTACGACTAGATTTATCTGTTGGTACTTGTTCATTAAACTCAGACTCAATTTTTTTTGATGTAGCTTGACTAATATAACTTATATTATTTTGTTTACACATCTTTTTTAAATATTGCTCTACCAAATTTTCCATTAAATTCCCTGTTCTATTTTTTCTTGCATTAGTATCTAATCCAACTTCAATTCCAAAATAATAATCTGATAAATTTTTAATATTTTTGTTTTTTAATATATTTAAAAAGCCTGTTTTTTCTGAAAAATCTACTATATGCTGAATTTCTTCATTTGTATATTCTTTCTTTTTATAAAATTTATAAATAATTGATTCTTGATTATCAAAAATATCTATTTTACTTTCTCGAATTGCTAAACACATTGGAATAACAGGTACTACTTCTGGATATTCTTTAATTATATATCTAAATTCATCCAAAATATTTTGCTTTCCTATTAAAGTATTTAAAATATTTAATGGTATTTCAACTTTACCTGTATTTCCAATCACTTTATCCCAACAAACAAAATAGTCGTACCCTTTAATTGAATCTCTCATGTTATTAATTAAATCATTGAAATTTCTCTCCATAACTAAACCTCCATGTTTGTAATTAACACTTCTTTAACTTCTCCTCTTTTATCTCCTTGTGAATTTATTACTCTCTTAGAATATATTTCAATAATATTATAATCACTATATAAATCTAAAATAAAATCACAATAAGAATTAGATTGTAAAAAATTAATATTTTTTTTATTTAACTTATCACAATTTTCTTTCAATCTAATTTGGTCCTCTTTATTAAAACCATCTTTACTATAATCTGTGAAATTTGATGTATCTGATATAGGATAATATGGTGGATCTAAATATACAAAATCTTCTTTTTTAGCCATCATAAGTATATCTTCAAAATCTTTATTAAATATCTTAATATCATTTTTATTTAAATATTTATTCAAATTATATAAATTTAATTCATCTATTATTTTTGGATTCTTATAATTTCCATAAGGAACATTAAACTCATTTTTCTTATTAACTCTATACATACCATTAAAACATGTCTTATTCAAATAAAGCATCCTAGATGCTTTTTCTATATTTGATAATTTATTAAAATCATCTATACTTCTGTCTATTTCTCTAATTTCATAAAAATATTCTTTATTATTTTTATGTTTATTTAAATCTAAAATAAGTTCAGATACATCACTTTTAATAATATTGTATAAGTTTATTAGTTCTCCATTTATATCATTAATAATAGCTTTTTTTGGTTGCAACTTAAAAAATAATGCACCACCACCTATAAATGGTTCAATATAATTATTATAATCATCAGGTATATACTTCTCTAACTCACTTAAACTCTGTCTTTTTCCACCAACCCACTTAACTATTGGTTTTAATTCTACATTACTCAATTTATCACCTTTTAATTTCTATTTGTATTTCTATTATAATTTATATCTCTAAAAAGAACAAAGTTTTAAAAATAGGCCTTTTGGCCTATTTTTGTTATAAATTTTCACTTTTAAAATATTTATCTATATTATACTGATATTTTTCCTTTGCAATAACAGTTATCTTATCTCCATTTAGAAGTTTATCCTTTGATGTTGGCACTATTTCAACTCCATCTCTTTCTATTGAAGCTACTATTAAATGATGAGGAAATTCAATTTCTTCAAGGGTTTTTCCAGTACATTTTGAAATATCAGAAATTATATATTTATATATTCCATATCCTTCTTCTTCACTTACTTCTTTGATTTTTAAGTTTTTCATTATTCCATCAAAAAGCGTTTCGTAAATTGGTGGATTATGAAAGGACTCTGCTATAAAAAATGCAACTATTGAAACTGCTGTTAGAGATATTAAATGAGAAAAAGATCCTGTCATTTCTGTTACAAGAAGTATGCTCATAATCGGTGCTCTTACAACTGATGTTAAAACTCCTGCCATTCCTAGTATTATAAAATTAATATAATATTCTTCTATATTAAGTACAGGACTTACTAATTTAAAAAATATTGCCCCACTTACTCCTCCAAGCACAAGCACTGGCAAAAATATACCACCTTGAGCTCCTGAGCCATAGGAAATCCATGTATAAATTAGTTTTACTACTAATACTACTAATAGAAATTTAATTGGATAAAACTCCCCAGAAATACTTTCTATAAGCTCATGCCCTCCACCTGTTGCAAAGTGAAAGTTATATCCTACAAAAAGTGCCACAACCATTGCTATTATAAGTCTTGCACTTTGATTTAATTTTGTCTTTTTATATAATTTTTGAGTCTTAACAAGTCCTATATTAAATAGTATTCCAACAAGCCCTGTTATTATTCCTAAAATAATTGCAATATAAATGTATTTTACTGGAAGAGTTTCTTTTACACTAAAAGAAAAAGCTGACTCTTCACCTAATAATAAAAAGGAAATATAATTTGCTATAACAGATGCTATAAGACAAGGTACAAGAACAAAATGTGAAAAACTCTTATGAATTTCCTCTAGAGAAAATAATGTTCCTGCAAGTGGAGCATTAAAAGCTGCTGCAAGTCCTGCTGAAGATCCTGCTGTAATCATATATTTTGTTTCAATTTCATCTCTTTTTAAAATTTCCGCTATTTTTTTAGCAATAGCTCCACCTATTTGAATTGATGGACCTTCTCGACCTAGTGATAGTCCTGCAATATTACCTAATGTTCCTCCAATATATTTTGATATTAAAGTTTTATTTTCATCCATACTTACTCTTCCTAAAACTTCTGCTCTTATTTGTGGAATACCTGATCCACCTGATAAGGGTGCCCATTTTAGTAATTTGGCCATTATTAATGCCATTAATATAAATAAGAAAAGAAAAAGAATAATATGAGGTATATCTTTAAAACTATAAATATATTCTCTTACTATATTAGTTTTAGAAATTATGTATCTATATAGTACTGAGAAAAATCCTGATATAATTCCAATTAATATACCATCAAAAACCATTCTTAAAATCAACCTATTATCCTTTGGTTTTTTTATAAAATCTTCTTTCAAATTTTTCACCTCATTAATATAATATCAAATATTTTTTTAAATTTAAAATTTTACATAAAAAAACTGCCCTATTTCTAAGACAGTTTAATTTTTATATACTTTGTTTTTGTTCTTTTAGTTGTTCTTTTAGTTGTTCTTTTAGTTGTTCTTTTGGTCTCCACTTTCCGAAGAAATAATATAATGTAGTTAAAATACAAGTCACAATCCAAGATATTGGATAGGATAAATATATTATTCTCATACTTGGCCATACTTCAAGTGCTGTATAAATCCAAACCATTCTAAGTCCACACATTGAAAATATTGAAATAATCATTGGTGGCATAGCTTTACCTGCACCTCTTATAAATCCTCCAAAGACTTCACTTATTCCATATATCCAGTAGGATGTTGCTAAAACATAAAAACATTCTGCTCCATATTTTATTACAGCTGGATCCTTATTAAATATTCCAATAAGTTCTTCTGCAAATATTGCTCCTATTAGTGAAAGAACTGCTGCAAGACCTATTACAAGTCCTATTGAAACTTTTACACCTTGTTTAATTCTTTCGTGTTTTTTAGCTCCATAGTTTTGTCCTGCAAAAGTAGTAGCTGCAAGTGCTATTGCCTGTAAGGCCATAAATATAAATCCATCTATTTTAGTTTCAGCTGCCATTCCTGCAATTGCATCTGGTCCAAAAGCATTTATCTTTGCTTGAATCAAAACATTTGATAAGGAAATAACTGCTGATTGAATTCCTGTTGGTATTCCTATTTTAAATATTGTATTTAACATAATTTTGTCAAATTTAATATCTTTTATTTTAAGTCTAAAGTTTCTTTCTGATTTTATTAAGTTATAAGTAACTAATATAGCCGCTGCAGTTTGAGCACCAAATGTAGCCCAACCAGCACCTCTTGCAGACATTTTAAAACCTGCAACAAATATTAAATCTAGTACAATATTTATTACAGCACTTATACATAAGAAGTTAAAAGGTCTTCTTGAATCTCCAACAGACCTTAATATTCCAGCTCCCATATTATATATAAGAAGAGGAGTTACACCTAAGAAAAATATTCTCATATAAGCTGCTGCATCATCCATAATTTCAGCAGGAGTATTTAACATCTCAAGAAGTTTTGGAGATGTAACTATACCAATTACTGATAAAATAAGCCCTCCTACTATTGCTATTGCATAAGATGTGTGAACTGACTTTTGTAAATTCTCACGATCTTCAGATGCAAATAGTTGAGCAACTACAACAGATGCTCCCGTAGTAAGACCTAAAAAAAGTCCAATTAATAAGTTTGCAATCTGTCCTGTTGCTCCAACAGCTGCCATTGGATTTTTTCCTGCAAATTTACCTACTATCATAAGATCTGCAGTATTATAAAGTTGTTGTAAAAAATTTGATAATAAAATAGGTATTGCAAAATAAATAATACCTGATGCTATTGAACCTGTTGTTAAACTTAAATTTTTCTCTAATCTTTTCATATCTTTGGTATCCCTACATAAACTTCCTTAATTTTTCCCACAAAATCGTTCTTTAATAATCCATGTTTTATATCATGAATAGTAATAGTTTCATCTGATTTAACCATTATTCCTAAAATATCTCCAGAATTGGCATCAAGACCTGATGGTATATCAATAGCAATTGTATAATTTGAATGTTGATTTATACAATTTATTACATCTTTATAAATCCCACTTATATTTCTTGAAAGTCCCGTTCCAAAAATACAATCAATGCTTATTTCATTTATCTCTAAACTATTTACTAAATTATCTAAATCTTCTTTTTTATTAATATAATAAATATTTTTTGTAAGTTTTTTTAAAATTTCAAGATTTTCAGTAAATTCATTACTTTGTCTTCCTTCAATAATAAAAATATCTACATCTTTCTTATTAAGTAATAAATGTCGTCCAAGGGCCAGTCCATCTCCACCATTATTTCCACTTCCACATATAATAGTAAAGGAATTATAGTCTTTGACTTCATTAAATACACCCATTGCTGCGTTCTCCATTAAAACAATTGATCTTATACCATAATTTTCTATGGCATTTCTATCAAGCTCAATCATTTCTTCTCTTGATATACTCATAGTCTCACCTCATTTGCTCTACTTTTATCATAACAGAAATAAACTATATTAATAGCAAAATCCTCTTTTAAAACACTTTATTTCAAACAAGTATTTATAGCTATTATGCATATTTTTATAATATTAATACAAAGTAAATATTTTGTCTATATATTTTTACACTATATATTGATTTTTACCCATTTAATCATTAAACTAAAGTAGCAGACAAAAGCAATAATTAAAATTGTTAATAATATCATTATTAAAATATATATAAAGGACGAAATATGAAAACATTAAAAAAAATCACATTAATAATTTCTCTTTCTATTTTCTTAACATCTTGTGGATCAAATAGTCCCATTAAAGAATCTAAAGTAGAAGAAAAACCAAAATACTATGCACCACTTAGTGGAGTTGAAACAGAAAAAGACATTAAAAATGAACCAGTTTTTTCTATTATGTTAGATAATCACCCAGGCGCTAGACCTCAATCAGGACTTAATGATGCAGAAATAATCTATGAATTTAAAGCAGAAGGTCAGTACACAAGATATCTTGCACTATTTCAAAAAAATCAAGCCTCTGTAATAGGACCAGTTAGATCTGCAAGACCTTATTTTGTAAATACAGCCTCTGAATATAACTCAATCTATGCCCATTGGGGAGGATCAGAAGCTGGATATAATCAAATTCAAAAATTATCTCTAAAGGATTTAGACGGAATATTTCTTGAAGGAAGTACTTATTATAGAAATAGAGATGTAAAAAAATATGCCCCACATAATGGTTATACAAATTATGAACTATTAAAAAAATCATCAGAAGAAAAGGGCTATTTAGAAAATATTGAAGAATTTCACAGTTTTTATTATGACTATTCTAAAGATCTTGAAAGTGTAAATAAACAAATGGGTGAAATAAATGCAACTAATATGTCCTTTGACTTTTTTAAACAATATAATATGAGTTTTGAATATAATATAGAAACTAAATACTATAAGGCAATTAGAAATAATGAAACTTTAATTGATGAAAAAGACTCATCAGAAGTAAGACCTAAAAATATAATACTGCAATTTGCAAACTCAAAAGTTACAGGTCCAAATCTAACTCTTACAATAGATCATATTGGAAGTGGTAGTGGAAAATTATTTACTCAAGGAAAAGTTATAGATATAAACTGGACAAAAGACTCAGAAAGTTCAAAAACTATTTTTACAACTTCTTCAGGTGATGAAATAATACTATCTCCTGGACTTACTCTTATAGAAGTACTAGATGAAAATGACAATATTAAAATCACTCCAGATATAGATTAACAAATTAAAAATCTTGAGCAAATTGAAAAAGAAAAAGAAATTGAAGAATTAAAAATTGAAGAAGAAAATTCTAAAAAATTAAACTATAAAATTAAAAATAAAATAGACTCTATTAAAAACAAAAAAGACGCCTAGGCGTCTTTTATTATTTTACTTTTCCTTCTTTTATAAAATCAACTAATTTGTCAAATAATACATCTTTTTTTACAGCTTCTGCTGCTTTTTCATCATTTAAATATTCAATTAATTCAAAAGCTAAAACTTGAGCAAAAGATGGTCCCATAGCAGTGATAATATTATTATCATGAACTACTGCCTCATCTAAATTTCCCTTAGTTTCAAGGTTTTTTTCAAATCCAGGATAACAAGTATATTTTCCCTCTTTTAATATTCCAGTTTTATCAAATACAATAGGTCCTGCACAAATTGCAGATACAAGTCTATCTGAATTTTCATACATTTTAACCATTTCTTTAACTCTAGAATCATCAGCAAGATTTGTAGCACCAGGAAGTCCACCTGGAATATAAATTCCTCTATATTCTTTTAAATTAATTTCATCAATATGTTTATCAGCTACAACATCTATACCATGTGCACCTTTGACACGTTTTCTATCTGTCATAATACTTACAAGATCTATTTCAAAATCTGCACGTCTTAAATAATCACATACTGTTAAAGCTTCAATTTCTTCAAATCCATCTGCTAAAAAAATAAGTAAATCTTTCAAAAATTATCCCTTCTTTCTATAATACACTAAATTAAAGTTCTTAATTTTATAATAAATATTCTCTATATTACTTACCCATATTCTTGCTTTTTTTAACTGAGGCATCTATTGCAGATATTATAGCTGATCTAAAACCATTATCTTCTAGTGCTTTTACTCCCTCAATAGTTGTACCACCTGGAGATGTAACCATATCCTTTAACTCTCCTGGATGAAGATTTGTCTCAAGAAGCATCTTTGCAGATCCAAGTACACTTTGTGCTATAAATTTATAAGCATCTGCTCTTTTCATACCATTTAGTACAGCTGCATCAGAAGCCGCCTCTATAAACATATATACATAGGCAGGAAGACATCCACAAGATCCAGAAAATGCTGGAAAATACATTTCATCTAAAACCTGCGCTATACCAAAACTACTAAAAATCTCCACAATATCTTGAATTTCTTTTTCATCAATTAAACTATTTGGACAAATTGCAGTAATAGCTTCCTCAACCATAGCTGGTGTATTTGGCATAGTCATTACTATTTTTCTATTTGGAAGCATCTCTTCAAGAGATTTAATACTAAAACCTGCAGCAATTGAAATAAAAACTTTATCACTAGTTAAATATTCATTTATTTCATTAATTACCTTTTCATATATATTTGGCTTAACAGCAAGAATTATATAATCAGATTCCTTTGCAACTTCTATATTGGAAGTAGTTGTTTTAATATTTTCAAAATTTTCAAACTTCTCTAAGTTTTTTTTGCTATGATTCGAAAGTATTAAATCATATTTATTTTTACAAAGTGCAGTTGCAATTGCACCACCCATATTTCCAACGCCGATTATTCCTATTTTCTTCATAAATTACCTCCTATAATTAATTTCATTATTGCACAAAGACAGTTTTTTTTCTATATTTTATAATTAATTATCCTTTATACCTTGATTTTACCTACTTAGTAGGTGTTATACTAGTATAGGTGATAAAATCAATGGAAAAAACAGAAAGAACTATCAAAGAAAAAGAAGAGAAAAATATTTCTCTACTTAAATTATTTACGACATTTTTCAAAATTAACGCCATTACCTTTGGTGGGGGTTATACTATTGTGCCCATTATTAAGGACACTTTCGTAAGAGATTATAATCTTATGACAGAAGATGAAATGCTAGATATTATGGCCCTTGCTCAAAGTGGACCAGGCGCTATGGCAATTTCAACTTCAATACTTACAGGATACAAGCTAAGAGGACCAATAGGTGCTATTACTACACTTAGTGCATCAACTTTACCTTGTATACTAATACTTTCAACAGTATCTGTATTTTATCAAGAATTTAAAACAAATTTTTATGTAAATGCAGCACTTGAAGGAATAAGTGGAGTTATATGTGCAATTCTTTTGACAACAGTATATAACATGGGCAAACTTGCCTTTGACAAATATCCTGGATTTTCATTATTAGTTATGGTTTTAATATTTATACTTGGATTTTTTATTAAAGTCCATACAGCAAAACTAATATTACTATCAGCAAGTCTTGGAATAATTATTTTCTTTTTACTTCATATAGGAGGTAAACTAAATGATTAAATTTTTTACAACACTTTATTTAACATGTCTTAAAATTGGAGTATTAGCCTTTGGTGGAGGATATGCTGCAATGCCTCTAATAGAAAGATTTATAGTTAAAGAAAATGGCTGGCTTCAAATGAGTGAATTTGTAGATTTAGTTTCAATATCTCAAATGACACCAGGACCAATTGCAATAAATGCAGCAACCTTTGTCGGTCAAAAAGTAGGACATTTACCAGGCGCCTTTGTAGCAACACTTGGAGTAGTTACACCACAATTTATACTTATGATGATTTTTGGACATTTACTTTTTACAAAGGGCAAAAAATTCAAAGTACTAGACTGGATGTTAAATGGTGTAAAAGCAGGAATTGTAGCATTAATACTTATTACAGCTCTAAAACTTATAGGAGCAAGTATATTTCCACAAGGACTTGTAATTTCTAAAATGCAAATAGCAGCAGCTATTACATTTATAGTTGGATTTATACTATATTTTAAAAAACTTCAACTATTTCAAATAGTAGGAATAGGAGCAGTACTTGGAATAGCAATTAATCTTATAATTGTAAATATATAAAATTGACCTTTTTAGGTCTTTTTTTATTATTAAAAATAAAATTTTTCTATATTGCTTTTTACTTATTGCCTTATTGGATATAATAAAATTAGGTGGTGATTTTTTGGAAAATAAAAAAGACATATCTTTAATGAAACTATTTACAACATTTTTTAAAATTAACGCCCTTACCTTTGGTGGTGGTTATACAATAGTTCCAATTATAAAAGATACTTTTGTAGAAGATTTAAAACTAATTAGTGATGATGAAATGCTTGATCTTGTTGCCCTTGCACAAGGTGGACCAGGAGCTATGGCAATATCTACATCACTACTTACTGGATATAAACTTCGTGGAGCACTTGGTGCTATTACTTGCTTAATTGCATCTGCACTTCCCTGTTTATTAATACTTTCAGTAGTATCTTTATTCTATAAAGAATTTAGATCAAATTTTTATGTAAATGCAGCCCTAGAAGGAATAAGTGGTGCGATCTGTGCAGTTTTATTTATAACAGTTTTTAATATGGGAAAAACTGCCTATAAAAAATTCCCAGTATTCTCATCAATAATTATGATTTTAATATTTGTACTTGGATTTATACTTGGAGTTCATACAGCTCCATTAATATTACTAAGTGCCATTTTAGGATTTAGTGTATTTTTCATAATAGACAGGAGGGGTGAACTTGATTAGTTTAATGGTGCAATTATACTTTACTTTTTTAAAAATCGGCGCCCTAGCCTTTGGAGGAGGATATGCAACAATACCTCTAATAGAAAGATATGTAGTTAACGAAAATGGTTGGCTCATAATGGAAGAATTTATAGATCTAATATCAATATCTCAAATGACACCAGGACCAATAGCAGTAAATGCAGCAACATTTGTTGGACAAAAAGTAGGTGGATTTGTAGGAGCAGTTATAGCAACACTTGGAGTTATAACACCTCAATTTATACTTATGATGATCCTTGGATACTTCTTATTTTCTAAAGGTAAAAAATTCAAAGCACTTGATTGGATACTAAATGGAATAAAAGCAGGAGTAGTCTCTCTTATTTTAATAACAGCAATAGAACTTTTTGTAACTAGTCTATTTCCAGAGGGAATAAATGCCTTTAAAATAGTTCCTGCAATAACATTTATAGTAGGATTTATACTATATATTAAAAAAATAGATATGTTAAAAATTATTGGAATAAGCGCCCTTTGTGGCATAATACTTAATTTTGTAATATAAAAGGACCTTTTAAAAAGGCCCTTTTTTTATTATAAGAAAGATTTTAAAATATTGATTAAATCTTCTTTTTTAATAGGATCATTATGTCCTAAAATTCCAATTTCAAAATCAATAGATTCTAAATTTTTTATTAAAATATTTAATTTTTCTAAATCATAATACATATTATTATAATAATCTTTACTTATTGAATCTCCTAAAAATAAAACTTTATCTTTTGGTACATAAATTAATACACTGTCATTAGAATGAGGTGCTTCTGTATGAAAAATCTCCACTACTAAATTTCCCAAATCAAACTTTAAATTATCTTCAAATTCAATATCACCCTTTAAAATTTTAATCTTAGATAAATCATCAAATTCCTTTAAGATATTATCATGAGCAAAGGGTATATCAATATTATTGCTAAGCCTGTAATTCATATCTTCAATATTCCAAGACCATTTAGACATTTCCTCTAACTTTTCATTAGTTTTTTTGTGCACAATAGTCTTTGCATCTAAAGCACTCATACCAAAAGTATGATCCCAATGCCAATAGTCAATATTGTAAAACTTGGCATAATAAAACCCAATTCCCTTAAAGCTTTATTATAAGAATTAACATGCTTATAAGAGGCACCAGCATCAACCATTATAGAATAGTTGTCCCCCTTAATATATCCAAGATTTGGATAGTCTTTTTCTTTGATTTGTGGAAGGTAGTAAATATTTTTACTAATTTGTTCAAACTTCATATTATCACCTTCTTTATTTAATTCATGCTTATTATAATCTCATAATCTAAAATTCTCTAGTATTATAAACTTAAAAATACTAATAAAGTAAATAATAATACAGAAAAAACATCAATAAAATATATTATAATAAAATAGTTTAAATATTTCTTAATAGGCCTATTTATCTTAAAATTATAATTAGTTAAAATAAATAAAACTATTAAAAAAATAAAATATAAAGCACCAAAATAAAAACTAATTTTATTAAAAAAATCTACACTTAAAACTCGTCTTTTTAAATACAAAGCTAAAAAATATATTAAATAAGCAAAACTCATTAAAATTCTTTGCAAAAAATATATCTTTGAATTTTTAAATCTCAAAAAATCACCTAATTAATAATAACACAAAATGAATAATATACATAAATTAATCAAAATGGTTAAATTTCAATATCAAGGGTATATTTTAATTAAAGGTAGTACCAGTTTACCTATTAAAAAGATTTTATTTAAGGAATTGTAATTTATAATGTTAAAAATATAACAATCTAGTAGGTGATCAAATGAAAGAAAAAAATATCTCACTTTTTAAATTATTTATAACTTTTTTTAAAATAAGTGCTTTAACCTTTGGTGGTGGATATACAATTATTCCCGTAATAAATAATGTCTTTGTAAATGACTTAAATTTAATTAAAGAAGATGAAATGTTAGATATTATAGCCCTTGCTCAAAGTGGCCCTGGCGCTATTACAATATCTACATCTATTCTAACAGGATATAGACTTCGTGGAGCAAAAGGTGCTATTACATCACTTATAGCTTCCTCCCTTCCCTGTCTATTAATTCTTTCTTTAGTTTCTTTATTTTATCAAGAATTTAAGACAAACTTTTACATTAAATCTGCTCTTGATGGAATTAGTGGAGTTATTTGCGCAATGCTATTTATAAGTGTATTTAATATGGCAAAGTCCTCTTACAAAAACTATCCAATATTTTCAGTAGTAGTTATGATTTTAATATTTTTCTTAGGATATACTTTATCAATACATACAGCACCACTTATTTTACTATCAGCACTTCTTGGATTTAATGTGTTTTTTATACTCAATAGAGGTGATAATATTGACTAATTTATTTAATTTATATATTACATTTTTTAAAATAGGATCTCTTGCCTTTGGTGGAGGATATGCAACAATACCACTTATAGAGAGATTTGTCGTAGAAGAAAATAACTGGCTTAGTATAATGGAATTTAGAGATATAGTATCTATTTCTCAAATGACACCAGGACCTCTTTCAGTAAATTCAGCAACCTTCGTCGGCCAAAAAGTATCAGGGACAATAGGAGCAATTATTGCAACAATTGGAGTAGAAACACCACAATTTATCCTTTTAATGATACTTGCAAATTTACTATTTAAAAAAGGCAAAAACTTTATAGCACTAGACTGGATTCTAACAGGAATAAAAGCAGGAATAGTTTCATTAATTTTTATAACAGCTTTAGAACTATTTAAAACTTGCATAATTCCAAATGGAATTAATAGCTTAAATATTATTTCAGCTATTACATTTATTATTGGAATAAAACTACATACTAAAAAAATAAGCCTATTTAAAATAATAGGTCTTGGAGCATCTCTTGGAATAATACTAAATATTATAACTCAAACAAATCTAATATAATAAAATCCCTTGGGTATATACTTTAACGAGGTGAAAAACTTTTGAAAAAATTAAATCTAGAAAAAAGAAATCATTATATTGATATGATTCGTGGAATTAGCTTAATTAGTATGATTTTATATCATCTCTTTTATGATTTAGTTTATGTTTTTAATATAAATATTGATTTCTATCGATTAAATAATGTAAAACCTTGGCAACTTTCCATATGTATTACATTTATATTAATAAGTGGCATTAGCTTTCACTTTTATAAAAATCATAGGAAACAAGGCTTAATAGTCTTTGGACTTAGTCTATTAATAAGCCTAATAACATATATATTTATACCCGAAGAAGCAGTAAAATTTGGTGTACTATCATTAATAGGTGCATCAATTATAATAATGGACTTGCTAAATAAATTTTTAAATAAACTAAACCCCTACTTTGGATTTGTATTATTTATATTATTATTTTTAATTTTTTATAATCTTCCCTATGGAAACCTTGGAATTAGCAGCATTGAAATATTAAATATTCCAGATTATATTTATAAAAGTAAATACCTATATCCAATAGGACTTCCCCACGAAGACTTTGTATCAGCAGATTACTTTCCACTATTTCCATGGAGTTTTCTATTTATATCAGGATATTTCTTGGGACATATATTAAAAAGAAAAAATCTCCTAAAACCAATGGGGAAAAACAATATTATTTCAGCAATAGGAAGACATAGTTTAGTCGTGTACCTTCTTCACCAACCAATACTTTACTTTGGACTTTTCATAATATTTGAAATAATAATTAGAAGATAGCCTAGGCTATCTTTTTTTTATGTAAATATTTAAGAAGTGTCTAATTTTTAGTTTCGCCCGATTTATCAATCTTTTCACAGGGTAATTTTACAATATAAATTA
This sequence comes from Peptoniphilus stercorisuis, assembly GCF_017874395.1. Taxonomy (GTDB): domain Bacteria; phylum Bacillota; class Clostridia; order Tissierellales; family Peptoniphilaceae; genus Anaerosphaera; species Anaerosphaera stercorisuis. The sequence continues at coordinate 6,012 of NZ_JAGGLJ010000001.1, read as the reverse complement.
TAGCATTTTATTTAAACAGTTTTAGTCACTTATGCTATGTTTTTTATATAAATGGAAGAATATTTTAACTTTTAATGAAAGAGGTGTTTTTATAGGAGAGGGCTATTATGAAAAATTTAATTAAAAAACTCATACTTTTTACTTTAGTTATTTCCCTATTATTTGATGTAAATATTTTTATGGGTTCTGTTTTTGCAAAGAATAATATTAAAAATAATGCAGTAAATACTATTGTAAAAAAAGATAATAATGAAACTCATAATCTAAATGATGATGATGAAAAAGATAGTGATAATAAAGAAGATTTAGATGATGATGAAAAAGATAGTGATAATAAAGAAGATTTAGATGATGATGAAAAAGATAGTGATAATAAAGAAAAAGATATTGATGAAGATATTGAGCTCGATACTAAAACTAAAATAAATGTAGTTGCTCTTTTAGATGGAGAAAAAATTCAAGATTCCTCTTTAAGTCCATCAAAAAATTTCGATAAATTTGAATATTCAATTTTTGATATTTTATATAATATTTTTGGAACTATTAATTTTGAAAATAATTATACTAATAAAAATTATGAAATATTAAACTATGAAATAAACGGGAAAATATATGATAAAAATTCCATTAAGGATAATAAAATAGATTTATCTGATAAGGATTTAAAAGAGTTAAATATAAATGTAAATTGTCAAAATATTTATTCTGTAAAAATCAATATCGGTCTAAATGATATATATCACCCAGAAAAAAAGCTATCAAACTTATCAAGAAATATAAAAGTAAGACCAAAAGATAAAATTAATATTAGTATTAATACAACAAGTAGAAATATTTCAATTAAATCTAGTTATGAAAGTACAAATATTTCTATTCCTAGTTACTATAGATCAATTAAAGAAATAGAAGAAGAATATGATTTTGAATTTGATAAAGATCTTGATATTTTCCAAAAAGATTTAAACTTAGATTTAAGACCAATAGAAATAACAAACACAGGAATTTCTTTTAAAAATATTCACAACGAAAAAAGTGTTAATATTAATTTTAAAAAATTAAATGAAATTGAAAATAAAAGTAATAAAAATGTTTTTTCTAATGAATATAAAATTGAAAAAATTACTGAAGATAAAGATTTAAAAGAAAAAATCAATAATTCTAAAAATGATGATAAAAAAGATACAGACAAAGTTGATACAGAAGATGTAGACCAAGATGATAAAGATAAAGAAGATAAAGATAAAGAGGATAAAGAAGAAAATAACTTTATTGATTCTGCGAAATTAACTGTTTTAAATAGATCTAATGAAATAAACGAAGAAAATTATAAAGAAGATTCTATTTATTATAATGACGAAATTAATGCATCTCTAAAAAACACTTTTGCAGAAGATGTATTAAGTAGTGGTAATCATATTTATGATTTTGATCTTTTCTTAGATGATGGAAATAAAAAAGAAATGTCAGAAGAAGAATTAAATTTTTCTATTATTCCAAATAGAAGTGTTAATAAAACTTTTAATTTTGATTCAAAAAGAGTTAATTATATTATAATAAGTGACTTTAATGGACAAAAAGTTGAAAATGAGTATTGGGTTACAATGGACCAAATAGTTAAATTTAATGGACAAAACATTGATAACTACACACTTAAAAATAAAAATATAAATTATATATTTGATGCTTCTACTGGTAATTTTAAAAATAATAATTCTAATACAGTTACTCTTGAATATATATTAAAATCAAGAACTGTTCCAGATAGTGACTCTTTAAATATAAATTATAATGTTTTAAATAAGCTTACTAATCAATTTGGAGCCGACGAAAATACTAATAAAAAACATGCACCTAGATTTTATAAAGGATACAAAGGTTCAGAGATTACTGTAAGCCCTATTAGAAACCACGATTTTGAAGATGATGATTACAAAATGTCTAGATTTAGACTTGCTGATGATAAAACTAAGACTAAGATTTTAAAATCTGATCATGATTTTTCTTTTCAATATATTTGTAACAACTTAACTTATTATATTGTTAAATATTTAGTATCTGATAAAGATGAAAATGGAAATGAAGTAATTAAAGAATTTATGAAGCCAGAGGTTAAATTTGATAAAACTGATACAACTGTAAAAATCATAGCAAAAGATTTAAGCAAATATAACCTATATCTTTCTGAGGACTGTATTAATCATAAAGATACTGAAATAGAAAAAGATGAAGATGGAAATGTTATAAATTATTATAAAAAAATCAAACTTGATGAAGACGGAAAAGTAGTATTTTTTAAATATGATGGAAATTTAGAACTACCAGAAATAAAGACAGCTGATATTACTATTGCTTTTTATAGACATAGAAAAGAATGTAATATTGAATATCCATACACAGATAAAAACTGTACTGAGAATTGTAAATATTTTCAAGATATAAAATCTAAAACTGGAGAATATGTAAAATTTAGCATACCACTTTCTGAGACTAAATCTATTATAGAGATGCCTATAATCCAAACAATTGGTTCAGGTTCTATTAAAACTGTAAAACTAAATAATAAACTATTAAAAGATTTAACACAATTTAAAAATAAATCCTCAGGCGAAGTAGCTCAATACGACGAAGAACATAATGTATATATAACACCTGATAGTTTAAACGTTGATTTATGTCGTGAAAAATTCAAAGATTATAAATCACTTACTGAAGAAGGTAATAAAAAATATGATATTGAAGTTTTTTATAAAATGACAAAAGGTGATCCAGAAACTCTTCCATCAATATTAAGTGATGTAAATTTAAACCATAAATATAGAGATGGAATTGAATTTAAAGATATTAATCTAGAAAATCAAGATTATTCTAATTTAATAACTCAATATTTAACTGGAACAACAATATCTCCAAGACCAATTAGCGAAAATATCGGTATTTATGAAAGAGAAGATGAAGAATTTAATGTAGTTGAAGAACCTAATAAATCATTTAAAGATGGTTCTACTTTATTAATAGATGGCGATAAAACAATAATTTATAAATATAAAACTAAAGATGAATTTATACCAAAAGATGATTTTAGATACAAAACAAATTACTACTGGATAAATAATAGTTCTTATGAAAATCTTATAGCTAATGATAAAAATATTGATATTAAAAACTTTACTAAATATTCAAAACTTGGTTCTCATGGAAGTATAAGCCCAAACAGTCAGGTATCTCCTATTGTAGTGCCTGCAAGTAATCTATATTCTAGTCCTGAAATTAAATATGTAGATCTTGATGGAAAAGAACATCTTGATGAAAATGGAAATAAATATAGATTTAGATATGAATATATATTTGAAGAAGGTCCATTTTATGATGAAAATCATATGACACGTAAAATTGTGAAAAACGAACAAGAAATACAAATTAAATATATAAGACATACAAAAGTTACTAAATTACCTCCAAATATTCCTGGAGAAAAAGATGATGGATCTTATACTGTAAATTATTTATATTCTAAAAAACAAAATGAAGATGGAACTATAACAAATGTAACTCCTGCAAAAAGTTTCTTTAAAATACAAGGAAATCTTTTAAGAGGAACTGTTGTTGGTGCTATTGCTTTTGATTTTGAAAACTTTGGATACACTCATCTTAAAGAAGATGATGAAGCATATAAAACTATGGTAATTTCAAATAACAAAACAAATGTATTAAATTTTTATTATCAAAAAAAATATAATTCTACAGAAATAGACCAACTTCCTGAAAATTGTTATATAAATTATTTAGACTATGATGACAAAAACAATATGAATATTTCTCCATCTGATATAACAATAGCTTTTCCAGAAGAAAAAGTTTCAGCAATAGCAAAAAACTTTGAAGATATTGGATACTTCTTACTAGCAAAAAATAAAGCTGGCAAAAAAGAACTAACTCTTAATTATGATTACGAAAAAAATACTATTATAGAAAATGGAAAATATAATAAAATCGACTTTTATTATAGAAAACTAAAAGACAATGAATATTTAAAAAACTATAAAGTGCGCTATGTAGAAAAACTTGAAGATGGTAGTTATCTAGATCTTATCCCTTCTAAAGAAGTTAAAAAACTTGAACTTAATGGATTTGAAGAATACTTTGAAAATCCAGAATTAATAGAAGGATATAGAACAACTGATAAACCTTATAAAATAAATGAAGAAAATATTAAAGAAACTAAAGAGATAATATTTGTATATACAAAACTTGGATATGTAGTTAAATATATTGATATGGACACTAAGGAAATCCTAGATATTTCAGAGAAAAAAATAGTTAATATTCCTGAAAATAAAAATGGCGAAAATACTATTTATGCTATTGAAAAGCCAAAAGAAATTGAACATCATATAGCTATATCTGATAATAAGACAATAGATCATAAGGGATTACTTGAAAAATATTCTATTGAAAATAATGATGAAAATAATGAGCCTATTACTGAAAATAATCAGGAATATGCAGTGTATAAAATAAAATACAAAAGAGTTCTTCCTTTTGAAGTAGCATATAGAGATATAGATACCTTAGAATTAATTAAAGATAATCTAAGAACAGGACTTAAGACAGAAGATCAAAAAGAAAAGAAAGCAAAACCTATTGAAAACTATATAAAAGTAGGAACTAAGAAAAAGAAAGTATATAGAAAAAACTTCTTCAAAAATCCTGACAATCCAAAAGAAGGATATAAGACTATTGAATATATTGATGAAGACAAAAATCTAACTAAAAAAAGCCTTCTTGCTCTAATAGTAAATTAAGATAATCAAGTAGAAAAAGAAAGCTTTAAAAAGTTAAAAATATTTAACTATAGACTTGATCTTCCTTATGAAGTCAAATATATTGATGAAAGTACAAAAGCTGAAATTGCAAATACAAAACACGCTTCTCTTTCTGATAAAGATGAAGTACTAGAAAAATCAATTGATATTTCTGGATACTATGGCCCTGATATTACAGAGCAATTAGTAAAAAGATCAGACTATATAAAAGAAAATAAAGATGGCAAAAAAGAATATCAAAAAGATAAAATAGTAATCGTATTTGATTACAAAAAAATTCCAAAATCAGGAATTCCATTTTTTGGAAAAATCACTCCTAAAGAGGATAAATTTTCTGAAAAATTGAATATTGATGATCACTTTGAATATATACAAGGCTATCCTGATCAAAGTGTAAGACCTAATTCTAATATATCAAGAGAAGAGGTTGCAGCAGTATTTTATAGACTTTTAGATGAAGATTATAAAAAAGAAATTTATTCACTAAAAAATAACTTCAATGATATTTCTAAAGACAGATGGTCAAATAAGCATATATCAACACTTACAAAGGGAAATATATTAAAAGGATATAAAGATAATAGCTTTAAAGGAAGTAATTTTATAACAAGAGCTGAAGCAGCAGCAATTGCATCTAGATTTGATAATTTAGAAAAAGTAAACTATAACTTCAAAAATACAAAGGGCCACTGGGCAGAAAAATATATCGGATCAAGCTACAATAAAGGCTGGATCAAAGGTTATGAAGATGGTACTTTTAAACCTGACGAATATATTACAAGAGCTGAATTTATAACACTTGTAAATAATGTTCTAAATAGAAAAGTTCTTCGTGAAAATATTTTAGATGGAATAAAAGAATTCAATGACCTAGAAAAAGACAAATGGTACTACGAAGCAATAGTAGAAGCCGTAAATGGCCATATTTACAACAAAAAAAATAATGTTGAGATTTGGAAAGTACTAGAAGACTTTAATCTTGATATGTAAAAATAAAAGGAGGCTTTAAAGATACTATGCCCTGTCAAGTACACATCAAATAAAATATTATAGATATTTTAATTTGTATTCTAAGGGAGATAAGTATCCTAAGACTTTTTGAATACGTTCAGTATTATACCACTGAACGTATTTTTTTATCTCCAAAATAGTTTCTTTCATATTTTTTAAACCAACTAATCTTAATCTT